>NZ_JBITZX010000007.1:0-361071 GCF_044547145.1 Streptomyces sp. NPDC052773 | reverse complement strand
CGCTTCATACCGCCGGAGTAGGTGGACGCCGGCTTCTTCGCCGCCTCGACCAGATCGAACCGCTCCAGCAGCTCGGCGGCCACCCGCCGCCCCTCGCGGCGCGAGAGGTGGTGCAGGTCCGCCATCAGGAGCATGTTCTCCTCACCGGTGATCAGGCCGTCGACCGCGGAGAACTGGCCGGTCACACCGATCGCCGCGCGCACCGCCTGCGGAGCGGCGGTCAGGTCGTGACCGCCGACCCTGATGGCGCCGGAGCCCGCGTCCGGGGAGACGAGCGTCGAGAGGATCTTCACGGCGGTGGTCTTCCCCGCGCCGTTCGGGCCGAGCAGGGAGAAGATCGTGCCTTCCGGTACGGCCAGGTCGACGCCGTCGAGGACGGTCTTGTCGCCGTAGGACTTGCGCAGCCCGTTCGCCGCGATGGCCAGGTCGGTCATGAGGAGTGCTCCTTCTGCGGGGTCTGCGGTTCTCCGGTTCGCGGGCTCAGAGGCTGCGGGCGGTGATGTCGCCGTGGGAGGTGGTCGCGCGGATGGCCAGGCCGGCGGCGCCGCCCTCGGCGTTCCGCAGCGCGTTGTGGATACGGCCGTAGCCGGTGCCGGCGTCCAGGGAGGCGGAGACCGCGCGAGCGGCGTCGACCGACACGTCGCCCATCCGGGTGGAGAGCACCACCGTGCCGCCGATCGCCTCGGCGATCCGGATGTCGCCCTTCTGGGTGCTGATCTCCGCGGAGCCGCCCAGGCGGCCGACCGCGACGTCGCCGTCGAGGACGGTGAGGCGGGCGCTCGCGGCCTCGTCGAGCTTGACCGGTCCCTGCGCCGCGTCGAAGACCACGTCGCCGAGCCGTCCGACGCCCCGGAACTCGGCGGCGGCGGCCTTCGCCTCGACGCGGGAGCCGGTGGGCAGCCGGACCGTCACCTCGACCGACCCGGAGGGGCCGAAGAGCTGGTTCTTCGCGGCCGGGGCCTCGATGCGCAGGACGCCCTCGTCGTAGGCGACCGTCGTCTGCTCCGCCGCCTTCACGTCGCGGCCCTTCGAGGCGTCCGCCGGGAGGATCTCGACCCGGGTGTCGGACCGGTCGGCGGCGATGAAGCGGACGCGGCCGGCGGGGATGTCGAGGACGGCCGAGACGGGGGCGGGGGTGTCGAACTTCTGCATGGTGTGCTCCTCGGGTCGTTGTTGTCGTCGCTGTTTCTGATATTGGAAACGCTACGTTGCGTTCGAGAATCTGGCAACGAGTTCGTTGCACAGAATACATGTCACTGCAGCTTAGGGCCGCTAAATCGTTGCAATGGGTCAGGATCTAACGCAACAGGGCATCCCTACGCGCGTTGCAATGACGTCGCGTGAACGCTACCCTGGGGACCGCACGTACGGGCGAGTGAGAAGGAGACCGTGATGCCGGGAGGCAGACTCACCCAGCAGGAACGCCAGCAGATCGCGCTGGGACTGGCCGACGGCCTCGCCTACGCCGAGATCGCCCGACGTCTCGACCGCCCCACCTCCACCATCACGCGCGAGGTGATGCGCAACGGCGGCCCCACCGCCTACCGCGCGGACCTGGCCCACCGCACCGCCGAACGCCGCGCCCAGCGCCGCCGGCAGACGGCCGCGCCCCGGGGCCCGGAGGCGGCGCCGCAGGCCTACGGGCGCGACGCGGAGGCCGTGCGCGAGTTCGAGGAGACGCTGACCACCGTCTTCATGGCGCAGGGCACGCCCAAGATGATGGCCCGCGTGATGGCCTGCCTGTGCACCACCGACACCGGCAGCCTCACCGCGGCCGAACTCGTCGAGCGTCTCCAGGTCAGCCCGGCGTCCGTGTCCAAGGCGGTCGCGTTCCTCGACAGTCAGGGCCTCGTCCGCCGCGAACGCGACGAACGCCGCAGGGACCGCTATGTCGTCGACGACGACGTCATGTACCAGTCGATGATCGCCAGCGCGCGGGGCACCGCCCAGATAGCCGAGACCGCGCGGCAGGGCGTCGGCGTCCTCGGCTCCGGCACCCCGGCCGCGACCCGGCTGGAGAACGTCGCCCGCTTCCTCGAGTTCATCTCCGAGAGCATCACCCGCGCCGCGGACGAAGCCCGCGAGATGCTCCACACGAAACCCGGGAGGACGGGGTGAGGGACGGCGCTCCGCACCGGGACGGCGGCCCCCGCTGGACGGCGCCCCGCGCTGGACGACGGCCCCCGCTGGACGGCGGCCGGCGCGAGACGGCGGTCAGGTCGCCCGATGGGCCTCCTGGGGCGACAGCGCCCGGCCGCGCTCGTACGCCGCCGCGAACTCCGGCTCGCCCAGGGCTCCTCGGGCGGCCCGCGTGATCCTGTCCACGTCCGCCCGTTCGGCGGGCGGCAGCGGCGCGCCCGTGGACGCGCGGGCGGCGGCGGCCGCGCCGAGCAGGAGGGCGCCGTGGGCGGGGCGGCCGGCCAGGGTGTGGGCGCCGGCCAAGCCCTCCAGGGCGAGAGCCAGGGCGCGCGGGTCACGGGTGGTGGCGGCCATCGCGTAGCCCTCCTCCTGCAAGGAGAGGGCGGTGGCGGCGTCGCCGCGCAGTTCGGCGACGAAACCCAGTTCGGCGAGGACCAGCGCGTTGGCGCCGTGCAGGCCGACGTGGCGGTGCCAGTCGAGGACGCCGCGCAGCCACCGCTCCGCCTCGTCCAGCGCGCCCTCCCGGCGGGCGCAGAGTCCGAGGCCGAGTTCGGCGTTGACGGCACCGGCGCGGAAGCCGTGCTCCAGCGCCGTACGGCGGGCGTCCTCGTGGTGGGCGCGGGCGGTGGCCGGATCGCCGGTGAGGAGGGCGCCGCGGCCGAGGCCCGCGAGGAGGTCGGCGGCGAGCGTGGCCAGGCCGAGCCGGCGAGCGGTGTGCAGGCCCTCGGTGCGCAGGCGGGCGGCACGGTCGTAGTCACCGTGGATCTCGGCGAGTTCGGACAGCGGGTACACCGTCCACAGGCGGGCGGCGTCGTCGCCGAACGCGGTGAACAGCTCGGCGCTGCGGGCACCGTCGGACTCGGCGCCCGCGAGGTCGCCGCGGATCAGTCGCTGCACCGCGCGGTCGGCGAGGGCGGCGGCCTCGCCCCAGCGGTCGTCGCGCGCCCGGAACCCGGCGAGGGCGGCGGCCGTCGCCTCCTCCGCCTCGGTGACGGCGCCGGTGGCGCACAGGACGTGGCCGAGGAACCACGGGCCGGCCGGGTCGGCGCCGTCGGCGAGAGAGCGGCGTACGGCCTCGGCGCGGCCGTCGCCGTCTCCCGTGAGCAGGGTGACCCCCGCGTGCCACACCTCCACCCGCGCGCGCAGCCGCGGGTCCGCCTCACCGGGCACGGCGAGCGCCGCGGCCAGCGATCGGCGGGCCTCGGCGAGGCGCCCGCGCAGCACCCAGTACCAGGCCAGCGCGTCGGCCAGGCGCAGTGCGGCGGTGGCCCGCCCGCCGTCGACGGCGGTGTCCAGGGCGGCCCGCAGATTCGCCGCCTCCGTGTCCAGCCGCCGCAGCCAGTCCTGCTGGCCGTGGCCGCGCAGCCGCGGGGCGGCCTGTTCGGCGACGGCGGTGTAGTGGGCGAGGTGCCGGTCCCGTACGGCCGCCAGCTCACCGGCCTCCCGCATCCGGTCGGTGCAGTACGCGGCGACGGACTCCAGGAGCCGGTAGCGCGGTCCGGGCTCGGCGGTGACGAGGGAGCGGTCCACCAGGCGGGCCAGGACGTCGAGGACGTCGTCCCCGGACACCTCGGTGGGTCCGCTGCCGGCGCACACCTCCCGCGCGGCCTCGGCGGTACAGCCGTCGGCGTGCACGGCGAGCCGGCGCAGCACGCCGCGCTCGGTGTCGTCGAGCAGGTCCCAGCTCCAGTCGATGACGGCGCGCAGGGTCTGCTGGCGGGCGGGGACGCCGCGCAGCCCGGTGTCGAGCAGCCGGAACCGGTCGTCGAGCCGGTCGAGGAGGCGGTGCACGCCGAGCGCGCGGACGCGCGTCGCGGCGAGTTCGAGGGCGAGCGGAATGCCGTCGAGGCGGCGGCACACGGCCCGTACGGCGGCCATGTCCCGAGCGTCGAGGACCAGGCCGGGGGTGGCGGCACGGGCGCGGGCCGTGAACAGGGCGACGGCGTCGTCGGGCGGCAGCGTGGGCACCGCCCACAGGGTCTCCCCGGCCAGCGCGAGGGCCTCCTGTCCGGTGGTGAGCACATGCAGCTCGGGGCAGGACCGCAGCAGCAGCTCGACGAGGTCGGCGACCTCGTCGACGACGTGCTCGCAGTTGTCGAGGACCAGCAGCGTCCGGCGCCGGCGCAGCGCGACGGCCAGCCGCTGCGCCGGGCCGAGCCGCTCCGCCGCCGGCATCTCCCCCCACGCCCCGTCCTCCCGGATCCCGAGCGCCCCGAGCACCACCTCGGCGAGCTGCCCCGCCCGCCCCCGCGCACCAGCGAGCTCCACCAGCCACACCCCGTCGGGAAAGTCCTCACCCACCCGGTGCGCGGTCTCCATGGCGAGCCGTGTCTTCCCGACCCCACCCGGCCCGGTCAGCGTCACCAGCCGCCTCGACCGCACCAGTTCACCCACCTGGCGTACGGCGTCGTCCCGCCCCACGAGCGGGGTGAGCGGCACGGGCAGCCCGGCACCCACGGGCACGGGCGGGGTGGGGGCAGGAGCGGCCGAGGGGGCGGCGACACCGGCCGCCGGGCGCCCGGCCGGGCCGGCACCCACGCCCACGGCCGGTACGGGGGCCACACGCGACCCCGGGTCGGCGGCACCGGACGGCGCGCCGGACGCGGGCGCCGGCACAACCGGCCCCGCGGACCCGACACCGGCCGCGGCCACCGCTGTCGCGGAGGCGGTGGAGGGAGGGAAGGGAGCGCCGCCCGCGGCCACGGGCGGCGCGGAGGCCGCGGCCACGGGCGGCGCGGAGCCCACAGGCGGCGCGGAGCCCACAGGCTCGGAGCCGGGCGAGGCAGGGGTCCGGAGAGGCGGCTCGGGGTCGGGTGTGGGGGCCGTCAGGACAGTCGGCGGCGCGGGGGTCAGAGACGGGTCGTGGGTGAGGATCAGCCGGTGCAGGGACCTGAGTTCGGGGCCCGGGTCGAGGCCCAGGTCGTCGGCGAGGCGGGTGCGCAGGGTCTCGTAGGCGGCCAGGGCCTCGCTCTGGCGGCCGGCGGCGTACAGGGCGCGCATGTGGAGGGCGCGCAGTCGTTCCCGCAGGGGGTGACGGGCCACGAGGTCCGACAACTCGGGCAGGACCGCCCGGTGTTCGGCCAGGGACAGGCGGGCTTCGGCGTGGTCCTCCTGGGCGGTCAGGCGTTCCTCCTCCCAGCGGTCGGTGGCGGCCCGGGCGAAGGGGTGGGTGTCGAAGCCGGCGAAGGCGGGGCCGCGCCAGAGGCCCAGTGCCTCGGTGAGCAGGACGGCCCGGCGGCGGGGGTCGTCGGTGCCGCGGGCCCGGGCGGTGAGGGCCGTGAACCGCCCGGTGTCCACCTGATCGCCGGCGACGGCCAGGGCATAGCCGGGCGCGCGGCCGGCGACCAGGTCCCGGCCGCCCGGTTCGGCGTCCTCCAGCACCCGGCGCAGTTGCGACACCTTGGCCTGAAGGGCACGGTCCGGCCGGGTGGGCGGCTCCTCCGGCCACAGGTCGTCGATCAGCCGGTGCGCGGCGACGGGCCGCCCGGGGTCGACGAGCAGCGCGGCCAGCAGCGTACGGACCTTCCGCTCGGGGACGGCCACCGCCGTGCCGTCCTCCGTCCGCACCTCCAGCGGCCCCAGCACCCCGAATCGCATGGCGCCACCGTAACCCGAACATTCTTTCCAAGCCTGGCGGTTGTGCCGTCCGAACAGCACCGCAACAGCACCCGAACCCCATCCGAGGCAGCGGCCCGCAAGGTGATCCCCGTCAGCAGGAGCAACCCCGGAAAGGGACGGTCATGAACGGACTGACGGGCAAGACGGCACTGGTCACCGGAGGCAGCCGCGGCATCGGCCGCGCGATCGCGGAGCGGCTCGCCCGCGAGGGCGCCCTCGTGGGGCTGACGTACCGCGGGGACGAGACGGCCGCCCGGGAGACCGTGGCCACCGTGGAGGCGGCGGGCGGCAAGGCGTTCGCGTTCCGGGCGCCGCTGGGCGAGCCGGGCGACGCGCGGGCCCTGTGGGAGGCGTTCGACCGGCACGCCGACGGCGTGGACATCATCGTCAACAACGCCGGGATCGCGGGGCCGGGGCTCATCGACGAGGTGAGCGAGGAGGACTACGACCGGGTGTTCGCGGTGAACGCCAAGGCCCCGTTCTTCATCGTCCAGCAGGGACTTCGGCGGCTGCGGGACGGCGGCCGGATCGTCAACATCTCGTCCGGGGTGACCAAGGTGGCCTTCCCGCAGATGGTGGCGTACGCGGCGGCCAAGGGCGCGCTGGAGGTGCTGAGCCTGACCCTGGCGCAGACGCTCGGCGCGCGCGGAATCACCGTCAACGCCGTCTCCCCGGGCACCATCGAGACGGACATCCACCCGTGGATGGCGGACCCCGAACTGAAGGCGGGCGCGGCGAAGTACTCGGTGTTCGGCCGGGTCGGACAGCCCGCCGACGTGGCCGACGTCGTGGCGTTCCTCGCCTCCGACGACGCCCGCTGGGTGACCGGCCAGAACATCGACGCCAGCGGCGGCTCCGGCCTCGGCCTCTGACCCGCCCCCGAGAGGACCCGGCCCGAGGAGGCCTGTCATGACCCTCACCCTGCTCCTCGTCGCTCATCCCCGCCGCGATTCCCTCACCCACGAGGTCGCCCACCGCGTGCGACACCGTCTGGAGGCGGCGGGCGGGGAGGTCGACTGGCTCGACCTGTACGCCGAGGACTTCGACCCCCGGCTCACCCCCGCCGACGAACCCGACTGGGAGGATCGCGACAAGGAGTACTCGGCGGAGGTACGCCGTCACATGCGCCGCATCGAGGCGGCCGACGCCATCGTCGCCGTCTTCCCCGTCTGGTGGTTCGCCCCGCCCGCCGTCCTCAAGGGCTGGATCGACCGCGTCTGGAACTACGGCTTCGCCTACGGCCGCAGCACTCCCCGCCTCGCCGCCAAGCGCATGCTGTGGCTGGGCCTGGCGGGCGGCTCCCCGGAGCAGTACGCGGCGTCCGGGCTGGACGTCGCGCTGGACCGGCAACTGCGCGTCGGCATCTCGGAGTTCTGCGGCATCCGCGACGCCCGGGTCCGGCTGCTGCACGGCACGGAGCTGTCCGGCGTACCGGAGGCGCTGCGTCCGGACCGGGTGAAGGGGGTGCTGTCGGCGGCGGACGCGGCGCTCGACGCCTTCGCCTGAGCGCCACCCCGCGGGGGCGTCAGCCGGCGTCCCGCAGCCCCGTCGCGCGCCCCTGCGCGTCCCACACGACCTCGCGCACCCGCACCACCGCGTCCCGGTCGAGCGGCCCGTACACGTGCGGGAACCGGGTGCCCTCGGGCACGCCCGGCGGCGGGGTGGGCGCCGCCTCCTCCCGGACGCAGGGCGCGGACAGGCGGGTCTCGTCGAGGGACAGGACCAGCAGGGGGCGGGGCGCGTCGCGGTAGTAGGCGTTCACGACGGCCAGGGTGACCCGCTCGTCGGGGGAGCAGTGGACGAAGCCGTCCTCGGCGAGGGAGGCGGGCGCGTACGGGCGTCCGGGGTCGGCGGCCCAGTCCGCGGCGGGAACGACATGCTGGATCACCGGTCGTTTATATCCCGAGCCCAGAGCCGTCCGCGTTGCCTCACGCGTCCTCGCTCGTTGGTTTTCTCATGCGTCGAACCAGCGGAGGCATCTGATGCGCGTGACCGACCTCCAGCACTGCGAGATCCGTCCCGGACGGCTCGTGGAATGGGCGCTGCACCCGGCGGCCGTGGCGGCGGCGAGTGCGCTGCCGGACGACGAGCGCCCGCCCGCGTATGTGCAGGAGTCCCATCTGCGCACCTCCCTCTCCATCCGCCGCGACGGCCTGTTCGTGCCGACCTGGCTGGGCACGGCGTTCGACCTGCCGGGGCGGGTGGACCTCGATGTGCTGGAGGTGGCGCTGCGCACCTGGACCCTGCGCCACGAGACGCTGCGCAGCGGCTTCCGCTGGGCCGGGGACGAGGTCCGGCGGTTCACGCTCGCACCGGAGGCGGTCGCGCTGGACCGCCGGGACGTGGGCCACTTCGCCGACCCGAACGCCCTCACCCGCTGTCTGCGGGATCGTTTCGACGTCGCGGCGGACGCGCTGACCTGGCCGAACTTCCTCTTCGCGGCGGTCGTCCGGGACGACGGCGCCAGCGTCTACATGGCGTTCGACCACAGCAACGTCGACGCCTACTCGCTGCACCGCATCGCCGCCGAGATCCACGAGCTGTACACCGCGGGTCTGACCGGCCGCCCGGCCGACGAGACCCCGGCCGCCAGCTACATCGACTTCTGCGCGGCCGAGCGCTCCGACGCGGACCTCATCGACGACGGCCACGAGATCGTGGACCGCTGGCGGGAGTTCATCGCCCGCTGCGACGGCCGGCTGCCGAACTTCCCCGTCGACCTCGGACTCGACCCGGACGGCCCGCTGCCCCGGCAGAAGCTGCTGCGGGAGCCGCTGGTCGACGCGGAGCACGCGGCGGGCTTCGAGGCGTACTGCCGGCCGTACGGCGGCAGCCTGGTCGGCATCCTGGCGGCCACCGCGCTCGCCGCCCACGAGATCAGCGGCCTCGACGTGTACCGCACGGTCGTGCCGTTCCACACCCGCGCGGCCTCCCGCTGGCAGGACTCCGTCGGCTGGTACGTCGGTGGCGCCCCGGTGGAGATCCCGGTGTCCGCGGCCACCGACTTCGACAGTGCCCTGGACCTGGCCCGCGCCACGCTGCGCCGCAACCGGCAGCTCTCCCGGATGCCGCTGGCGCGCGTCCTGCGCCTGCTCGGCGCGGACTTCCGCCCCACCTCGCCCGACCTGTACTCGATCGTCTCGTACGTCGACACCCGCGCCACCCCGGGCTCCGAGCGCTGGCAGGAGCAGAAGGCGTACACGCTGATCCGGGTCTCCTACGGCGACCAGGTGTGCGTGTGGGTCACCCGCCTCCACGAGGGCCTGCAGTTCGCCGCCCGCTACCCGGACACCGACATCGCCTACAAGAACCTGCGGCGGTGCGTGGAACGAGTCCGGGGGCTGGTGGTGTCGGCGGCCCGGGAACGGATGCCGGTGGGCCACGCGCCCTAGATGATCAATTCCAAGGGGTGTCTTGTGCCTGTGCATCACTGTGCCGTGACACGTTAGTTGGAACCTGGCCAGGCGGATTGGAACCAGGCGGCTAGGCTTCGGCTATGCCGCCCCAGCACCAGTCCGCAGGCCCCGCTGACGAGCAGTTGTCGATCATCGACAACTTGAGCTCTCTGCCCTTCCCTGAGGTGGAGGGAAGGCCGGGACCGGACGGCCAGTGGGGTGGGCCCGGGTTTCACCTGGCCGTGCTCCGAGAGAGCCGGGACTTCTGGGAGGACCGGAGCACCGAGATCGTCGAGGCGGCCGAGCAGGAGTTGGAAGCCAACCTCGCCGCTCTGGCTGTCATCCTCACGAAACGTTGGGGTGCCCCGGAAGCGGTTGATCTGTGGCCGTATCTCGGGCTCGACGACCCCGACCCTGACGTCACGACTCGCGAGCCACTCAGCTTCCTATGCAGTGTCGCCGGGAGCATGCAGATGTGGCGGTTGCCGAACTCGGAGCGATGGATCGGCCTGGCCATCGGTCAAGCCGATCCGGAGTGGCAGTTCCAACTGCTGGCGGCCGTTGGTGAAGCGTCCTCGCTCGCCCGGTGAACCGCAGCCTGATCTTCTTGCGGTCGGGGGAAACGAGACGAGTCAGGCCGACTAGATGATCGATTTCAAGGGATCGGCTGCGCGCACAAGGGAAGGGAGCCCAACGTCGGTGTGTGAAAACAGCGTTGGACTCCCTCGCCACCGCACTCTATGTGAAGACCGACGACCTGCTGAAGGCATCACCGCATCTGGCTCCCTGGCGTCCGGCCATCGGGATCGCTCCGCAACTGACCGATGCCGAGCTGGTCACGCTCGCGATGATGCAGGCCATGCTGGGCTTCACCTCCGAGGCCAAGTGGCTTCGCTATGCCTGCGCCCACCTGCGGCGTCTCTTCCCCTACCTGCCAAAGCAGCCCGGCTACAACAAGCGCCTGCGCAAGGCCGCCGAGCTGCTGTGGCGAGTGACCCGTCCTTGGAATCGATCATCTAGGGCGGGTCGAGGCCCGTCCCGTGCCTGAGCAGCTCCGTGAGCCGCGCGTGGGCGTGCTCCCAGCCCCATTCCTCCCGCACCCAGGCCCGCCCCTTGCGGCCCATCTCGCCTGCCAGGCCGGGATCGGCCAGCAAAGTCGTCAGATGGCCGGCGACGGTGCGCGGGTCGTGGCCGTCGGTCAGCAGGCCGCCGCAGAGCCCCCTCGTGCGGGCCCGCTCCCACCAGCAGCAGCGTGGAGTCCGGCACCGACCGCCGCACCAGCGGCAGCGCGCGTATCAGGGTGTCCTGCCCCTTGCGGGGGATCAGCCGCGCCGCGCATGAGGGGATGCGTCCGTCGACCCTCCGGCCCACCGCCTGGCTCCGCTCGCCCCGGTACCCGTACGTCAGTGGCGCCCTGCTCGCCGCCCTGGCCGCCGTGGAGGTCCTGCAGGGGCGGATCACCTCCGCGACGGTCCTGGCGACCCTGCCGCCCGTGGTCGTACCGCTGCTGTGGCGGCGGCGGGAGCCACGCACCGGGCTCCTCGTCGTCCCCGCCGCCCTGCTGAACACCCTGTTCCGGCCCGAGATGCTGCTCACCGTGGCGGTCGCCGGGGTGATGGGCCTCTACGCCCTCGCCCGCCACCGGGTCCTGCACCCCGCGCTGCTGCTCGGCGCGGGCATCGCCGGATCGCTGCTCGTCAACGCGGGCCATGTCGCGATGGGCGTGTACGACCTCGGCGGCAAGGCGCCCGCGCTGGGCGCCGACGGCTCGCTGTCGTACTTCACGGAGTCGTTCGTGCTGGCGGTCGGCGTCGTCGCCACCGTCGGCGTCGCGGACGCCTTCCGCAGCAGGGAGGAGTCCCGGCTGGCCCGGGAGGCCGCGCAGCGCGAACTCATCGGCGGTGATCGTGGCGTACGAGGCGGGCCTGGTGACACCCGGCCAGGGGCCGGTCGGAGCGGGGTTCGGAACCGGTTGACGCGACGGCCACCGCGCCCGAACCCCCCTCGCATGTGTGTTACTTGGCGTTGATCAGCTCGTGCGGCGGAACCGTCACCGTGCGGGCGCCGGGCTTGCCGCCCAGGACGACCTTGCGGAGCGCCACGTTGTTCTTGAGGTTGGTCTCCTTCAGCCGCTTCTCCGGGTTGGCGATGACCTGGATGTAGTACGTGCCGTTCGGCAGGTCGGTGATGTCGAAGGACTGGCCCGGCCGGTACTGGGTGTAGGTGTCGCCGGAGCCGACGTCCAGCACCTCACGCACGGAGATCGAGTTCTGCTGGCCGCAGGCGGTCGACAGGTCCGTGTTGTAGGGGTGCCAGTTGGCGTTCTTCACCGTGTAGTCGATCGCGTCGGTGTTGGCGAGGCAGAACGCCTCCTTGCCGCTGCGGACCTCCTTGGACTGGTCCGCGCTCAGCAGCCGGTAGCTGGCGAAGTCGGTGAAGTGCCAGTGCTCGTGGCCGATGCGCGGGTCCCACTCCATGGTGCCGGTGGGGGTGTAGCCGACCTGCTTGCCGTTCGCGTCGTAGAAGTACTGGTAGGCGTCCATCAGGTCCTTGCCCGGGCTGCGGAAGCCGTCCACGACGAGCGGCGCGGGGCCCGCGTTCCAGACGTTGGCGCTGAAGGCGAGGTAGTCCTTGCCCGGTACGTCGCCGTCCTCGCCGTCGGTGATGGCGATGTCCCAGGCCGGCAGCGAACGCAGGTCGGGCTTGGGCACGTTCGCGGGGACGCCCGCGCGGCCGGTGGGCCGCTTGGCGTTCGGCTTCAGCGCGGGCGCGATCCGGGAACCGTCGGTGTGGCCGGGCCCGTCGCCCAGGTGGTGGGCGCGGCCCCGGTCCTCCAGGGCGTGGGAGAGGGCGGGCGGGGTGGGCGCGTCGGCGCCGCGCGGGCCGTAGTGGTGGCCGGAGCGCGCGGAGCCGTGGCCCGTGCCGTGCGCGGAGCCATGCCCCGTGCCGTGTCCGCCCGTGCCGTGCCCGGCGCCGTGGTGGGCCCCGGACTTCCCGGCGGCAGCGGCGCCCTGGCCGCCGCCCCCGCCGGACTCCCGCACGGTCACCTTCACGGTGGGCCGGTCGTCCGGAATGGAGAACAGGTCCCGGTACTTCTTGGCGACCCGCACCTTGGCCGTGTACTCGCCGGCCGGGAGGTCCACCGGCTTGTCGTAGTCGACGGTGCTGGAGTTGGACGCCCAGCCCTTCTCCACGCCCCACACCGAGCCGAGGGTGAACGGGTTGGTCGGGCAGCTCTCCGGGTAGTGCGAGGTGGCCGGGGCGTCCGGGCGGATGCGGCCGGAGGCGTTGTTCGGGCAGAAGGTGCCCTTGCTCTTCGCCACCTCGGTCCCGGCGGCGTCGGTGACCGTCACCTCCAGGAACCCGGGCAGCCCCGTGAAGTCCTTCACGAGCCCGGCGGGCAACGTCCTCGTCGTCGTACTCGTGCCCTTGCGCAGCACCTGCTTGGCGACGACGGGATCCTTGTACGACTTCCTGGTGACCCGGAACTCCAGCGGCGCGTCGTCGACCGCGACGTACGTGCCCAGGTCCAGGTAGACCCCCGGCTCGCCCTCCCAGCGGTCGAGCGTGACGGACTTCGACGCGGCGATCAGCTTGAGCTTCGGCTTGCCGGTGGCGGTGCTCGCCTTGCCGTCCCCGGCACCGGGTGCGGCCCCGGCCCCGGCGACGACGACGGTGAGCGCCGCCCCCGCGGCGAGTGCGCCCCGCTTGAGGCGTGTGGTGCGTTTCTGACTGGTCATCGGGTTCCTCGTCTGCGAGTGCCGCGGTCGAGCGGCATCGGACTGGACAGCCCACGGCCCGGCCCTCACTGCGGACGCTCCCCACGCGCCCCGGCCGGCCTGTGAGCACCCTGTGAGACCGGTAAATCAGGGATGCGGGTTGCCTGTTGGCCCGATATCTCCGCCCGAGTCCGCGCGGGCGGTGCCGTCGGCCTCGACGTCCGGTCGGCTCCCGCCCCCGTACTCCAGCCGCCGGGCCGTCTCCACGAGGGAGTCGATCGGGTCCGGCCGACGGGGGCGCGCGAGGTGGCGCAGGGGGCGCAGAAGTCGTACGTACACATTCGCCACGGTTCGCCACCCCTTCCGCACGTTAGAAATATCTACCAGCATGAGCACCCCTGATCCGGATCCCGGAGGTGCGTGATGCGAGGCGCCCTGAGACGGGCCGAGGAATGGCTGTCCGCGGCGGCGACGGACCCGCGGGCCTGTAAACGCCAGTGGGCCGGGGAGAACGGAACGGCCATGCTGGCCTGCGGCCGGTTCTGGGACGTCCTCACCGTGCCGGAGGACTTGGGCGTCCTCGCCCTGGACGCCCTGCTCTGCATCCCGCAGGTGCCCGGCCCCGCGCTCGCCGACACCGGCACCCGCCGCGTCGGCTTCTTCCTGCCACCGGACCCGCACGGCCGCTGGATCGGCCCCGACATCCGGTACGCGGGCCGCGGCTCCTGGATCGCCGTCCCGGCCCCCCACCGCGCCGCGGGACGCCTGCGCTGGCTGGTCCCCCCGGACGGCAGCGGCGCCCTCTTCGTCCCCGCCGCCGTCGAACTGGCCCTCCAGCAGGCCCTCGGCACCCTCGCCGCCATGGCCGACGCCCGCGCCGGCCACTGCCCGGTCTGCGGCGGCGGCCGCACGACGACCGCGGATCCGGCGAGCGGCGGCGCGGTGGTCCGCCGGCGGCGGTGAAAGAGGTCTCTGCGGGAATCGGTTCGTGCCATGCAAGGGCAACGCGCCCCCGCCCACCGGCGGTGCGCCCACGGCACCGCATGTCCCACAACGGATGAGGCGGGGTCCCCCGAACGGGGCCATGCGGTTATCCCATGAGCGCCGCGACGATCAGGTCGTATTCCAGGCTCGGCGGAGGCCCTCGGTCACGCCCAGGTGAGGTGCTGCCCATCCGCCCCGACATGCAGCCGCATACGGCCGGCCGACGGACACCCGTCCGCCCGCCACCGCCCGACCCGCTCGCATACCCGGTCCCACAGCCGCGCCGCGCCCCCCTGCCGCACCAACCACCGACCCCCCTCCCGGAAGACGACCGCCCACGCCCCCGCGTCCACGTCGACAAGCACGTGTTCCCTGCGGCCGTTCCGTTCCAGGACGACCCGAGAACCGCAGGTCTTCGTAGCGGTCGCAGAAGGAGTCGAGGGCGTAGGCGAGTTCCACGGCCTGAGCAGTCACCCCGTCGGGCCCGGGATCCGCGGTGGCGGCCGGCTTGGGAGCCACCCACACGGCAACCAGTGCGCCGTCGCGGGGCGGTTAGTACTGAGGCAGCTTCCGGGCGGCCCGCTCGACCACGGGGATGATCAGCTGGATGTGGCCGCGCAGCGCGTTGGTCAGCCGGTTCAGGCCCTCTCGGTGGGCGGCTGGGCGCCGGGGCCGATCACGCGGCGGATGGTCTCGCGCATCGTCCCGAGGTCCACCGGCGGGATGCCGTCCGCGCTCACCGGGGCCCACCTGCCTTCCAGTGGCAGGAGCAGCCACACCGCCGTACGAGCAGGACGCGGCTGGAGTGAGGCAGCGGAATGTCCCTGGTCCGGCGGCAAGTGCGGTGCATGTCCTCGTAGTCCGGCCGCTGTGCCAGCGTGCACTCCGCCGACAGCCCGCCGGTCGTGTCGGTGAGGGGGTGCGTGGTCACGGCAGCTCACCCCGCGACCGAGCGTTGGCCACCGACACACCCGCGCTCAGCGCCTCGCCGACCGTGACCGGCCGCAACGTGCCCGGCTCCGCGTCCCACTCCGTGCCGCCGCCGACCGGGCGCAGCTGCACGTACGGCCCGACGAAGCCCATCACCTTGCCGATCCTCTTCGCGACGGTGTCCTCGACGAGGTCGCCGGGACCGGGCTCGAAGGTCACCACAGTCGCTCACCCTCCGAGGTGCCCTGAGCGACCGCGTAGACATCCGCGCCCAGGCACGCCACGTACGGCCGGACGAGCACACCTGGGTGCTCCCACGGCGCAGGGGCCTCCCGTCGGTGAGCCTGGGCAACGACAAACCGCGCGCCCCAGACGTCCGGCGAGGGCTCGGAGGAAAGGGCGGGGAACACTACGCGCGGCGGGCTGGTGCGGCGGTGCCGACCACGAATTCGTGGGCGAAAAAGAACCGCCCTCACCCATTCGAATACCTGTGATAGGAAAGCCAATTGTCGACGCTCCTCAGTAGCGTTGGCCACGCCCCGGGGCCGTTCGCGCGGCCGCCGGGGTTTTCCGGCTGTGTGTCCCTTGGCATTGCCGGTACCTCTACGCTTCCAAGGAACTCGTCATGCGTCACGGGCTGCCGTGACCAACTTTTACGGACATCACGCAGCCCCTCCCACCAGGTACAACGCACCTGCTTGGACAGGTCTTTTGGTCCGCGAAACGTCTCGCCATCGGACAATTGTGGTTCGTCTTCGCTACCTCGCCATCGACTACCTGGTTTCCGACCCGGTCGTCCTCTTCGGCCGCACCCGCCGACTTCGGGACAGGGTGTTCACGCTCCTCGAAGGCCACCAGTACCCCCGGCAATCCGCTGACCTCTATGTCGTGGCGGGATACCTCTGCGCGCTGCTCGCCTGGATGTCCTCCGACCTGGGACAGTTGCGCGCCGCGGAGGCGCAGGGTCGCACGGCGTGGCTGTGTGCCGAACTCGCCGGCCACGACGAGCTGCGCGCCTGGGTGCTGTCAACCCGCTCGAAGATCGCTTTCTGGGATGGTCGGCTGCGGGAAGCGATCGCACGTGCGCGCCATGGCGCAACCTACCGAGTCGGCGGCACGGTCAGGGTGCTTCTTTCCTGCCAGGAAGCCGACGCCTGGTCGCAGCTCTGGGCCCGCGACGAAGCGATCGCTGCCCTGGCCCGAGCAGAGGAGGCCCGGGACACCGTCCGCGAGGCGGACGACATCGGTGGCATCCTCTCTTGCCTGCCGTCACGACAGCAGAACTATGCGGCGGCCGTCCGGCTACGCGTCGGCGCGCCGACGGACGCCCTGTGCGCCGCGGACAACGCGCTCACGCTCCTCGCTGCCCAGCCCGTGCGTGCCTATGGCACCGAGGCACAGATCCACATCTGCAAGGCGGCCGCTCATATGGCCGGCGGGGAGGCCGAGGGTGCGCTTGAAGCACTCGGTCCCGTGCTCGCCCTACCGCCGGACCACCGACTCGCACCCGTCACCCAGCGGTTGACCGAGCTGGTGTCGGGTCTCGGGCGCCCTCAGGGCTCGGCTGCTGTCGGGCTCCGGGCAGCCGTTGAGGCTTTCTGTCTGGACTCGGCACCCCGGCACCTGGCGCTCTCGTCAGGAGACGGTTCGGCCTGATTGGATCCAGGCCATGAAGCCAGAACCGGAGTCCATGCGGAATCACTGGTGGTGGCGGCCTGGCTGGAGCGTAGGCCGCCGCTTCTACACGTGGCATCTCACGTTCGAGGGCCAGACGGACGTGCACCGGCTCGCCGGTGAGTACCGAGCCGCCCTCGCCCCTCTCGGAGACCTCCTCACGCCCATCCCCGACCGCTGGCTGCATCTGACCATGCAGGGCATCGGGTTCGTCGGCGAGGCCAAGGAGCCGGACGTCCACGCCATCGTCGAGGTGGCCCGCGAGCGGCTGGCGGCTGTCCCCTCCTTCGACATCCGGATCGGGCCTGTGGTCCTCCACTCGGAAGCCGTGTTGCTCCCCGTCCACCCGGACGGACCGGTCCGGCAGGTCCGCGACGCGATCCGCGCTTCGATCGGCGAGGTACTCGGCGAAGTGCCGGAGAAGGCCGAGAGTTTCACCCCGCATGTCTCCGTCGCCTACAGCGCCGCGGACGGCCCGGCCGCTCCGATCATGGAGGCTCTCCGCGAGCTGGATCCGGAACCGGCCCGGGCGCGCATCTCCAGCGCCGAGTTGATCATCATCCACCGGGACAACCGGATGTACGAGTGGGAGCCGTTCGCCACCGTGTCACTCGGCTGACCCGAAGGCACACCCCGGCCCCGCCGCCAGGTGGGGCCACCGGCCGGTTCGCCGCAGCGACCCGCAGGCGCAGAGCCTGGGCCTGAGCGGGACAGCCGCACCCGCACACCGGGAGTTCGACGCCGCGTGCGGTCGGCGAAGCCCGTGCGAGGATCGGCGAAGTGCTGTCGAGCTGAGGAGCAACGTGACCACGATCGCCGTGACCGGGCACATGGACCTGACCGACGCCACTGTGCCCCTGGTGCGAGACGCCCTGCGGGAGATTCTCAAGCCGTACGCCGGTGATCTCACCGGCGTCTCCTGCCTCGCCAAGGGCTCCGACTCCCTCTTCGCCGAAGTCGTTCTCGAACTCGGCGGCCGTCTGGTCGCGGTCATCCCCTCGCAGGACTACCGGCGGACCAAGGTGAAGCCCGACCACGCCGACGCCTTCGACCGGCTCACCGAGGCCGCCGACGAGGTGATCGTGCTCGATCACGAGACCGCGAACCGGGCGGCGTACGAGGCGGCCAACCGCACGCTCCTGCGCCGCGCCGACCGTCTCGTGGCCGTCTGGAACGGCGAGGGACCGAGCGGCAAGGGCGGGGGAACCGCGGACACCGTCCTGGAGGCTCGCGAGGCCGGTCTGGCGGTCGACGTCGTCTGGCCGCACGGGGCGGCGCGGAAGGGCTGAGCCGTCCTTCGCCGCGAGAGCGGCCGGGTCCCAGCGGCGCACGCCGCGTCGCCCCGGCTTCCCAAGCCGCCCACACGCACCGCGATCACCCGCTTACTCTGTGATGGTCGGACAAGGGCTACGGGGGTCGCATGGGCTTCGGCTTCGGGCAGCGGCGGGGCGGGCAACTGCCCGTGGATCTGACCAGTTTCGTGGGCAGAGGGAAAGAACTCGGCGAGATACGTGGCGCGTTGGAGCGATCGCGGCTCGTCACGCTGGTCGGGCCGGGTGGGGTCGGGAAGAGCCGTACGGCGCTGCGGGCGGCCGGGGAGTCGGCCGGGCGGTATGCGGACGGGGTGCGGCTGGTGGAGCTGTCCGCGCTGCACGACCCGGAGTTGCTCCCGGCGACGCTCGCGGGGGTGCTGGAGCTGCCGGAGCAGTCGGGGATGTCGGCGCTGGACGCGGTGATGGAGCATCTGCGCGGGCGGCGGCTGCTGATCGTGCTCGACACCTGTGAGCATCTGGTCGACGCCTGCGCGATGCTCTGCGACATCCTGCTGCGCGAGGCGGCCGGGCTCAGTGTGCTCGCCACCAGCCGACAGCCGCTGGACGTGCCCGGCGAGCACTGCGTGCCGATCGCGCCGCTGGGCCGCGAGGACGCGCTGGACCTGTTCACCCAGCGCGCGGCGGCCGTCACCGGCGGCCTCGCCGCCACCGGCGCCGACCGGGAGGCCACCCTCGCGCTGGTCGACCGGCTGGACGGCATCCCGCTCGCCCTGGAGCTGGCCGCCGTACGGCTGCGGGCGGTGCCCCCGGCGGAGCTGGTGGCCCGACTGGACCGCCGCTTCGAGGTGCTGACGGGGGGTCGGCGGACGTCTCTCACCCGGCATCAGACGCTGCGTACCGCCATCGACTGGTCGTACGAGCTGTGCACGCCACAGGAGCGGCGGCTGTGGGCGCGGCTTTCGGTGTTCGCCGGGTCGTTCGAGCTGTCGGCGGCGGAGTGGATCTGCGCGGACGCCGACCTGACCGGGCCGGAGGCGGTGGAGGCGCTGATCGGGCTGGTGGACAAGTCGGTGGTGCAGCGCGTCGGGGAGGACGGCGCGCGCTACCGCCTGCTGGACACCATCCGCGCGTACGGCGCCGACCGGCTGTCCCTCGCCGGGGAGGCGGGGGACGCCGTACGGCTGCGCCACTTCGCCCACTACGACGCGCTGGCCGGCCGTTTCTGGGAGGAGTTGCTGACCCCCGCGCAGGCCGCGCTGCACCGGGCGGTGCGCGAGGAGGCGGCGGATGTGCGGGCCGCGCTGGAGTACGGCTTCGGCGACGGCGACCGCGCGGCGGAGGCGCTGTGGCTGGCGACCCGGCTCGGCCCGTACTGGCGGGCCGCGGGCACCCTCTCCGAGGGCCGCTACTGGATAGACAAGGGCCTGGAGCGGGTGACCGAGGACTGCCCGCAGCGGGCCTGGGGACTGCTCATGACCGGCGTGTTCGCGATCTGGACGGCGGATCTGGAGACCGCCCTGGAGCGGTTCCCGCAGGCCCGGGCGACGGCCCGGCGGGCCGGCGAGGCGCGCGTGGAGCTGTTCGCGGAGGCCTACCTGGGGGCGCTGACCGCGCTCGGCGGCGACATCGAGAGCGGCCTCGCCGCGCTGGAGAGCGCCCGGCAGCGGATCGTCGCCGCCGGTGACGGGCTCGGCATCGGCGTCCTGCACTACGAGGGCGCGCTGCTGCGGGCCGTACTCGGCGACCCGGCGGGTGCGCTGGACCTGTGCGCGACGGGCCTGGCGTACCTGGCGAGCGCCGGGGACCGCCAGCTGTACGCCTCCACGCTCACCGTGCAGGGCCTGATCCTGTGGCTCGACGGGCGCCACGAGGACAGCGCGGAATCGTTCCTGCGCGGGCTGGAGGCGGCCGGTGAGATCGGTGAGGTGCTGGTGGCGGCGCTGGCCTGCCTGGGCCTCGCCTGGCACGCGGCCCGTGCCGGGCGGCCGGTGCGGGCCTGCTGGCTGCTCGGATACGCCGAGCACGCCCGGCACCTCGCGGGCGACCCGGTGGCGATGCTGCCGAGGCTGCTGGAGGAGCAGGAGGCGTGGCACACGGCGGTGCGGGAGGAGCTCGGGGAGGCCGAGTTCGAGCGGTGGCGGCAGACGGGGGCGCGGATGTCCGGGCGGGAGGTCGTCGAGGCGGTCCGGGCCGACGCCGACGACCCGCACCCGCGTCCGCGCCCGGTCCCGGCGCAGACGGCCGCCGCCCCGTCCACCGACGTCCTCACCCGCCGCGAACGCGAGGTCGCCGCACTCGTCGCCCAGGACCTGTCCAACCGGGAGATCGCCGAACGGCTCGTCATCTCCAAGCGCACGGTCGACGCCCACGTCGAGCACATCCTCGCCAAGCTGGGCATCACCTCGCGCACCGAGATCCCGGCGGTGACCTGACGGGCGTACGTAGGTAGGGGCGCCCGCGGATTAGGTGTACGGATCTCCGCCGTTTCGCACCGCCCCGCCCGCCGCCGCGGGGCACGCTGGATCACGCCGCCCGGGGGACGGACACGGCGGGTGCCCGGCAGTTGTCCATCCCCACGGCTGTCATGGCAGGGCCCCGCCCGCCACCTCCCCCCGGCGGCGACCATGGAGGGGCTGCCCCTGGTCGGCGGGGCAGCCCCTCCGCCTGTCCGGTCACCGGCCGGAACCGACGTTGCCGGACGCGGGCGGCGGCGGCCGGCCCCGTCCCCGGGCCGTCGGCGCCGGCGCCGGAGTCATGGAGGCGGGCTGCCGCTGGACCCGGCGGGCGGCCTCGGCGGCGGCTACGGCCCCAGCCCCGCCGGCCGAGGGGCCTGCGCCGGCGCCGCACCCACGAGCAATCTGCCGGTGCAGGACATCAGCGAACTGGGCATTCTCGGCCTCGTCGGCTGATCGCCCGCCGGGCGGGACACTCCGCCCGCCCACCGGGCCGGATACTCCGTTCGGGTGATCGGCATGCGGTGCCGTCCCGACAGGCCTTCACTGGAAGGAGACCCGCACCCTGGGAGGCAGCATGGCCGGTCACCGCAGGAGCTGGGCCGCGGTCACGGCGATGGCGGCGGGCGCGGTGCTCGTCCTCACCGGCGGCTGCGCCGACGGGGACGGTCCCGCCCGGGACGCCGCGTCGGCGGTCGAGTCGGCCGCGTCGCGGGCCGGGGACGCCGTGTCGTCGGCGACGGCCGAGGCGGGCCGGCGGTTCGACGACATCGCGGGCGGCGTCGACGTCAAGCGCGATGTGACCCTGGGCAAGCCCGCCACCGACCGCGACGGCCGCACCACGGTCGAGGTCACCGTCCGCAACACCGCGGACTCGGCCAAGACCTTCGCCGTCCAGGTCACCTTCAACGACGGCAAGGGCGACCTCCTGGACACCGTCGTCACCACGGTCCGCGACGTGCCGGCCGGCGCCGAGCGCTCCGCGACCGCCCGCAGCAACCGCGACCTGGGCGGTGACGTGAAGGCCGAGCTGGGCCGCGCCGTGCGCTACTGACCCGGCCCCGGCCGTCCGCCACACCGACCCACCGACCCGTACGCCCCACCCGTACGACCCACCCGTACGACCCATCCATACGCCTCACCCGTATGCACCAGCCCCCACCAGGCCCCCCGGCGGCACCATGACCGACTCACTCCCGGCGCCCTTCACCGCGCAGGACTACGCGGGCCGGATGCACCGCGCCGCCCGCGAGGCGGCGGTCGGCGGGCTGTCCGGGCTGCTCGTGACGCCCGGCCCCGACATGGTGTGGATGTGCGGCCACCGGCCCGCGGCGGTCGGCGAACGCCTCACCCTGCTCGTCGTCACCGCCGACTCCGAGCCGTATCTGCTGGTCCCCACCCCGGAACGAGCCGACGCGGAGGCCGCCCCCGGCGCGGGAGCCGTGCGGATCACCGAGTGGCAGGACGGGCAGGACCCGTACGCGGCGGCGGCCGGACTGCTGCGCGCCCACGGCCGGTACGGCGTCTCCGACGGGACCCCGGCGGTGCATCTGCTGGGCCTCCAGGCCGCCCTGCCGCTCAGCAGCCACCTGCCGCTGAGCACCGCGCTGCCCCTGCTGCGCGCGGTGAAGGACGAGCGGGAACTGGCCCGGCTCGCGGCGGCCGGAGCGGCGGCGGACGCCGCGTACGGCGACCTCCTGCGCGTGCGGTTCGCCGGGCGGCGGGAGCGGGAGGTGGCCGGTGACCTGGCCCGGCTGCTGCGGGAGCACGGGCACGACCGGGTGGACCTCACCGTGGTCGGGTCCGGCCCCCACGGCGCCGACCCGCACCACACGGCCGGCGACCGGCGGATCGAGGACGGCGACATGGTGGTCCTCGGCTTCGGCGGTCTGAAGGACGACTACGCCTCCCACGCCGTCCGGACCGTGCACGTCGGCGAGCCGACCGCCGAGGAGCGCGCGGTCCACGAGGCCGTACGGGCCGCCCGGCGGGCCGCGTTCGAGGCGGTGAAGCCGGGCGTGCCCTGCCAGGAGATCGACCGGGCGGCCCGCGCGGTGATCACCGACGCCGGGTACGGGGCGTACGGCACGCACCGCACCGGGCACGGCGTCGGCCTCACCGCGCACGAGCCGCCGTACCTCGCCGAGGGCGAGCAGAGCCCGCTGGCCGCCGGGATGTGCTTCGCCGTCCGGCCCGGGATCCTCCTCCCGGGCCGGTTCGGCGTGGTCATCGGGGACGTCGTGGTGTGCGCGGAGGACGGCGGGCGGCGGCTGAACACGGCCCCGCACGAGCCGGCCGTGGTGACCTGAACTCCCGTGCGGGGCATGCCGGTCAGCCGAGCCAGACCGTGGTGTCCGGCGGCAGCACCCCCTGTTCCGTCAGGGGCGCGCTGCTGATCAGCAGTTCGCCGGGCGGCAGCGGTACCGGCTCGCCGGACAGGTTGGCCAGGCACCGCCAGCCGTCCGTGCGGGTGAACGCCAGCACGCCCTCCGGGACGTCCTCCAGCCAGGTCAGCTCCTCGCCCTGAAGCAGCTTGCGGCGCAGCTTCAGCGCGCTGCGGTACAGCTCCAGGGTGGAGCCGTCGACCCCGTCCTGCGCCTCGACGGCGTACCGCGCGAAGGACTCCGGCTGCGGCAGCCAGGCACCGCCGGGGCCGAAGCCGTACGACGGTCCGGTGGTGGTCCACGGCAGCGGCACCCGGCAGCCGTCGCGGCCCTTGCGGACATGGCCGGTCTGTTCCCAGATCGGGTCCTGGAGGACCGCGGTGGGCAGGTCGGCGACCTCGGGCAGGCCCAGCTCCTCGCCCTGGTAGAGGTACGACGAGCCGGGCAACGCCAGCATCAGCAGTGTGGCCGCGCGGGCCCGGCGCAGCCCGGCGGCGGTGTCGACGGCCGGCGCGTGGCCGCCGGACAGCAGCCAGGCGTCGACGTCGGTGCCGGGCGGCAGCATCAGCCGGGTGGCGTGCCGTACGACGTCGTGGTTGGACAGCACCCAGGTGGCGGAGGCCCCGGCGGCGCGGGCGTCGGCCAGCGAGGCGGTGATGACGCGGCGCAGCTCGGCGGCGTCCCAGCGGGTCTTCAGATACTCGAAGTTGAAGGCCTGGCCGAGTTCGTCCGGGCGGGCGTACAGCACCCGGCGCGGGCCCGGCACCCAGGCCTCGGCGACGGCCATGCGGGGCGGGGAGTAGGCGTCGAGGATCTTGCGCCAGTCGCGGTAGATCTCGTGGACCTCGTCGCGGTCGAAGAACGGGTGGGTGCCGGGCGGGAAGTGGACGAGGGACTCCTCGTCGCTCAGCTCGGGTGCGCCCAGGTCGCGCAGCGGTTCGCTGAGGTCCTTGGCGAGGGCGTGGGCGACGTCGATGCGGAAGCCGTCGACGCCCCGGTCGGACCAGAACCGCAGGGTGGTGCGGAAGTCGGCGCGGACCTCCTCGTTCTCCCAGTTGAGGTCGGGCTGTTCGGGGGCGAACAGGTGCAGGTACCACTGGCCGTCGGGGACGCGCTGCCAGGCGCTGCCGCCGAACACGGACTGCCAGTCGGTGGGCGGGTGTTCACCGCCCGGGCCGCGCCCGTCGCGGAACACGTACCGGTCGCGGGCCGCCGAGCCGGGTCCGGCGCGCAGCGCCTCCTGGAACCACACGTGCTGGTGGGAGGTGTGGTTGGGGACGAGGTCGACGATGACCTTCAGGCCGAGCCGGTGGGCCTCGGCGGTCATCGCGGCGAAGTCGTCGAGGCTGCCGAGGCGGGGGTCGACGTCCCGGTAGTCGGCGACGTCGTAGCCGCCGTCGGCGAGTTCGGAGGGGTAGAAGGGGGACAGCCACAGGGCGTCGACGCCGAGTGCGGCGAGATGGGTGAGCCGCTGCGTGATGCCCTTGAGGTCGCCGAGTCCGTCGCCGTCGGCGTCGGCGAAGCTGCGGGGGTAGACCTGGTAGATGACGGCCTGGCGCCACCAGTCGGGGTTCCTGGAGGAGAGGTCGGGCACGCGGCCTCCTTCTCGGCATTGCGGGTGTTGCGGGTGTCAGGGAGATGACTGTCCACATCGCCGGAAAAGCGAACATTCCTTGCGCCGCCCCGCGGGTAACGCCACGTCAGGGGCGGGCAGCAGTTTGTCAGGGGAATTGACAGCCTTCCCGGCGAGTCCGAACATGTGCTCACGTTGTGCCGCGTGTGACCAGTGAGCACGGCGTTTCCACGACCACTTCCGGGGGGCTCCTTCGCCGCCTCCCGCACCCATGCACACCCAGATGGGAACCACATGTCCATAGCGAGACGTGTCACCGCGCGACGCCTGCTGGGGACGGGCGCCGCGGCCCTCGCCCTCTCCGCCGCCTCCTTCACCTGCGCCTCCGGGGCCTGGGCGACCGGCACGCCCGGCGGTGACGGCTGGAAGCACGGCGGCCAGTACCAGCCCGGTACCGGCGCCGGCACGGAGACCGCCACCGACCGCTGCCAGTTCTCCCTCGACGGGACGAACTTCCACGACTCGGTGAAGGTCGACGACCAGAACCTGAAGCCGACCGCCGACGGCAAGGTGCACATCACGGTCCGCGCCGCCGCCGACGCGAGCACCTGCACCGCCTCCCTCGCCTCCTACCTCGCCCACGGGCCGACGTTCGCCACCTCCGGCGAGCAGGTCTTCGTGGACTTCGACACGGTGACGGTCAAGCCGGGCGCCACCGACACCCTCGACATCGCCGTGCCGGACGCCGGCTGCTTCGCGCAGATCGACCTCTACCGCGGCGCGGTGAAGTACGACGGCAAGCTGGACGCCAACGACGGCTTCGAACACGGTGAGCTGCCCAAGGGCCCGGACCGCCCGGTCATCAAGGACAAGCTGATCGCGGCCTGGAACGGCGGCACGAAGGACTGCACGACCGAGTCCCCGGCCCCGTCGGAGCCCGCCCCGTCCGCCTCCGAGCCGGCCCCGTCGACGTCCGCCCCGGCCCCGGAGACCTCGGCCCCGGCCGAGCCGTCCGCCCCGGCCGAGGAGACCTCGCCGGAGGCCTCCGCCCCGGCGGAGTCGGAGTCGCCGGCGCCGTCCACCGAGTCCCCGGCCGCCACGCCGAACGGCGGCGGCGAGGACCTCGCGGAGACCGGTGCCAGCAGCGCCACCACCCCGATCGCCATCGGTGCCGCCGCCCTGCTGGCCGCCGGCGCGGGCTTCGTCGTGGTGTCCCGCCGCCGCCGCGCCACCCGCTCCTGACCGAGCACCCCATGTGACGAGGCCGCCCGCGATTCCCCGCGGGCGGCCTCGCCGTGTGCACGGGACCTGCTGGGTGCCGCCGGATCTGCTGGGTGACGCGGATCTGCCGGTTCCGCCGGATCCGCCGGCTGCGGCTCAGGCGCCTTCCACCGTCGTCAGCCACAGCTTCACGTACCGCTCCACGTCCACGTCCAGGCCCACGTCGACCAGGGCAGGCGCGCGGCCCTCGCCGTGGATCTCGGACTCGCCGGGGCGGGGGCGGCGGTCGACGATGGTCTGGCCGCGGGTGGGGCCGGGGGCGAGGGAGACCTCGACCGGCAGCAGGCGGGTGGTGAGGCCGGCCGGGTCGGCGACCGCGCACACCGCGCCCGCGTCGCCGATGCCGCCGCCCGGGTCCTCCGGGTCCGCGTCGGGGGTGGCGGGGCGGTGGGCGAGGAGGTCGCCGGCGAGGCGGGTGCCGGGGTCGGCGCTCGCGCGCAGGCGGGCGATGTCCCGGCCGGGGACGACGACCCGGGTGAACACGTCGAGGCCGTACATGGTGGTCGGCACCCCGGCGGTGAGCAGGACCGCCGCCGCCTCCGGGTCGTGCCAGACGTTGAACTCGGCGACCGCCGTGGCGTTCCCGCAGGCCACCGCGCCGCCCATGAACACGATCCGCTCGATGTTGCCGACCACGTCGGGGTGGGTGCGCAGCAGCAGGGCGATGTTGGTGAGGGGCGCGGTGGGGATCAGCGTCACCGGGCGCGGCGAGGCGAGGATCTCGCGGCGCAGCAGGCTCACCGCGTCCAGGTCGACGGGGGCGCGGGTGGGGGCGGGCAGGCCCAGGTCGCCCATCCCGTCCTCGCCGTGCACATGGCGGGCCGAGCGCGGCGGTTCGACCAGGGGCCGTTCGGCGCCGCGCGCGACCGGGATGTCGGGCGCGCCGGCCCGCTCCAGCACGGTGAGGGTGTTGCGGACGACGCCGTCCACGGTGGTGTTCCCCGCGACGCAGGTGACGGCGCGCAGGTCGAGCCCCGGGTGGCGGACGGCGAACAGCAGGGCCAGCGCGTCGTCGACCCCGGTGTCGCAGTCGATGATCACGGGGATGGGCTGACCGGTCACAGGGCACTCACTCCTTCCGTCTGCGTCGACCCTATGCCGCGTCCCACAGTCCGGCACCGCGCGCGGCGACCCGCGCCGCGACGCGGCGCAGCAGGTCGTCGACGGGCAGGGCGCCGGGCCGCCGCCCGTCCCGCAGGCGTACGGCGGCCAGGCCGTCGCCGGCCTCCCGGGCGCCGATCACCGCCTGGTACGGCACGAGCCGCGCCGCCCGGATCCGCGCGCCGAGACTGCCCTCCACGGGGCCGCGCAGCTCGGCCCGCAGGCCCAGCCGCAGCGCCCGCTCCACCACCTCCCGCGCGTGTTCCTCCTGCTCCTCGGAGACCGGCAGCACCACCAGCTGCACGGGCGCGAGCCACGGCGGGAAGGCGCCGCCGTGCTCCTCCATCAGGTGCGCCACGGCCCGCTCGACGCTGCCGATGACGCTGCGGTGCACCATGACCGGGCGGTGCCGGGCGCCGTCGGGGCCGATGTAGTGCAGGTCGAAGCGCTCGGGCTGGTGGAAGTCGATCTGGACGGTGGACAGGGTGGCCTCGCGCCCCGCGCGGTCCACGACCTGGACGTCGATCTTCGGGCCGTAGAAGGCGGCCTCGCCCTCGGCCGCCTCGTACTCCACTCCGGCGCCGTCCAGCACCTCCCGCAGCAGCCCGGTCGCCCGCCGCCACAGCTCCGGGTCGGCGACGTACTTGCCGCCCTCGCCGGGCAGCGAGAGCCGGTGGCGGGCGGCGCGGATGCCGAGGTCGGCGTAGGCGCGGGCGATCAGCGCGAGCGCGGCGCGGGCCTCCTCCACCACCTGGTCGAGGGTGCAGAAGATGTGCGCGTCGTTGAGGTGGATGGAGCGGACGCGGGTCAGGCCGCCGAGGACGCCGGACGGCTCGGAGCGGTACATGCCGCCCAGCTCGGCCATGCGCAGCGGCAGTTCGCGGTGGCTGTGCGGGCGGGAGCGGTAGATCAGGGCGTGGTGGGGGCACAGGCTGGGGCGCAGCACGACCTCCTCGGAGCCGAGTCGCATCGGCGGGAACATGTCGTCGCTGTAGTGGTCCCAGTGCCCGGAGATCTCGTACAGCTCCCGTTTGCCGAGCACCGGCGAGTACACGTGTCGGTATCCGGCGGCCCGCTCGGCGTCCCGGACGTACTCCTCCAGGGTGTGCCGGACGACGGCCCCGTCGGGCAGCCAGTACGGCAGACCGGCGCCCATCAGCGGATCGGTGCCGAAGATGCCCAGCTCGCGGCCGAGGCGGCGGTGGTCGTGACGGCCGCCCTGCCGGCCGGGGTGGTCGTGATGGGCATCCGGGCCGCTGGGGTGGCCGTGGCGGTCGGCCTGTCCGCTGGCGTGGCCGTGGCGGTCCACCGGCTCACCGGGGTGGTCGTGGCGGCCGTCCGGGCCGGCGGGGTGGCCGTGGCGGTCGACCTGTCCGCTGGCGTGGCCGTGGCGGTCGGCCTGTCCGCTGGCGTGGCCGTGGCGGTCGGCCGGCTCACCGGGGTGGTCGTGGCGGCCGTCCGGGCCGACGGGGTGGTCGTGGGCGTCGTACGAGGTGGTCATGGCGGTCTCCTCCCGATGCGGAGCGAGAACCACGCGACGAAGCCCCGGGGCGCTCGCCCCGGGGCTTCGGACATCTGCTCAGCTGTCAGCGCGCCGGGACGGTCTCCGGCGTGGTCGTGCGGGACGAACGGGCGCGCTGCATGCCGGGGACGGTAGCGGCGGACGGGGCGGGGGCGCCACCGGTTTTCCGCGGCACCGGTCGGCGGCTGATCACCCGGACGGCCCGGAGCGCTGGTGACCGGACGGGTGCGGTGGTGCCGTGGACGTACCACCGTGCCCGGCAAGTCCGTTTGGAGTCGCCCCCGATGGCCCTTTCGACGACCCGCTCGCGCCTGACCGCCCTCGCCGCCGTCACCCTGCTCGGCGCCGGCGCCTGCTCCGCCATCGAGATGGAGGCGGCGGACCCGCGGACGGCCTCCCCGGCGGCCTCCTCGTCCGCCGCTCCCGGCAGGTCCCCGTCGCCGGGACCGGCCACCCCGCCCGCCCTCACCGAGGCCCAGGCCCGGGCCGCCCTCCTCGCCTGGACGGACCTCGGCGAGCCCTGGGCGCCGACCGAGGGCGCCGCGACCTGGCGGGACGCCTTCCTCAAGGCGCGGGCGGAGCAGGGCACGGCGCCCGACTGCCAGCGCCTCCTCGACCTGCTCTACGCCGAGGAACTGCTCGGCGCGCCCGCGAAGGCCGTCGTCGGCCTGGACGACACGTACGACGACGCCCAGCTGCGTTACCAGATCTCCCCGCAGCGTCCGGCGGACGTGGACCGCACGCTCGCCTGGATGCGCACCCTGCCCCGTGTCTGCGCGAGCTTCAGCGCCACGATGGTGTCCGGGACCGTGGAGCAGGTGGAGGTGGCCGAGGCCGCGCTGCCCGAGGTGGGGGACGCCCGGCAGGGGCTGCGGGTGACGGCGTCCATCGACTGGGAGGGAGAGCTGGTCACGCTCACCGTGGACGTGGCCGCCGTCCGGGTGGGCGAGGACGCGTTCGCGCTGACCAACGGCGGACTGGGCGAGGTCTACACCGAGGTCACGGCGGCGGCGACGGAACTGGGCGCGCGGCGGCTGGCGGAGGTGCGCAAGCAGGGGAGGGTGCAGATCTGACCCGAGTGCGGCCCGGTGGGGCTCACTTCCGGTCGAACGGCTCCCGCTGGGCCACCACGTCGTGCGCCAGGTCCAGCACCGTACGGCCGTGGGCGAAGGCCCGGGCGCGCAGGCGGGCCAGCGCCTCGTCGGCGCCGACGCCCAGCCGGGCCATGATCATGCCGACCGCCTGGAAGACCCGGTCGTGCCCGTCGGCCAGCTCGGAGAGCCAGGTGCCGTCCGCGCGGTCGCCGTACTCGTCGTCGCACGGCAGGTACATCAGCGCGACGGTCATGACCCGCGCCATGAGGTGCGCGATGTGCTGCTCGCGCGCGGTGAGGACGCCGGGGGCCTCCCGGTACAGGCCGAGCGTGCCGACGCAGCCGGCGCCGTCGCCGAGCGGCAGCGCGTACACCGCGCGGACCCCGGCCGCGGTGGCCTGCTGGGCGAAGACGGGCCAGCGCCCGGCGTTCGCCTTCGTGGCCAGGTCGTCGACGAGGACCGGCGCGCTGATCCGGGCGGCGTCCAGACACGGGCCCTCGCCCAGCGACGCCTGGATCTCCATCAGCTCGGCGGCCCGGTCGTCCCCGGCGCTCAGCGGTACGGGCATCCCCTCGCCGGCCAGCGAGACGCTGGCGCTGTCCACCGGCAGCAGTCTGGTCGCGACCTGGCACAACCGGCGCGGCAGTTCCCCGGCGCCGACGCCCCGCACCGATTCCGCGATCACGTCGGCGGCCCACGCTCCGTCCCGCTCCTGCCTGGGCCGCACGGTCACTCCCTCCTCCGGCCGCCCGGAAATGAGGCCCGACTACCCGGCCGGGGGCCGGTGAAACGGCCGTGTCCACGGGCCCGGGCCGCCTTCCGGGCGCCTGGACGACCGGGACCGGCGGGCTGCCCCGCCTCGGCGAGAAGGACGCCTCAGCGCGCGGCCCCCGCCGCCCGTTCCGCTCCCGCGCGGCATCCCGGCTCCGTCGCCTGGGCCGGGCCGGCGTTCGCCGCGGCGATCAGGGCGGTGGTGGCGAGGACGGCGGCGGCGAGCGCTCTGGCGTACCGCGTGGAGGGACGGCCGGGGTGGGGGAAGGGGCGTCCGGGCACGGCGACCTCGCAGCAGACGGCGGCAGCAACAGCGGCGGATTAAGCGGGCTTAACTTCCGGGGTTATCTTTCTCCAAGCTAGGGGGTACGGACTTCAACGGGAAGACCGAGCCCGCCAGTTGACGCTGGCATCATGTGCGCATGGCGACGGCGGAGCGTGACGACCCGGAGACCATCGGGCGCAGGGTGCAGCAGCTGCGGCGGGAACGCGGACTCACCCAGCGGCAGCTGGCGGAACCCGCCTACACCCCCGCCTACATCTCCACCCTGGAGTCCGGCCGGGTCCGCCCCTCCGACGACGCCCTGCGCCACCTCGCCGACCGCCTCGGCGTCGCCTTCGACGAACTGGCCACCGGCCGCCCCGCCCGCCTCGCCACCGACCTGCGGCTGCGGCTGACCGAGGCACAGCGCACCCTCGCCACCGGGGAGGCCGAGGAGGCCGCCCGCCAGTACGCCGCCCTGCTCGCCGAAGCCGAGAGCCACGGCCTCGCCGACGCCCGGCACACCGCCCTGCTCGGCCTCGGCGAGTGCGGTCTGGAGACCGGCGACCTCGCCACCGCCCGGCGGTTCTTCGAACGCGCCGAGCAGAGCCTCGCCGACGCCCCGCTGCCCGCCCGCGTCCCCGCCCTGCGCGGCCGGGCCGTCGCCCACTACCTCGCCGGGGAACTCCGCTACGCCGTCTACCTCCTGGAGACCGCCCTCGACGAACTCAACCGCGGCGGCCTCCACGACCCGGACGCCCTGCTGCTGCTCTACGCCAGCGTCATCGGCCCGTACATGGACATGGGCGCCCACGCCCGCGCCGCGCAGGCCGCCGAGTTCGCCCTCGCCCTCGCCCCGCGCGCCGCCGACCCCGCGCTGGTCGCCCGGATGCACCGCTCGGTCGCCCGCACCCTGCTCGCCGAGGGCCGTCTCGCCGAGGCGGACGCCTCCCTCGCCAAGGCCGCCGAGATGTACCGCCAGCTCCAGCTCCGCACCGAACTCGCCAACTGCCACTGGATGCGCGGCTACGTCCACGCCCAGAACGGCGACCTGGAACGCGCCGAGTCCGAGCTGCGCTCCGCCCAGACCATGCTCTCCGCGCACCGCGCCGCCCTCTACAGCAGCCAGGTCACCGTCGAACTCGCCGACGTGCTGCACCGCCGCGGCAAGTCCGAGGAGGCCGCGGCGCTCCTGAGGGACGTCCTCGGGGACCTGTCCTCCGAACGCGGCGCCGTCCACGCCGCCGCCGCGCACCGCCTCCTCGGCCGGATCGCCGAGGCGGCCCGCGACACCGAGGCCGCCGAGGAGCACTACGTCCGCGCCCTCAGCCTCCTGGAACGCGCGGGCGCGGCCGGCGACCTCGCCGACCTCTGCCGCCTCCTCGGCGACCTCCTGCGCCGCACCGGCCGCGTCGAGGCCGCCCTCGACGCCTACCGCACCGGACTCGGCCACCGCACGACCCCCGGCACCACGACCCTGGGCCCGGCCCCGGCAGGGCCACCGCTCTGAGGCCCCCCACTCCGCCCGTCCCCGGGTGGCGTGTGCTCAGCTCTGCGTCTGGAGTTCCAGGCGGCGCAGCTCGCGGTGGACGTGTTCCAGGGCGCCGGCGCGGCGGCCGGGGACGCGGGTGCGCAGGTCGGCGAGGGCGGAGCCGAGTTCGCGGGCGCGGGCGGGTTCGGTGATCTCGCTCCACTGGTGGTGGGCGCGGTCGACGGCCGCCTCGACGGCGGGCGCGTCCACGGGCTGCCCGGCGGCGAGCCGGGCGGCGGCGACCGTCAGCCAGGTGCGGCAGCTGCGCGCCGGGTCCCCGGCGAACATCGCGAGGTCGGCGCGGACCTCCGCCCAGTGCAGCGCCTCATCGGAGCCCGGCCCGTGGGCCCGTACGGCGGCCTGTTCCCACTGGGCGGCCAGGTGGTCGGCGTGGTTGTGGCGGCCCGCCTGCACGGCGGCGGTGATGGCGGCGTGCGGGTCGTTCGCGGTCCGCGGGGGCGCCGCCGCCAGGACGAGACCGGCGGACGCGCCCTCGGTGCGGGCCAGGGCCAGCTCGTGCAACTGGCCGAGCGGGGGTCTGTGACCGCTGCGCAGCAGGGTCGCCAGGGCCTTCATGTAGGCGGGCGCGGCGGGGGTGGCGCGGCGGCCCGGGGGCGGGGCGATACGGCCGTAGACCGCGGCGGTGCGGCCCGTGTCGAGGGGGGTGGTGCGCAGCAGCCCCCAGGCCTCCGGGTCGGCGTGCAGGTCGAGGAAGAGGGTGGTGGCGCCGGGGGCGCGCAGCCGCAGTTCCTCGCGGAACCAGTGCCAGGGGAAGGCGGTGTAGCGGACGGTGGCCGGCGTGGTGCGGGCGAGGGCCAGGTGGGGCAGGCGCTGGCGGCGGTCGAGCTGGAGCTGCCCGGTGACGTAGACGGTGAGCGGGCCGGGCGCGGACGCGGCGGCGCGCAGGCGGGTCAGGACGGCCTGGGGGTCCAGCGGGTCGGCCAGCTCGACGACGTTCGCGGTGTCGGTACCGGCCAGCACGGCGGGGTCGACGGCCGCGAGCACCGGAAGCACGGCCGCGGCGTCCACCAGCCGGCCCCTGCCCACGGGCGAGGCGGCGAGTAGCAGCACGGTTCCGGGCATCGGTCCCTCCCCTGTCGGTCACGTACGTCGACGCATCCCGTACGTCGTCGATCACGTACGCAAAGCACCGTAACCGGTGCCGGGGCCGCGCGCGGGTCAGCCGGGAAGCCCGCTGCCCAGGACCCGGCGGACCGCGAACACGGTGGTGTCGTCGTCGAGATGCCCTCCGCTGTGCCGCAGCACCCCGTCCCGGACCAGCGCCACCAGCCGCGGCGGCCGGGCCGTGCGCGGGTCGGCGGCGAGCGCGTGGGCCACCGCGTCCGCCAGCGGGTAGAACGCCCCGTCACCGTCCCGCGCCTCGGTCACGCCGTCGGTGGTGACCAGCAGGGTCTCGCCGGGCGCGAGCACACAGCGGCGCACCTCGGGCGGGGAGCTGTCCCGGGTGAGGTCGCCGAGGCCGAGGGGCAGGCGGTCGCCGGGCGGCAGGGCACGGACCCCCGCCGGGCCCACGACCAGCGGCGGCTCGTGGCCGAAGTTGACCACGTCGACGGCGTCCGGCGCGTCCGCGGGGAAGTCGAGGAGGACGGCGGTCGCGAACCGGTCGGTGTCCTCGCCGCCCCGGCCCAGGTCGCCGAGGTGGCCGCGGTGCCGGCGCACCCGGGTCTCCAGCCGCTCGGCGACCGTCGCCAGATCCGGCACGTGGTACCCGGCCTCGCGGAAGGTGCCGAGCAGCGCCGCCGCCATCTCCACCGCGCCGAGCCCCTTGCCCTGTACGTCGCCCACCAGGACGCGGGTGCCGTGCGGGCCGGGCTGGATGTCGTAGAAGTCGCCCCCTACGCGGGCCTCGACGTCGGCGGGCAGATAGACCTCCGCATGCTCCAGGCCTCCCCACGCCGGGGGCAGCGGGCGCAGCACGGTACGGCGGATGGTCTCGGCGATGTACTGCATGCGCAGCATCCGCTCCTGGGCGCGCACCCGGACCGCGCAGGCCAGGACGGCGAGGATGCCGCCGAGGGCGACCAGGATGAAGTCGGGCAGCCCGGCCCGGTACGCGTCCGGCCACAGCCCGTCCACGACGCCGTAGGTGACGACGGACAGCACCGCGTACCCCGCCGTCCCCCACACCCCGCAGATCGCGGCGGCGATACCGGGCACCAGCACGATCCACGAGACGATCCGGAAGTCCGCGCCGGTGTTCACGTCGACCAGCGCGATGGCCGCCAGCAGCAGCAGCGGCGGCACCCAGGCGACGCTGCGCCCGCGCACCCGCAGCGGCTGCTGCCGGTGGGCGCCGACGGGCCACGAGGCACGGGGGTACCGCTCGCGCAGGCCCCGGCCGCCGCGTCGGCCGTCGCGCGCGCTCACGGACTCCATGGCCCCCAGCGAAACACGGGGCCGAGCGGGCCGCATCCGCTCCGGACCACCGCCCGGCCGCCCGGACACGGTCCGTGACCTGCCGACTTGCCGGGGATCGCGGGGCGGTGTGCCCTGGAAGGCGGGGGCGAGGAGAGAGGAGTTCTCCCATGGCTCACGCGGCACCGGTGTCCCGCCGAAACCGCGGCGGCACCCGCGACACCCGCGGCACCCGCACACCCGACTTCTTCTCGGCGCGTACGCACCGGATGGCGAGCTGGGTGTGGCCCGTCGCCGCCGGGCTCGTGTACGGCTACTGGGCCGCCGCCATGCGGCGCGAGGGCGGCCCCATCACCGGCTGGAACCTGCTGTTCGGCTTTGTGACGGCGCTGGCGTTCGTCGTGCTGTACCTGGCCGTGCGCGCGCTCGGCCGGCGGTCGCGGCGGGAGCTGCACGCGGGGCTGTGGGCGGCGTTCGTGGGCAGCGCGGTCGGCTTCCTGTACGTGAACAGCCCGAGCGGTTCCGTGCTGGGCGCCGTCGCCCGGTCGCTGCCGGTCGCGGCGGGTGTGTTCGCGCTGCTGTTCTACCGCTACTACACCCACGAGGACGCGGAGGGCCGCCCGGCGCGGGGCCGTACCGGAGAGGGCCGTACCGGAGAGGGCCGTACCGCGGAGAGCCCTGCCGCAAAGAGCCCTGCCGCGGAGAGCCGTACCGACAGCGGAGCGGGTCGGACGGCCTGACACGAGGGGGAAGCGCGGCCCGGGACGTGCGCGGGCGTCTGCCGCCCGCGGATCCACCCGTACGGCGGCCCAGTTGTCGCGCCGTCCGCGCGCACGCCGTTGCCTGAGAGCGTGTCCCCCCGTACGACGCCCCGATCCCAGCGCCTCCGCCGCCCGCCGGACCGCCCCCCGCGGGTCCGTGACGGGCTGTCGGCCGCGCTGATCGCCCTGGCCTGCCTGCTGCTGCCGTTCGGCGCACTGGCGGCCTGGGCGGCGTACGGACTCACGGACACCGGGCGGTACGTGCGCACGATGGCGCCGCTCGCCACCGATCCGGCCGTGCGGAACGCCGTCGCGGACACCATGGGGGCGGAGCTGACACGCGAGCTGGGGCTGCCGCTGCGTGGTGTGATGGGCCCGTTCGTGCAGGACGCGGCGCGCTCGTTCACCCGGACGGACGCCTTCCGCGCGGGCTGGGACGCCGCGAACCGGGCCACCCACACCGCCGTCCTGCACGCCGTACGGCAGGGCGACGAGGGCAGGCCCGTCACCGTCGACATCGCCCCGGTCGCCGCCGAGGTGAAACGCCGGCTCGCGGACGACAACGTCCCGCTGGCGGACCGCATCCCGGTCCCGCACACCGAGGTCGCGGTGCTGCCGGCGGCGGACGCGGACCGGCTGCGCAAGGGCTACGACGTCCTGGAGGTCGCCGCGTTCTGGCTGCCGCTGGCGGCGGTCCTGCTCGCCGTCGCCGGGATCACGCTCGCCGGCTGCCGCCGCCGCGCGGTCACCGCCACCGCGCTCGGCACCGCCCTCGGCGGCGCACTCCTCGGCCTCGCCATCGCCGCGGGCCGCCATCTGACCCTCGCCGGACTGCCCGCCGCCCCGCACCGCCCGGCCGCGGGCGCGGTCTACGACGCCCTCACCGCCACCCTGCGCACGACCTCCTGGCTCCTGCTCGCCCTCGGTCTGGCGGTCGCCGCCGCCACCTGGCTGACCACCCGCTTCGGCCCCGCCGCCCGCCCCCGCACCCCGATCCCACCGGACCCCGTCCCCGGGCCCACCGAGGCCCGGGCCTGAGGACCGGCGGGCGGCCCGCGCCCTCACGCCCTCTTGCGCGCCAACTCCCCCAGCACCCCCAGCGCCCGCCCCAGCTCCCTCATCCCCGCCGAGGCCAGCCCCAGCCGCACCGCGTTCGGCGTACGCGCCGGGTCCACGGCGAACGACGGCCCCGGCGTCACCGCGATGCCCCGCGCCGCCGCGGCGGCGGTGAAGGTGTCGGCTCGCCAGGGGGAGGGCAGTTCCCACCAGGCGTAGTAGGCGTGCGGGTCGGAGCGCACGGTGAGGCCGGGCAGCCGGGCGGTGAGCAGGCGCTGCCGGCGGGCGGCGTCCGCGCGTTTGGCGGTGACCAGCCGGGTCACGGTGCCGTCCTCGATCCAGCGCACCGCGGCCTCCACGGCGAACCGGCCCGCGCTCCAGCCGCCGGAGCGGATCGCGGCGGCCACGGCCGGGACCCGCTCCCGCGGTACGACGAGAAAGCCCACGGTCAGGCCCGGCGCGACCCGCTTGGACAGACCGTCGACCACGTGGGTGAGGCCGGGGGCGAGGGCGGCGAACGGGGGTTCGGGGCGCAGGAAGGACCAGATGCGGTCCTCGACCACCGGGAGGCCGAGGTCGGTGACGGTCCGGGCGAGGGCGCGGCGGCGCGGCTCGGGGGTGGTGAACGAGGTCGGGTTGTGCAGGGCGGGCTGGAGGTAGAGCGCGGAGAGCGGGGCCGTGCGGTGGGCGGCGGTGACCGACTCGGGGAGCACCCCCTCGTCGTCGGTGGCGAGCGGGACGAGGGTGAGGGCGAGTCGCGCCGCGATCTCCTTGACCAGCGGATACGTCAGCGGCTCCACGCCGACCCGGCCGCCGGGGCGGACCAGGGAGGCCAGCGCGGCGGCGATGGCCTGGCGGGCGTTGCCGGTGAACAGGACCCCCTCGGGCGCGGGCCGCCAGCCGGGCGCGGTGAGCAGCCCGGCCGCCGCCGCGCGGGCCGGTCCGGTGCCGGTGGCGGGGGCCGGGCGCAGCGCCTCCGTGAGGGCCGCGGGGTCGAGGAGGCGGGTGAGGGCGGAGGCGAGGAGCTCGGACTGGCCGGGGGCGGAGGGGTAGTTCAGCTCCAGGTTGACCGGTGGCTCCGGAACCGGGGTCGGAGGCGGGCATGAGGCCAGGGCCGGGGACGGAGATGGGGCCGAGGCCAGGGCCGGGCCCAGGTCCGGGTTCGGGCCCAGGTCCGGGTTCGGACCCAGGTCCGGGTTCGGACCCAGGTCCGGGTTCGGGGACGGGTCCGGGCTCGGGTCCGCCGGCTCGGTGAGCGCGCGGCCGGCGCCCGCCGTCGGCGGGGTGGCGCGGACGAACGTGCCCCGCCCGACCTCGCCGACGACCAGACCCCGGCGGACGAGTTCGCCGTAGACCCGCCCGGCCGTGGAGGCGGCGATCCCCTGGCGTCGCGCGAAGGTCCGCTGCGGAAGGAGGCGCTGGCCGGGCCGCAGCCGTCCGGAGGCGATGTCGGCGGCTATGCGGTCGGCGAGGCGAAGGTAATCGTCCACGTGGGCCCCCTCGTTGGGATTGCACCGAGAGCAAAGATCTTATTGCACCGAGGAGTTGGGGCACCGTACGGTCGAGGCCATGACCGTCTCCCTCGCATACGAGGACAAAGGCGCCGGAAACGGCGTACCCCTGCTCCTCATCCACGGCCACCCCTTCGACCGCTCCATGTGGGCTCCGCAGATCGAGGCGTTCGCCCCGCACCGCCGGGTCGTCGCCCCCGACCTGCGCGGCTACGGCGCCTCCCCGGTGGTCCCGGGCATCACCCCGCTCTCCGCCTTCGCCGCCGACCTGGAGGCCGTGCTGGACGACCTGGAGGTGGAGTCCGTCGTCCTCGCCGGCCTGTCCATGGGCGGCCAGATCGCCATGGAGTGCGTCGCCCGCCTCGGCGACCGCGTCCACGGCCTGGTCCTCGCCGACACCTTCGCCGCGCCCGAGACCGAGGAGGGCAAGCGCACCCGCAACGCCATGGCCGACCGCCTGCTGCGCGAGGGGATGCGGGGCTACGCGGACGAGGTCCTGCACAAGATGGTCGCCCCCTACGCCGACCCGGCCGTGCAGTCCCACGTCCACCGCATGATGACGGCCACCCCGCCCGAGGGCGCCGCCGCGGCCCTCCGCGGACGCGCCGAACGCCCCGACTACCGGCCGCTCCTCACCCGCGTCACCGTCCCGGCCCTGGTCGTCGTCGGCGAGGACGACGAGTTCACCCCGGTCCCGGTCGCCGAGTCCCTGCACGCCCTCCTGCCCGACTCCACCCTGCACGTCGTCAAGGGCGCCGCCCACATGCCGAACCTGGAGCGCCCGGAGGAGTTCAACGCGGCACTGGCGGACTTCCTGGCCCGTATCCCCGGCTGAACCCGGCCTTCCGGCTCCCTGGCCGTCCGGCCGCCCCGATCCCCGCCTTCCGGCTCCCTGGCCGTCCGGCCGCCCCGATCCCCGCCTTCCGGCTCCCTGGCCGTCCGGCCGCCCCGATCCCCGCCTTCCGGCTCCCGACCTTCCGGCGCCCTCACCTTCCGGCGCCCCGACCTTCCGGGCCACCCCGATCATCCGGCCACCCTGATCTTCCGGGGCGCCCAGCCCACGGCCCGCCTCAGCCGTCCCCCCTCCCCCCCGGCCGCTCAGCCATCCACCCGCCCCGCAGGGCAAGGCGCCCATAATGGGCGCATGTCCCGAGAGTTCCCGACCGGCCTCACCCCTCCCGACTGGCTGGTCCGGAACCTCCGACCCCAGCAGGCCCCGGTCAACCGGGCGGCCGTCGTCCGCGCCGCGGTCGCGATGGCCCTCCCGCCGGCGGTCGGACTCGCGGCCGGGCGCCCCGAGTACGGCGCCCTCGCCGCCATGGGCGCCCTGTCCGGCGTCATCGGCGACACCGCCGACGCCTACCGCCTGCGCATCCTGAACATCGCCGTCCCGCAGCTGCTCGGCGCGGTCGGCGTCACCCTCGGCTCCCTCGCGTACGGCCACGGCTGGGCGGCGGTGGCCGTCCTCACCGTCATCGCCCTCGTGTCCGGGATGATCTCGACGATCGGCGCGGTCTCCTCCGTGTCCGGCCTGCTCCTGCTGCTGAACGCCGTGGTCGGCGCGGGCCTGCCGATGCCCGGCGACTGGTGGCTCGCGCCGCTGCTGATGACCGGCGGCGGACTGCTCGTCCTGGTCCTCGCCCTGCTGTCCTGGCCGCTGCGCTCCGGCGTGCCCGAGCGCACCGCCGTCGCCGCCGCCTACCGGGCCGTCGCCGACCTGCTCGCCGCGTGCGGCGCGGACACCGAGACGTACGACACCGCCCGGCACGCCGCCACCCAGGCCCTCAACCAGTCGTACGACGTCGTCCTCGCCCGCCGCTCCCGCTACCACAGCCGCAGCCGCGACCTCACCCGGCTGCTCGCCCAGCTCAACGCGGTCATCCCGGTCATCGAGGCCGCCCCCGCCGCGCACCTCGCGGGCCGGCCGCTCCCGCCGGAGGTCCCGCAGGCCGTCCGGCACCTCGCCGAAGCCGTCGACACCGGCTACACCGGCCCGATAGGGCTGCGCCTGCCCCTGCCGCTGACGGAGACCGGCCGCGCCGTGGACCAGGCACTGCGGCACGCCGCCGACGTCGTCACCGCCCCCGACATCGACCCCACCGGCATCCTCGACCACCTCGGCCGCCCTGCCGCGCTGCGCACCCGCGCCGCCCTGGCCGCCCGCAACGTGCTGCTGTCCGCCGCCTCATGGCGCTACGGCCTGCGCCTCGCCCTGTGCATCGGCCTCGCCCAGGTCCTGGTGTCGACCGTCGCGGTTCCGCGCTCCTACTGGGTCGCCCTGACCATCACGTTCGTCCTCAAGCCCGACTTCGGCTCGGTCTTCTCCCGCGCCCTGCTGCGCGCCCTCGGCACGGTCGCGGGCCTGGTCGTCGCGGCGGCGGTGCTCTCCCAGGTGCCGCGCGGCTGGTGGGACGTGGCGGTCCTGCTCCTCCTCGCCCCGCTGATCCCCGCCCTCACGCCCCGGGGCTACGGCCACCAGACGGCCGCCATCACCCCCGTGATCCTGCTGCTGTCCGACATCCTCAACCGCCAGGGCACCGCCCTGCTCCTGCCCCGCCTGGTGGACTCCCTCATCGGCTGCGCGATCGCCCTCGTCGCGGGCTATCTGCTGTGGCCGGAGAGCTGGCACACCCGGGTCGGCGACCGGCTCGCGGACGCCGTCGCCGACACGGCCCGCTATGTGGAGTGCGCCTTCGGCAGCGGCGCGCAGGCCACCGATCCCGCGGCCCGCGCCCGGATGCGCCGCCGCCTCTACCGGGACCTCTCCGCGATCCGCACCGAGTTCCAGCGCGCCCTGACCGAGCCGCCGCCGACGGGCCGCCGGGCGGCGGCGTGGTGGCCGCTGGTGGTGGCGGTGGAACGGATCGTCGACGCGACGACGGCGGCGCGCGTCCGCGTGAGGCAGGGCGCGGCCCCGCCGTCGTCGGCCGAGGTGTCCCAGGTGATCCTGCAACTGCGGGAACTGGCCGAGGGCGTCCGCCGGGCGGACACCCTGGTGGCCGTCCGCACCGACCTCACCGGCCCCGCGGGCAGCGTCCTCGAGCCCCTGCGCCAGGAGGTGGCGGCGGCGAGGGCGATCGCCTCACCGCACTAGGGGGTGTCTCGTCGATCAGGCCGGATCAGCGAGCGGCGTCTGGTGCCGTGCATCGCAAGGCGGAGGAGGGAGTCGATGCGATGGGGGTGCCCCCGCGCGAGCGCAGCCGAGCGTGGGGGAATCGGCGACCGACGACAACGCGGCGAGGCGCGGTGCCAGACGCCGGGAGCCCGGCATGATCGACGAGACACCCCCTAGCGCCGGGAGCCCGGCATGATCGGCGAGACACCCCTGGGCGACCGCCTCGCCGCGCCGAGGCCCGCGGGACACCGGCCGGGCGCCCCCCGAGCGCCCCTCAGACGCCGATGTCGCGGCCGTCCTTGCGCCAGATCGCCACCACGGCCGGGCGGACGATCCGGCCGGGACCGTCGGGCCAGGCGGACGCCGGCTTCTCGACGCTCGCCCCGTCGACCTCACCGGGGTGCTGCACGGCCACGAGCACCCGCCGGTCCTGGATCACGGGACCGCAGGTCTCCGCACCCGTCGGCATGGTGGCGAACTGCTTCAGCTCACCGCGCCGCTCGCCGCGCGTGGCCACGCCGAACAGGCCGTCGTGCGAGCCGAGCTGGTTGCCGTCCGTGGAGATCCACAGGTTGCCGTACGGGTCGAAGGCCACGTTGTCCGGGCAGGAGATCGGGCTGACCTGGTCCTTCGGGAACCCGGCGAAGTAGGTGGCGGGGTCGTTCGGGTCACCGGCGACGAGGAACAGCGACCAGGCGAACCTCTTGCTGTCGGCCCGGTTCCAGCGCTCGGTCAGCTCCAGCACCTGGCCGTGCTTGTTGAGGTTGCGCGGGTTGGCCTCGTCGGCACCGGCGTACCCGGTCTTGCCACGGTTGCTGTTGTTGGTGAGCGCGACGTACACCTTGCCGGTGTGCGGGTTCGGCTCGATGTCCTCCGGCCGGTCCATCTTCGTGGCGCCGACCTTGTCACCGGCGAGCCGCGTGAAGACGAAGACCTCCTCCGCGGTCATGCCCTCGACGTGCGACACGGCGCCGTCCGCGGTGGCGGTGGCCAGCGGGATCCACTCGCCGCTGCCGTCGAACTCGCCGTCGGACGGCAGCTTGCCGGTGCCGTCGATCTCGAAGGCGGGGGAGTCGCCGGTGAGCTTGGCGACGTAGAGCGTGCCCTCGTCGAGCAGCGACAGATTGTGCTCGCGTACGGCCCGGCTCGTCCCCTTCTTCATCCGCTTGGAGCCGACGAACTTGTAGAAGTAGTCGAACCGCTCGTCGTCACCGGAGTAGACGACGGGCCGCCCGTCCTCCGTCAGGCGGACAGTGGCGCCCTCGTGCTTGAACCGGCCGAGCGCGGTGTGCTTGCGCGGCGTGGAGGTGGGGTCGTACGGGTCCAGCTCGACGACGTACCCGAACCGGTGCGGCTCGTTCGGCTCCTGCGCGACGTCGAACCGCTTGTCGAAACGCTCCCACTTGCGCTCGGTGGCGCCGGAGCCGAGCCCGTACCGCTTGTCGGTGGCGCGGGTGGCGTTGGCGAAGTACTGGTTGAAGTTCTCCTCGCCGTGCAGCGTCGTGCCCCACGGGGTGGTGCCGCCGGAGCAGTTGTTGAGCGTGCCGAGCACCTTGGTGCCGGACGGGTCGGCGGAGGTCTTGACCAGGTCCGACCCGGCGACGGGGCCGGTCAGCCGGAACTCGGTGGTGGCGGTGACCCGCCGGTTCAGCGGGTGCCGCGGCACGGCGACGAGCTTGCCGGTGCGCCGCTCGCCCTCCACGACGACGGCGGACAGGCCGTGCGCGGCCCACGCGATCTCGACCTGCTCACGGGTGGGGTTCTCGGGGTCGTAGCCCCGGAACATCAGCACCTCGTCGGTGTACTCGTGGTTGGCGACGAGGATCTGCCGCCCGCGCTCGCCCGGCAGCGGCAGCAGCGCCAGGAAGTCGTTGTTGTACCCGAACTGCCCGGCCTGCGCCTTCGCCGTCTGCTTCTCCGGGTCGAAGGCGGGCGCACCGCGCAGGATGGGCTCGCCCCAGCGGATCACGACGTTCTGCGCGTACCCGTCCGGGACGGTCACGACGTCGTCGGTGTTCGGGGCGACGGGCGCGAACCGCAGCCCGCGAGCCCCCTTGCCCTTGGCGGCCTCGGCAGCCTTGTCCGCGGGCGCCGCGGCGGCCGGCGCGGCGCCGCCGGCGACGGCGGAGGCACCGGCCGCGGCGGTCGCGGTCACGACGGCGGCGGCGCGCATCACGGTACGGCGGCTGAGGGCGCCGGCGATGACATCGCCGACGTACGGGTTGGAGGTGGTGTTCGGGACCTCGTGGAAGCAGGCGTCACCACACCGGAAACGGCAGGTCAGCGCGGACCGGCCGCCCGGGTGCGAGTCGGACGAGCTTCTGATGATGGGCAGCGTGATGCGACGCACGATGATTTTTCTCCCCTGGCTTCCCCATATGTCCAGCGCCAGGGACGCTAAGCGCACGTCCGTTCGGGAGTGGGGCCTGCACGTGAACGCGGAGTGAACCCACGGTAGCTGTCCCGAAGTTGCCCGCTCTGTCCCGAACAGCCCTTGACACCCCTCAAGATCGCCCTCCGGGCCCGCTAACCTTACGTGTCCGTCCTGGCCAGGGATTGACGGGCTCCAACTCACATCGAAGGGTTGCGCACATGGGCATTCTCACTCTCCTGCGGAACGCGTTCGGCCGATCCCGCAAGCCACCCAAGGCCACCCCGGAGGATGCCCCCACCCCCACGCAAGAGCCCCCCACCGGCCATACGGCCCCCGAGGCCACCTCCCCCCGCCAGACCGCCCCCGAGGCCACCTCCCCCCGCCAGGCCACGCCCGGGGACGCCTCCCCCCGCCAGGCCACGCCCGGGGACGCCTCCCCCCGCCAGGCCACGCCCGGGGACGCCTCCCCCCGGCACACCCCGGCCGAGGACACCCCCACCGTCCCGGAACCCCGCTCCGCGACCCCCGAAGCACACGACCTGGTCGCCGCCGCCTTCGACAACGTGACGGTCCCCCGCCCGACCCGTTCCCAGGAAACCCCGCTGCCGGAGGAGCCCCCGGCCAAGCCGGAGCAGAGCCTGCCGGCGGAGCCGGAGCAGGCGGGGCATTCCGAGGCTGTGGCGGAGCCGGAGCCGAAGCAGACGGCGGAGCCCGAGCCGAAGGCGGAGTCGGAGGCCGAGTCCGAGCCCGAGCCGAAGGCGGAGGAGAGCCTGCCGGCTGAGCCCGAGCCGCAGGCGGAATCCGAGGTGCAGGCGGAGCCGGAGCAGACGGCCGAGTCCGAGGTGCAGGCGGAGCCGGAGCAGACGGCCGAGTCCGAGCCCAAGGCCGAGGAGAGCCTGCCGGCGGCAGCCGAACCCGTGACGGAGACCGAGTCGGCCGAGCAGGCCGAGCCCGAGGCGGAAGCCGAGCCGACGGTGGAGGCCGCACCGGCCGCGGAAGCCGAGGCCGAGGCGGAGCCCGCCGAGAAGCCGGAGCAGGCCGAGGAGCCCCAGCCGAAGGCGGATACCGACCCGGAACCGGCGGCCGAAGCGGAGGCGGAGGCGGAGCCGACGCCCGAGGCCGGCGGCGAGGGCGAGGCGGAGCGCCAGCCGCACGTGGCGGCTGAGCCGACGCCGGAGCCCGAGGCGCAGGCAGAGACGGATGCCGCGGCGGAGCCGCAGGCGGACGCCACCCCGGAGCCCGCGGCCGCCGACGGCGAGACCGCCCCGCAGGGGCCACCCGCACCCGACGACGACTCCCGCACGGGTGGTGCGGGTGGGAACACCACGGCCGAAGGCGAAGCCGAGGCCGCGAACACCGACCCCGCCCCGCAGGGCCCCGCCCTCTCCCTCCCCCACATCAAATCCCACGCCCCCACCCTCACCACCGCCTACAAGGCCGCGGCGAAAACCCTCAAGAACACCCACCTCACCGGCACCCGAGCGAAGCTCTACCTCGTCCTCGACCGCTCCGCCTCCATGCGCCCGTACTACAAGGACGGCTCCGCCCAGGCCCTCGCGGAGCAGACCCTCGCCCTCGCCGCCCACCTCGACCCCGAGGCCACGGTCCACGTCACCTTCTTCTCCACGGACCTCGACGGCACCGGCGAGCTGACCCTCTCCGACCACGAGAACAAGATCGACGAGCTGCACGCCGCCCTGGGCCGCATGGGCCGTACGAGCTACCACGTCGCCGTGGAGGACGTCCTCGCCCACCACGACAAGACCGCCGGGCCCGACACGCCCGCCCTGGTGATCTTCCAGACCGACGGCGCCCCGGACGCGAAGACCCCCGCCACCCAGGCCCTCACCACCGCCGCGCAAACCCACCCCCACATCCACTTCGCCTTCGTCGCCTTCGGTGAGCACGACAACAAGGCCTTCGACTACCTCCGCAAGCTGAAGACGGACAACACGTCCTTCTTCCACGCGGGCCCGGCCCCGCGCGAGCTGACGGACACCGAGCTGTACCAGGGTGTACTCGCGAACTGGCGCCCGCGCCCGTAAGCACGCCGACACCCCGCCCCGGCCGCCCCTTCCCACCTCTCAGAACGGGAAGCGGGCGGCCCACCCATCTCGGCTACGATTTCAAGGTTCGTAAACAACCGACCTGGGAGCAGCCAAGCCATGGCTCGACACCTCATCACCAGCGCCCTTCCCTACATCAACGGGATCAAGCACCTGGGCAACATGGTGGGGTCCATGCTCCCGGCGGACGTGTACTCCCGGTACCTCCGCCAGCGCGGTCACGACGTCCTCTACATCTGCGCTACGGACGAGCACGGCACCCCGGCCGAGCTGGCGGCCAAGGAGCAGGGCCTCCCGGTCGCCGACTTCTGCGCCCAGGCCCACGACGCCCAGAAGGCCGTCTACGACGGCTTCGCACTCGCGTTCGACTACTTCGGCCGCAGCTCCAGCCCGCAGAACGTCGAGATCACCCAGCACTTCGCCCGCAAGCTGAACGAGAACGGCTTCATCGAGGAGCGGGCGATCCGCCAGGTCTACAGCCCGGCCGACGGCCGCTTCCTCCCGGACCGCTACGTCGAGGGCACCTGCCCCCACTGCGGCTACGACAAGGCCCGCGGCGACCAGTGCGAGAACTGCACCCGCGTCCTCGACCCCACGGACCTGCTGAACCCGCGCTCGGCGATCTCCGGCAGCACCGACCTCGAGGTGCGCGAGACCAAGCACCTCTTCCTCCTCCAGTCCAAGCTCCAGCACGAGGTCGAGGCCTGGGTCGCCCGCCACGAGGACGACTGGCCCCAGCTGGCCTCCTCCATCGCCCGCAAGTGGCTGAACGAGGGCCTGCACGACCGCGCCATCACCCGCGACCTGGACTGGGGCGTCCCGGTCCCCGCGGACACCTGGCCGGAGCTGGCCGCCGAGGGCAAGGTCTTCTACGTCTGGTTCGACGCCCCGATCGAGTACATCGGCGCTACGAAGGAGTGGGCGGACCAGGACCCGGAGAACCGCGACTGGAAGTCCTGGTGGTACGAGGCGGACGACACCGTCCGCTACACCGAGTTCATGGCCAAGGACAACGTCCCCTTCCACACCGTGATGTTCCCGGCCACCGAGCTGGGCGTGCGGGAGCCGTGGAAGAAGGTCGACTACGTCAAGGCCTTCAACTGGCTGACGTACTACGGCGGCAAGTTCTCCACCAGCCAGAAGCGCGGCGTCTTCACCGACCAGGCCCTGGAGATCCTCCCCGCGGACTACTGGCGCTACTTCCTCATCGCCAACGCCCCCGAGTCGGACGACTCGTCGTTCACCTGGGAGCACTTCACCGCCACGGTCAACAAGGACCTCGCCGACACCCTCGGCAACTTCGTCAACCGCGTCCTGTCCTTCTCCAAGAAGCGCTTCGGCGAGGCGGTCCCCGCGGGCGGCGAGCCCGGCGAGGCGGAGGCCCGCCTGGGCGAGGAGATCGCCCGCCTGCTCGCCGAGTACGAGCAGCAGATGGAGGCCCTCCAGTTCCGCAAGGCCGCCGCGGCGCTGCGCGCCCTGTGGTCCGCGGGCAACTCCTACCTGGAGGAGAAGGCCCCCTGGCTGGAGATCAAGACGAACAAGGACGGCGCCGCGCTGACCCTGCGCACCGCGATGAACCTCATCCACCTGTACGCGGTGGTCTCCGAGCCGTTCATCCCGGCCACCTCGGCCGCCATGCGCGCCGCTTTCGACCTCGCCGACGACACGGCCACCTGGGTCACCGAGGACGAGGCGAAGGCCCTGGCCTCCGTCCCCGCCGGCACCCCCTTCACCGTGCCCCCGGTCCTCTTCGCCAAGCTGACGGACGACGACCTGGCGGCCTACAAGGAGCGCTTCGGCGGCGAGCCGCAGTAGCGCCCGGACCTAGCCCGGGTGGGCTCCGGGCGTGCTCCCGGATCTCGGCTCCCCCCGGCCTCTAGCCGGGGGGAGCTTCGGCGTCTCTACAGCGGTATCCCCTTGCTGCGTTCCAGCAACCTCTTGAGCTGGGGTTCGAACTCGTCGGCGATGCGCATGAACTCGTGGTTGTCCTTGCAGAACCGGCGGCCGGAGTCGACGACGGCGAGAATCCGCCGGAGGATGTCGTCGAGCTGGTCCCCGGACAATGCCGTCTCGCATGCCTCCACCCACTCAGCGCCACGTCGGGCGATCACCGAGAAGGAGTGCGGAGAGGCCCCGCCGTGACGCCGGGCCACGTCCTCTAGCACACCGATGGCTTCCAGCGCCCGTTCGCGCAGATTCGCGTCGGCCGGGTCGACGGTGGACCGCCTCAACCGGATGGCGCTCCACGCGGTCAGTACAAAGTGGTCGGTGGCACCGCCCTCACAGCCCTGAGCGGTCTCCAGATGGTTCTCGGCGATACCGAGGTCTCCGCGCTCCAGCTCGTACTCGCCGCGTTGCAGCCAGTAGTGGAAGTTGTCACGCAGCAGCTCGTGGACGGTGTCGTAGATCTCCCGGACCCTGGCCGGAGCGAGCCGGAGCGACACCATCAGGGAATGGTTCAGCAGCCTGATCATGATCCGGCGGTACGGATCGTCGTTGTCGCGGATCCCGGCGGCGTACTGGGCGTAGAACCGCATCAGGAACTCGATGACACTGCCCAGCTGATCAGGGTTCTTCTTGAGGACCGTCTCCACCACGGTGTCCGCGATGGTGCGCTGCCGGCAGCGAACGGTGCCGTCCGCGGCCCGGGTCAGGACCCGCGTGGCCACGAGCCGGTTGATCGCTCTCTGCATCGACGGGTTCGGTGCCGCGCGCCCGGAGACGATCTGGAGAAGATCCTCCTGCTCGATGCCGCGCTTCTTGAAGACGATGGCGGACTCGAACACGCACACCGTCGAGTACACGGCCGTCTGCTCGCGGTTCAGCTCGTGGTACTCGCTGGCGACCTTGTCCTCGAACCGCTTGCCCGTGACGACCTGGATCATCGCCGCGAGCAGGCTCCGGTCGCACAGCTCTCGCAGCTTGTCGATCTTCTGCTGCCGTGGCCCGTGTTTCTTCAGTATTCCCGGCAGTCCGTGCTCGTGCAGGACATCCACGATCGCGCCGAGGTCGTCATCCCGCAGGGGTTCGTCAGCGGACACCGGCCGGGGCCGGAAGGTGACATCCAGTTCGTCGGTGCGGGTGGTGCGGATCGCCGCGACGACCAGCGTTCTGCCACCGTTGCTCAGATCCTTGAGCAACGACGCGGCCATGCTGCCGAAGATGTCGACGTCGTCCACGAAGACAGCCTCGGCGGCCATGCTGCGGGCCTGCATCTTCAGGTTGGCCAGCGGATCCGTCGCCTCGCGGTCGATCCAGGCCACGGTCCGGCCGCTCTGGTGCAGCTCATACGCGTACTGCATCAACGCGGTCGTCTTGCCAGAGCCGGCGCGGCCCTCCACCAGGACGATGCCGTGCCGTTCGTCCTCCGCGCGGGCCGCGCTCTCGCGGATCCGGTCGATGATCGACAGCTTCGGCGCAAACCCGTCCTTGATGTCGCCCCAAGTGGGGTCCTGCCCCTTGAGGTACTCGACGCTGCCGGCGGGTGCACTGTCCACGAGCGACGAGACGAGCTTGATGCCCGATCCGCGCCGCGCGCCGACCCGGACGTCCGCGAGCCGTCTCCTGCCCTGCTGAAGGATCTCCAGACCTGGCCGCAGCCGCTCCACGGCGAAGTCATGTGGCACTGCCTGAATGTGCGTCAGTCCCGCCTGCCGGAGCCGGTCGCGGTCCGCGGCGGTCCCCGGTCCGGTGACGACGAAGCGGGGGTACCGCTCCGCGTCGCTCTGCGGCTGTACCAGCGTCAGCGCCTGCCAGAGTGCGCGGCTGCTGGGGGAGGCGGCCATGAAGACGGTGGGATGGCACAGCAGCTCGGCCTTGAGCCTGCGGAACCACAGCCCCCGCGAGGAGACGTCGTCGTCCGCGGGAACGCCGAAGTCGAGCGAGCCGACCGCGTCCGGGTTGCCGTACATCGCGACGGTCTCGACGGTACTGCTGCCCGCGACGGGCTTGCGCAGCAACGCGTTGACGAACGTAGTGGTCTCCGCGGCCCTCGGCTCGTGCTCGAGCACGGAGGTGAAGAGGTCCGTGGCGGTAAAGTCGTAGATGCGCCACCACGGTGCGTGCAGGATGCGGTGCGCGGCGGCGGCGAAGACCGGCGGGTCAATGCGTAGTTCCTCGACGAACCGCTCGATCACACGTGTCCCCAGGCGGTCCCGCGCGGTCGACCAGATCTCGGGCGTGGTCGGAGGCGGGTCGGGGATCTCGCCGTAAACAGCCTCCGTCAGCCGTCTGGTGAGGGTGTCCGTGTCGATGGGCCGGTCCTTGTCGTGAATGCCGGAGACGGCCACCACAACCGCGTTCCCCGTGCCGATCTGCTGGTAGAACTCGTCGAGCGCGGCCTGTTCGTCGTAGGCGCCCGCCTGGGGCTGACGGGGCACCACTGCGGTCGTGCCGCCGCCCGCGCGTCGGGGGCGGGGCAGTGCGACCGGCTGCTGGGCCGACGGCGCCGCGAGATCCCGCACCTTGGGCACCCGGGCCGCGGTGAACTCCACCCTCAGCAGTCTGTGCTGCCGGGTCTCACCAAGCGACGGGACACTCCAGCGCTCGCCCGGTCCGGGCGGAGAGGGCGAGCCCTCGGCAGCGAGCGGTAACGTTCGCTCCAGGACGGGCAGGGCCGATTCCGGCAGTGCCGCGGTGTGCCCAGCCAGGACGAGGGACAGGTCGTTCCCGCTCGCCCACCGGATGTAGGCCTCGCCGACCGCGGCGTCCAGCTGGTGGACCGTGCAGGTCGCGACGTCGGCGGTGGGCTCGGGGACGGCCATGCGGAATACGGTGTTCACCGCGACGACGCCCACGGAGAAGCCGTCCGCCTCGAGCCGAACGGCCCCTTCGCCCGGCAGAACGCCCTGCCGCCAGTCCGGGAACCCGGTGAGCCCTTCCGGCGCGTCCGTGAAGCCGTCGAACGGCACTCTGCGTATCGCTTCGACGACATCATCCTCCTTGCCCTGCCACAGGCCCTGCTGGGTGTCGTCCCAGTAACGGGTGAGCGCTTTGATCAGCCCGCCCTGGCCGGGGTCGATGGGTCGGACGTCGTGGCTCCACGGCACGAGCACCACCGGGGGCAGCTGGTCGGCACCGGACTCCAGGCACTCCAGCATCACCCGGTCCAGGAAGTCCGCAGTCTGCTCTGGCGTGACCGGCCGGGGCGCGTCAGCGCCGAGGCCGAGGACAAAGACGCCGTCGAGGTGCCGGCCCTCGGCGTACAGGGCGCGCACACCGGACAGAACGGCGTCGTGCTGGGCGAGAGGCGTCAGACACAAGAAGTGGAAGGCCGCGCTCATGAGTGATCAGGCTCCCTTCATGGCGATGGCCCGGACCGCGCTCCTGGGCACCACCAGCTCCGTCTTGCCGGTTCCGTTTCCGCAGTCCTTGGCGTCGACCGTGACGCGCACGAACGGAGTGCCGAGCGACTTCTTGTCGATCTCCCCTTCGACCCGCTCGACCTGCTTGCCGCACACGGCGCGCGTGCTCTTGGCGTACGAAGGGGCGAGGACCACCGTGCCGGGGACCATTTCCTTCTCCGGGCCGAGCAGGGCAGCGAGGCCGACCGTGAGCAGACTGACGACGAGTGCGCCCATGACCACCCCGTTGGCCCGCTTCTGCCTCTTGTCGACCTCGGCGGCCTCGTCATCGGCTCGTTTGAGCACGGCGTTGAGCAAGTCCAGGCGATCGCGGGCGTGGCTCGGCCCGGTCAGGGCGGACACCGGCAACGCCACGGCCCGCAGATACAGCACGGCTGCGGACAGCCACAGCGCCACGGCCGCGAGACCCGCCCAGCGGGTAATCAGGGGCCGGTCGGCCAGTTGAGTGAACGTCAGCGCGGCCACGAGGCCGCCCGCGAACAAGGTGACTGTGGACTGGGCAGCCTGGGCCCGCAGGCGCGCACCGCTGCCCGACCGGACCCGCTCGGAGTAGTACGCCTCGCTGGCCGGGGCCAGCACCGCATCCAGCACCCGTTCGCGCTCGTCGGCAGGGCCGTGCTCAGGAAGGGATTGCGCTGTCATCCTGCCCCCGTTGCACTGATCGGATGAGCATCATAAACGCCGCGGAAGCCGTGATTACCCAACTCCCGCGCATTGGTGTGCAGTTGTGGTGCGGTCACCACCGCGCCCGAAGGCCCGACTGTCAGGCCACCGGCCGAACTCTCGACCGGCCCTCGGCCGCGCCCCCGCCCTGGCAGCGGCGCGGCTGAGCCCGCCTCGTCCCGGACTCTGGCAGAGTGCTGCACCCGTGAGGAACCTCTCCGCCCCGCACCGCGGGCTCATCGCCGACGTCGTCGCCGCAGGCGGTCCCTTCGGACTCGTCCTGGCGGGCGGGTACGCCCTTCAGGCGCACGGCCTGCTGCACCGCCCGCACGCCAACGTCGACGTCGCGACGGAGAGCCCCGAGCCCATGGAGCGCGTCGCCGACGAGGTCGCCGCGGCCCTGCGCTCCCTGGGCCGGGAGGTCGTCGTCCGCACCGTCGCGCCGCTGTCGGCGCAGCTCACGGCCACCGCCCCGGAGACCGACGAGCCGTGTGAACTCGCCCTCCACAAGGAGGCGTTCTGGCAGCCGCCGGTCCCCACGGAGTACGGCCCGACGCTCTCCATGGACGACGCCGTGGGCACCAAGATCCGCGCCCTGTACGACCGGGGCGCGGCCGTGGACCTGCTCGACGCCCGCGCCGCCGCGGCCCGCTACAGCTTCCCCGACCTGGAGGAACTGGGCCGCCGCCACGCCCACGACCCGTTCGACCTGCCGACCCTCCAGTCCCGGCTGACCGGCACCGACTGGTATCCGGACGGCGCCTTCACCGCGTACGGCCTGCCGGAACCGGAGATCGGCGCCCTGCGGGCCTGGGCCCAGTCGTGGTCCGACGACATCGCGGAACGCCTGCTGGAGGACGGCGCCTCCCCGGACACGATCGACGGTGACACGACCGGTACGTAATCCGGACGTTCCAACCGGTGCGAACGAGCCACCCGCCAGGTAGATTGCCCGAAGATCACTACCAAGTGGGGGGACCACTGACATGGCTCTTTTCGGCAACGCGCACGCCATCGACCCGGCCCAGGCGGCACAGGACTACGCCCGGCTGCTGGGTCAGGGGGAGCAGGTGCACGCCGCGTACCTGCTGATCCGCGACACCATCCTGTTCACCGACCGCCGTCTGATCCTGGTCGACAAGCAGGGCATCACCGGCAAGAAGGTGGAGTACCACTCCGTCCCGTACCGCAGCATCACCCACTTCGCGGTGGAGACCGCCGGCACGTTCGACCTCGACGCCGAGCTGAAGATCTGGCTGTCCGGCAGCCAGATGCCGATCACCAAGACCTTCACCAAGGGCGTCGACATCTACGAGGTGCAGGCCATCCTCACCCAGTTCGTGGCCCGCTGAGCCACTCGCAGGACGACGAAGGGCGCCCGGGAGACCCCGGGCGCCCTTCGCGCACGTACCGCCTACTTCGGCTGGGGCTTGCGCACCGTCAGGTGCAGCTCCTTCAGCCGGGCCTCCTCCAGCTCGGTCGGCGCGCCCATCATCAGGTCCTGGGCGTTGCCGTTGAGCGGGAAGGCGATGGTCTCGCGGATGTTCGGCTCGTCGGCGAGGAGCATCACGATGCGGTCGACGCCGGGGGCGATACCACCGTGCGGCGGGGCGCCGAAGCGGAAGGCGCGCAGCATGCCGGCGAACTTCTCCTCGACGGTCTCCCGGTCGTAGCCCGCGATCTCGAAGGCCTTGAGCATGATCTCCGGGTCGTGGTTCCGGATCGCGCCGGAGGACAGCTCGACACCGTTGCAGACGATGTCGTACTGCCAGCCCAGGACGTCCAGCGGGTCCTGGGTCTCAAGGGCCTCCAGGCCGCCCTGCGGCATGGAGAACGGGTTGTGCGAGAAGTCGATCCGGCCGGTCTCCTCGTCCTTCTCGTACATCGGGAAGTCGACGATCCAGCAGAAGCGGAAGACGTTCTCCTCGAAGTGGCCGGCGCGCTTGGCGGCCTCGACGCGCACGGCGCCCATGATCTTCGAGACCTCGTCGAACTCGCCCGCGCCGAAGAACACGGCGTGACCGGCCTCCAGGCCGAGGCGCTCGGTGAGGACCTTGACGTTCTCCTCGGTGAGGAACTTGGCGATCGGACCGGACAGCTTGCCGTCCTCGCCGACGCGCACCCAGGCCAGGCCCTTGGCGCCCAGCGAGATCGCGAACTCGCCGAGCTGGTCGAAGAACTTGCGGGGCTGGTCCTGGACGGCCGGGACGGGCAGGGCGCGCACGTGCTTGCCGGCGAACGCCTTGAACTCCGAACCCTCGAAGATGTCGGTGATGTCGACGAGTTCGAGCTGGGCGCGCAGGTCCGGCTTGTCGGAGCCGTACTTCAGCATCGCCTCGCGGAACGGGATCCGCGGGAACGGCGAGGTGACGTGGCGGCCACCGCCGAACTCCTCGAACAGCTCGGTCATCAGCTGCTCGATCGGCTGGAAGACGTCCTCCTGCTCGACGAAGCTCATCTCGACGTCGAGCTGGTAGAACTCGCCCGGCGAGCGGTCGGCGCGGGCGTCCTCGTCGCGGAAGCAGGGCGCGATCTGGAAGTAGCGGTCGAAGCCGGAGATCATCAGCAGCTGCTTGAACTGCTGCGGGGCCTGCGGCAGGGCGTAGAACTTGCCCGGGTGCAGACGGGAGGGGACGACGAAGTCGCGGGCGCCCTCGGGGGAGGTCGCGGACAGGATCGGCGTCGCCATCTCGTTGAAGCCCAGCGCCGTCATCTTGTGCCGGATGGCGGAGATGACCGCCGTACGCAGCATGATGTTGCGGTGCATGCGCTCGCGGCGCAGGTCGAGGAAGCGGTACTCCAGGCGGCGCTCCTCGTTGACGCCGTCCTCGGTGTTGATGGTGAAGGGCAGCGGGGCGGCGGCACCGAGCAGCTCGACCTCGCGGACCTCGACCTCGATCTCACCGGTGGGCAGGTCCGGGTTCACGTTCTCGGTTCCACGTGAAACAACGGTGCCGTCGACACGGACCGTGGACTCCTTGGAGACCTTGTCCAGCGCCTCGTAGGCGGCCGTGCCGGGACGGGCGACGAGCTGCGTGATGCCGTAGTGGTCGCGCAGATCGATGAAGAGGATGCCGCCCAGGTCGCGCCGATTGTGCAGCCAGCCACTCAGCCGGACGTCGGTGCCGACGTCAGAGGCGCGGAGCTCGCCGCAGGTGTGGGACCTGTACCGATGCATCGTCGTTCATCCAGTCTTCGCGGATCGGGAATCTCCGGGGCCCGGTGCCCGGACTTTCCCAGGGTACCGGCCATACCAAGATCGCCCCGACGGATTACCACGCGATCACCGGCGGGGGAACGGTGCTCGCCCGGCGGGGGATCGGTGATCGCCCGGCGGGCATCGGCGTCCTCCATCGGTGGCGTCGTTCGATCCTCTGTTCTTAAAGTGGGGCAATGCGCACTGGTGAGCCCCTGCCCGCCGTGGGGCAGGTCCTCGCCGCCCTCGCGACCGGCACGTGGCAGTGGGACACGGACACAAGCCTGGTCACGGTGGACGCCGAGGCCGCTCGACTGCTCGGGCTGCCCCCGGAACCGGCCACCCTCACCGAGGCCCAGGTGCGCTCCCGGCTGCACCCGGTCGACTGGAACGAGATCGTCAGCGTCGTCGGCCTGGCCGCCGCCGAGGGCACCCTGGCCGAGGTGCGGGTGCGGATCATGGACGACCGCGGGCGGGTCGTCCGTATGACCCGCAGCCGGATGAAACCCTCCTTCGACCCGGTACGCCGGGCCTACGAGCTGATCGGCACCCTCCAGGAGGTCACCGAGCCCTCGCCGGGCACCCCGGCCGGGCGCAACGCGGTCACGGGCGACTGGCGGCGCTCCCGGGAGGCGTTCCTGCTGGACGCGGGCCGGGCGCTGGCCGAGGCGCGGTCCACGGAGGAGGTGCTGCGGGTCGCGGCCGGGCTGGCGATGCCGGGGTTCTCGCCGGACGGGCTGGCCGTGTTCGGCGTGGAGGGCGACCGGCTGACGATCATCGGCCACCACGGGCACCGGCCCGGCGACGAGGGTCCCTTCACGCACATGGCGCTGGCCACCGACTATCCGGCGGCGGAGGTCGTGCGCACCGGCCGGGCGGTGTATCTGTCCTCCCCCGAGCAGTACAAGGAGCGCTACCCCGTCACCTGGCCGCTCGCCCAGCAGTTCGGCCGCCGCTCGTGGGCGTTCCTGCCGCTGATCGTGGCCGGGCGGACGATGGGCGCCTGGATGGCGGCGTTCTCCTACCCGGTGCGGTTCACCCCGGACGAGCGGTCGGTGCTGACCACCGTCGCCCGGATGCTCGCCCAGGCGCTGTCCCGCGCGGGCGCCGCCGAGACCCAGCGGGAGCTGACCGACGGCCTCCAGCGCTCGATGCTGCCGACGCTCGGCCCGGACATCCCCGGCATGAGCGTGGCCGCCCGCTATGTGCCGACCGGCGGCGGGCTCCAGGTCGGCGGCGACTGGTACGACATGATCCCGCTGCCGTCGGGGCGGTTCGCGCTGGTCATCGGGGATGTGCAGGGGCACGACGTGCGGGCGGCCGGGCTGATGGGCCAGCTGCGCATAGCCCTGCGCGCCTACGCCTCCGAGGGCCACCGCCCCGACGCGGTGCTCTCCCGGGCCTCCCGGTTCCTGCACGGCATGTGCGCGGGCGCCGAGGACCCCGGCGAGCTGCGCTTCGCGACCTGTCTGTACGTCGAGGTGGACCCGCCGTCCGGGGTGCTGGAGATCGCCCGCGCCGGACACCCCGACCCGGTGATCCGGATGGCCGACGGCACGGTCCTGACCCGGCCCACGGCCGGCGGGCTGCCGCTCGGCATCGACCCGGACGCCGACTACCCCACCACGCGGCTCGCCCTGGAGCCCGGCGAGACCATGATGATCTGCACCGACGGTCTGATCGAGACCGGCGGCCACGACCTGGAGACGGGCTGGAAACGCATCCGGGCCATCCTGGAGCAGCACGCCGGCGGTCTGGAGGAGCTGGCCGACGCGCTGGTGCAGGCGGTGCACGGCCCGTCCTCCCACCACACCACCGGCCCGTTCGCCGACCGCCGCGAGGACGACATCGCCGTGCTGCTGCTGTGCCGGCACGGCGACGGCTGCGGACACGGCGCCTCGGTCGGCGTACGGCCGTCGGTGCGGCGGACCATGCTGACCGTCGCGCAGGCCGAGCCGGAGCGGATCGCGGTCGCCCGCCGGCTGCTGCGCGAGCTGCTGCACGACTGGGCGTCGGCCGACCAGGTCGACTCGGCGGTGCTGCTGCTGTCCGAGATGCTGACCAACGTCCTCGTGCACACCGACACCGACGCGCTGCTGGTCGCCGAGGTCACCGGGGAGGGCGACGACCGGCGGATGCGGGTCGAGGTGACCGACGCCGGCGACGACCTGCCGCACAAGCGCCGGCCCGGGGAGCTGGCGTCCTCCGGGCGCGGTCTGATGCTGATCGAGCTGCTGGCGCACGCCTGGGGCGTCGACCCGCGCGGCGAGGGCAAGAGCATCTGGTTCGAGCTCTACGAGTCCGAGGGCGCCGAGGCCGCGTAACGGCCGCGCAGCTCGTGGACGACACCGAACGCGGCGGCGGTGAGGGGGACGGCGAGCAGCATCCCGAGGATCCCGGCGACCGACGCGCCCGCCGTGATCGTCACCATCACCACCGCCGGGTGCATCTGGACCGTACGGCTCTGGACCATCGGCTGGAGCACATGTCCCTCCAGCACCTGTACGGCGAGGACCACGCCCAGCGCCCACAGCGCGATCACGAACCCGCGGTCGGCGAGGGCGACCAGCACGGCGACCGCGCCGGAGATGAAGGCGCCGAGGTAGGGGATGTAGGCGCCGACGAAGACCAGGGCGCCGAGTCCGACGGCGCCGGGGACGTCGAGGACGAGCAGGCCCACGGTGATGAGGATCGCGTCGATCAGCGCGATGAGGGTGGTGCCCCGCATGAACCCCTCGACGGCCTGGTAGGCGCGGCGGGCGATGGCGACGACGGTGTCGGCGGTGGTGTGCGGGGAGAGGGAGCGCAGGGTGCCGGCGGCGAGGTGGGAGTCGCGCAGGAAGAAGAAGACCAGCAGCAGCGCGAGCACGGCCATGGCGATGGTCTCGCCGACCACGCTCACCCCGCTGATCACCCCGGAGGCGGCCGTCCCGCCGAACTTGCTCAGCAGCTCCCGGGCGTTGGCGGCGAGATCGTCCAGCGAGGTCCCGGCGGCCCCGAAGTGCCGGGCGAGGTCCTGCGCGGCCCGCCGCAGCGAGGAGACGATCTGGTCCCCGCTGTCGATGAGCGCGGCGACGACGATGTAGACCGCCCCGCCGACCACGGCGACGACGGCGACACAGGTCAGCCCGGCCGCCACCGACCGCTGCACCCGCGCCTTGACCAGCCGCCGGTGCAGCGGCCCCAGCAGCGCGGTCCCGAGCAGCGCGAGCAGCACGGGCACGACGGCCGTACGGAACTCCACACACAACCGGATCCCGACGTACACCACCCCCGAGACGAGCAGCGCGACGGCACACCAGGCGGCGAGCCGGCGAACGGGAAGGGGAAGCAGCTGCACCCTCCCAGCCGATCACACCCGCCCCGCCCTGTCCCGCCCGGAGCGCCGGCCGGGTGACACGGCGTCAGACCAGGCGGGACGACCGCACCCGAGAATGATCTGGAACGACAAGGCCGACGCCATCAAGTTCTGACCGGTTCCATCCCAGGAACGTCACGGCGGCGGTACCGATCGCTCCGGTACCGCTACCGTGACATCCCGCTCTGGTCCACGCACGCGACGGAGACACCCGTGAAGCGCACCCCCCACACCGCCGCTGCCCTGGCTCTAGGTGCCGTCCTGCTGGCCGGCACGGCAGCGTGCAGCACCGAGAAGGCCGCCGAGCCCGACAAGATCGGCGTGGTCGAGAAGCTGCCCGAGGACACGAACGAAGCGCAGTCGAAGAAGAACGCCCAGGAATTCCGCTCCTGGGTCGCCGAGCACGGGACCGCCCAGCAGAAGCAGGCCGCCGGGCGCGTCGACCGCATCCTGGGCGAGTGGAACGAACACACCGGCAACGCCTACATCTCCACCGACATCAACGGCGGCAAGACCCCGGTGAAGGACCCGCGGGCGGCCGCCGCCGCCATAGCCGACGCCTTCGCCGAGTGGAAGGACTCCGAGCAGGGGTACGCCTCGGTCTATGACGTCTTCGGCAACGCGGTCCTCACCAACCAGCGGTTCTAAGCCCCGGCCGCGCCGCCCCGAAAGCCCGGAGGGAATGCCCTCCGGGCTTCTCCTGTTACAGCTGGCAGAAAGTTCAACGCTCAACTAAAGTGGGACGCACGTCGCCCGAGGAGGAACCGACCATGCCCGCTGTGACCGTCGAGAACCCGTTGACGCTGCCCCGAGTGAGCGCACCCGCCGACGCCGTGGCACGTCCCGTGCTCGCCGTCACCACCGCGCCCAGCGGTTTCGAGGGCGAGGGCTTCCCGGTGCGCCGCGCGTTCGCCGGGATCAACTACCGCCACCTCGACCCGTTCATCATGATGGACCAGATGGGCGAGGTGGAGTACGCGCCGGGCGAGCCCAAGGGCACCCCCTGGCACCCCCACCGCGGCTTCGAGACCGTCACCTACATCATCGACGGGATCTTCGACCACCAGGACAGCCACGGCGGCGGCGGCACCATCACCAACGGCGACACCCAGTGGATGACGGCCGGCTCCGGCCTGCTCCACATCGAGGCGCCGCCGGAGCACCTGGTCGTCTCGGGCGGCCTCTTCCACGGCCTCCAGCTGTGGGTGAACCTCCCGGCCAAGGACAAGATGATGGCCCCGCGCTACCAGGACATCCGCGCGGGCAGCGTCCAGCTGCTCACCTCCCCCGACGGCGGCGCGCTGCTCCGCGTCATCGCGGGCGAGCTGGACGGCCACGAGGGCCCCGGCATCACCCACACCCCCATCACCATGATCCACGCGACGCTCGCCCCGGGCGCGGAGATCACCCTCCCCTGGCGGGAGGACTTCAACGGCCTGGCGTACGTCCTCGCGGGCCGGGGAGCGGTCGGCGCCGAGCGCCGCCCGGTCCACATGGGCCAGACCGCCGTCTTCGGCACCGGCTCCTCCCTGACCGTCCGCGCGGACGAACGGCAGGACTCCCACACCCCCGACCTGGAGGTCGTCCTCCTCGGCGGCCGGCCCATCCGCGAGCCCATGGCCCACTACGGCCCGTTCGTCATGAACACCAAGGACGAGCTGATGCAGGCGTTCGAGGACTTCCAGAAGGGCCGCCTCGGGACCGTCCCCGCGGTGCACGGAATGACGGAAGCGGGCCCGGGAGCCTGAGAAAAACCGCTAAGGTACGACAAGGCCCGAAGCCGCAACCTCGTTTTGCGACTTCGGGCCTTCTCCCTTCGGGGCTGCTCCGCTACGGCAGCACGTACACCGGCGCCCCGTCCTCCGCGCACCCCGCCTGACGCACGCACCCGCGCTTCAGCAACATCCGCAGACAGTCGTGCACCCGGTCGTGCGACAGACCCGTACGGGCGGCGATCTCCTCCACCCGATGACTCGCCCCACCGCGGACCAGCGCCGGAGCCAGGTAGGCGGCGACGGCATGGATGTCGTCGGTGACGACGAGGTTCTTCGCCCTCCACTTACTCAGAAGCTCCTGAGCGGTCAGAGTCCGCTCGACGGCCCCGCCGCGCTCGCCGGCCGACGACCGGAGCGACTCGGCGATGCCCTGAAGCACCTCCGCGATCTTTTCCTGGCTCCGGGTCATCTGCCGCAGCAGACCGGTCTGCTCCCGCTGGAACGCCAGCAGGGCCTCGTCCGCCCGGATGTTCCGCTCCTCCAGCCGGACGATCGCGTCGGCGACCTGCTGGGGCATGGCGTAGGCGGTACCGCCGGTGGGGGCGGGCTGCACGGCGGCCGGTTCGAGGGCGTAGGAACCGTCGCGCTGGATGGTGGCGATCACCTCGGAGACCCACGTCTTGAAGGGTTCACACTGTGGCTTGGTGCAGCCGTTGACCAAGCGGATCAGACCGTGCAGATCGACGAGATTCATGTCTCGCCGCCACTCTCGACCTGCGGGAATGCTGAGAGCGTAACCTCCAGTTACTGTCTCGAGAAGGTCTCGGTTCTCCTCGGGGACATGATCGAGCAATGCCTTGCGCGAGTTCGCGTATCCCAAGTGCTTGCACACGTCCACCGCCGGGAACCAGTGGCTCCCGTCCGGCATCGTCAGCCTCCGCACCCGCGCCCCAGTGGCCGCGAACACGAAGTCGTTGACGTCGATCGCGTCCCGCTTGCGTACCGTCGGCTCGTCCGACGGGATGTTCTTCTGCTCGTGCATCGAGCATCACCTCCGCCACGCAAGCTAGGAAGCGGGCGAGGAGGCACGCGGCGATAGCAAGGATGTTCACCCCTTAGGGGACAAAGGCAACGATTCTGCACCGTTGCGGGGCACTCAGGCGGCCCGCAATGCCCTCTCAGCCCCCGTACATCCGCCGCATCGCGAAGTCCACCATCTCCTCCACCGCCTTCGCGTCGAAGACGATCCGGTGTTCGCCCTCCATGTCGAGGACGAAGCCGTAGCCGGTGGGGAGGAGGTCGATGACCTCGGCGCCGGTGATGACGAAGTACTTGGACTCCTTGCCCGCGTAGCGGCGCAGCTCCTTCAGCGAGGTGAACATGGGGATCACCGGCTGCTGGGTGTTGTGCAGGGCGAGGAAGCCGGGGGTGTCGCCCCGGGGGCAGTAGACCTTGGACGTGGCGAAGATCTGCTGGAAGTCCTCGGCGGTCATCTGCCCGGTGGTGAAGGAGCGGACCGCGTCGGCGAGGGAGGGCGGGGACGGCTCCGGGTACAGCGGCGGCTGCTGCCCGTAGCCCCCGGTGCCGGGCATCTGCTGCTGCGGCGGGGCGTACTGCTGCTGCGCTCCGGCGCTCTGGTCGTAGCCGTACATGCAGGCAAGGGTATCGACCGCCGCCGAGGGCTGGGTCACAGATGGCCGGTTCGGGGTTGCGCCTTATTACTGACGGGTAGCATCATCGTAGCTACTTGTTGGTACGTGAACTAGGTGCGAGGAGTCAGTGCCTCGCCGATCTCTCTCTACGGAGCCGTCGCCATGGGGCACTACAAGTCGAATCTCCGCGACATCGAGTTCAACCTCTTCGAAGTACTCGGGCGCGACAAGCTGTACGGCACCGGCCCGTTCGAGGAGATGGACGTCGACACCGCCAAGAGCGTTCTGGAGGAGCTGACGCGCCTCGCCGAGAACGAGCTGGCCGAGTCCTTCGCGGACGCCGACCGCAACCCTCCGGTCTTCGACCCGGAGACGAACACCGCGCCGATCCCCGAGTCCTTCAAGAAGAGCTACCAGGCCTTCATGGACTCCGAGTACTGGCGCCTCGGCCTGCCCGAGCCGATCGGCGGGACCACCGCCCCGCCGTCGCTGATCTGGGCGTACGCGGAGCTGATCCTCGGCGCGAACCCGGCCGTGTGGATGTACTCCTCCGGCCCGGCCTTCGCCGGGATCCTCTACGACGAGGGCAACGAGGTCCAGAAGAAGATCGCGCAGATCGCCGTCGAGAAGCAGTGGGGCTCCACCATGGTCCTCACCGAGCCCGACGCGGGGTCCGACGTCGGTGCCGGGCGCACCAAGGCGATCCAGCAGGAGGACGGCTCCTGGCACATCGAGGGCGTGAAGCGGTTCATCACGTCCGGTGAGCACGACATGTCGGAGAACATCCTCCACTACGTCCTCGCCCGCCCCGAGGGCGCCGGCCCCGGCACCAAGGGCCTGTCCCTCTTCCTCGTCCCGAAGTACCTCTTCGACTTCGAGACCGGCGAGCTGGGCGAGCGCAACGGCGTCTACGCCACGAACGTCGAGCACAAGATGGGCCTGAAGGCGTCCAACACCTGCGAGATGACGTTCGGCGACCAGCACCCCGCCAAGGGCTGGCTGATCGGCGACAAGCACGACGGCATCCGCCAGATGTTCCGCATCATCGAGTTCGCCCGCATGATGGTCGGCACGAAGGCGATCTCGACGCTGTCGACGGGCTACCTCAACGCGCTGGAGTACGCCAAGGAGCGCGTCCAGGGTCCCGACCTGGCGAACTTCATGGACAAGACCGCGCCCAAGGTCACCATCACGCACCACCCGGACGTCCGCCGCTCGCTGATCACGCAGAAGGCGTACGCGGAGGGCATGCGCGCCCTCGTCCTCTACACGGCCTCGATCCAGGACGCGATCCAGGTCAAGGAGGCCGCGGGCGAGGACGCCAAGGCCGAGCACGCGCTCAACGACCTGCTCCTGCCGATCGTCAAGGGCTACGGCTCCGAGAAGGGCTACGAGCAGCTCGCCCAGTCGCTGCAGACCTTCGGCGGCTCCGGCTTCCTCCAGGAGTACCCGATCGAGCAGTACATCCGGGACTCCAAGATCGACACCCTGTACGAGGGCACCACGGCGATCCAGGGCCAGGACTTCTTCTTCCGGAAGATCGTCCGCAACCAGGGCGCCGCGCTGAACTCGCTCGCCGAGGACATCAAGAAGTTCCTCGCCCTCGGCACCGGCGGCGAGGCGCTGGCCGGCGCCCGCGAGCACCTGGCGAAGGCCGCCGTCGAGCTGGAGGCGATCGTCGGTCTGATGCTGACCGACCTCGCGGCCACCGAGCAGGACGTCAAGAACATCTACAAGGTGGGCCTCAACACCACCCGCCTGCTGATGGCCTCCGGTGACGTGATCGTCGGCTACCTGCTGCTCAAGGGTGCCGCCGTGGCGGCCGAGAAGCTGGAGTCGGCCTCCGCCAAGGACAAGGCGTTCTACGAGGGCAAGATCGCGGCGGCGAAGTTCTTCGCGGCCAACGTCCTGCCGGGCGTCACGCTGGCCCGCAAGGTCTCCGAGAACGTGGACCTGGAACTGATGGAGCTGGACGAGTCCGCGTTCTGATCCGGCTCGCCGGTTCCGCCGGCTGATCCGGCTCTCAACGGCGGCCCGCCCCTTCCTCACCGGATGGGGCGGGCCGCCGCCGTGCGTCCCGGCCGGTACGGCCGGCGAGGGCGGGGCGGAGGGCCGCCCGAAGGCCTCACGCACCCCACACCTCCCCACCACCGGACATCCCCGGCAACCCTGGGGAGCGCGCCCCCCGGAGCCTTATCGTGGCTGCCATGAGCGAACCCTCCCGCCCGTCTTCCGCCGCCGTCCCCCACCCGTTCGACCGCGGCCACACCGACGACCTGATGTCCTTCCTCGCGGCCAGCCCCTCGCCGTACCACGCGGTGGCCAACACCGCGGAGCGGCTGGAGAAGGCAGGCTTCCGGCAGGTCGCGGAGACGGACGCCTGGGACGGGACGAGCGGCGGCAGGTACGTCCTGCGCGGCGGCGCGATCGTGGCCTGGTACGTCCCCGAGGGCGCCGCGCCGCACACGCCGTTCCGGATCGTCGGCGCGCACACCGACTCCCCCAACCTGCGCGTCAAGCCGCTCCCCGACACCGGCGGGCACGGCTGGCGGCAGATCGCGGTGGAGATCTACGGCGGTCCGCTGATGAACTCCTGGCTCGACCGCGACCTGGGCCTGGCCGGCCGGCTCACCCTGCGGGACGGCTCGACCCGCCTGGTCAACGTCGACCGCCCGCTGCTGCGCGTCCCCCAGCTGGCCATCCACCTGGACCGCTCGGTCTCCGCGGAGGGCCTGAAGCTCGACAAGCAGCGGCACATGCAGCCGGTCTGGGGCCTCGGCGACGACGTCCGCGACGGCGACCTGATCGCCTTCCTGGAGCAGGAGGCGGGGCTGCCGGAGGGCTCGGTGACCGGCTGGGACCTGATGACCCACTCCGTGGAGGCACCGGCGTACCTGGGCCGCGACCAGGAGCTGGTGGCGGGCCCGCGCATGGACAACCTGCTGTCCGTGCACGCGGGCGCGGCGGCCCTCACCGCGGTGGCGACCGGACCGGACGCGGCCTCTCTGCCGTACATCCCGGTGCTGGCCGCCTTCGACCACGAGGAGAACGGCTCCCAGTCCGACACCGGCGCCGACGGCCCGCTGCTCGGCAACGTGCTGGAGCGCTCGGTGTACGCGCGCGGGGGCTCGCTCGAGGACCGCGCCCGCGCCTTCGCCGGCACGGTCTGCCTGTCCTCGGACACCGGCCACGCCGTCCACCCCAACTACGCGGAACGGCACGACCCGACGCACCACCCGCGCGTCGACGGCGGCCCCCTCCTCAAGGTGAACGTCAACAACCGCTACGCCACGGACGGTTCGGGCCGCGCGGTGTTCGCCGCCGCCTGCGAGAAGGCGGGCGTGCCCTTCCAGTCCTTCGTCTCCAACAACTCCATGCCGTGCGGCACCACCATCGGCCCGATCACCGCCGCCCGCCACGGCATCCGCACGGTCGACATCGGCGTGGCCATCCTCTCCATGCACAGCGTCCGCGAACTGTGCGGCGCGAAGGACCCGTACCTGCTGGCCAACGCCCTCGTCGCGTTCCTGGAGGGCTAGCAGCCGCCGCCCACGGCGACAAGGGGGCGTGCACAGCGGGCTCCTGGGTACCCGTCACCGACCGGAAGCACCGGAACCACCGGACCGGACAGGAGGCGACAACTCATGGGCCTCGGCGGGTGCATCATCCTCATCGCCGTGGGAGCCATCCTCACTTTCGCGACCGACTGGGACATGCGGGGCGTCAACCTCGACCTGGTCGGGATCATCCTGATGATCGTCGGGCTGATCGGCGTGTCGACGTTCAGCAGCATCGCCCGCCGCCGGCGGGTGGTGGTACCCCCCACGACCCCGGTCGTCGACGAGGAGCCTCACCACCACCATCACCGGCGGGACGGGTACAGCGACGGATACGGCGTGTAGACGTCTCTCACGACTGCCCCGCGGCCGTCACGACAGCGCGTGCCCCGTCGTCGCGTCGACGTGGTCGGGTACCGGGTCGTGGCGGTCGCCGACGGTGAGGGTGCCCGTGGGTTCGAAGAGGAGGATCTGGGTGGGGACCGGCGCGTAGGGCTTGTGCTCGACGCCGCGGGGGACGGTGAACACCGAGCCCTTGGGCAGGACGACCGTGCGCTCGCCCGCCGGTTCCCGCAGGCCGATGTGGAGTTCGCCGTCGAGGACGAGGAAGAACTCGTCGGTGTGGTCGTGGGTGTGCCACAGGTGCTCGCCCTCGACCTTGGCGACGCGGACGTCGTAGTCGTTGACGGCCGTGACGATGCGGGGGCTCCAGCGCTCGTCGAAGGAGGCGAGCGCGGCGGTCAGGGAGATGGGTTCCATGCGGTCATCGTGCGGGGTGGTACGGGCCGACGACGAGTGCTAGGAATCGCATATGTCGCAAGGATCCTCTCAGCCGGCCGTCCGTCCGCACCGGGTCGCCGTGATCGTCGACGAGGGCACGAATCCCTTCGAGGTCGGCGTCGCTACCGAGCTGTTCGGGCTGCCCCGGCCCGAACTGGGGCTTCCGGCGCCGCTGTACGAGGTGACGCTGTGCACGCCCACGCCCGAGGTGCGGATGAACCACGGCTTCTTCCGTATGACGGGCGTGCCCGGGCTGGACGCGGTGGACGACGCGGACACGCTGGTCGTGCCCGGGCGGCCGGACAACGTCGTGCCGCGCGTGGCCCCCGTCCTGGACGCCATCCGCCGTACGCACGCGCGCGGCGCCCGGGTCGTCAGCTTCTGCACCGGCACCTTCGCGCTCGCCGAGGCCGGGCTGCTGGACGGGCGGCGGGCCACCACCCACTGGATGTGGGCGGACTCCTTCCGCGCGCTGCACCCCGGGGTGCTGCTGGAGCCCGACGTGCTGTTCGTCGACGAGGGCGACGTCCTGACCGCCGCCGGCAGCGCCGCGGCGCTCGACCTGGGCCTGCACCTGATCCGGCGCGACCACGGCGCCGAGATCGCCAACGCCGTGTCCCGGCGGCTGGTGTTCGCCGCCCACCGCGACGGCGGGCAGCGGCAGTTCGTGGAGCGGCCGGTGCCGGACGTACGCGACGAGTCGCTGGGACCGCTGCTGGCGTGGGCGCAGGAGCGGCTGGCCGAGCCGCTGACCGTGGCCGATCTCGCCGCCCGCGCGGCGGTGTCCCCCGCGACCCTGCACCGCCGGTTCCGGGCCCAGCTGGGCACCACCCCGCTGGCGTGGCTCACCGGGGAGCGGGTGGCGCTGGCCTGCCGGCTGATCGAGCGGGGCGAGGAACGCCTCGACGTGGTGGCCGCGCGCAGCGGTCTGGGCACCGCGGCGAACCTGCGGGCCCGGCTGCGCCGGGAGACCGGGCTCAGCCCCTCGGCCTATCGGCGGCGTTTCGGGACGGCCGCCGGGGAAGCGCTGGTGTCATGAGATACCTCGTACGCGACCGGCTCCTGGGCTTCGGCGACGACTACTGGATCGAGGACGAGCACGGCGAGAGGGCGTTCCTCGTCGACGGCAAGGCCATGCGGCTGCGGGACACCTTCGAGCTGAAGGATCCCGAGGGGCGGGTGCTGATCGACATCCGGGAGAAGATGCTCGCCCTGCGCGACACCCTGCTCATCGAGCGGGAGGGCGAAGCCCTGGCGAGCATCCGCCGCAAACGGCTGTCCCTGCTGCGCAACCACTACCGCGTGATCCTGGTCGACGGCACCGAACTGGACGTCAGCGGCAAGATCCTCGACCGCGAGTTCGCCATCGAGTACGACGGTGAACTCCTCGCCGTCATCTCCCGCCGCTGGCTGCACCTGCGCGACACCTACGGCGTCGACGTGGTCCGCGAGGACGCCGATCCGGCGCTGCTCATCGCGGTGGCGGTGTGCGTCATCCACCTTGCGGAGCGGGAGGGGGAGGAGGACTGAGGGCGCCTTCCCGCGCGGCGGCCGGTCGGCGGCGGGTGGCTCCAGGCCGCGGCGGCCGGTCAGCGGAGCGGTGGCTCCACGCCCAGCACCCGGTCCTTGAGGGCCGGGAACTGATCCCGGGTCACCGCGACCCGGCCGGGGTCGAATTCCACGGTGAGCACCTGCTCGCCGGGGCCCGCCTCGGCCAGGACCTCACCCCAGGGATCGACCACGATCGAGTGACCCGCCTGGGGAACCCGGGCGTGCGTGCCGGCCGTTCCACAGGCGAGAACGAAGGCCTGGTTCTCCACCGCCCTGGCCTGGGCGAGCAGCGTCCAGTGGGAGCGGCGGCGCTCCGGCCAGCCCGCCGGGATCACGAAGGTCTCGGCACCGGCGTCCACGAGGCCGCGGAAGAGTTCGGGGAAACGGAGGTCGTAGCAGGTGGCCACGCCCACAGTCGTCTCGGGGAGACGGACCGTCACCAGATCGCGCCCCGCGCCCATCAGCACGGCCTCGCCCTTGTCGAAGCCGAAGCGATGGATCTTGCGGTAGGCGGCGGCCAGTTCACCGGAGGGGGAGAAGACGAGGGAGGTGTTGTAGAGGGGGCCCTCGGGGTCGCGCTCGGGGATGGACCCGGCGTGCAGCCACACGCCCGCGTCGCTCGCCGCCTTGGCCATGGCCTCGTACGTCGGGCCGTCCAGCGGCTCGGCCTCCCGGCCGAACTCCTCGTAGGCGAAGGCGCCGGTGGTCCACAGCTCCGGCAGGACGACCAGGTCGGCGCCCGCCTGCTCACGGATGAGGGAGGCGACCCGACGCCGCCGCGTTTCGACCGATTCGCCCTCGTCTACGGCGATCTGGATCAGAGAGGCGCGCACAGTACCACCGTCCTGGCAATCGAGCCGTCCGCAAGGGCGTCCACACCGCTGTCCACTCAGGCCTACGATCGTCACACGAAAGGCCTGCCGGGGTGCCTTCCAGCAGCGTAACTTAGCGAGCAAGACACCCGCCGACAGCCGCCACCTCCCACTGGCAACGCCGCCACCACCTGCCCGTGTACCGACCGCCGAGGGGTCCCGTTCCGTGAGTCTGCATCCCACCCTCCAGCCCTACGCCGACGCCTGGACCCACTCCATCGAAGCGATATCCGAGCTGGTGCAGCACCTGGTGGAGGCCGACTGGAACCGGCGTACGCCCTGCCCGGCCTGGTCGGTGCGCGACGTCGTGTCCCATGTCATCGGCCTGGACTGCGAGATGCTGGGCGACCCGCGCCCCATCCACACCCTCCCGCGCGACCTGTTCCACGTGACCACCGACCACCAGCGCTACATGGAGATGCAGGTCGACGTCCGCCGCCACCACACGGCGCCGGAGATGACCGCCGAGCTGGAGTACACGGTCATCCGCCGCAACCGGCAGCTGCGCAACGAGTCCCGCGACCCCGGTACGAAGGTGCGCGGCCCGCTGGGCGCGGAGCTGACGCTGGAGGAGTCGATGCGCCGGCACGCGTTCGACGTGTGGGTGCACGAGCAGGATCTGCGCACCGCCCTCGGCCGCCCCGGCAACCTGGACTCGCCGGGCGCCCACGTCGCCCGTGACGTGCTGCTGGAGGCCCTGCCGCACGTGGTCGCCGAGCGCGCCGACGCGCCGCGCAGCTCCGCGGTCGTCTTCGACGTGCACGGCCCGGTGGAGTTCCTGCGCACGGTGCGGGTCGACATCCACGGCCGCGGCACCCTGGAGACGGCGCCCGCGCTGGGCCCGGCCGCGTCGCTCACCCTGGACTGGGAGACGTACGTCCGTCTGGCCTGCGGCCGGGTGACCCCGGCGGCGGTCGCGGACCGGGTGAAGACGGAGGGCGACCAGGACCTGGCGGCGGCGATCCTGCGGCACTTCACGGTGACTCTGTGAGCCGGTGGCCGCGGCCGTTCACGGTGACTCCGTGACCGTTCGCGGCGACTCCGTGACCGTTCGCGGTGACTCCGTGACCGTTCGCGGTGACTCCGTGACCATTCGCGGTGACTCCGTGACCGTTCGCGGTGGCTGCTGACCGTGCACGGCGAGGGGCGACCGCCGCCCGTCCCCGTGGCTGCCCCAGAGGTCGCGCCACTGCCGCTCCCGCGCGGGGCGCGCGCCGTCACGCCTGTACGCGCACCCTCACGCCGGTACGTGCACCGTCTCCACTCTGCTCGCCACCAGCCGCTCCCGCTCGCGCCGTGCCGCGCGGCCGCGCAGGCGCAGGATCTGGCTGACGCCGAGGGCCTGGAGCACGAAGACCGCGGAGAAGGCGACGGTGTAGTCGTCGCCGGTCGCGTCCAGGAGCACACCGATCGCGAACAGGGTCGCCATGGAGGCGGTGAAACCGCCCATGTTGGTGATGCCGGACGCCGTGCCCTGACGCTCCGGCGGGTTCGCCGGGCGGGCGAAGTCGAACCCGATCATCGAGGCGGGTCCGCAGGCGCCGAGCACCGCGCACAACACCACGAGCAGCCACATCGGCGCGCGCTCGCCGGGCCAGGAGAGGGTCGTCGCCCACAGCACCGCGGTGGCGCCGACCGTGCCGAGCGCGAGGGGCAGCCGCGCCCCGTGGTGGCGGGCGACGATCTGGCCGTAGACCAGGCCGACCGCCATGTTGGACAGCACGACCAGGGTCAGCAGTTCACCGGCCGCCGCGCGGGACAGGCCCTGCGCCTCGACCAGGAACGGCATGCCCCACAGCAGCAGGAACACCATCGCCGGGAACTGGGTGGTGAAGTGCACCCACAGCCCGAGCCGGGTGCCCGGCTCCCGCCAGGAGGCGGCGATCTGGCGGCGGACGTAAGTCGCTCCCTGGTGCCGGACCGGCTCCGGCTCGTGGCCCTCGGGGTGGTCCTTCAGGAAGAGCAGCAGCAGGACGAGGACGACGACACCGGCGAGCGCGCTGCCCGCGAACGCCTGGGTCCAGCCGATGCCGTGCAGCAGCCGGGCGAGGACCAGGGTGGAGACCAGGTTGCCCGCCATGCCGACGAGCCCGGCGAGCTGCGCGATCAGCGGCCCGCGGCGGGCCGGGAACCAGCGGGTGCCGAGCCGCAGCACGCTGATGAACGTCATGGCGTCACCGCAGCCGAGCAGCGCGCGCGAGGCGAGCGCCATGCCGTACGACGGGGAGAAGGCGAAGCCGAGCTGGCCGGCCGTGAACAGGACGACGCCGATGGCCAGCACCTTCTTGGTGCCGAGCCGGTCGACCAGCAGGCCGACGGGGATCTGCATCCCGGCGTAGACCAGCAGCTGGAGGATGGAGAACGTCGACAGGGCGGAGGCGTTGACGTGGAAGCGGTCGGCGGCGTCGAGACCGGCCACGCCCAGGGACGTGCGGAAGATGACGGCGACGAAGTAGACGGCGACGCCGATCGACCAGACGGCGACCGCGCGCCGGCCGCCCGGTGGATCGCCCGGCAGGGATATCGACGGCGCGCTCACCGGACCTCCCCCCGTGCCAGGTGCGAGAACCAGCCGACGTGCCGGTGGACGACCGCGACGGCGGTCTCGGCGTCGCCGGAGCGCAGCGCGTTCAGGATCTCCTCGTGCTCGTCGAGGTTCTTGGCGATGCGGTCGGGGTGGGAATGCATCACGGCGACGCCCATGCGCAGCTGGCGGTCGCGGAGCTGGTCGTAGAGGCGGGAGAGGATGTCGTTGCCGCCGCTGCGGACGATCTCGGCGTGGAAGCAGCGGTCGGTGACCGCGACGGCGGCCAGGTCCCCGGCCGCGGCCTGCTCCTGCTGCTGGGCGAGCAGCTGCTCCAGGCGCGCGATCAGCGCGGGCGAGGCGGGGACGGCCTTGCGGGCGGCGTGCTCCTCGACCAGCAGGCGGGTCTCGACGACGTCGGCGATCTCCTGCGCGGAGACCGGCAGGACGAGGGCGCCCTTCTTCGGGTAGAGCTTGATGAGCCCTTCGGCCTCCAGCCGCAGCAGCGCCTCGCGCACCGGGGTGCGCGAGACCCCCACGGCCTCGGCCAGCTCGCCTTCGGTGAGCAGCGTCCCGCCTTCGTAGCTGCGGTCCAGGACGCCTTGTTTGACGTGGGTGTAGACGCGGTCGGCGGCGGGCGGTTGCTTCACGGCGGCCAGGGTCATGCCGACAGGATAGATACAACACGTACGCATGAGCGGAGTCGTCCAGCATGCGGACCGGTGAATTCTCGATGCGCGTACAACCCTTGCCACCCGTCACGCGTCACACGTATGCGGCCTCCCCTGCCCCTCAGTCACCAACTCGGCCGCGCACCAGGGGCATTCAGACGTATTCGGGGTACATCAGTTGACAACCGGCATCAAGGGCATCCGTCTCCGCAAAGCCGTCGCCGTGACCTTCACCGCCGGCGCCGTGTTCGCGACCGGAGCCCTCACCGCGGCGCCCGCGCAGGCCGCCACCGCGCCTTCCGTCTCCGCCAAGGGCGCCTTCATGCTCAACAGCGCGACGGGGTCCACGCTCTACAGCAAGTACGCCGACACCAAGCGGCCCATGGCCAGCACCACGAAGATCATGACGGCTCGGGTGGTGCTGAGCACGCCCGACCTGAACCTGGACCGCAAGGTCACCATCAAGCAGGCGTACCGCGACTACGTGGCCGCCAAGGGCGCGAGCACCGCCGACCTGAAGACCGGCGACAAGGTCACCGTCCGCCAGCTGCTGCACGCGCTGATGCTGCCGTCCGGCTGTGACGCCGCGATGGCCCTCGCGGACACCTTCGGCACCGGCACGTCGGTCTCGGCGCGCACCAAGTCGTTCATCAGCAAGATGAACACCAAGGCCAAGGACCTCGGCCTGACGAACACTCACTTCGACTCGTTCGACGGCAACTCGACGCAGAACACCAACTACACGACGCCGCGCGACCTCGCGAAGCTCACCCGCAGCGCGATGAAGTACTCCACCTTCGCGGGCATCGTGAAGAAGCAGAAGACCGTGCAGTACGCGTCGACGAGCACCGGCGGCACCCGCACCTACACCTGGTACAACACCAACAAGCTGCTGGGCTCCTACAGCGGCGCGATCGGTGTGAAGACCGGCACCAACACCCCGGCCGGGCCGTGCCTCGTCTTCGCCGGGACCCGGGACGGCAAGACCGTCGTCGGCGTGCTCCTCAACGACACGAACCGCTTCACCGACGCCGCCAAGCTGATGGACTACGCCTTCGGCTCCAGCTCGGCCAGCACGATGCAGCTGCGCACCCTCCCGCAGGGCGCCCAGCGCGACTGACGCACACCGTCCACGCAGGGCCCGCCGCACCCAGCGGCGGGCCTTTCGCGTGCATCCGCCCGCGCCGACGGGCGGTGTCCGGAGAGGATGGGCCCATGCTTGACTCCGCCTCCTGGAAGTCCGCCCTCCTCGACGTCCTCGGCAGCGGCTGGACCTTCGCCCGGGTCGGTCCGCGCCGCCACGAGGACTGGCGGCGGGACGTGGTGGCGGTCATGACGCTCCGCGCCGAGGATCCGCGCCGCTGGCACGGCTTCGACTACGCCCCGGAGGTCGGCGAGGACCGCTCCGGCATCGGCGCCCCGTTCGTCCGCTGGCCCCTGGACCAGCTCGGCGCCTGTCTGTACGAGGTACGCCGGGCGTCGGCCGAGCAGATGCTCGTCGCCCTCCAGGGCGAGCTGTACCAGGCCTCCCGCATCCCGGACTTCGACCGCCGCAGGGACGGTCTGTTCCGCAGTGCCCGGCAGGTGCTGTCCCGCTTCGGCCCGCGGGCGCGGTACTTCACCAACGCCTCGGAGGCGCGGGGCCATCCGGACGCCTGCCTCCTCGACGCGGACACCGCGTGGGAGTGCCTGTCCGTGTTCACCACCGACTGCGGTCTGGTCGCCGTGTCCGACACGGAGGTCGGTGTCTTCTGGGCCTTCTGGGAGGACTGACGCGCCCCGCGCCGGCCCTGGAGCGGGAGCCGCGCACCCCGGAGGGGCGCGGCTCCCCGGGTGTCACGCCCAGGTGATCAGCCGCTTCGGCTGTTCCAGGATCGCCGCCACGTCGGCCAGCACCTTGGAGCCCAGTTCGCCGTCGACCAGGCGGTGGTCGAAGGAGAGGGCGAGGGTGGTGACCTGGCGGGGCTTGACCTTGCCCTTGTGGACCCAGGGCTGGGGCTTGATCGCGCCGACCGCGAGGATCGCGGACTCGCCGGGGTTGAGGATCGGCGTGCCGGTGTCGACGCCGAAGACGCCGACGTTGGTGATGGTGATCGTGCCGCCCTGCATGGCCGCGGGGGACGTCTTGCCCTCGCGGGCCGTGCTCACCAGCTCGCCCAGGGACTGGGCCAGCTGCGGCAGGGTCTTGGCGTGGGCGTCCTTGATGTTCGGCACGATCAGGCCGCGCGGGGTGGCCGCCGCGATGCCCAGGTTGACGTAGTGCTTGACCACGATCTCCTGGGCGGCCTCGTCCCAGGACGCGTTGATGTCCGGGTTGCGCTTGACCGCGACGAGCAGGGCCTTGGCGATCAGCAGCAGCGGGTTCACCCGCAGGCCGGTGAACTCCTTGTCCTGCTTCAGCTCCTCGACCAGCTTCATGGTGCGCGTGACGTCGACCGTCACGAACTCCGTGACATGCGGCGCGGTGAACGCCGAGCCGACCATCGCGGCGGCCGTGGCCTTGCGGACGCCCTTGACCGGGATACGGGTCTCGCGCGCCGCGTCGTGGCCGACCGGGGCGGTGGCCGGGGCGACCGGGGCGGTCGGCGCGGCCGTCGGGGCGGGGGCCTGGGCCGGGACCTGCTCGGGGGCCCGCTGCGGCGGGGCCGCCGCCGCGTGGACGTCCTCGCGGGTGATGATGCCGTCCGGGCCGGTCGGGACGACCGTCGTCAGGTCCACGCCCAGGTCCTTGGCCAGCTTGCGGACCGGGGGCTTGGCCAGAGGGCGCGGCTTCTCCGCCGCGGGCGCCCGGCCGTGGCCGTTCAGCTCCGCCTGGATCACCGTCGAGGCCGGCGCGACCGCGACCTCGGGGCCCTTGCGGGGGCGGCGCTTGGTCGAGGTGGTGGCCACGCCGTAACCGACGAGGACCGGCTGGCGGCCCTCCGGCTGCGGCTCCTCGGCCTGGGGGGCCTCCGCCTGGGGCACGGGGGCCGGCTGGGGCGCCTCGGCCGCCGGGGCGGCGCCCGCGACCTCGACCGCGATGATCGACGTGCCCACGTCGACCGTGGTGCCCTCGGGGAAGTGCAGCGCGCGGACCACACCGTCGTACGGGATGGGAAGCTCGACGGCGGCCTTCGCCGTCTCCACCTCGCACACGATCTGGCCGTCGGTGACCGTGTCACCCGGCTGGACGTACCACTTGAGGATCTCCGCCTCGGTGAGCCCCTCGCCCACGTCCGGCATCTTGAACTCGCGTACGGACGCTTCCGTCATCGTCGTCACGACCCTCTCCTCAGTACGCCAGGGCACGGTCGACGGCGTCGAGCACCCGGTCCAGGCCCGGGAGGTACTCCTCCTCCAGCCGCGCGGGCGGGTACGGCGCGTGGTAGCCGCCGACCCGGAGCACGGGGGCCTCCAGGTGGTAGAAGCAGCGCTCGGTGATCCGGGCGGCGATCTCCGCGCCGGAGCCGAAGAACACCGGCGCCTCGTGGACGACGACCAGACGGCGGGTCTTCTCCACCGACGCCTGGATGGCGTCGAAGTCGAGCGGGGAGACCGAGCGCAGGTCCAGGACCTCGAGGGACTTGCCCTCCTCGGCGGCCGCGGCGGCGACCTCCAGGCAGGTCTTGACCATCGGGCCGTAGGCGGCCAGCGTCAGGTCGGTGCCCTCGCGGACCACGCGGGCGCTGTGCAGCGGGCCGGGGATGGCCTCGGTGTTGACCTCGCCCTTGTCCCAGTACCGCCGCTTGGGCTCGAAGAAGATCACCGGGTCGTCGCTCTGGATGGCCTGCTGCATCATCCAGTAGGCGTCCGACGCGTTGGAGGGGCTGACGATCTTCAGGCCGGCCACGTGGGCGAACAGCGCCTCCGGGGACTCGGAGTGGTGCTCGACCGCGCCGATACCGCCGCCGTAGGGGATGCGCACGACGACGGGCAGCTTGACCTTGCCCAGCGAGCGGGCGTGCATCTTCGCGAGCTGCGTGACGATCTGGTCGTACGCCGGGAAGACGAAGCCGTCGAACTGGATCTCCACCACCGGGCGGTACCCGCGCAGGGCGAGGCCGATCGCCGTGCCGACGATGCCGGACTCGGCGAGGGGGGTGTCGATGACGCGGCTCTCGCCGAAGTCCTTCTGCAGGCCGTCGGTGACCCGGAAGACACCGCCGAGCTTGCCGACGTCCTCGCCCATGATCAGGACCTTGGGGTCGGACTCCAGGGCACGGCGCAGCGACTCGTTGATCGCCTTGGCCAGGGCCATCTTCTCCGCTGCCATGTCAGACCCCCTCTGCGTCCGCGAACGACGCCTGGTAGGCGGCGAACTGGGCTCGTTCCTCGTCGACGAGCGCGTGCCCGTCCGCGTACACGTTCTCGAAGATGGCGAAGTGGTCCGGGTCCGGCATGGCGCGGACCGCCTCGCGCACTCGTTTGCCCAACGCCTCGCTCTCGGCCTCCAGTTCCGCGAAGAATCCCTCGTCCGCGTGGTTTGAGGCCTCCAGATAGCGGCGAAGGCGCAGGATCGGGTCCTTGGCCTCCCAGGCCAGGCGCTCCTCGTCGCCCCGGTAGCGGGTGGGGTCGTCGGAGGTGGTGTGGGCGCCCATGCGGTAGGTGTACGCCTCGACGAGGGTCGGGCCCTCGCCGGCGCGGGCCCGCTCCAGGGCCCACTTCGTCACCGCGAGGCAGGCCAGCACGTCGTTGCCGTCGACGCGGACGCCGGGGAAGCCGTAGCCCTGGGCGCGCTGGTAGAGCGGGACGCGGGTCTGCTTCTCGGTGGGCTCGGAGATGGCCCACTGGTTGTTCTGGCAGAAGAACACCACGGGGGCGTTGTAGACCGCGGAGAAGGTGAAGGACTCGGCCACGTCGCCCTGGCTGGAGGCGCCGTCGCCGAAGTAGGCGATGACCGCGCTGTCCGCGCCGTCCTTGGCGATGCCCATGGCGTAGCCGGTGGCGTGCAGCGTCTGGGAGCCGATGACGATCGTGTACAGGTGGAAGTTGTTGCCGTTCGGGTCCCAGCCGCCGTTGTTCACGCCGCGGAACATGCCGAGCAGGTTGGTCGGGTCGACCCCGCGGCACCAGGCGACGCCGTGCTCGCGGTAGGTGGGGAAGACGTAGTCGTCGTCGCGCAGGGCCCGGCCGGAGCCGATCTGGGCGGCCTCCTGGCCGAGCAGCGAGGCCCACAGGCCCAGCTCGCCCTGGCGCTGGAGCGAGGTCGCCTCGGCGTCGAAGCGGCGGGTGAGCACCATGTCGCGGTACAGCCCGCGCAGCTCCTCGGGGGTGATGCCGGCGACGTACGCGTCGTACTCGGCGTTCTTGACGCGCTTGCCTTCGGGTGTCAGCAGCTGCACGAGCTGGGGGTCGGTGCCCTTGTCGGCGCCGGTGCCCTTCTTCGCCGTCGTGCGCTTGCCGGCCGTGCTCTTCGTACTGGCGCTGCGTCGCGGTGTGCGCGCGGCAGTGCTCTCCACGGTCACGTGTGCTCCTCCGTCGGTCCGGCCCCCGGGTTCGCCGGTAAGGCCAGTGCGGCTCACCTGTTTCGACCACCGGGCACGGGGTGGGTGCCACTCGGCCGGGAACAGGCGTGACAGGTGCCCCGGCGAGCGCCCTGCAACCATCACGTTACCCAGTGCTCCACATTTCTGTGAAACCCCTCCTGACCTGCGATTTTGCTTGGAAATCCAAGTAAATCGAAAAGCCGGGAAGGAACCCTGGTCACAGCCTTGCAGGGGGCCGGAACACGGGCACGTTATCCCGGCCACCCAGGTCACGGGAAGAGTTCTGTGTGAGACTGATCGCGTGCGCGAAGACGGAAAAATCAGAGTATTTCTGCTGGACGATCACGAGATCGTCCGCCGTGGGGTGCACGAACTGCTGTCCGGAGCGGACGACATCGAGGTGGTCGGCGAGGCGGGCACGGCGGCCGCGCGCTGGTGCGGATTCCGGCCACCCGGCCCGACGTGGCCGTGCTGGACGTACGGCTGCCGGACGGCAGCGGGGTCGAGGTGTGCCGGGAGGTGCGCTCGGCCGACGAGGGCGTCAAGTGCCTGATGCCGACCTCCTTCGCCGACGACGAGGCGCTGTTCGACGCGATCATGGCGGGCACGGCGGGCTATGTGCTGAAGGCCATCCGGGGCAGCGAGCTGCTGACCGCCGTCCGCGCGGTGGCCGCGGGGAAGTCGCCGCTGGACCCGGTGGCGACCGCGCGCGTGCTGGAGCGGCTGCGGCACGGTGACAGCGGGGGACAGGGCGACGACAAACTCGCGCACCTGACGGACCAGGAACGCCGGATCCTGGAACTGATCGGTGAGGGACTGACCAACCGGCAGATCGGCGCCCACCTGCATCTCGCCGAGAAGACGATCAAGAATTACGTCTCCGGCCTGCTGGCGAAACCCGGTATGCAGCGGCGTGCGCAGGCGGCGGCTTACGTAGCCCGGATGCAGGCGGGAAAACACTGAACCGAGTGGTTCAGGACATCCGAGTGGTTTAAGGCGTCCTTATAAAGGACCGCGCACCTTATTCAGGACCTGACCGAAAGCGATCATCGGCGACTTCCTGTGACAACGCCCAGCTCATGGGCCCCGTCCGGTGCCCTAGCATCTGCCGCGTGCCGCGCCCCTGTGTACCACCCCCTGTGCCCCATGCGCCCCCGTTGAGCGCACTGCTCCGTCAGTACGGCGCGGGATCCGCCCTCACCTGCGTACCGGTCGACCAGGGGCTGCTGAACCGCGGCTACCGGCTGTGCACCACGCGTGGCCGCTACTTCCTCAAGCACCACTTCGACCCCGACACCGCCGACCCCGCGGCCATCGAGCGCCGGCACCGCGCCACCCAGCGGCTGGCCGCCCTCGGGGTGCCCGTCGCCCCGCCACTGGCCGGACGGGACGGGCGCACGGTCGCCGTCGTCGGCGGACACGCGTACGCCCTGCACCCCTGGATCGACGGCCGGCACCGGCACGGCGGCCAGCTCACCACCGGCCAGTGCGCCCGCCTCGGCGCCCTGCTCGGCGCCGTGCACGCGAGCCTGGAGCGCGTGATGCCACCCAAGGGGCGCACGCCCCCGGCGAAGCACCCCCATCCGGTGGAGAGCGCCGACCCCGCCGACACCTTCGACCTCATCGACGACCTCCTCGCGCGCGTGCGCCGCCACCGCCCCGCCGACTCCTTCGACGAACTGGCCCGGCACCGGCTCCTGGAGCGGCGCGCGCTGCTGGAGCGGCACGCGGACCGACGCCCCCCGCGCGGCGGCTCGGTGGGCTGGGTGCACGGCGACTTCCACCCGTTCAACGTGCTCTACCAGGGGGACGCCCCGGCCGCGATCGTCGACTGGGACCGGCTGGGCGTACAGCCCCGCGCGGAGGAGGCCGTACGCGCCGCCGCGATCTTCTTCGTGCAGCCCGCGGGCACCCTGGACCTGCCGAAGGTGCGGGCGTACGCGCGCGCGTACCGGCGCGCCGCCCAGGCCCCGCCCTCGGAACTGGCGGCGGCCGTGCACCGGGTGTGGTGGGAACGCCTCAACGACTTCTGGATGCTGCGCTGGCACTACGAGCGCGGCGACACCCGCGCGGACCCCCAGTTCCCCGCCGCCTCGGCGCTGGCGGTGTGGTGGACGCGGGAGTACGACGCGGTGTGCGGGGCGTTCGTGGAGTGACGCCCGCGCGGGGGGCCGCTACGGAAAGGGGCCCCACGCGGGACCCCGTTCTCGAGTGGCTCCGGCGGGCCGCCGGCGGCTCAGGCGCCGCCGCCCCCGTCGGCGCCGCCGATGACACCCGCGTCCGTGCCGCCGTTCTCCGTGCCGCCGTTCTCGGTGCCGCCGTTCTCCGTGCCGCCGTTCTCGGTGCCGCCGTTCTCGGTGCCGCCGGTGTCCGTGCCGCCGGTGCCGGTCGGGGCGGTGTTCGTCGGCGGGGCCGACGGGTCGTCGGTGTAGGACTGGGACGGGCTGTACGACGGGGTCGGCGTCGGGTTGTAACCGCCCCAGCCGCCGCCTCCGCCGCCCGAGTCGTCCCCGGTGGAGGTGTCCGGGGACTCCTGCGTCACGTCGTCGCTCGGCGTCTCCTCGGCCGTCTTGTCATCGGTGCTCTTGGTGACCGTCGGGCTCGGGCTGGTGTCCTTGCCCGGGTCCCTCGTCTTGTCGTTGTTGAGGGCCAGCGCGACACCCGCGACCACGGCGACCACCGCGAGGACGGCCAGGATCCACAGCTTGCCGCGCCCGCTGCCCCGGTTGCCGTGCCCCTCGAAGCCGCCGTCGTCCCGGCCGCCGCCGTGGTTCGGGAGGATCTGCTGCGGGATCTGGGTGGTGCCGGAGGCGTCGACGGGGTGCGGCAGCACGGCCGTACCGGCCATGCCCGCCGCAGGGGTGTGCCGCCCGTCGTGGGTCTCGACCGGGCCGGTGTTCCAGGTGCCGGTGTGGCCGCCCTGCTCGTACAGCATCTGCAGGGCGTACTGCACCAGGCCGCGCATCTCCTCGGCGGTCTGGAAGCGGTCGTCGGGCTCCTTGGCGAGCGAGCGCATGACGAGGCCGTCCAGCTCCGGCGGGGCACCGTCGGAGACCTCGGACGGCGGCGTCGGGATGTCCTGGACGTGCTGGTAGACCACCGACAGCGGGGTCTCGCCGACGAACGGCGGGCGCAGCGCGAGGAGTTCGTAGAGCAGACAGCCGGTCGCGTACAGGTCGGAGCGGTGGTCGACGGCCTTGCCGAGGGCCTGCTCCGGGGAGAGGTACTGCGGGGTGCCCATGACCATGCCGGTCTGCGTCATCGTCGTCGACGCGCCGTGCAGGGCGCGGGCGATGCCGAAGTCCATCACCTTCACGGCGCCGTTGTGCGTGATGATGACGTTGGCGGGCTTGATGTCGCGGTGCACGATGCCGTGCTGGTGCGAGTAGGCCAGCGCCTCCAGGACCCCGGAGACGATGATCAGCGCCTGCTCGGGGCCGGGCGCCTCGGCGTTGTGCAGCAGATCGCGGATGGTGCGGCCCTCGACCAGCTCCATCACGATGTACGGCACGGACTGGCCGCCCACGACGTCCTCGCCGGAGTCGTACACGGCGACGATCGCGTGGTGGTTGAGGCCGGCCACGGACTGGGCCTCGCGCGTGAAGCGGGCCTTGGAGACCGGGTCCTCGGCGAGATCGGCCCGCAGCAGCTTCACCGCCACGGTACGGCCGAGACGTACGTCCTCGGCCGCGAACACCTCGGCCATGCCGCCCCGGCCGAGCCGGTGGGTCAGCCGATATCGGCCGTCCCCGACCAGCCCGCCATTACCCCACAGTTCCGGCGCATCTGACATCCCGCCGCCAGTCGCCTCGGGGTCGGACGGGCCCTGAGCGCGCTGCTGCTGTGCCATCAGTCCTCGCCGTCGTTTCTGCCCGCGGTGCGCGCGGTGTTGTTACGGTCTCCGTCGGCCACGCTACAGCCTCCGCGCAAGCCGCCGGTCCGGGACGGGCGCCACGACCGGCACGAGACGGACCGGCCATGAAACCGTGCGCCCGCGCGGTCGTGCAAATCCTGTGTACCGGCCGTACGGCCGCTGTAACGCTTCCGCGACGCTTCTTTCGCGTACGGTCACGGAACGGGCACCGAGCTTGACGTGTCAGTGCCCTGGGGCAGACTTGGCCGGGAATAGCACTTTCGATCAACGGCGCCTGAAGGCCTACAGCGGGGGATACGGATCATGAGCCAGGACGGCGCACAGGACCGGTACGCGGGGCGTTCGCTCGCGGGCGGCCGTTACCAGCTGCGTGATCTGCTCGGCCAGGGCGGCATGGCCTCCGTCCACCTCGCGTACGACAGCGTGCTCGACCGGCAGGTCGCGATCAAGACGCTGCACACCGAGCTGGGCCGCGAACAGGCGTTCCGCGAGCGGTTCCGCCGCGAGGCGCAGGCGGTGGCGAAACTCACGCACACCAACATCGTCTCGGTGTTCGACACCGGCGAGGACGACGTGGACGGCATGACGACGCCGTACATCGTCATGGAGTACGTCGAGGGCCGCCCGCTGGGCTCCGTACTCGAGGAGGACATCCGCCGGTTCGGCGCGATGCCCGCCGACAAGGCCCTCAAGGTCACCGCGGACGTGCTCGCCGCCCTGGAGATCAGCCACGAGATGGGGCTGGTCCACCGGGACATCAAGCCGGGCAACGTCATGGTGACGAAGCGGAACGTCGTCAAGGTGATGGACTTCGGCATCGCGCGTGCCATGCAGTCCGGCGTGACCTCGATGACGCAGACCGGCATGGTCGTCGGCACCCCGCAGTACCTCTCCCCGGAGCAGGCCCTCGGCCGCGGCGTCGACGCCCGCTCCGACCTGTACTCGGTCGGCATCATGCTGTTCCAACTGGTCACCGGGCGGCTGCCGTTCGACGCGGACTCGCCGCTGGCGATCGCGTACGCGCACGTCCAGGAGGAGCCGGTCGCTCCGTCCTCCATCAACCGCTCGCTGCCGCCGGCCGTGGACGCGCTGATCGCCCGCGCGCTGAAGAAGAACCCGAACGAGCGCTTCCCGACGGCCGTGGCCATGCGGGACGAGTGCCTGCGGGTGGCGGCCTCCTTCCAGGCGGCCCCGCCGAGCATCGTGCCGGGCACCCCGACGCAGAGCGGCGCGGGCGTGGGCTCCGCGGTGTTCCCGCCGGTCGACCAGGCCGCCCCGGCGCCCGTGAGCGGCGTCCAGACGCCGTACCAGCCGACGCCCGCCCCGAACCCGTACGGCACGCCCACGCCGGCGCCCCAGCCGTCCTACGGCTATCCGCAGCAGGGCGGCTACGCGACGCCGTCCCCGTACGCGGCCCAGCAGTCGCCGTCCACGCCGCCGCCGTACAACCTCACCCCGCAGACGTCCGTCGCCTCGTCGGGCTCGGGCGGCGGCAAGAGCAACAAGCCGGTGATCATCGGCTCCGCGATCGTCGCGGTCCTCGCGGTCGGCGGCCTGATCGCCGCGCTGACCTTGAACAGCGGCGGCGAGGAGAACCAGGGCAAGGGCGGCGAGGCGTCCCCGACGGCCACGGCGACGAAGAAGCCGGGGTACCGGGGGCCGGACACCTCCCGGACGATCGACAGCACCGAGTGCACCGAGCCCGAGGAAGCGCTCAACGATCCCGACAAGATCAAGATCCCGGACTTCCAGTTCAAGAACATCAAGTCGGTGCAGGAGTGCCTGAAGGCCGCGGGCTGGCAGAAGAAGATCGTGTTCCAGGACGAGAACACGTACGGCGACGGCACGGTCATGAGCCAGTTCCCGGTCGCGGGCACGGACGTCGACCCCACCGGGAAGATCGAGATCCAGCTGTACGTCTCGACGGGCAACCCCGCGTCGTCCTGACGGCGCGCGAGGCATGCGGAAGGGCCCGGCGGAGCCGGGCCCTTCTCCGTTCGTACGGCTGCGGACCGGCGCTACAGGTACGGCCCGCCCTGGCGGCCTCCCGCGCGGTGGTCGTCGTGGCCCTCGTGGACCACGCCCGGCGGCAGGGCGCGGCGCATCTGCTCCAGTTGGGCGCGCGCGGCCATCTGCTGGGCGAACAGGGTCGTCTGGATCCCGTGGAAGAGGCCTTCCAGCCAGCCCACCAACTGGGCCTGCGCGATGCGCAGTTCCGCGTCGGAGGGAGTCGCGTCGTCCGTGAACGGCAGGGAGAGCCGTTCCAGCTCCTCGACGAGCTCCGGAGCCAGACCGTCCTCCAGCTCCTTCACCGAGCTGGCGTGGATCTCCTTCAGCCGGACCCGGCTGGCCTCGTCCAGGGGCGCCGCCCGCACCTCCTCCAGCAGCTGCTTGATCATGCTGCCGATCCGCATGACCTTCGCCGGCTGCTCGACCTGGTCCGTCACCGGGGTCTCGTGGGAGTCCTCGTCTCCACCGCCGCCGCTGAGCGCCATGCCGTCCTGGCCCACGACCAGGATCCGCTGGGGGTTCTCCGGCGACCTTTCGTTCCTCGGCATCTCCATGCGGTCATTCTCTCCCACCCGGCATGCGCACTGAATTCCCCGGCACCACCAACCGCCTGGCGGCATCCGGAATGCCGGGATCTGTCGCGGATGTGAGGCTGGCTGCGTGACTGCATGGCTGCGGACGACGCTGGGCGCGGCGGGACTGGTCGGGGTTCTGGTCCTGGCGGGCGGTGGTGTGTCGTACGGGGCCGTATCGACGTACGGGGGCGTTTCGTCGTACGGCTTTGTTTCGACGTACGGGGCCGTTTCGACGTACGGCGGCGTTTCGTCGGACGAGCGCGTTTCGACGGACGGGCGCGTATCGACGTACGCGTCCGTATCGACGGATGGGCGGGTGTCCACGGATGGACGCCGACCGACGGACGAGCGCCGACCGACAAACAAGCGCCGATCGACGGACGAGCGCCGACCGACGGACGAGCGTCGATCGACGGACGAGCGCCGACCGACGGATGAGCGCCGGTTGACGGATGAGCGCCGATCGACAGGCGGGCGTGTATGGGCGGACCGTGTCTTTCCGTCGTACGGAGTCGGGCCGCCGGTCGCGACGGCGTCCGGGGACGCGGCGGGGTACGGCGACGCCGCGGCGGTAGCCGGGCTGCCCGCGGCTGCCACCGAGCCGCCCGGGCCCAGCCGGGCCGGGAATCCGGCGGGTGAGGGACGGGAGCGGCCGGGGCGGGACGAGATGCCGGTGGAGGAGCCGACGAGGGTCCCGCCCGCGACGCGGGAGCCGGTCGAGCCGCCGCCGGAGCCCGTACCGCCGGAGGCCGCCGTCGCGGACCGGGGGCGCGGTGGCGAGCCCGTGCTGCGGATCCTGCCGCTGGGCTCCGGGATGGTGCTGATCGGGCTGGGGCTCGGGCTCGCCTTCGTCGGACTGCGGGTGCGCCGCGGGCAGTTCTGACCGCAGCCGACCCCTCCGGCCGGACCTGCGGTCACTCCGTGACCAGCAGGACCTTTCCGATGTGGCCGCTCTCCTCGACCAGGCGGTGGGCGGTGGCCGCCTCGCGCAGCGGCACCTCGCGGTCGACGACCGGCCGCACGTGCCCGGCGTCGAGCAGCGGCCACACGTGCTCCCTTACGGCCGCCACGATGGCCGCCTTCTCGGCGAGCGGGCGGGCACGCAGGGAGGTCGCGGTGATGGCGGCGCGCTTGGCGAGCAGGGCGCCGATGTTCAGCTCGCCCTTGACCCCGCCCTGCATGCCGATGATCGCGAGCCGGCCGTTGACGGCGAGCGCCTTGACGTTGCGGTCGAGGTACTTGGCGCCCATGTTGTCGAGGATGACGTCGGCGCCCGCGCCGCCGGTGGCCTCCTTGATCTCGGCGACGAAGTCCTGCTCCCGGTAGTTGATCAGGATGTCCGCGCCCAGCTCGGCACAGCGGTCCAGCTTCTCCCCGGAGCCCGCGGTCACCGCGACCTTCGCGCCTACGGCCTTGGCGAGCTGGATCGCCATGGTGCCGATGCCGCTGGAGCCGCCGTGCACCAGCAGCGTCTCGCCGGGCCGCAGATGGGCGACCATGAAGACGTTCGACCAGACGGTGCAGGTGACCTCGGGGAGCGCGGCGGCCTGGTGCAGGGCGACCTTTCCGGGCACCGGCAGCAGCTGTCCGGCGGGGACGGCCACCTTCTCGGCGTAACCGCCGCCCGCGAGCAGGGCGCACACCTCGTCGCCGACGGTCCAGCCGCCGACGCCCGGGCCGATCGCCGCGATCCGCCCGGAGCACTCCAGGCCGGGGTAGGGGGAGGCGCCGGGCGGGGGCGCGTAGTGGCCCTGCCGCTGGAGGATGTCGGCGCGGTTCACGGCGGTGGCCGCCACCTCGACCAGGACCTCGCCCTCGCCGGGCTCCGGATCCGGGACCTCGGCCCAGGTCAGCGCCTCGGGACCGCCGGGTTCGGGAATCGTGATCGCATGCATGAAGGGGACGCTACTCCTCGGTCTCCGGTCGCAGGAGGGTGGGACGCCGGGCGGAGCACCGACCGGGACGTTGGGCTGAACCGGACGGAAATCCGTATGCGTGAGCGATGAGTTTGCGCGACGGTGGAGGTCTTTCCCTGCGTAATCCGAGTACGCGGAAGGACACCCCACATGAGCCAGCACATCGCCGGCCTGGCCATCGAGACCGCGGGCCTGGTGAAGACGTTCGGCGACACCAGGGCCGTCGACGGCGTCGACCTCGCCGTCCCCACCGGCACGGTCTACGGCGTCCTCGGTCCGAACGGCGCCGGGAAGACGACCACCGTGAAAATGCTCGCCACCCTGCTCCGCCCCGACGGCGGCGAGGCCCGTATCTTCGGCCACGACGTGGTCCACGAGGCCGACGAGGTGCGCGGCCGGGTGAGCCTGACCGGGCAGTACGCCTCGGTGGACGAGGACCTGACCGGAACCGAGAACCTGGTTCTGCTGGGCCGGCTGCTCGGGCACGGCAAGAAGGCCGCCCGGGAGCGCGCCGCGCAGCTGCTGGAGGCGTTCGGGCTGACCGAGGCGGCCGGAAAGCAGGTCAAGAACTACTCCGGCGGCATGCGGCGGCGGATCGACATCGCCGCGTCCATCCTGAACACCCCGGACCTGCTCTTCCTCGACGAGCCGACCACCGGTCTCGACCCGCGCAGCCGCAACCAGGTGTGGGACATCGTCCGCGCGGTCGTCACCCAGGGCACGACGGTGCTGCTGACCACGCAGTACCTGGACGAGGCGGACCAGCTGGCGTCCCGGATCGCGGTCATCGACCGGGGCCGGGTGATCGCCGAGGGCACCAAGGGCGAACTGAAGGCGTCCGTCGGCGCCGGGTCCGTGCATCTGCGGCTGCGGGACGCCGAGCAGCGCCCGCTCGCGACCGACGTGCTGCGCCGCACCCTGGACGCGCAGGTGCAGGAGGATCACGACCCGGTGGCGCTGACCGCCCGACTGGGCCGGGCGGCGAGCGACGACACGGCGGCCGCGGAGGCCGCACGAGCGCTCGGCGAGCTGGCCCGCGCCGGGATCACCGTCGACAACTTCTCGCTGGGCCAGCCCAGCCTGGACGAGGTGTTCCTCGCCCTGACCGGACACGACACCCACACCGCGGAGGACCGCACCGCCCGGGGCGGGAACGACGAGAAGGACGAGGTGGCGGCATGAGCACCGCGACGACCACGGAGACCAAGGACCTTGCGCCCGTCAGCGCGGAATCGCTGGCCGCGCTGCTCGTCGCCAAGGAGCGCCCGCCGCGGCCCAGCGCCTGGTCGGCCTCGCTGACCTTCGGCTGGCGGGCCGTGCTGAAGATCAAGCACGTCCCCGAGCAGCTCTTCGACGTCACCGCGTTCCCGATCATGATGGTGCTGATGTACACGTACCTGTTTGGCGGCGCGCTGGCCGGGTCGCCGAAGGAGTACATCCAGTTCCTGCTGCCGGGCATCCTGGTGATGTCGGTCGTGATGATCACGATGTACACCGGCGTCTCGGTCAACACGGACATCCAGAAGGGCGTCTTCGACCGGTTCCGGTCACTGCCCATCTGGCGGCCGTCGACGCTGGTCGGCTATCTCCTGGGCGACGCCCTGCGGTACTCCATCGCGTCCGTCGTGATGCTCACCGTCGGCATGATCCTCGGCTACCGCCCGGACGGCGGGGTCGCCGGGGTGCTCGCCGGGATCGCGCTGCTGATCGTCTTCTCGTTCGCGTTCTCGTGGATCTGGACCATGTTCGGGCTGCTGCTGCGCACGGAGAAGTCGGTGATGGGCGTCAGCATGATGGTGATCTTCCCGCTGACGTTCCTGTCCAACGTCTTCGTCGACCCGAGCACCATGCCGGGCTGGCTCCAGGCGTTCGTCAACAACAGCCCGGTCACCCATCTGGCCTCCGCGGTGCGGGGCCTGATGGCGGGTGACTGGCCGGCCGACGAGATCGCCTGGGCGCTGGGGTGGGCGGCGCTGTTCGTGCTGGTCTTCGGGCCGGTCACGATGCGGCTGTACAACCGGAAGTAGCCGCCCCGCGGCCGGGCCCCTCGGTGCCGCTGTTTTCAGTGGCCCATGGTGGGGGGCAGGCCGGGCCGCTCCTCCGGCTCTTCCGCCGGGACGATGGTGATCACCCGGTCCGTCAGCTCCAGCCGGCCGACGGCCGGGTCGTCGTAGCCGAGCACCCGGTGCCCGCGGACGACGCTCACCACCAGGTCGGGCGTCTCCCGCGGGCTCAGGCCCACCTCGGCCCGGGTGACGGGCCGTTCGACGATGTCGAGGCCGCTGCCCTGCCGGATCAGGTCCTCCATGACCCGGCCGGCCGCCGGGCTCAGCACGGACAGGCCCAGCAGCCGTCCGGCCGCGCCCGCGCTGGTGATCACCTCGTCCGCGCCGGACTGCTTCAGCAGCGGCGCGTTCTCCTCCTCGCGCACCGCGGCCACGATCTTCGCCGCGGCGTTGAGCTGCCGGGCCGTCAGCGCCACCAGGACGGCGGTGTCGTCGCGCTGGGTGGCGATGATGATCTGCCCCGCCCGCTGCACCTCGGCGCGTTTCAGCACCTCGCTGCGGGTGGCGTCGCCGAGCACCGCGGCGTAGCCCTCGGCCGTCGCGGCGTCGATCGCCTTGCTGCTGGGGTCGACCACGACGACCCTCTCCTTGCGCAGCCCGGTGGCGCAGGCGGCGCGGATCGCCGACCGGCCCTTCGTGCCGAAGCCGACGACGACGGTGTGGTCCCGCAAAACAGGCCTCCAGGGGTATGCGGTGTGACGGACGGGCGCGCGTCGGGAACCATGGTGCCGACTGTCCGGATCAGCGTCACAGGGGGCTCACGATGAAGGGCGACGAACAGCCGCATTCCTCGCAGAGGAGAGCGGCTCTTCTGCGGGCACTGTGGTACCGCTCGCGCAAGGAGGCGCGCGACGACGCCGAGGCGGGCCGCGCCATCACGATGCCCACGCAGACCGTCGTACCGCCCCTTCAGCAGGTCATCAAGCGCCTGGTGATGGCGATGGTGGTGCTGGTCGTCACCGTTCTGCTCGTCTACCTCGACCGCGACGGCTACAACGACAACTCCGACGGCTCCGTCGATCTCGTCGACGCGGCGTATTACGCCACCGTCACCCTCTCCACCACCGGATACGGCGACATCACGCCGGTCAGCGACGCGGCGCGGATCACCAACATCTTCGTCATCACCCCGCTGCGCGTGCTGTTCCTGATCATTCTGGTCGGCACCACGCTGGAGGTCCTCACCGAGCGGACCCGCCAGCAGGTCCGCATCCACCGCTGGCGCACCCGGACCCGGGACCACATCGTGCTCATCGGCTACGGCACGAAGGGCCGCCACGCCGTGCAGACCCTGGTCGGGCAGGGCATCGACAAGAGCCGGATCGTCGTCGTGGACGCCCAGCGCAAGGCGGTGACCGCGGCCGGCGACGACGGCTTGGTGGCGATCAACGGGGACGCCACGCTCTCCGAGACGCTGCTCAAGGCGGAGCTGCAACGGGCCTCCCAGGTGATAGTCGCCCCGCAGCGGGACGAGACGGCCACGCTGATCACCCTCACCGCGCGTCAGCTGAACCGGCGCGCCACGATCGTGGTGGCCGTCCGGGAGGACGAGAACGTGCCGCTGCTCAAGCAGAGCGGCGCGGACACCGTGGTGACCAGTTCCAGCTCGGCCGGCCGGCTGCTCGGCACCTTCATGGCCAGCCCGCCGACGGCCCGGGCCCTGGAGGACCTGATGACCCTCGGCAGCGGCCTCGATCTCATTGAGCGCACCGTCACGCCGGAGGAGGTCGGCCGCACGCCCCGCGAGTGCGACGACCTGGTGCTCGCCGTCGTCCGCGACCGCAAGCGCCTGGACTACATGACCGGCTGGCACACCCAGCTCCAGCCCGGCGACCACCTGATCACGGTGAGCCGGCCGGTGACGGACGGGGCGGAGTAGGGAGCGGTGGAGCAGGGAGCGGTGGAGTAGCGAGGACGCGGGCCTCCGGGGGCCGGGGAGTCCGCAGGGCGCCCGTGGGCTCGTCGAGCTGAGGTTGTTTCACGTGAAACACGCGGCGGGACCGGCCGCCGCCGCCCACGGCAGTTCCAGGATCTCCGTGTTCTGCCCCGTCTCGGCCCCGCCCGGCGGTACGACGGCCAGCGCGTCGGCCGCCGCGACGCCGCGCAGCATGGCCGGGCCGTTGTAGTGCAGTGGCACGGCGCGCCGGCCGCGTAGGACGACGGGGATCAGCCGGGTGTCGTACGGGTGCCCGTGGGCGCCGTCCTTCAGCGGCAGCGCGTAGCGCTCCGGCGCCGGGTGCCCGGCCAGGGCGCGCAGCAGCGGCTCGGCGAGGGTGAGCAGCCCGGAGACGGCCGCGAGCGGGTTGCCGGGCAGTCCGACGAGGTACCGGTCCTCCGCGAGGCGGGCCAGCAGCATCGGGTGGCCGGGCCGCACCTTCACGCCGTCGACCAGCAGCTGGGCGCCGATCCGGTGCAGCGTGGGGTGGACATGGTCGACCGGGCCCGCCGCGGTGCCACCGGTGGTGACGACGAGGTCCGCCTCGCTGCCGGTGATCGCCCGGTGCAGCGCGTCGGCGTCGTCGCCGATCCGGCGGACCGCCGTGACCTCGGCGCCGAGCGCCCGCAGCCAGGGCGGCAGCATCGGGCCGAGGGCGTCACGGATCAGACCGTCGTGCGGCAGGCCCTCGGTGAGGAGTTCATCGCCGAGGACCAGGACGTCGACGCGCGGCCGGGGGACGACCGCGAGGGTGTCGTACCCGGCCGCCGCGGCGAGCCCGAGGACGGCGGGGGTCACGAGCGTGCCGGCCGGCAGGAGCTGGTCACCGGTGCGGCACTCCTGGGCGCGGGGGCGGATGTCCTGGCCGTGCCCGAGGTGGTCCTTGGTCGGGTGGAGGCGGCCGTTGTCGTCGGTGACGCCGTGCTCGCTGCGGAGGACCGCCGTGGTGTCGGGCGGAATGCGGGCGCCGGTGGCGATGCGGACGGCCTCACCGTCGGCGAGCCGTGCGGGCTCCGCGTGCCCCGCCAGCACACCGTCCTCGCGCAGGGTCCAGGGGCCGGGCCCGGCGACGGCCCAGCCGTCCATCGCCGAGGTGTCGAAGGACGGCAGGTCGGTGAGGGCCGTCAGCGGGGCGGCGAGGATCAGGCCGAGGGCGGCGTCGAGAGGCACGGTGACGGTGGATCGTCCGGCCTTCCCGGCGCTCGCGCGGGCGGCGCGTCCGGCCCGTTCGGCCGTCGCACGGGCCTCGGGCCAGGGGGTGGCGCGGTGGTGGGCGTGCTGCCGGGCGGAGGCGGCGGTGCCGCCCTGGGCGGCGGCGGTCGCGTCCCGGGGCGCGGGGGCCGCGCCCCGGGCCGTGGGGGCGGGGGCGTGACCGCCGGGGCGAGGGGCGTCGCCGGGGGTGGGGGCGTCGCCGGGGGCCGGGGCGTGGCCGTGGGTCGGGGCATGGCCGTGGGGGGTGCGGCGGTGGGGTGGATTCACGAGGGCCAGGGCCTCCTCTACGTCGAGGTCGTCGGCGTCCTCGCCGGCCCGGGTGCCGGGGGCGGTCATCCGGCGTCCGGGCGCGTGCCGGATCCGGCCGCGGCGTCGTCCGCGGTCTTCTTGTCCGCGGCTTCCTTGTCCACGGCTTCCTTTTCCGCGGCTTCCTCGTCCGCCCAGCGCTGGGCCAGCGCGGCGGCCTTGCGGGCGGCTTCGGCGACGGCCTGCGGACCGCCGTCCGCGCGGGCGGCGGCGTAGCCGACGAGGAAGGTGGTCAGCGGGGCCGCGGGGCGTGCCACCCCGTGCGCGGCGTCGCGGGCCAGGTCGAGCAGGACACCGGTGTCGACGTCGAGGTCGATGCCCAGCTCGTCCTTGACCGCGGAGATCCATTCGTCCAACACGTGCCCATGCTCCCTGATGCGTGCCCTTGCGGAGGCGATGTCGTCCCAGGTGTCGCAGTCGAAGGAGGCGACCGGGTCCGGGACGCGGATGAGGTCGAGCGCGCCGGTCAGCCGGCGCAGCGGCAGACCGGTGAGCGTGCCGTGCCCGGCGGTGAGCGCGGCCAGCTCGCGGCGCAGTGCGCCGGCGCGGTAGGTGGCGACGAGCGGCTGGTCGCGGCCGTCGGCGTCGGTGAGCAGCGCGCCGTCGGCGCCGCTCGCGGCCAGGGCGGCCCGCAGCCGCCGTACCGTGCCCGCGTCGAGGAACGGCAGGTCCGCGGAGAGCACCACGACGTGCTCGGCGGCGGTGTGCCGCAGTCCGGCGTCGAGGGCGGCGAGCGGGCCCGCGCCGGGCGGGTCCTCGCGGGCCCAGGTCACCGGGCGCGCGGTGGGGCGCGGGTCGGCGACGACGACGGTGGTGCGGGCCTCGGCGCAGGCGGTGAGGACCCGCTCGAGCAGGGCCCGGCCGCCCACCCGTACGGCGGGCTTGTCGGCGCCGCCGAGCCGCCGTGCGGCCCCGCCCGCGAGCACGACGGCGTCGTACGGGAGGTCGCCGTACGGGGCGTCACCGTACGACGCGTCGCCGGACGGCACGTCGCCGTGCGCGGCGTCCGGGTTCGGCGGGGGCGCGTGCGAGGTCATGCCCCGAGTATGAGCGCCGGAAAGATCGTTGCCACCCCCGTGCACAGCATGTGGACAGGGGTGGCCGCGAGGGGTGAGCGCGTCACAGGGTGCGCAGCAGCACCGCCGGCTGTTCGACGCAGTCGGCGACGTAGCGCAGGAAGCCGCCGGCCGTGCCGCCGTCGCAGACACGGTGGTCGAAGGTGAGCGAGAGCTGGACGACCTGGCGGACGGCCAGTTCGCCCTCGTGCACCCACGGCTTGGGGACGATCCGGCCGACGCCGAGCATGGCCGCCTCCGGGTGGTTGATGATCGGCGTGGAGCCGTCGACGCCGAACACGCCGTAGTTGTTCAGCGTGAAGGTGCCGCCGGTCAGGTCCGCCGGTGTCAGGGTCCCGGCCCGGGCCGCCTCGGTCAGCCGGGCGAACTCGGCGGTCAGGCCCTCGGCGTCGCGGGCGTGCGCGTCCCGGACGACGGGGACGACGAGGCCCCGCTCGGTCTGCGCGGCGAAGCCGAGGTGGACGTGGTCGAGCTGGACGACCTCCCGGGCCGCCATGTCGACGGTGGAGTTCAGCTCCGGGTAGCGGGCGAGGGCGGCGGTGCAGATCCGGGCCAGCAGGGCGAGCAGGGAGATCTTCGGTCCCCCGGCGGCGTTCATCGCGGCCCGGGCCCGCATCAGCTCGGTCGCGTCGGCGTCCACCCAGCAGGTGGCGTCCGGAATCTCGCGCCGGCTGCGGGACAGCTTGTCGGCGACGGCGCCGCGCACGCCCCGGAGGGGGACGCGGGTGCCTCCGCCGAGGGCCGGGGCCGCCGGGGCCTGGGCCGGAGAGCCGGCGGGGACGGAGGCGGCGGGGGTCGTCGCGGAGGGCTGGGAGGCCACGCGGGTCTGCGGCTCGGGCTGCCGAGCCGTCGTACGGCCGCCCTGCGCGGCGGCGGCGCGCAGCGCGTACTCCACGTCCGCGCGCAGGATCAGCCCATCCGGGCCGGAGCCGGTCAGCTCCCTGAGGTCCAGTCCGTTCTCGCGGGCGAGGCGGCGGACGAGCGGGGAGATCACGGGGATCGGACCGTCACCGTGGACGCGGTCGCCGCTGCCGTCGGCGCGGTCCCTCTCGCCGCTGAGGCGGTCACCGTGGCCGTTGCCGTTGAGGCCGTCCGCGCCACCGTTGACGCGATCGCCGTTCACGCGGTCGCCGTTCACGCGGTCGCCGTCGGCACGACCGCCGTTGACGCGGTCGCCGTGGACATCGTCCCGCCCGGCCGGGGCCGGCGAGGGCGTGGCCGTCCCCGGCGGCTGGGGCCGGACCCGGGGGCGGCGGGCCGGGGGTGCGCCCGTGCCGTAGCCGACGAGGACGTTGCCGGAGCCCTCGCTCTTGCGCGACGCCTCGGCGGTGGCGTCGGCCGGACGGCCGGGCGCCTCGGCGTCGGCCCCGGAGGCCGGGGCGGCCTCGCCGGCCGAAGTGGCGGGAGCGGCCTGATCGGAGGCCGGGTCGGCGCCGACCGCGACGGTGATCAGGGGCGCCCCAACGGGCAGTTCGGTGCCCTCCTCGCCGAAGCGGGCGGTGACCACACCGCCGTAGGGGCAGGGGACCTCGACCATCGCCTTGGCCGTCTCGACCTCGACGACCGGCTGGTCGACGGCGACGACGTCGCCGACCTGCACCAGCCAGCGCACGATCTCCGCCTCGGTGAGCCCCTCGCCGAGGTCGGGGAGCTTGAACTCCAGCACCTGTGCCATCAGCTCTCGGCCTCCCATTGCAGACGCGCCACGGCGTCCAGGATCCGGTCGACGCCGGGCAGATGATGCCGCTCCAGCATGGGCGGCGGATAGGGGATGTCGAATCCGGCCACACGCAGCACCGGCGCCTCCAGGTGGTGGAAGCAGCGCTCGGTGACCCGGGAGGCGATCTCCCCGCCCGGCCCGCCGAACCCGCTGGACTCATGGACGACGACCGCCCGCCCGGTCCGCCGCACCGTGGCGCAGACCGTCTCGTCGTCGAACGGCACCAGCGAGCGCAGGTCGACGACTTCGAGGTCCCACCCCTCGGCCCGCGCGGCCTCGGCGGCTTCGAGGCACACGGGCACCGACGGGCCGTACGTGATCAGCGTGGCGCTCCGGCCGGAGCGCCGCACCACCGCGCGGCCGATGGGTTCAACGTGCTGCGGCTGCTCCGGGTTCCAGGAGTCCTTCGACCAGTACAGCCGCTTGGGCTCCAGGAAGACGACCGGGTCGTCGGAGGCGATGGCGGCGCGCAGCAGGCCGTAGGCGTCGGCGACGGTCGCGGGTGTGACGACGTGGAGGCCCGGGGTCGCCATGTAGTACGCCTCGGAGGAGTCGCTGTGGTGCTCGACGCCGCCGATGCCGCCGCCGTAGGGGACGCGGATGGTGATCGGGAGGGGCATCGCGCCGCGGGTGCGGTTGCGCATCTTCGCGACGTGCGAGAGCAGTTGCTCGAACGCGGGGTAGGCGAAGGCGTCGAACTGCATCTCGACGACCGGCCGCAGCCCGTACATCGCCATGCCGACGGCGGTGCCGAGGATGCCGGCCTCGGCGAGCGGGGTGTCGGTGCAGCGGTCCTCGCCGAACTCCTTGGCGAGTCCGTCGGTGACCCGGAAGACGCCGCCGAGCGTGCCGACGTCCTCACCGAGGACGTGCACGGACGGGTCGGCGGCCATGGCGTCGCGCAGCGCGCGCGTGAGGGCCTGCGCCATGGTGGCCGGCTTGACGGCGACGGTGGTCATCGGTGGGCCCCTTCCTGCTCCGCCGCCAGCTCGGCCTGCAACTGGGCCTGCTGCTCGCGCAGCTGGGTGGTGGGTTCGGCGTAGACGTGGGCGAACAGGTCCATGGGGTCGAGCACGGGGTCCTGGTTCATCCGGGCGCGCAGATCAGCGGCCATGGCCTCGGCGTCGTCCCGCGCGGCCTGGATCGCGGCCTCGTCGAGCAGGCCGCGGGCGGTCAGCTCCCGCTCCAGCAGCTGGATCGGGTCGTGCGCGCGCCAGGTCTCGACCTCGTCGTCGGTGCGGTAGCGGGTGGCGTCGTCGGCGTTGGTGTGGGCGTCGACGCGGTACGTCACGGCCTCCACGAGGGTGGGGCCGCCGCCCGCGCGGGCGTGCCGTACGGCCTCGGTCAGCACCTCGTGCACGGCCGCCGCGTCGTTGCCGTCGACCAGGCGGCCCGGCATGCCGTACCCGACGGCCTTGTGGGCCAGGGACGGGGCGGCGGTCTGCTTGGCGAGCGGGACGGAGATCGCGAAGCCGTTGTTCTGGACGAGGAAGACGACGGGGGCCTGCCAGACGGCGGCGAAGTTCAGTGCCTCGTGGAAGTCGCCCTCGCTGGTGCCGCCGTCGCCGACCATGGCCAGCGCGACCACGTCGTCGCCCTTGAGGCGGGCGGCGTGGGCGAGGCCGACGGCGTGCGGGAGCTGGGTGGCGAGGGGGGTGCAGAGAGGGGCCACGCGGTGGGCGTGCGGGTCGTAGCCGGTGTGCCAGTCGCCGCGCAGCAGGGTCAGGGCCTCGACGGGGTCCACGCCGCGGGCGACGGCGGCGAGGGTGTCGCGGTAGCTGGGGAAGAGCCAGTCGCGCTCCTCCAGGGCGAGCGCGGCGGCGACCTCGCAGGCCTCCTGGCCGGTGCTGGACGGGTAGACGGCGAGCCGGCCCTGCTTGGTGAGGGCGGTGGCCTGCGCGTTGTAGCGGCGGCCGCGGATCAGCTGGGCGTAGAGCGTGCGCAGCAGCTCGGGGTCGGCCTTCGCCGCCGCCTCGGTGCCGAGGACGCGGTACGGCTCCGCGTCGGGCAGCAGCGGCGCGGGGTCGGTTCGGGGCTGCCAGGCGGGCGGCGGTGTGGGCCGGTAAGCGCCCCGCTGCTCCATGACCGTCATGACGGCACCTCCTCGTGGGAGCGGCTCCTCGTGGGAGCGGCTTCGAGAGGCGCGGCGTCTGTGACGCGCCTCACCTACCGATTGTTCGGTCGACGGCACATTTTGGCTACAGGCGGGTCCAGGCTGTGGACAAACGGTTCTGCACAGCTTGAGATGAACGCAGTACGTCCATGGTAGGGAGGCGGGGGGACATGGCACCTGAACAAATGGCCGAGTTCGCCGGTACCGGCGCGCCCCTCCCGCCGCCCCGTCCCCTCGACGCCATCGACCAGGACATCCTGCGGATGCTCCAGGCGGACGGCCGCGCCTCCATACGGTCCGTGGCCGAGCGGGTGCACGTCTCGCGCGCCAACGCCTACGCGCGCATCAACCGGCTCGTCGAGGACGGCGTCATCCGCGGCTTCGGGGCGCGCGTGAATCATGAGCGCGCCGGGCAGGGCACCTCCGCGTACATCACCCTGAAGATCGTCCAGAACTCCTGGCGCACGGTCCGCGAACAGCTGCGGCAGCTGCCCGGCGCCTCGCACATCGCCCTGGTGGGCGGCGACTTCGACGTCCTGCTGCTGGTCCACACCCCCGACAACCGGGCCCTGCGCGAACTGGTCCTCACCCGCCTCCAGGCCATCCCGGAGGTGCTGTCCACCCGCACCCTGCTGGTCTTCGAGGAGGAGGACCTGGAGCCGCAGGGCTGAGCGGCTCCCGCGCGGTCGTCAGTCCCAGGCGCCCCAGGCCAGGCCCAGCAGGAGCAGGAACGCCAACGGCGCCAGCGCGCAGCCGATCGCGGCCACGCCCGCCGTGATCCGCAGTGCTCGCAGGGATCGCCGCCGGGGCAGCACCCAGGCCAGTACGAGCAGCCCGACGGCGCAGTGGAGTGCGCCCCTGAACGGGCCCGGGCCGAGCCAGTGCGCCAGCACGACGAGCGGCAGAGCGAGCACGGACGCCACGAGGGGCGCCCGCCACCACGTCCGGTGGCCGGCGGAGGGGGAGGGCGCGTCGGTGTCGGACATGCGCCCCATGCCATCAGCGCACGCCGGGTCCGGCATGGGGGCGCGTACTCAGTCCGACTGGGCACCCGTACTCAGCCCGCGCGCGGCGTCGGTGTGTCCCGTCGCGACGATGGTGTGTCCCGCGCGGGGGCCTGGTTTCGCGCTCGCTCGGGGCGCCGTGGTGGTCCGCCTCGCTCGTGGCGCCGTTTCCCGTGCGCCTCACCCGGCCGCCGCGTACGTCCGCCTCACTTGGGCGCCGCGTGCGTCCGCCTCGCACGGATGCCGCGTACGTCCGCCCCACCCGGCGCCCCACCCGGCACCCCGCCAGTCCACCCGGTGCCGATGCCGGTGCCGCCTCAGTCCGCCCGGCGCAGCCCGTCGAAGACCAGCCTGACCACCGCGTCACCGACCTCGCGCGCGCCCGCGCCGCGGCCGTCCGGGCGGTACCACTCCACGATGGAGTTGATCATTCCGAAGACCAGCCGGGTCGCCAGCCGGAACTCCACGTCGCCGCGCACGTCACCGTCGGCCGCCGCCGCCCTCAGCAGCTCGGCGACCCGGTGGTCGAAGTCGCGGCGGCGTTCCAGTGCCCACCGCTCGGTACCGGTGTTGCCGCGCACCCGCAGCAGCAGCGTGACGTACGGCAGCTCGGCCGTCAGCACCTCGACCATGCGCCGGACGACGTACTCCAGGCGGTCGACGGCACGCCCCACGCGCGCGTGCTCCTCGTCGAGGATCCCGAAGAGCCCGTCCAGCGCCCGGCTGACGGCCCGGCGCAGCAGCTCCTCCTTGCCGGCGACATGGTGGTAGATCGACGACTTGGAGATGCCCGCCGCCCTGGACAGGTGCTCCATCGAGGTGCCGTCGTAGCCGCGCTCGTTGAAGACCTGGACGGCGACCGACAGCAGGGTCTCCGGGGTGTACGTGTCGCGCCTGGCGGTGGTCATGAGCTGCTGCCCTCCCGCTTGTCGGTGGCGTACGCGTGGCGGTACAGCGCGAGGGACGGCGCGTAGCGGCCGGACGGATCGCGCAGGTGCAGGTCGTCGAGGAGGTCGTAGGCCCAGCTGCGGCCGAGCCGGCGGCTCCATTCGAAGGGACCCAGAGGGTAGTTGACACCGAGGCGCATCGCGGTGTCGATGTCCTCCTCGGTGGCCACGCCCTTGGCGACGGCGTCGTACGCGAGGTCGATGATCCGGGCCACCGCGCGGGCCACGATCATGCCGGGGACGTCACCGATGACGCTGACCTTCTTGCCGAGCGCCTGGAAGAGGCCGGTGGCCTCGGCGAGGGTCTGCGGGTTGGTGTCCTGGGAGGCGGACAGGGCGATCCGGCTCGCCTTGCGGTAGTCGAGGGCGAGGTCGAAGTAAACGACGTCGCGGAACTCCGCCGAGGTCTGGCCGTCGGCGAGGACGAGCTGGCCGCCGCTGGGCAGCACCAGGCGGGTGCCGTTGTCCTCGGCCTCCTCGCGGACCTGGACGCCCGCCTCGCGGATCATGGGCAGCAGCTCGGACGCGGGGCCCAGTTCGCCCTCCGCGACGACGTACGCGGGCGGCTCGGCGGCCTCCGCGGTGTGCGGTTCGGGCCGCTCGGCGCCGTCCCGGTAGTCGTACCAGCCCTGCCCGCTCTTGCGGCCGAGCCGGCCGGACTCGACCAGCCGGCGCTGGGCGAGCGACGGGGCGAACCGCACGTCCTGGAAGAAGGACTGCCACACGGAGTGCGTGACGGACTCGTTGACGTCCTGCCCGATGAGGTCGGTCAGTTCGAAGGCGCCCATCCTGAAGCCGCCCGACTCGCGCAGCACCGCGTCGATCGTGGCCGGGTCGGCGCCCTGGGACTCGTAGACCGCGAACGCCTCGGCGTAGAAGGGCCGCGCGATGCGGTTGACGATGAAGCCGGGGGTGTCCGCGCAGGCGACCGGCGTCTTGCCCCAGGCGCGGGCCGTCTCGTACGCGCGCGTGGCCGACGTGACGTCGGTGGCGAACCCGGAGACGACCTCGACCAGCGGCAGCAGCGGAGCGGGGTTGAAGAAGTGCAGGCCGACGAAGCGGCCGGGGTTGCGCAGGGCGCCGCCGATGGCGGTCACCGACAGGGACGACGTGTTGGTGGCGAGCAGGCAGTCGTCGGCGACGACGTCCTCCAGCGCGCGGAACAGCTCCTGCTTGACGTCCAGCCGCTCGAGGACGGCCTCCACGACCAGCGCGCAGTCGGCGAGCTCCGCGAGGCCGTCGACGGGGCGCAGCCGGGCGCGGGCCGCGTCCCGGTCGGCGCCGGTGAGGCGATCCTTCTCGACGAGCCGGTCGAGGCGGGCGCCGATCGCCGCCGCCGCCTCCGCGGCGCGCCCGGGAGCTGCGTCGTAGAGCCGTACGGGATGGCCCGCGACCAGCGCCACCTGGGCGATGCCCTGACCCATGGTGCCGGTGCCGACGACGGCCACGGGGCTGCTGAGGTCGAGTGCTGTCATGAGCGCGATCCTCCCGCACGGGGTTTTCCACAGATGCGGCGGACCCCCTTGTCCCGACCGATCGTTCGGTTACTCTAACTCTGTCGTCCTGATCCTGCCCATGGCTTTGCCCAGGTCATGAGCTCGACGAGGAGCTCTTGAGACGAGGAGTTGGTCCCGCATGGCCGCCGAACTCACCGCGCCCCAGCTGATCGCCCAGCACCGGCCCACCCTGGACCAGGCACTGGAGGCCATCCGCACGCGCGCGTACTGGTCGCCGCACCCCGAACACCCCAAGGCCTACGGCGAGAACGGCAGTCTGGACGCGGCGGCGGGCAAGGCCGCCTTCGACGCCGTCCTGAACACCCGCCTCGACCTCGGCCAGCCCGGCACCGACGGCTGGGTGGGCGGTGAGGTCTCGCCGTACGGCATCGAGCTGGGCGTGGAGTATCCGCACGCGGACGTCGACGTGCTGCTGCCCGCCATGAAGGCCGGCCAGGGCGCGTGGCGCGACGCGGGCCCGGAGCTGCGCGCGGTGGTGTGCCTGGAGATCCTCAAGCGGATCAGCGACCGGACGCACGAGTTCGCGCACGCGGTCATGCACACCTCCGGCCAGGCGTTCATGATGGCGTTCCAGGCGGGCGGCCCGCACGCCCAGGACCGCGGCCTGGAGGCGGTGGCGTACGCGTACGCGGAGCAGGTCCGCACGCCCGGCACCGCGGAGTGGACCAAGCCCCAGGGCAAGCGCGACCCGCTGGCGCTGACCAAGCGGTTCACGCCCGTCCCGCGCGGCATCGGCCTGGTCATCGGCTGCAACACCTTCCCCACGTGGAACGGCTACCCGGGCCTGTTCGCGTCCCTCGCCACCGGCAACGCAGTCCTCGTGAAGCCGCACCCCCGCGCGGTGCTGCCGCTCGCGCTGACCGTGAAGACCGCCCGGGAGGTGCTCGCCGAGGCCGGCTTCGACCCGAACCTGGTCGCCCTGGCCGCCGAACGGCCCGGCGAGGGCATCGCCAAGACCCTCGCGACCCGCCCCGAGATCCGGATCATCGACTACACCGGCTCCACCACCTTCGGCGACTGGCTGGAGACCCACGCCCGCCAGGCGCAGGTGTACACCGAGAAGGCCGGCGTCAACACGATCGTCGTGGAGTCGGCCGGCGACTACCGGGGAATGCTGTCCAACCTGGCGTTCTCCCTGTCGCTGTACAGCGGCCAGATGTGCACCACCCCGCAGAACCTGCTCATCCCCCGCGACGGCATCCGCACCGACCAGGGCCCCAAGACCTACGACGAGGTGGTCGCCGACCTCGCCCGCGCGGTCGACGGCCTCCTCGGCGACGACGCCCGCGCGAACGCGCTGCTCGGCGCGATCGTCAACCCCGACGTCAAGGCCCGCCTGGAGGCCGCCGCCGGGCTCGGCGAGGTCGCGCTGGCCTCCCGCGAGGTCACCAACCCCGACTTCCCGGACGCGGTCGTGCGCACCCCGGTCATCGTCAAGCTGGACGGCGCCAAGCCGGACGACGAGGCCGCCTACATGAGCGAGTGCTTCGGCCCGGTCTCCTTCGCCGTCGCCGTCGACTCGCCGGCCCACGCGCTGGAGCTGCTGCGCCGCACGGTCCGCGAGAAGGGCGCCATGACGGTCGGCGCGTACACCACCGACGAGGAGTTCGAGCGGGCCGTCGAGGAGGTCTGCCTGGAGGAGGCCGCCCAGCTGTCCCTCAACCTGACCGGCGGGGTGTACGTCAACCAGACCGCCGCCTTCTCCGACTTCCACGGCTCGGGCGGCAACCCGGCGGCGAACGCCGCCCTCACCGACGGCGCGTTCGTGGCGAACCGCTTCCGCGTGGTGGAAGTCCGGCGCGAGGCCTAGCCGGCGCTCCCGACGCTCCCCAGGCTCCAGTGGTACAGCGTCATGGCGACGCTGGTCGCGAGGTTGTAGCTGGAGACCTGGGGACGCATCGGCAGGGACAGCAGATGGCCCGCCCGCGCGCGCAGCTCGGCGGACAGCCCGCTGCGCTCGGAGCCGAAGGCGAGGACGGCGTCGTCCGGGAGCTTCACGCCCCGGAGGTCGTCGCCCTCCGGGTCCAGCGCGAACACCGGGCCCGGCGGCAGCTCGGCCACGTCCAGCCGCTCCACCGCGGTCGCGAAGTGCAACCCGGCGCCGCCGCGCACCACCGTGGGATGCCAGGGGTCGAGGGTGCCGGTGGTGACCACACCGGTCACGCCGAACCCGGCGGCCAGCCGGATCACCGCGCCCGCGTTGCCGAGGTTGCGGGGGTTGTCGAGGACGACCACGGGGGCGGTGCGCGGCGTGTGCGCCAGCCGCTCGAGGTTCGCCGCGCGGGACGGCCGTACGGCGAGGGCCGCCACGGCGGTGGGATGCGGGCGCGGCACGAGCGCGGCGTATGCCGACTCCGGGACCTCGGTGAGCAGCGCGTCCAGCCCCGGACGTACGTCCGGGGCCAGTTCCTCGGCGAGGGCGAGCGCGGCACCCCGGTCGGCGGCGACCGCCACGGGGATCTCGGCGCCGAAGCGGACGGCGTGCTTGAGGGCGTGGAAGCCGTCCAGCAGCACGCAGGAGCCGGCCAGCCGGTGCCAGGCGGCTACGGGGTCGGCAGAGCCGCTGTGGCCGCGGCGGGCGGGGCCGGCGGAGGCGCTGTGGGGCGCTGCGCCGACGGGGCCGCTGTGGCCGTGGCTCGCGGAACCGGCGGAGCCGCTGTGCCTGGGGTCACCGCTGTGCCAGTGGCTCGCGGGGTCGTTCATGCCGTGCAGCCTACGTGGCCGGGGAACCCGCGTGGCTGGGCTCGGGCTGCTCCGGGACGGGCGGGCCGGGCTCCGGCGTACGGTCCGCGCGGGAGAACAGCCGGTCCCGCGCGGCTTCCGCCCAGCCGCCCAGACAGCGCAGGAACGTCGTCGGCAGGAACACCGCGTCCGCCGCGATCATCGCCAGCGAGAAGAACGGCAGCCCGAGGACCACGGCGATCACCACATGCTCGGTGATCATGACGGCGAGCAGCACGTTCTTCAGCCGCCGGTGCAGCAGCGTGAACGGGAAGGCCACCTGCACCAGGACCGTCCCGTACGTCACCAGCATCACCATGGTGCCGCTGGCGGCCAGCGCGTCGGCGAGGGCGGGCCAGGGGGAGAAGTAGTCCAGGTGGAGTGGGTAGTAGACGGCGGTGCCGTCCTGCCAGCGGGAGCCCTGGATCTTGTACCAGCCGGCCGTGGCGTAGATCAGACACGCCTCGGCCATGATCACCAGCAGGGCGCCGTTGTGCAGGATGTTGGCGACCACGTCGAGCAGGATCCGCGGCTGCGCGGTCCGCGCGTAGCGGCCGACCAGCCACCACAGGGCCTGTGCCAGCAGGCAGCCCCACAGCAGCGAGGGCACCATCGGGTCGCCGTCGACGCGGCCCAGCGCGGTGGCCGCGGCCAGCGCCAGCCCCAGTACGGCCCACAGCGCGGGCCCGGTCCGGTCCGGGAACGCCTCCCCGCGCGCGTGGGCCTCCTCGGCGCGTCGGGCCCGGCGCGCGTCCAGCGACCAGACCCGGCCGCAGCGCGTGAAGACCAGGTAGATGCACATGAGGTGCACGACGTTGTCGCCGCCGTCCCCCATGAAGACGCTGCGGTTCTGCAGCGACAGCACGCCCACCATGAACAGCACGGACGTGGTCCGGGTCCGCCAGCCCAGCATCAGCAGCAGGGCGGCCAGGACGGCGAAGCCGTAGACGATCTCGAACCAGACCCGCCCGCCGGACCACATCAGCAGCGTGAAGGCGCCGTTCTGCCCGATCAGCTCGTCGGCGAGACGCCAGCTCCACGGCCCGTCGGGGCCGTACAGCTCCGCGCGGTGCGGGAATTCACGCAGCAGGAACAGCAGCCAGGTCGCGGCGAAGCCGATACGGATCACGGCGGTCTGGTACGGGCCGAGGGCGGACTCGGTGACGCGGGCGATGGCGCCGGAGAGCCCGAGGGCGAAGCGATTCACCCGGCACCTCCCCGGGACTCGTCCGCCGGCACCGTCCACCAGGACAGCTCCCGGTAGACCGGCTTCAGCGAGATCCGCTCGTCACTCCACTTCGGCGGGCGCACGGGCGTGGTGCGGGAGCGGACCTGCACGCGCTCTATCTCGCCGCCCGGCCCGGCCGCCTCCGCGCGGTGCAGACGCAGCACGACGATCCGGCGCAGATACGTCTCGGCGAGCGCGCCGCGCGGGGCGGTGGCCTGGTTCCCGCCGCCGTGCGTGGCGGTGTAGAAGTCCCACGCGCGGCGCAGTTCGTTCTGCTGGGTGTGGCTGGGCAGCAGATTGCCGTCGATGGCCCGGCCGTCCTCGGCGGACAGGTCGTACCAGCCGGTGGTGCGGGTGGCACCGTCCGCCGTGCGGACCTGGGCGCGGACCTGGACGGCGATGTTCTGCTGGAGCGGGTTCGGCGCGAACAGCTTCCAGTTCTGCTCGAACTCCGGATAGATCCAGTCGTCGATCGCCTCGCCGTGCGCCTTGGTCACCGTGTTCGACGGCGCGACGTGCAGGAACACCATCCCCAGGTGCACACAGACGGTCGCCGCGACGACGGCGAGCGCCAGAGCGACGGCGATCTGGTAGCGCAGGGAGAGCGCGGCGACGCCGGTACGCGGGGCACCCGGGCCGGCGCCGTCCGGGTCGGCGGGCGGAACGGCTTCGGGGGGAGGAGGGGGCGGCGGGCTGGGACTGGGGCTCGTGCTCCGCGCGTCGTGGGGGCTGGGGGAGGAGCCGCCCTCCGGCCGGAGGTGATCGGCCGAGCGGGCCTCTCGGACCGAGTCAGCCGAGTCACCGGAGTCGGCCGTGCCGGCCACCTCGGCCCCGTCGCCCCGTCCGACCGGAACAACCGCGCCTTCCTCGTACGCGTCCCTTGCGCCGCCCTGCGCGTCCATTCCGCCCCGTTTCCCGATTCCGGTCCGTCTTCTCCGCCCGCCTGTCCGCGAAGCCTCGTATCCGCTGTGGCGCCGGGCGGCGAGGTGCCTCGCGGTGTCGTCGCCGAGCCGTCACCGCCCCGCGCACACCGCGCCCGCGGCGCCCGCAGGCGAACGCTACTCAGCGGCGCCCGCCGGGCACAGCCCCCTTCGGCCGGCCGCATCCGTCGTCCACAGCCACCGCCGCAGGTTATCCACAGCGGTTGACACCATACGGCGCCCGTCTCACCATGGAAGCGCACGAACCGAACGATCGGTCGGGAGCTTGCTCCTCGCGGAGCCCAGGTCGAGGGGGACCTCATGGCGACAGCAGCCGCGCAGCACACGGCCCGCGGTCAGGCGTACGGCACACGGGACACCGCCGAAGACACCGGCGACACCGCCGCGTACCAGCGCGTCTTCGACGCCGCGGTGGCAGCCGACGAGCGCATCGAGCCGCGCGACTGGATGCCCGACGCCTACCGCGCGACGCTCGTCCGGCAGATCGCGCAGCACGCCCACTCCGAGATCATCGGCATGCAGCCGGAGGCGAACTGGATCACCCGCGCGCCCTCGCTGCGCCGCAAGGCCATCCTGATGGCCAAGGTCCAGGACGAAGCGGGCCACGGCCTGTATCTCTACAGCGCGGCCGAAACCCTCGGCACCAGCCGCGACGAACTGCTGGACAAGCTCCACGCGGGCCGCCAGAAGTACTCGTCGATCTTCAACTACCCCACCCTGACCTGGGCCGACGTCGGCGCCATCGGCTGGCTGGTGGACGGCGCGGCCATCACCAACCAGGTCCCCCTGTGCCGCTGCTCCTACGGCCCGTACGCGCGCGCCATGGTCCGCATCTGCAAGGAGGAGTCCTTCCACCAGCGCCAGGGATACGAACTGCTGCTGGCACTCAGCCGCGGCACCCCCGAACAGCACGAGATGGCCCAGGACGCGGTGAACCGCTGGTGGTGGCCGTCCCTGATGATGTTCGGCCCACCCGACGACGAGTCACAGCACTCGGCCCAGTCCATGGCCTGGAAGATCAAGCGGCACTCCAACGACGAGCTGCGCCAGCGCTTCGTCGACATCTGCGTCCCGCAGGCCGAGTCCCTGGGCCTCACCCTCCCCGACCCGGACCTGCGGTGGAACGAGGAGCGGGGGCACTACGACTTCGGCCCGATCGACTGGACCGAGTTCTGGGAGGTCCTCAAGGGCAACGGGCCGTGCAACGAACAGCGCCTGACCCAGCGCAGGCGCGCCCACGAAGAGGGCGCCTGGGTCCGCGAGGCAGCCGCGGCGTACGCGGCCAAGCACACCGCCGAGCGCGAGGAGGCGCGGGCATGACCACCACCGACTGGCCCCTGTGGGAAGTCTTCGTGCGCTCGCGCCGGGGCCTGTCCCACACCCACGCCGGCAGCCTGCACGCACCGGACGCGGAACTGGCCCTGCGCAACGCCCGCGACCTCTACACCCGGCGCGGCGAAGGCGTCTCCATCTGGGTCGTGCCGTCCGCGGCGATCACCGCGTCCTCACCCGACGAGAAGGACCCGTTCTTCGACCCGGCCGCCGACAAACCGTACCGGCACCCGACGTTCTACGAGATCCCGGAGGGGGTGCAGCACCTGTGACGACCAGCACGGTCCCCACGACGGCCGCCCTCGCCCTCGGCGACGACGCCCTGGTCCTCTCCCACCGGCTCAGCGAATGGGCCGGCCACGCCCCCGTCCTCGAGGAGGAAGTCGCCCTCGCCAACATCGCCCTCGACCTGCTCGGCCAGGCCCGCGTACTGCTGTCGATGGTTGGCGACGAGGACGAACTCGCGTACCTGCGCGAGGAACGCGCCTTCCGCAACCTCCAGCTGGTGGAACAACCCAACGGCGACTTCGCGCACACCATCGCCCGCCAGCTGTACTTCTCGACGTACCAGCATCTGCTCTACGACCGCCTGGCCGCAGGCGACGGCCCGTTCGCCGGACTCGCCGCCAAGGCCGTCAAGGAAGTCGCCTACCACCGCGACCACGCCGAACAGTGGACCCTGCGCCTCGGCGACGGCACGAAGGAGAGCCACGCCCGCATGCAGCGGGCCTGCGACGCCCTGTGGCGGTTCACCGGCGAGATGTTCCGCCCCGTGGACGGCCTCGACGTGGACGGGACGGCGCTGGACGCGGCCTGGCTGGAGTCCGTCGGCGAGGTACTGCGCCAGGCCACCCTGACCGTGCCCGAAGGCCCCCGCACCGGCGCCTGGTCGGCCGGCGCGGGCCGGGAAGGGATCCACACCGAACCCTTCGGGCGGATGCTCGCCGAGATGCAGCACCTGCACCGCAGCCACCCGGGGGCGTCATGGTGACGATCACCCCGCTGGAAGCGGAACTGCTGGAACTCGCCGGCTCGGTCCCCGACCCCGAACTACCCGTGCTCACCCTGCGCGAACTGGGCGTCCTGCGCGCGGTGCACGTCCACGACGCCGACACCGTCGAGGTCGAACTGACCCCCACATACACCGGCTGCCCCGCCCTGGAGACCATGTCGCTCGACATAGAGCGGGTGCTCCACGAGCACGGCATACGCGACGTCACCGTCCGCACCGTGCTCACACCCGCCTGGACCACGGACGACATCACCGACGAAGGCCGCCGCAAACTGCGCGAGTTCGGCATCGCCCCGCCCCGCGCCCACCGCTCCCGCGGACCGGTCCCCGTCACCCTGGGCCCCACCCGCGCCCGCCCGGCCGAGACGGACAACGACCCCGTCCGCTGCCCGCACTGCGGCTCCGCCGACACCGAACTGCTCAGCCGCTTCTCCTCCACCGCCTGCAAGGCGCTGCGCCGCTGCCTCGCCTGCCGTGAACCGTTCGACCACTTCAAGGAGTTGTGATGGCCCGCTTCCACACACTCCGGGTGACCGCGGTCGACCGGCTCACCGACGACGCCGTGGCCCTCACCCTCGCCGTCCCCCCGGAACTGCGCGACGAGTACCGGCACGCCCCCGGCCAGCACCTGGCGCTACGCCGCACCGTGGACGGTACGGAGATCCGGCGCACCTACTCGATCTGCTCCCCCGCACCCGACGCCGACGGCCCCCGCGAACTGCGCGTCGGGGTGCGGATGGTCGAGGGCGGCGCGTTCTCGACGTACGCGCTGAAGGAGATCAACATCGGGGACGAGCTGGAGGTCATGACCCCCGCCGGCCGCTTCACCCTGTACCCCGCGCCCGGCCTGTACGCGGCGATCGTCGGCGGCAGCGGCATCACCCCGGTGCTGTCGATCGTCTCCACACTGCTCGCCCGCGAGCCCGACGCCCGCTTCTGCCTGATCCGCAGCGACCGGACGACCGCCTCGACGATGTTCCTTGAAGAAGTCGCCGACCTGAAGGACCGCTACCCCGAGCGGCTGCAACTGGTCACGGTGCTCTCCCGCGAGGAGCAGCAGGCGGGCCTGCCCTCCGGACGACTCGACCGGGAACGCCTCACCGGCCTGCTGCCCGCGCTGCTGCCGGTGGCGGAGGTCGCCGGATGGTTCCTGTGCGGGCCGTTCGGCCTCGTCCAGGGCGCGGAGCGAGCCCTGCGCGACCTCCAGGTGCCGCGCGCCCGGATCCACGAGGAGATCTTCCACGTCGACGCCGGCGCGAGCACCGCCCCGCCGCGATCCGCCCCCACGCACAGCACGGTCACGGCCCGGCTCGACGGCCGCGGCGGCACCTGGCCCGTACAGGACGGCGAGTCCCTGCTGGACACGGTGCTGCGCAACCGGCCCGACGCGCCGTACGCCTGCAAGGGCGGGGTCTGCGGAACCTGCCGGGCCTTCCTCGTCTCCGGCGAGGTACGCATGGACCGCAACTACGCGCTGGAGGCGGAGGAAACGGAAGCCGGATACGTGCTGGCCTGCCAGTCCCATCCGGTGACGGAACGGGTGGAGCTGGACTTCGACCGCTGAGCCGTTCCGTTTCCTCAGACACCCGCGGGCCGGGCGCCCGCTCGGCTGAGGCACACGCGCGCCGGGCGCCCCTCGGTCCAGGCACCCGCGCCCGGCAGCTCCCCTGCGGCGCGGGGGACACCCGGCCGAAGGCCGAGCGGAAACGCCTCGGCTACAGCACGTAGCCCGGCTGTCCCTCGTCGTTCACGACGGGACGGCCCGCCGCCTCCCACGCCTGCATGCCGCCGTCGACGTTCACGGCGTCGACGCCCTGCTGGGCGAGGTACATGGTGACCTGGGCCGAGCGGCCGCCGGAGCGGCAGATGACGTTCACGCGGCCGTCCTGCGGCGCCGCCTCGGTCAGCTCGCCGTAGCGCGCCACGAACTCACTGATGGGGATGTGCAGCGCTCCCTCGGCGTGACCCGCCTGCCACTCGTCGTCCTCACGGACGTCCAGCAGGAAGTCGTCGTCCTTCAGGTCGGTGACCTGCACCGTGGGCACCCCAGCTCCGAAATTCATGCTCCCGACGCTACCGGAACAGCGCCGCGGACCACGCGGGCCGGCCCACACCGATCCGGCCGCCGGCTCAGCGCCGCGCCCGCAGTGCCGCCAGCTCGGACTCCCGCTGGGCGACCTCCGCCAGCAGCTGCTCGGCGATCTCGTCGAGCAGCCGGTCGGGGTCGTCCGGCGCGAGCCGCAGCATGGCGCCGATCGCACTCTCCTCCAGCTCCCGCGCGACCACCGTGAGCAGCTCCTTGCGCCGGGCCAGCCAGTCCAACCGGGCGTACAGCTCCTCGCTGCGGCTCGGCAACTGCTCCTTCGGCACCGGACCGGCCGCCCACTCCTCGGCCAGCTCCTTCAGCAGCGCCTCGTCACCACGGGCGTAGGCGGCGTTCACGCGCGTGATGAACTCCTCGCGCCGCGCCCGTTCGCCCTCCTCCTGCGCCAGGTCGGGGTGGGCCTTGCGGGCCAGCTCGCGGTAGAGCCGACGGGCCTCCTCGCTGGGGCGCACCCGCTGCGGGGGCCGCACCGGCTGGTCCGTGAGCATGGCGGCGGCCTCGGGGAACAGCCCGTGGCCGTCCATCCACCCGTGGAACAGCTCCTCCACGGACGGCATCGGCATCACCCGTGCGCGCAGCTCCTGTGCCCTGCGCAAATCCTCGGGATCGCCGCTCAGCGCGGCCCTGGCCTCGGCTATCTCCGCGTCCAGCTCTTCCAGGCGGGCGTACATCGGGCCGAGCCGCTGATGGTGCAGCCGGGAGAAGTTCTCCACCTCGACGCGGAACGTCTCCACCGCGATCTCGAACTCGATCAGCGCCTGCTCGGCCGCCCGCACGGCCCTCTCCAGCCGCTCCTCGGGCCGGGCCTGCGCACCATCGGCCGACACGGACTGGGGCTGCTCAGCTTCCGGGGTGGTCACCCGACCAGCGTAGGCCAACACCACCACCCCTCCATCCCGTCCCTGGGGGGGCTCCCCCTCCCTCCCCTCCCCCCTCCCTCCCACCCCTCCCGCCGATTACCTCCCACCGTCTCCCATAGGCCTCAAGCCTCACCACCCAACCGACATCACACCCCCACCTCCGCCGCGACCCTCCCCGCTCGCACCGCGGCCACCAGCTCCGCGTGGTCCGCCTCCGTGCGGTCGGCGTAGGTGACCGCGAACGCGGCCATCGCCTCGTCCAGCTCCTCGTTCTTGCCGCAGTACCCGGCGATCAGGCGCGGGTCGGCGCTGTGGGAGTGGGCGCGGGCCAGCAGGGCGCCGGTCATGCGGGCGTAGTCGTCGATCTGGTCGGCGGCTAGGGCGGCGGGATCCACGCTGCCCTTGCGGTTGCGGAACTGGCGGACCTGGAAGGGCCGGCCGTCGACCGTCGTCCAGCCCAGCAGGATGTCGCTGACGACCTGCATCCGCTTCTGGCCGAGGACGACCCGCCGCCCCTCGTGATCCACCGCGGGGGCCTCGAATCCGGCCGTCGGCAGATACGGCAGCAGCGCCGAAGCCCGGGCCTCCTTCACCTGGAGCACCAGTGGCTCCCCGCGGTGGTCCAGGAGCAGGACGACATACGAGCGCGTGCCGACACTCCCCGTGCCGACCACGCGGAACGCCACGTCGTGCACGGCGTACCGGGCGAGCAGCGGCAGCCGGTCCTCGGACAGGGTGGCCGTGTACTCCTCCAGCGCCGCCGCGACCACCGCGGCCTCCGCGTCCGGCACTCGGCGCAGCACGGGCGGCGCGTCCACGAACCGGCGCCCGCCGTCCTCGGTCGGCTCCGTCGACTTCGCCGCGAACCGTCCGCTGGTGTTGGCCCGTGCCTTCTCCGAGACCCGCTCCAGGGTGCCGAGCAGATCGTGGGCGTCGGTGTGGGAGACGAGTTCCTCGTCCGCGATGGCGTTCCACGCGTCCAGTACCGGCAGTTTCGCCAGCAGCCGCATGGTGCGGCGGTAGGCGCCCACGGCGTCATGGGCCGCCGCGCGGCATATGTCCTCGTCGGCGCCCGCTTCCCGGCCGGCCAGCACCAGGGAGGCGGCCAGCCGCTTGAGGTCCCACTCCCAGGGGCCGTGCACCGTCTCGTCGAAGTCGTTGAGGTCGATGACCAGGCCGCCGCGCGCGTCACCGTAGAGACCGAAGTTGGCCGCGTGGGCGTCGCCGCATATCTGGGCGCCGATCCCGGTGACGGGAGTGTGCGCGAGGTCGTACGCCATGAGTCCGGCCGTGCCGCGCAGGAAGGCGAACGGTGTGGCCGCCATCCGGCCGACCCTGAGTGGCGCCAGCTCGGGTATGCGGTCGCGGCTGGACTCCTCGACCGCGGTCACCGCGTCCGGGCGGGAGGCGTCCAACGCGAGCAGCGCGTGCGCCCGCCGCGGCACCCGCTCCCGCAGCGCCTTGCCCTCCTCCTTGGGCGACCCTTGCGTGGGCCACTCGGCGAATCCCCGCACCCGGGGCAGCCTCCGCCCGGCACCGCGTCCGCCCTGCTCAGCCCCGTCCTTGCCCCGCTCAGCCACCTCGGTCATACCGACCGCCTCCCCGTCCTCACGGCACCCGCCCCTGCATCGGTTCGTGCCGACCGTACAACCGCCCGAGGACCCCGCGTCAGCCCCTGTGGACGACCGCGCAGCTGTGGACAACCCACCCACCCCATCCGGGGACGAGCCGCTGCCCGCTCCCCCGGGAAACCACGCCGCACGCCCCGCGTCGTCGCCCCGCTGCACGCCACCCCACGACCTGCACGACGCCACACGGCGCCCCGGGACCCGCCCCACCGCGACCTGAGACATCGATCACACCGCCCCGCCGGTGAGACCCTCGATATGACTGATGTGACCCTGAACACGCAAAAGCCCCGCAGGTCCGAGACCTGCGGGGCTTCCAGCTGTGCGCGAGGGGGGAGTTGAACCCCCACGCCCTTGCGGGCACTGGAACCTGAATCCAGCGCGTCTGCCTATTCCGCCACCCGCGCATTGGGTGTGTCCTCCGGCTCCGTTCCTTTCGGCCCGGCGCCTTTCGACACGCAGAACATTAGCACGCTGTCCGGGGTGGATTCACATCCGTTCCCGGCACCCCCTGTCCACCCCGTCCTCACCCCGTTTCCGCCCCTGGCCGCGTCGTACTCCGGCCCCGGGCCGTGGCCGTCACGTATCAACCTCGTACCGGTCCCGGCCGTCTGCCCAGGTGCCGGGCGGAGTCCACAGTCCGGTGCGGGACACTTGTTTGCGACCCCCTCTACGATCCTTGCCAGGAGTTCGAAGGGGGCTCCGAAGGGAACCTCGCAGGCATCGGCGCCCGTTCGACACTCGTCGGCACCGCCGACCACGCTGACAGGGGGAACCAGCCGATTCACGGGCGCGTGGATACGATCAGTAAGCAGTACCGGGTAAGCAGTACAACAGGGCAGTAGACAGAGCAGAAGGCACGGCAGCACGCACGGCGCGACGCACTGCGGAAACGCACTGCGACAACGCACGGCGAACGCACGGCGGCAACGCACGGCAGTACGCAGACGGCAACGACGGAGGAGGTGCCCCATGGGAGTCCTGAAGCGTTTCGAGCAGCGTCTCGAAGGTCTGGTCAACGGCACCTTCGCCAAGGTCTTCAAGTCCGAGGTGCAGCCCGTGGAGATCGCGGGCGCGCTGCAGCGCGAGTGCGACAACAACGCCACCATCTGGAACCGTGACCGGACCGTCGTCCCCAACGACTTCATCGTCGAGCTGAGCGCCCCGGACTTCGAGCGGCTGAGCCCGTACTCGGGGCAGCTCGGCGACGAGCTGGCCGGCATGGTCCGCGACTACGCCAAGCAGCAGCGCTACACCTTCATGGGCGCGATCAAGGTGCACCTGGAGAAGGCCGACGACCTCGACACCGGCCTGTACCGGGTGCGCAGCCGTACGCTCGCCTCCTCCAGCAGCCAGCAGCAGGCGCCCGCGTCCGCCCCGCCCGCCGGCCGCCCCGGCGGTTACGGCTACCCGCCGGCCGCCCCCGCGGGCGCGCCCCCCATGCCCGCCGCCCCGCCGCCCGGCGCCCGCCCGGGTGGCTACGGCTACCCGCCGGCCGCGGCCGGCCAGCGTCCTCCCGCCGCGCCGGTGGCCGGCGGACGCAACCGCTACTGGATCGAGATCAACGGCACCCGCCATCAGATCTCCCGCCCGACGCTCGTGCTGGGCCGCAGCACCGAAGCCGACGTGCGGATCGACGACCCCGGCGTGAGCCGCAGGCACTGCGAGATCCGGACCGGAACGCCCTCGACGATCCAGGATCTCGGCTCCACCAACGGCATCGTGGTGGACGGGCAGCACACCACCCGCGCTACGCTCCGCGACGGCTCGCGGATCGTCGTGGGCAGCACCACCGTTATCTATAGGCAAGCCGAAGGGTGATCCGGGGGCAATGTCAGAGCTGACCCTCACGGTCATGCGGCTGGGTTTCCTGGCCGTACTGTGGCTGTTCGTGATCGTGGCCGTGCAGGTCATCCGCAGCGACCTGTTCGGTACGCGCGTCACTCAGCGCGGACCCCGGCGGGAGGCTGCCGGACGTCCGCAGCAGGCCGCGCGCCAGGCGCCCCCGCAGCAGCGCCAGCAGCCCGCGGGCGGCCGGGCGCGCCGTAACGCTCCCACCAAGCTGGTCGTGACCGAGGGCACCCTCACGGGCACCACCGTCGCGCTGCAGGGCCAGACCATCACGCTGGGCCGGGCGCACGACAGCACGATCGTGCTGGACGACGACTACGCCTCCAGCAGGCACGCCAGGATCTACCCGGACCGGGACGGCCAGTGGATCGTCGAGGACCTCGGGTCGACCAACGGCACGTACCTCGACCGGACCCGCCTCACGACCCCCACGCCGATCCCGCTGGGTGCGCCGATCCGCATCGGCAAGACCGTCATCGAGCTGCGGAAGTAGTGCCACGTCATGAATGAGCGCGAGCGGAGCGAGCACGCAGCGGCGGTCCACACCCGGGGCCCCGGCGCGCTCCCGACCGGAGGGTGGGCAGTGTGGCTCGACACGATCGGCTGTACCCGGAGCCGACGGGCGAGGTGCGCATGAGTCTGTCACTGCGCTTCGCCGCCGGTTCGCACAAAGGCATGATCCGCGAGGGCAACGAGGACTCGGGTTACGCGGGTCCGCGGCTGCTCGCGATCGCCGACGGCATGGGCGGCGCCGCCGCCGGCGAGGTGGCCTCCTCGGAGGCGATCTCCACGATCGTCGCCCTCGACGACGACATCCCGGGCTCCGATGTGCTCACCTCGCTCGGCGCGGCCGTGCAGCGGGCCAACGAGCAGCTGCGGCAGATGGTCGAGGACGACCCGTCGCTGGAGGGCATGGGCACCACGCTCACCGCCCTGCTGTGGACCGGCCAGCGGCTCGGCCTGGTCCACGTCGGCGACTCCCGCGCCTATCTGCTGCGCGACGGCGTCCTCACCCAGATCACCCAGGACCACACGTGGGTGCAGCGGCTGGTCGACGAGGGCCGGATCACCGAGGAAGAGGCCACCACCCACCCGCAGCGCTCCCTGCTGATGCGCGCCCTCGGCAGCGGCGACCACGTGGAGCCCGACCTGTCGATCCGCGAGGTGCGGGCCGGCGACCGCTATCTGATCTGCTCCGACGGGCTGTCCGGGGTCGTCTCCCACCAGACGATGGAGGACACCCTCGCCAGCTACCAGGGCCCGCAGGAGACCGTGCAGGAGCTGATCCAGCTCGCGCTGCGCGGCGGCGGCCCCGACAACATCACGGTGATCGTCGCCGACGTCCTCGACCTGGACACCGGTGACACCCTCGCCGGGCAGCTGTCCGACACGCCGGTGGTGGTCGGCGCGGTCGCCGAGAACCAGCACCAGCTGTCCGACAACGGCATCATGCAGACCCCCGCCGGCCGCGCCTCCGGCCTCGGCCGCCAAGCGCCCGGGCAGGGCGGCGGCGGCGAGTTCGGCCCGCCCGGCTCCGGCGACGTCACCGGCTTCATCCCGACCGGCGGCTTCGGCGACTACGACGAGAGCGACTTCACCAAGCCCCGCAAGGGCCGCCGGTGGCTCAAACGCTCCTTCTACGGCGTCCTCGCGCTGGCCGTGGTCGGCGGCGGCCTCTACGGCGGCTACCGGTGGACGCAGACCCAGTACTACGTCGGCACCAACGGCGAGCACGTCGCCCTGTACCGCGGCATCAACCAGGACCTGGCGTGGGTGTCGCTGTCCGAGGTGGAGAAGGACCACCCGGAGATCGAACTCAAGTACCTGCCTCCCTACCAGCGGAAGCTGGTCGAGGCGACGATCGCCGAGGGCGACCTGAAGAACGCCCAGGCCAAGATCGACGAGCTGGCCGTGCAGGCCTCCGCGTGCCGCAAGCAGGCGGAGCGGCAAGCCGCGGAGGCCGCGGAACGCGAGAACAACGCGCGGACCGGTGAGGGCGAGGCCGGCGGCATCACGGGAACCACCCGCACCTCCGTCACGTCCAAGGCGTCGCCGAGCCCCTCGGTGTCCCCGACCCCGTCCGCGTCCGCGAGCCCGACCGCCACTCCCCAGCCCGGCCCCAGCCTCTCGGAGGAAGAGCAGAAGGTCGTCTCGATGTGCGGTAAGCAGTAGGCAAGCCGTGAGAGGCCCTGTCAGATCATGAGCAGTACTACGAACACGCCGACGCACCACACGTCCACGATCGGCTCCATCGGCACCCCGAGCCGCCGCAACACCGAGCTGGCACTGCTGGTGTTCGCGGTGGTCATCCCCGTTTTCGCGTACGCCAACGTGGGGCTCGCCATGGAAGGCTCGGTGCCTTCCGGCCTGCTCGGCTACGGCCTGGGCCTCGGCCTGCTCGCCGGCGTGGGTCATCTGGTCGTACGGAAGTTCGCGCCGTACGCGGACCCGCTGCTGCTGCCGCTGGCGACGCTGTTGAACGGCCTGGGTCTCGTGGTCATCTGGCGGCTGGACCAGTCGGAGCGGTTGCAGCAGCTGGCCGAGCGGCAGTACGGGGCGTTCAGCCCGTCCGCCCCGAACCAGCTGCTGTACTCAGCGGTCGGACTCGCGCTGTTCGTGGTGGTGCTGATCTTCCTCAAGGACCACCGCATCCTCCAGCGGTACACCTACATCTCGATGGTCGCCGCCCTGATTCTGCTGCTGCTGCCGCTGGTCCCAGGCGTCGGCGCCGACGTGTTCGGCGCGAAGATCTGGATCAGCGTCGCCGGTTTCTCCATCCAGCCGGGTGAGTTCGCGAAGATCATCATCGCGATCTTCTTCTCCGGCTACCTGATGGTGAAGCGGGACGCGCTGGCGCTGGCCAGCCGCCGGTTCATGGGCCTGTACCTGCCGCGCGGCCGTGACCTGGGGCCGATCATCACGATCTGGGCCGTCAGCCTGCTCATCCTCATCTTCGAGAACGACCTCGGCACCTCGCTGCTGTTCTTCGGCATGTTCGTGATCATGCTGTACGTCGCCACGGAGCGGACCAGCTGGATCGTGATCGGTCTGCTGATGTCCGCCGCCGGCGCCGTGGGCGTGGCCTCCTTCGCCAGTCACGTCCAGGCGCGTGTGGACGCCTGGCTGGACCCGTTCGGCTGCTACGAGACCTCCGGCGCCTGTGAGCAGATCGGCCAGTCGATCATGTCGTTCGGCTCCGGCGGAGTGCTGGGCACCGGTCTCGGTCAGGGCCACTCCGACCTGATCGGCTTCGCCGCCAACTCCGACTTCGTCTTCTCCACCTTCGGCGAGGAACTGGGCCTGGCCGGCGTCATGGCGATGCTGCTGCTCTACGCACTGATCATCGAGCGCGGCGTACGGACCTCGCTGGCCGCGCGCGACCCCTTCGGCAAGCTGTTCGCGATCGGCCTGTCCGGCGCGTTCGCGCTGCAGATCTTCGTCGTGGCCGGCGGTGTCATGGGCCTCATCCCGCTGACCGGTATGACGATGCCGTTCCTCGCGGCCGGCGGTTCCTCGGTGATCGCCAACTGGGCGCTCATCGGCATTCTGCTGCGCATCAGCGACACCGCGCGCCGCCCCGCCCCCACCCCCGCCTCCAACCCCGACGCCGAGATGACCCAGGTGGTCCGCCCGACATGAACAAGCCCCTGCGACGGATCGCGATCTTCTGTGGGCTCCTCGTCCTCGCCCTGCTCATCCGCGGCAACTGGCTTCAGTACGTCCAGGCCGAGGCGCTGCAGGACAACGAGCGCAACCGCCGTATCTCCATCGAGCGCTACGCGCAGCCGCGCGGCGACATCATCGTCGACGGCAAGCCGATCACCGGCTTCGCGGAGACGTCGGGCAGCGACTTCAAGTACAAGCGCACCTACAAGAACGGTCCCATGTGGGCGCCGGTGACCGGGTACGCCTCGCAGGCGTTCGGCGCGAACCAGCTCGAGAGCATCGAGGACGGCATCCTCACCGGCAACGACGACCGGCTGTTCTTCCGCAACACCCTGGACATGATCACGGGTGAGAAGAAGCAGGGCGGCAACGTCGTCACCACCCTGAACGCCGCCGCGCAGAAGGCCGCGTACGAGGGGCTGAAGGAGCGCGGCAAGGGTGCCGTCGCCGCCATCGAGCCGTCCACCGGCAAGATCCTGGCGCTGGCCTCCTACCCGTCGTACGACCCGTCGTCGTTCGCCGGGAACTCCACGGACAAGGACACCAAGGCCTGGCAGGCGCTGCAGAAGAAGAACAACCCCGACGACCCGATGCTCAACCGGGCCCTGCGTGAGACGTACCCGCCGGGCTCCACCTTCAAGGTCGTCACCGCGGCCGCCGCGCTGGAGAACGGGCTGTACCCGGACCCGGACCAGTCGACCAAGACGCCGCTGCCGTGGATCATGCCGGGCACCACCACCCCGCTGAAGAACGACGGCAACCACCCCTGCGAGAACGCCAGCCTGCGCGTCGCCCTCCAGTGGTCCTGCAACACGGTGTTCGGCAAGATCGGCTCCGACCTCGGCAACGACAAGATGCTGGAGAAGGCCAAGGACTTCGGCTTCACCTCCGAGCACTTCACCCCGGTCCGCGCCAACGCCTCGGTGTTCTCCGAGGACATGGCGCCCTCCGAGGTCGCGCTGTCGTCCATCGGTCAGTTCAACACCGCCGCGACCCCGCTGCAGATGGCCATGGTCGCCTCGGCGGTGGCCAACGACGGCCGGCTGATGAAGCCGTACATGGTCGACAAGCTCCAGGCGCCCAACCTCGACACCATCGAGCAGACCGACCCGGAGGAGCTGAGCCGCCCGCTGTCGGAGGAGAACGCCCAGATCCTCCAGTCGATGATGGAGACCGTCGTCGAGGAGGGCACCGGCACCACCGCGCGGATCCCCGGTGTCAAGGTCGGCGGCAAGACCGGTACCGCCCAGCACGGTGTCGACAACAGCGAGAAGCCGTACGCCTGGTTCATCTCCTACGCCAAGCTCAGCGACGGCAGCTCGCCGGTCGCCGTCGCCGTGGTGGTGGAGGACGAGGACGCCGACCGCGGTGACATCTCCGGTGGCGGCCTCGCGGCGCCCATCGCCAAGAACGTGATGGAGGCGGTCATCGGCAACCGGAAGTGACCCCGCTCACGTCCCCTTCACATCGGTGCACGTTGCGATACCGGTCCTGTATCGGGTGACGGGCTTGGCCAGGTCACAGAAAGCGAGCCGGGTACGGTAGGCCCGGACGGCAGCCTCCGGTCGTACGAGTGTTGCGATCGGGACCGACGGAGAGGGCTGGTAGGAAGCTATGGAAGAGCCGCGTCGCCTCGGCGGCCGGTACGAGCTGGGCCAGGTGCTCGGCCGCGGTGGCATGGCAGAGGTGTATCTCGCCCATGACACCCGCCTCGGCCGCACCGTGGCGGTGAAGACGCTGCGCGCGGACCTCGCGCGCGACCCGTCCTTCCAGGCCCGGTTCCGCCGGGAGGCCCAGTCGGCCGCCTCGCTCAACCATCCCGCGATCGTCGCGGTCTACGACACGGGCGAGGACTACATCGACGGGGTCTCGATCCCGTACATCGTGATGGAGTACGTCGACGGCTCCACGCTCCGTGAACTGCTGCACTCCGGCCGCAAGCTGCTGCCGGAGCGCGCCATGGAGATGACGATCGGCATCCTCCAAGGCCTGGAGTACGCCCACCGCAACGGCATCGTCCACCGCGACATCAAGCCGGCGAACGTCATGCTGACGCGGGGCGGCCAGGTCAAGGTGATGGACTTCGGCATCGCCCGCGCCATGGGCGACGCCGGGATGACGATGACGCAGACCGCGGCCGTGATCGGCACCGCCCAGTACCTCTCCCCGGAGCAGGCCAAGGGCGAGCAGGTCGACGCCCGCTCCGACCTGTACTCCACCGGCTGTCTGCTCTACGAGCTGCTGACGGTCCGTCCGCCGTTCGTCGGCGACTCCCCGGTCGCCGTCGCCTATCAGCACGTACGGGAAGAGGCCCAGCCGCCGTCGGTCTTCGACCCCGAGATCACGCCCGAGATGGACGCGATCGTGCTGAAGGCTCTGGTCAAGGACCCGAACTACCGCTACCAGTCGGCCGACGAGATGCGCGCCGACATCGAGGCCTGCCTCGACGGCGCGCCCGTGGCGGCCACCGCCGCGATGGGCTCCGTGGGCTACGGCGGCTACCCGGACGACCAGCCGACCACGGCCCTGCGCTCCACCGACGCCGGCGCGACGTCGATGATGCCGCCGATGAACCCGGACGACGGCTACGACGACCGTCCCGACCGGCGCCGCCAGAACCAGAAGAAGTCCAGCACGTCGACGATCCTGCTGGTCGTCGCGGCGGTCCTGGTCCTCGTCGGCGCGATTCTCATCGGCAAGTTCGCCTTCGGCAACGGCGGTGTCGGCAACGACAACGTGCCGGTGCCGAACTTCGTCGGGCTGACCGAGGAGAACGCGAAGAAGCGGGCCGTCAACTCCGACCTGAAGCTGACCTTCGAGTCGAAGCCCTGCGAGGGGCAGCCGAAGGGCAGGATCTGCGACCAGAACCCGGATCCGGAGACCGAGGTCAAGAAGAACTCCACGGTCGACCTGGTCGTTTCCACCGGCGCCCCCAAGGTCGCCGTCCCCAGCGTGATCGGCCTCAGCCTCGAAGAGGCCAAGGCCAAGCTGGAGGACGACAAGTACGGCTTCAAGGTGGAGACGGAGGCCAAGGAGTCCCCGGAGGAGCCCGGCACCGTCCTGGAGCAGGACCCGGTGACCGGCCAGGAGATCGAGAAGGGCTCTACGATCACCCTGACCATCGCCAAGGAAGAGGCGAAGGCCACCGTCCCGTCGGTCACGGGCCAGACCTGTGAGGCCGCCCAGCAGCAGATGACGGCCAACAACCTGACCGGCACCTGCACCGAGGTCCCGACCACGGACCCGAACCAGGACGGCACGGTCATCGACACCACTCCGGCGGCGGGCACCTCCGTCGACCCCGGCTCAACGGTGACGATCAAGGTCGGCAAGCTCCAGAAGCAGAAGACCAAGGTCCCGGACGTCCGCAACAAGACGGTCGCCCAGGCCAAGCAGGAGCTGGCCGGCGCCGGCTTCACCAACATCCAGTTCGCTGGCGGCAGCGACCAGAGCGACACCGCGCTGGTCATCGACCAGGACCCGGACGGCGGCAACGAGGTCGACAACCCGGGCCAGACGACGATCACCCTGACGACCGTGGGCTTCGGCGGAGGCAACAACAACGGCGGAGGCAACGGCAACGGAGGCGGCCTCTTCGGAGGCGGCGACGGCGACTGACCGGAGCGAGGAACGAAGGCCCGGCAGACGAAGGCCCGGCAGCCTGTGGGCTGCCGGGCCTTCTCTTTCGCTGCCACTGGGGTCAGCGGATCTCCTTCGGCGGAGTCCGCTCCGCGTCCACCTTCTCCACCCGGTCCAGTTCGCCCCAGACGATGTAGCGGTAGCGGCTGGTGTAGATCGGGGTGCAGGTGGTCAGGGTGATGTACTTGCCGGCCTTTTTGCGGCCTGACTCCTTGGGGACGGCTTCGAGGACCTTGACGTTGTACTTCGAGGTTTCGGGGAGCGCGGCGTAGACCTTGTAGACGTACCACTTGTCCTTCGTCTCGAAGACGATCGGGTCGCCCTTCTTCAGCTTGTGGATGTTGTGGAACTCCGCGCCGTGGCCGTCGCGGTGGGCGGCGAGGCTGAAGTTGCCGTTCTTGCCGCTCATCGGCAGGGTCGCCTTGACGGGGTCGGTGTAGTAGCCGGCGACGCCGTTGTTGAGGATCTCGGCCGAGGTGCCCTTCTTGACCAGGATCTCGTCCTTGTTCATGTCCGGGACGTGCAGGAAGCCGATGCCGTCCTTGGTGTCCAGGGCGCCGGGGCCGCCGCTGCCCTCGTGGGCCCAGGTGTCGCGGACCAGGTCGCCCTCCCGGTCCGCCTCGCGGTCGGCGAGGACGTTCGTCCACCACAGCGAGTAGACGACGAACAGGCCGAGGACCAGACCCGCCGTGATGAGGAGTTCGCCGAAGACGCTGACCACCATGGCGATCCTGCCGGGGCGGCGGCGCCGGGGCGCGGGCTGTGCGGACTCGGGCGCCGCGGTGTGCTCTTCGGTGTCGTCGGTGGTCGCTGCCACGTTTCATCTGCCCTTAACTGACGAGCGCATCCGGCTTGCCCTTGCTGCGCGGCCGTTCCTCGACCATCTTGCCCCAGACGATCAACCGGTACTTGCTGGTGAACTCCGGCGTGCATGTCGTGAGAGTGATGTAGCGGCCGGGGGCCGTGAATCCCGAGTCCTTCGGGATGGGGTCGAGCACGCTCACATTGCTCGGCGGGGTCACCGGGAGCATGGACGCCGTCTTGTAGACGTAGTAGGTGTCCTGGGTCTCGACGACGATCGGGTCGCCGGGCTCGAGCCGGTTGATGTACCGGAACGGCTCGCCGTGTGTGTTCCGGTGGCCCGCGAGGCCGAAGTTGCCGGTCTTCGCGTCGGGCATCGGCGTCTTCAGGGCGCCCTCGGAGTAGTGGCCGACCATGCCGCGGTCCAGGACCTTCTTGTTGCTGGTGCCCTCGGCGATGGGGACCTTCACGTCCAGCTTGGGGATGTAGAGGAGGGCGAAGCCCTGGCCGGGCTCGAAGGTGCCGGGGTTGCGCTTGCCGCTCGCCCAGTCGTCCTCGAGCTGGCTCGCCTCGCTGCCGGCCTGGGCGTGGGCGCGGACGTTGGTCCACCACAGCTGGTAGGTGACGAACAGCAGCATCAGCACGCCGGTGGTGATGAACAGTTCGCCGATCACCCTGCTGGCGATCACCCCGGGGCCGGGCTTGCGGGCCCTGGCCAGTCGGCGGGCCTCGACCCGGGAGAGGGGGGCCCGAGGCTCGTCGGCCGGGGTGGGCGGGGGCGCGGTCCTGCGGCGGCGCCCGTGGCGGCCCTTGGCGGCCTTTCTGCGGGCCGCACGGCCGCCGGGTGTGACTCCGGTGCCGGAGGTGCCGGATGTGGCTGCCGAGGCCGGTATCGGCTCGCCGGACGGGTCGGGTATGCGCAGCGCCACCGTCTCGTCGTCGAGCGGCGGCTCGCCAGACGAGGGCGGGTAGAGCTCGTCCGATGTCGGCGAGTAGGAGTCCTCCGCCGAGGGCGGGTACGGCTCCTCCGTCGACGGCCGGTACGGCTCGTCCGGCGAAGGCGGGTACGGCGTCTCCTCGTACCCGTCCCCGAGCGTGCCGGAGACCTCGTACGGCTGCTGCCCGTACGAGGTGCTCTCGCGCTCGGGGCGCAGTGCGGTCACGCCGTGGCCCTGCCCACCACCGGGGCCAGCCCCGCGGATCTGGCCACCGCGCCCTGGTCGCCGCACTCGGTCAGCCAGTTGGCCAGCATGCGGTGGCCGTGCTCGGTGAGTACCGACTCCGGGTGGAACTGGACGCCCTCGACGGGCAGCTCCCGGTGGCGCAGGCCCATGATGATGCCGTCCTGGGTGCGCGCGGTGACCTCCAGCTCGGTCGGCACGGTCGCCGGCTCGGCGGCCAGGGAGTGGTAGCGGGTCGCCGTGAAGGGGGAGGGCAGGCCCGCGAAGACGCCCTTGCCCTCGTGCTCGACCAGCGAGGTCTTGCCGTGCAGCAGCTGCGGCGCGCGGTCGACGACACCGCCGTACGCCACCTGCATCGACTGCATGCCCAGGCAGACCCCGAAGACGGGGACGCCGGTCGCCGCGCAGTGGCGGACCATGTCGACGCAGACGCCGGCCTGCTCGGGGGCGCCGGGCCCGGGCGACAGCAGGACGCCGTCGAAGCCGTCCTGGGCGTGCCCGGTCGACACCTCGTCGTTGCGCAGCACCTGGCACTCGGCGCCCAGCTGGTACAGGTACTGGACCAGGTTGAAGACGAAGCTGTCGTAGTTGTCCACGACGAGAATGCGCGCGCTCACTGGTTGTCCACCGTCACATCGTTGAAGGGAAGCAGCGGTTCGGCCCACGGGAAGACGTACTGGAACAGGACGTAGACCACGGCCAGGATCAGTACCAGTGAGATCAGCGCCTTCACCCACGCGTTGCCCGGCAGATGCCGCCAGATCCAGCCGTACATGCCGTCCCTTCCGTCGTACCACGGCACCAGACTCACGCCGTACGGCACCAGACTAACGGCGCGGGGCCTCAGGCCCTCGGGGATCGGCTCTGTTCCACGTGAAACATGGGCGCGGCAGGACAGGCGCCGGTCCGGCGGCCAGGAAGCCGGAGGTCACTCCACGGGCTTCGCGTAGTGCAGGTCCACCGTGCCGGAGTATCCGGGGAGCGTCACCTTTCCGTTCTCCTCCACTTTCCAGCCCAGGCCGTAGACGTTGACGTAGACCATGTAGTTCTGGATCGCGGGGCTCTCGGAGAGTGCCTTCTGCAGCTTCTCCGGGTCGCCGACCGCCTGGATCTTGTAGGGCGGCGAGTAGACGCGGCCCTGGAGGATCAGGGTGTTGCCGACGCAGCGCACGGCGCTGGTGGAGATCAGCCGCTGGTCCATGACCTTGATGCCCTTGGCGCCGCCCTGCCAGAGGGCGTTCACCACGGCCTGGAGGTCCTGCTGGTGGATGACCAGGTAGTCGGGCTGCGGCTCGGGATAGCCGGGGAGCTTGGCGGTGGCGTTCGGCGGGGCGTCGTCCAGGGTGACGGTGATGGCCTCGCCGGTGAGCTTCTGGGTGCCGGCGCTCTTCTCCAGGGCCGCGAGCTTCTCGTCCTCGGCCCGGGTGCTGTTGTCGTCGCGTTCGGCGAGGGCCTCGACCTGGTCGCGCAGGGCCGCATTGGACTCGTCCAGTTCGCCGTTCTTGCGGCTGCGTTCCTGAATAAGGTCGGAAAGCTTGAGCAAGGACGCATCCGTACGGATATTGGTGCCTTTGGCCGTGTGGAAACTGGTGAAGAAAAGGAGTCCCGCGAGAGCGAAGACGGCCACCGTGAGCAGTCGGACGGGACGGAAAGATCCACGGCGGGCAGCGCTGGATCCCGGCTGGGGGGAGTCGGCAGAATTGCTCAACGTACCCTTATCTCCTTCGGCGCCACGGAAGCACTACGCTAACGGACGCCCGGGGGAGCACTCAGTGTCCCCTTGTACGCTGCCCCGAGCCCGACCCAGATCCCTGCGCGGCCACGCAGCGCATCGACAGGAGAGACCCTCGTGCCGAAGTCACGTATCCGCAAGAAGGCCGACTACACGCCGCCGCCGGCGAAGCAGGCGACGAACATCAAACTCACCACCAGCGCCTGGGTCGCGCCCGTCATGCTCGCCATGTTCCTCATCGGTCTGGCCTGGATCGTCGTCTTCTATGTGACCGACGGTTCGCTGCCGATCGACGCGCTCGGCAACTGGAACATCGTCGTGGGCTTCGGGTTCATCGCCGCCGGATTCGGTGTCTCGACCCAGTGGAAGTAGGCCCTGCCGGACGGTGAACACAGTTCTGCCCAGGGCTATCCACTGAGTTATCCACAGCCGTTTTCCACAGTGGGGAAAAAGAACGACGATCTGTGGATAACCCATCGAGGGTTGACGCCGGTACGACGGAACGACCGGCATCCGAATGCCTGTTCGCCCCCTGTCTGACCTGCGAAAACACGGGTCGGTGACAGGGGGCACAGCTGTTCCCGCACCGTATGCACAAGATCCGCCACGCGCTGTGGACAACCGCCGCTCAAGGGGTGTGGAAGGCGCTCAGGTGAGCTGCGCCGTCCGCAGCAAGGTCATGCCGACGATCACCGCCAGCACCAGCACGCAGGTGCCGGCCTGCACCAGCCCGCGGCGCTCGCGCGGGGCGTTCACCAGGGCGTAGCCGACGATCGCGCCGCCGACCAGGCCACCGATGTGCGCCTGCCAGGAGATGTTGAAGCCCGGGTTGAAGGTGAACAGCAGATTGATCGCCAACAGGACGATCACCGGGCGCATGTCCAGGTTGCGGCGGCGCATCAGCACGGCCGTGGCGCCGAAGAGACCGAAGATCGCGCCGGAGGCGCCGAGCGAGGCCGTGTGCTCGGGCTGGAGGAGGTAGGCCAGGGCGCTGCCGGCGAGTCCGGAGATCATATAGAGCGTGAGGTAGCGGATCCGGCCGAGCGCCTCCTCGAGCGGGCCGCCGAGGAACCACAGGCTCAGCATGTTGAAGGCGATGTGCCAGATCTCCTCGTGCGTGAACATCGCCGTGACCAGCCGGTACCACTCGCCCTCGGCGACGCCCTCGGTGGGCGTCCAGGGCGCGGGCGGCCATGCGGCGATCAGCATCATCTCGCCGAGCAGGGTCGAGGACACCTGGACGGCGATGAACACGGCGAGGTTGAGCAGGACGAGGATCTTGGTGACCAGGTGGGGATCACCGCTGACGGCGACGGGCGCGCCGGCGAGGTTGCGGGGCTGGGAGGCGCCGGGGCGGTGGCCGGTGCCCGAGCCGCCGCGGACACAGTCGGGGCACTGGAAGCCGACCGAGGCGCTGACCATGCACTCCGGGCAGATCGGCCGCTCGCAGCGGGTGCAGCGCACGCCCGTCTCTCGGTCCGGGTGGCGGTAGCAGCCGGGCAGACTGTGGGCTTCCTGAGGACTTTCCGACACCTGGTCCATTGAGGTCCCCTACGTCGTCGTAAGCGAGAAACGCCCCTTCCATCCTTACGGACGGAGGGGGCGTTTGGTTCCCTCTGGGCGTTTCGGGACCGGGGGATCAGCCCTCGCGGGTCTCGATGACGACCGTCTCGATGACGACGTCGTTGACCGGCCGGTCGGTGCGCGGGTTGGTCTGCGTCCCGGCGATGGCGTCGACGACCTTCTGGCTGGCCTGGTCGGTGACCTCGCCGAAGATGGTGTGCTTGCGGTTCAGCCAGGCCGTCGGGGCGACGGTGATGAAGAACTGCGAGCCGTTGGTGCCCGGGCCGGCGTTGGCCATGGCCAGCAGGTAGGGCTTGTCGAAGCGCAGGTCCGGGTGGAACTCGTCCTTGAACTGGTAGCCGGGGCCACCGGTGCCGTTGCCCAGCGGGTCGCCGCCCTGGATCATGAAGCCGCTGATCACCCGGTGGAAGACCGTGCCGTCGTAGAGCCTGGCCGTGGACTTCTCGCCGGTGGCGGGGTGGGTCCACTCGCGCTCGCCCCGGGCGAGCTCGACGAAGTTCTTGACCGTCTCGGGCGCGTGGTCCGGGAAGAGCTGGACCTGGATGTCGCCTTGGTTGGTCTTCAGGGTGGCGTAGAGCTTCTCAGCCACGATGTGCCTTCCGTTGTCTTCCTGTGTCCCCCGATCCTCGCACGGCCCGGCACCGGGTCGCCCGACACCCGTGTTCGCCAGCGCGCGGCGCCGATCCGTGGCATTGTCGTCGACAAGCTCCGTTGCTCCGGATTCACCCCTTATCGATCCCCAGGACTGATCCCCGGGTCACTCCCGCCTACGGCCGGAATGACCCGGATGCCCGCTCGCACATGCCGCACCGCGTTCCGGCAGGCATGATCCGTAAAAGGGTGGAAAGTCGAAATACCGTACGCCACCGAGGAGGAGGAACCCGTGACCCGCATCGACAGCGTGCGCGCCGCGACCGGCTCGGCGAAGGACAGCGTGCTGCACGCCGCGGAAGTGGTGGCGCCCTACGCCGACACCGCCAAGGACCGGGCCGCGCAATACGCGCAGGAGGCGCGCACCCGTCTCGCCCCCAAGATGTCGCAGGCCGCCGGGCAGGCCCGCGTCCAGTACGCGGCGCGCGTCGCGCCGTATCTGGAACAGGCCCGGTCCCATGTGCCGCCGAAGGTCGACCACGCCGCCCACGAGGCTGCCTACCGCACGCGTATGGCCGCGCGGCAGGCAGCCGTCTACTCCCGGCCGAAGATCGAGCAGGCGGTCGCCGCGGCCGGGCCCGTCAAGAGCGAGGCGACCGCGCGAGGCGTCGCCGCGATGGCCGCACTGCGCGGCCAGGTCTCGCCGCAGGAGATCCAGAAGCTGATCCGCAAGCACGAGCGCCGCGCCAAGGCCGGCCGAGCGGTGAAGACGCTGGCGATCCTGGGCGTCATCGGCGGCGCGGCCTTCGCCGCCTGGAAGTGGTGGGACAAGCAGGCCAACCCGGACTGGCTGGTCGAGCCACCCGCCGCGACGGAGGTGCCCGAGTCCGGCCGGCTGACGTCGGTGGACGGCAGCGGCCCGTCCGTCCTGGACCCCGAGGTCGAGGCCAAGGAAGCCGAGGAGGGGGCCACCGACCGGGACGAGCGCGGCTGAACACCGCTCCCGACCTGGAAGACCCGTGTGGGGCAGGGGAGTTACGGCTCTCCCGCCCCACAGTCGTGTTTCACGTGGAACCGGCGGACCGGCGCCGCCTCCATGAACGTTCGCGAAAGCCAAGTCCAGGGCCGCTGCGGGTTGCTCCCTGGCCCGTTTGGTCGCACCTGGCAAACGTAACCCGGTTGCATCTGCGAGCCGGGTTCCACGGGCGGAATCCGGACAGCCGGACGGACGGCTTGGCCGCCGCCCGGAACGACCATGACCTGCGAGGACCTGCCCGTTCACGGGGAGCGCGGGGAGGCGGGAGGGCCGGGAAAGCGCCGCGGACGCCCTCGCCGCGGCTCCCGCCCGCCCCTCGGCCGGGGCTTGCCCTGCCCTCAGATATCGAACGCGCGTCCACATCGGGGCGGAGTCGGCCCGGGCGCGCGAAAAGCCCCTCCGTCTCGCGTTCCCGCAAGTCGGAGGGGCTTTCTCGGGTGGAGCCTAGGGGAGTCGAACCCCTGACATCCGCCATGCAAAGACGGCGCTCTACCAACTGAGCTAAGGCCCCGGAAGGGAGACGTCCGGCCCGGAGGAACTTCGTACCGGCGGGCGCCGCAGACCAGAGTAGCGGGTCGCCCCGGGTATCTCGCAAAAAGATTGGGGGGTCCCCCCGAACGACCACGCTCCGTAAGATGCTCGGCGTGGTTCGCTACAGCGAACCGCGGTTTTTGGGGAAGCGATGGGGAGACGCAATGGACGCCGCACAGCAGGAAGCCACCGCAAGAGCGCGGGAACTGCAGCGGAACTGGTACGGGGAGCCGCTGGGGGCGCTCTTCCGTAAGCTCATCGACGATCTTGGTCTCAACCAGGCTCGTCTCGCGGGGGTGCTGGGCCTGTCCGCGCCGATGCTGTCGCAGCTGATGAGCGGTCAGCGGGCGAAGATCGGCAATCCGGCCGTGGTCCAGCGGGTGCAGCTGCTGCAGGAGCTGGCGGCGCAGGTCGCGGACGGCAGCGTGAGCGCGGCCGAGGCCACCGAGCGCATGGAAGAGATCAAGAAGTCGCAGGGGGGCTCGGTGCTCAGCAACACCACACAGACGACCACCAGTTCGGGCGCGCCCACGGTCAAGCGGGTGGTCCGCGAGATCCAGTCGCTGCTGCGCTCGGTGGCGGCGGCGGGCGACATCATCGAGGCCGCGGACTCCCTCGCCCCGACCCACCCGGAGCTGGCAGAGTTCCTCCGCGTCTACGGCGCCGGCCGCACCTCGGACGCGGTCGCGCACTACCAGTCCCACCAGAACTGAGCCACCGGCCCGGTCGCCGAAGGGGTGCAGCAGCCGGGCCGCCGCCTTGAGCGGACGCGAGGGGGCGCGACGGGGGCGCGCCGGGGAGCAAGGGAAGCGCAACGGGGGGCGCGCCGAACGGGGGAGCGTGCCGGGCACCGGCCCGGGATCGAATCGGGGTCCGGGAACGGGGTCAGGGCCGGGGATCGGGATCCGGGAGCGGGAATCGGGGGAAACCCGCGCCACGGGGGAATGCACCGGGCCACCGGGGAATGCAAGGGGGGAACACACGGGGCCGAGGGGGAGGAGCGGCGCACAGCGATGGGTGAGGTCTTCGCCGGCCGGTACGAACTGGTCGACCCGATCGGCCGCGGCGGCACCGGCGCCGTCTGGCGCGCCTGGGACCACCGACGCCGCCGCTACGTCGCCGCCAAGGTCCTGCAGCAGAGCGACGCGCACTCCCTGCTCCGCTTCGTCCGCGAGCAGGCGCTGCGGATCGACCACCCTCACGTCCTGGCCCCCGCCAGCTGGGCCGCGGACGACGACAAGGTGCTGTTCACCATGGACCTGGTCGCCGGTGGCTCGCTGGTCCACCTCGTCGGTGACTACGGCCCCCTGCCGCCGGCCTTCGTCTGCACTCTGCTGGACCAGCTGCTGTCCGGGCTGTCCGCGGTGCACGCCGAGGGCGTGGTGCACCGGGACATCAAGCCCGCCAACGTGCTGCTGGAGGCCACCGGGACGGGGCGGCCGAAGCTGCGGCTGTCCGACTTCGGCATCGCGATGCGGTTCGGCGAGCCACGGCTGACCGAGACCAACCTCGTGGTGGGAACGCCCGGTTATCTCGCGCCGGAGCAGATGATGGGCGCCGATCCGGACTTCCCCGCGGACCTCTTCGCCGTGGGTCTGGTCGCGCTCTATCTGCTGGAGGGCGCCAAGCCGGATGCCAAGGCGCTGGTGCAGTACTTCGCCGAGCACGGGACCCCCGGGGCGCCGAAAGGGATTCCCGAGCCGCTGTGGCAGGTCGTGGCGGCGCTGCTGCAACCGGACCCCCAGGCCCGCTTCCGCACGGCCACCGGGGCGCGCAAGGCGCTCGCCGCCGCGGCGGAGCTGCTGCCGGAACCGGGACCCGACGACGAGCTGATCGAGATCTTCGACCAACTCGGGCCGCTTCCGGACGGATTCGGACCGGACGGCCCCCTGAAGCCGGCCCCCGGAGTACGGACGGACTTCCGCCCGACGGCTCCTCCGACCCACGGCGACACGGACTCCGCGTCCGGCACCTTCCCCACCCCGACGTCCGCGCCTTCGTACTCCCCACGCTCGTACGCCCCACCCCCGTACACCCCGCGGCCCTCACGGACTTCGCAGACCTCACCCGCCCCGGCCGCTCCCCCGCAGCCCTCCAGCATGTCGGACACCGGCAGCTTCCACCTGCCGCCCCCGCAGCCGCATCCGCAGCCGCATCTGCAGCCTCCGCGCCCTCCGCAGCCCGCGTACGAACCCAGCCACGCGCTCACCCCCCGGCCGCAACCCCCGCTGCCCTACGCGAGTCCTCCCCTGCCGCCGCAGCAACACGCCACCGGCGCCTCCACCGCCTCGTACACCGCCCGCGACCCGCAGCTTCCGCTCCCCGAGCAGAGAACCCCCGGACGCCGCTCGCACGCGGCAGCCCGCCGCCCGGGCCCGCCCGCGAAGGTGGTGATCCCTCTCGTGCTGCTGGCGCTGGCCTGCTACGCCGTGGGGTTCTGGGCCCTCACCCGGATCTAGACGCGCCCGCCGCGGTACGCCGCGCCCGCACCGTCCACACCGCCAGCCCCGCGAGGATCACCGTCCCGGCGCCGAAGCCGCCCACCGCGACCGCCGTCATCGCGGCGCCGCCTCCCCCGGTCCCGCCCGCCGAGGCCTCCGCTTCCGCGCCGCTGACGTCGAAGATCCCCTGGGGCAGGGAGCGGCCGGCGTAGAGGGGGCCGGCCTGCGCCTCGCCCTTCACCCCGACGCGCAGCGTCAGCCCGAACGGCCCCGGGCCGACCTTGTCGGCGACCTGGGCGGCGAGATGCACCACGAGGTAGTACGAGCCGGCGAACCGCATACCGCTCACCCGGTCGGCCGAGGCGTACCGGTTGGCGAAACCGACCGGCGGCACCGGCGGCAGCGTGGCCGCGCGCTGTCTGCCGTCGTAGCCGGTGCGGGCGTCGTCGACGAGGGCGCGCACGGGGTTGTGGAGGGACAGGTGCAACGCGGCGACGGCATAGGAACGATCGGCGCCGCTCGCACTGCCCAGTTCGGCGGTTGCGTGCGGCTGTTGGCCCCAGTCGACGGGGACCTCGTAGAACAGCGTCTGTCCCGGTTCGATGTCGGCGGTCCAGACGCCTTGGCCCAGGGCCGACGCCGTGCCGAATCCGGCGCCGCCTGGCCGTCGCTCGGGCTCGTCCGTCGGGGGCGCGGGGGTGGCCGAGTCCCAGGCCTCGGGCGCGCGGGTGGCCCCGTCCTGCGCCGGGGGCGGTTCGGTGGCGACGGTGAGCTCCAGCTCCCAGGGCTCCAGCGCCGCCCCGGCCGTGGCACTCGGGCCGCTGCTCCCGCCAAGGCCCTCTGAGCCCCCTGAGCCTCCGGTGCCTCCGGCGCTTCCGGGCCCGACCCGCTCGACGACCACGTAATACGTCCCCGCACCCTCGCACAGCGGGCCGTCCGCCTCGCGCGTGCCCGTCGCGGTGAGCGGACGCGGGCTGCGGGAGCCGCCGATGGTCGCGGTGTCGTAGGAGCAGGAGCGGCCGTCGGTGTTCTGGACGGAGACCTTGATGCCGTCGGAGGCGGCGACGGTGCCGGCGGGATCGGGTACGGCGGTGGCGGAGACGTACGCGTTCGACGTGGCGTCGAGGTCGAGGCGGTAGTGGGCGGCGCCGTCGGGCGGGAGGGTGCTTCGGTAGGTGGAGCCGGGCCGCAGGAGCGTGGCGTCGGTGGTGCTCGTCGCGCCGGGTACGGGCCGGGCGTCCGCGGAGAAGGCGTATCCGCGCGCGTCGTCGTCCGCGCTGCCCGGCGACGCGAGGGCGGGGGCGGGGGCGGTCGTCAGCGCGGCCACCGCGCTCACTATCACTCCGCTGACGGCCACGCGCGCGCGTACCGCCGATGAACGACACCACCTCACGCCGGCCCCCTTACCCAGGCGTCCTCGCCGTCCACACACGAAACCCCGACCGCGAGGCGGCCGGGGTCTGTTCAGACTGTTCCGGTTCCGAATGCTCGGAAGGGTATGTCGGTGGTCACGAACCCGTGGGCACGGAGTCAGTCGCCTCCGTCCACAGATCCTGCTCGGCGCGATCCGCCTGGATCTGGCGGTACACGAGGAGCCCGCCGATGGCGGCCAGTGCGACCAGGAGAAGCTTCTTCACCGCGCTACCTCGTCTTTCCTTGACGTAGGGGACCTCTGGCGCCCGACTATACACACCGACCGATATCGATCGGTGACCTGCGTCCCGGGCTCAACTCCCGTCCACCACACCGCCGTAGAAGCGGAAAAAGCTCTTCCGATCGCACGGTGATCACACCATTACGGATCGTGACAACACGGGTGATTTGCCGCCCCTCCGGAACTCCTCCGGCGCCCTTGCGCCCATACGAGTGGTGTTCATCTGAACATCGACGCGCCACGGGCGTCGGTCCACCACTTCGCAGCCCCCATACACATCATGAGGAAAGTACGCAAATCGCCCAACCCGAAAGTGAGGGGCCATGGCCCGCACCACGGTCATGAAGCTGTGGACCGCCTTCGTCACCGCCTTCCTCGCGCTGTTCACGGCGCTCGGACTCGTCACCACGACCGCCGCCGCGGCCGTACCCCAGACCGACTCGGCCCGCAACAGCGGCAAGGGCGCCACCGCCCCGGTCACGACACCGGCGACACCGGCGATGTCCCCCTGGGCCTGGGCCCACGCCAGGTCCCTGCCCCCCACGATGAAACAGCGGATCCGGGCCGAGGCCCACGGCTCCTCCCCGAGCTGCCGGCACCGCCCCCTCGCCGACGCGGCCCCCGCGACCACCGACTGCGCTCCCGTGACCGATGAGTCCTCGACCGATCCGGACGTAGCCGTCGCCCCACCCCTCCAGCGCTGAGCGCCACCACCGGCGCCCGCGCGGAGCCCCTGAAACTTCCGGCTCCCCCGCTGAGCCCTCTGCAACCTTCCGGCTCCCCCGCGGAGCCCCCTGAACCCTCCTGAACTCCCGATCCTCCTTCTCCACCTGTCAGCACGGCGAATTGCGTACGCCCTCACGAAGCGGCCCGGTCACCCCCCTCGGTGACCGGGCCTTCGTGCGTCGCGTACGTCGCCTCACCCCGCCTGCCGTACGGACGCCCTCCCCTTCCAGAGCCCCCTGACGACCACGGCGACGGCGAGGGCGATCGCGAGCACGCGCGTGACGTGCCACATGGTCACCACCGACTGGTCCTGCAGAGGCGCGGGATGGGACAGACGCATGGTCGTCTCGACGACGATCACGACCGGCAGCAGGAGCCGGGAGAGGAGCGGGTAGGGACCGCTGAGGGAGGCCCTTCCGGCGACTCCGCAGACGGGCCCCAGGAGGCAGGCGAAGACGGCCCACAGCCCGATCATGGACAGGAGCTCGCCCCAGGCGAAGTACTCGGTCTTCCCGGTGGGGTCGCCGAGGTCCGCCTTCAGGTAATCGCCCTGCGCGGCCTTCGTCAGGTAGTAGACCGTCACGCACACCCAGAGCGAGGCCACGCCGAGAACGGCGGCTCCTTTTTTCGTCCGGCTCGCCATTCCGGCCGCATAGGCGACCGCGGCATACGCCCACCCGGCACTCAATGTGTCGGAAACGACCTGGCTCACCGGCCCGCTCACCGGGCCGAGCAGGGGGCCGAGAATTCCCACGGCGACGGAAAAGGCGAAGACCAGTGTCAATCTCGGAAAAGAGGAACGCACGAGCACACCCTTGCGGTGGGGGGGATGGGGCAGAAACAAACCATGCCCTGGCCCGCACCGCCGAGACGGCGGCCGGCCAGGACATGGATCAGTGCGCCGGGTCAGAGGCCGTGCCTAGTAGACACCCCAGTACGCGTTGCAGGTGTGGGCGGCCCCGGCCTTGGCGTAGGCCTTGGCCCAGATGTCCTTCTCGCGGATGTCCTTGTCGGTGGCGTTCGCGATGGAGACGCTGGCCGAGTGCTTCTTGGTCGGGTGGATGTAGTTGGAGTAGCAGCCCTTGTAGGCACCGTCGAGGGTGGTGCCGTAGTTCCAGGTACCGCCGCCCTTGCTCACCCGCGGGGTCTTCAGACCCTTGGCGCCGGCGGGGTAGCTCACCACGCCCCACTCGCTGGGCTTCTCACCGTTCGGGCCGATGAGCTCCGCCGGAGGCTTGACGCCGCTGTCGGCGGTGAAAGTGCGGACCTGGACCGGAGCCGGAGCCGGGTTGGCCGCGGTCGCGGGCGCCGCCGCGACGAATGTCCCGATGAAAGCCGTCGCGGAAGCGGCGATGGCTATATTCTTCACGGACTTCTTCATTTTTAAATTTTCTCCCCGTCAACAAAAAGGGCTGCTGGTCCGTGCGGTAAAAAACGCACACAGCCCTTGCGGTGATCTCGAACGATCAAGACCTACTGTAAACGATCTTGGCGAGAAATTCCCCCACGATTTAATGCGCCCAATACGGACGCAAATCCCTTTTTCGGGCAGATCCCCCGCACGCGTCGATCAACCGCGCCGAGACGGCCTGCCGACGGAAGATGCCGTAGACGCGTAGACGTCGCAGAACGCCGAAGACCCCCGGTCCATCGGACCGGGGGTCTTCGTGCTGGTGGGGCTAACAGGATTTGAACCTGTGGCCTCATCCTTATCAGGGATGCGCTCTAACCAACTGAGCTATAGCCCCGCCGCGCTCTGCGGTGTGTGTCCCGCGCGCTGACTCCTGAAGATTAGCGCACGACCGGGCCAGTCCCAAAATCGATGGCCGTCGAGGGCCCGGGAACCGCTCACTCGTCCTCGGCGAGCGTCAGCTCCACACCGCCCACGAAGCCCGCGGAGAGGTTGTAGATGAACGCACCGAGGGTGGCGAGGGCCGTCGCGAGGACGACGTCGATCACTGCGATGATCGACGTGAACAGCAGCACGTTGGGCAGCGACAGGAACGCCTGGAGGTCGAAGCCGTTCGACTCGTTCGACCCGGTGGCCTCCGAGATGGTGCCGCCGACGGTCGAGAAGACGCCCATCGCGTCCATGACCATCCACAGCACGGCCGCCGCCACGATCGTGCAGATGCCCAGCGCGATCGACAGCAGGAAGCTGACCTTCATCACCGACCACGGGTCGGCCTTGGCCACCCGCAGCCGCGCCTTGCGGACGCGCGGGGTGGTGCGCGCCCCGGTGCGCGGCCGGCGTACGGCGCTGCCCGCCGCGCTCTGCGCCGGCTGGCCCGCCGGGTAGGCCTGCGGCGGGTGGTACGGCCCGGAGGGCTGCTGCGGCTGCCGTTCCCCGGGCAGCGGCGAGGCCCCCGGCTGCTGGGTCTGCGGGCCTCGGGTGTCCGTCACAGTTCCCCCCTGGGATCCATGCGTGTCAGGCGAGGGCGAGGTGTTCGCGTTCTTCGCGCTCTTCGCGTCCTTGGCGGCCCTGCCGCCGCGGCGGCCCCGGCCGCTCCTGCCGCTCTTGGCGGCATCGGCGTCGGTCGCTTCGGTCGCGTCGGAGGCTTCCTCGGCGTTCACCGGCGACGTGATGGCCTTCAGATTGGTCGTCTGCGGATCCGCCGCCTGCGCGGCGGAGCCACGGCCCCCGCCGTCCGTTTCCTGACCGGTCGTATGACCCGTCGAGGTACCGGCCGATCCGGCGCCCGTGGCTCCGCTCACGCTGACTCACTCCTCGTGCTACTCGGCCGAGGGCGCCTCACCCTCGTCCGTGCCGGTCGTCGCGGCACCCTCGGCGGTCTCGTCGACGGCCACGTCGCCGTCGACCTCCTCCGCCTCGCGTCCCGCCTCGGCGTTACGTGCGATGCCGACCACGGCATCGCGCTTGCCCAGATTGATCAGTTGGACGCCCATGGTGTCACGGCCCGTCTCCCTGACCTCGTTGACTCGCGTGCGAATCACACCGCCGGACAGCGTGATGGCGAGGATCTCGTCGGTCTCCTCGACCACCAGCGCACCGACGAGCGAACCGCGGTCCTCGACGATCTTGGCGGCCTTGATGCCGAGGCCGCCGCGTCCCTGGACGCGGTACTCGTCGACAGCGGTCCGCTTCGCGTACCCGCCGTCTGTGGCAGTGAACACGAACGTACCGGGTCGAACAACATTCATCGAGAGCAGTTCGTCTCCCTCGCGGAAACTCATGCCCTTGACGCCCGAGGTGGCACGGCCCATCGGGCGCAGCGCCTCGTCCGTCGCCGTGAACCGGATCGACTGCGCCTTCTTGCTGATGAGCAGCAGATCGTCGTCGGGCGAGACCAGCTCGGCGCCGATCAGCTCGTCGTCCGAGCCGTCCTCCCGCTCGCGCAGGTTGATGGCGATGACACCACCCGAACGCGGGGAGTCGTAGTCCTTCAGCGGGGTCTTCTTCACCAGGCCGGCCTTGGTCGCCAGGACCAGATAGGGCGCCGCCTCGTAGTCGCGGATCGCGAGGATCTCGGCGATCGCCTCGTCCGGCTGGAAGGCCAGCAGGTTAGCGACGTGCTGCCCGCGCGCGTCGCGGCCGGCGTCCGGCAGCTCGTAGGCCTTCGCGCGGTAGACCCGGCCCTTGTTGGTGAAGAACAGCAGCCAGTGGTGCGTGGTGGAGACGAAGAAGTGGTCGACGATGTCGTCTTCCTTCAGCTTCGCGCCGCGTACGCCCTTGCCGCCGCGCTTCTGGGCGCGGTAGTCGTCCGTCTTGGTCCGCTTGACGTAGCCGCCGCGCGTGACGGTGACGACGATGTCCTCCTCGGCGATCAGGTCCTCGATGGACATGTCACCGTCGTAGGGCACCAGCTGGGTCTTGCGGTCGTCGCCGTACTTCTCGACGATCGCGGCCAGCTCCTCGCTGACGATGCCGCGCTGGCGGACCGGCGAGGCCAGGATCTCGTTGTACTCGCTGATCTTCGCCTGGAGCTCGTCGTGCTCCTGGACGATCTTCTGCCGCTCCAGGGCCGCGAGGCGGCGGAGCTGCATCTCGAGGATGGCGTTGGCCTGGATCTCGTCGATCTCCAGGAGCTCCATCAGGCCCGTGCGCGCGACGTCGACGGTGTCGCTGCGCCGGATCAGCGCGATGACCTCGTCGATGGCGTCCAGGGCCTTGAGGAGGCCGCGCAGGATGTGGGCGCGCTCCTCGGCCTTGCGCAGCCGGAAGCGCGTACGGCGGACGATGACCTCGATCTGGTGCGTCACCCAGTGGCGGATGAACGCGTCGAGGGACAGCGTGCGCGGGACGCCGTCGACCAGCGCCAGCATGTTGGCGCCGAAGTTCGTCTGCAGGTCGGTGTGCTTGTACAGGTTGTTCAGGACGACCTTGGCGACCGCGTCCCGCTTGAGGACGATCACCAGGCGCTGGCCCGTGCGGGACGACGTCTCGTCGCGGACGTCGGCGATGCCGCCGATCTTGCCGTCCTTCACCAGGTCGGCGATCTTCTGCGCGAGGTTGTCGGGGTTGACCTGGTACGGCAGCTCCGTGACGACCAGGCACTGGCGGTTCTGGATCTCCTCGACCTCGACGACCGCGCGCATGGTGATGGAGCCGCGGCCGGTGCGGTACGCCTCCTCGATGCCCTTGCGGCCGACGACGAGCGCGCCGGTCGGGAAGTCGGGGCCCTTGATGCGCTCGATGAGCGCGTCCAGCAGCTCCTCGTGGGAGGCCTCGGGGTGCTCCAGGTACCACTGGGCGCCGGCGGCGACCTCGCGCAGGTTGTGCGGCGGGATGTTGGTCGCCATGCCGACCGCGATACCGGCCGAGCCGTTGATCAGCAGGTTCGGGAAGCGGGAGGGCAGGACGGTCGGCTCCTGGGAGCGGCCGTCGTAGTTGTCCGTGAAGTCGACGGTCTCCTCGTCGATGTCGCGGACCATCTCCATCGACAGCGGCGCCATCTTGCACTCGGTGTAGCGCATGGCCGCCGCCGGGTCGTTGCCCGGCGAGCCGAAGTTGCCGTTGGAGTCGACGAGCGGCATGCGCATCGCCCAGGGCTGGGCGAGGCGGACCAGGGCGTCGTAGATGGAGCTGTCGCCGTGGGGGTGGTAGTTGCCCATGACGTCGCCGACCACGCGCGCGCACTTGTAGAAGCCGCGCTCGGGGCGGTACCCGCCGTCGTACATGGCGTACAGCACGCGGCGGTGGACGGGCTTGAGGCCGTCCCGGACGTCCGGCAGCGCACGCGAGACGATGACGGACATCGCGTAGTCGAGGTAGGAGCGCTGCATCTCCGTCTCGAGCCCGACGGGCTCGATCCGCATCGCGATGTCGCCGCCCTCTGCCTCGGGGGTGACGGGAGTGTTCTCGTCGGCCATTGCTGGTGAAGATCCTTCCTGGTGCGGTCAGCTGAGACCGACTCAGATGTCGAGGAAGCGGACGTCCTTGGCGTTGCGCTGGATGAACTGGCGGCGGGCCTCGACGTCCTCGCCCATGAGGACCGAGAACAGCTCGTCGGCCTGGGCGGCGTCGTCGAGGGTGACCTGGCCGAGGACGCGGTGCTCCTGGTCCATGGTCGTCACGCGCAGCTCCTCGGCGTTCATCTCGCCGAGACCCTTGAAGCGCTGGATCGAGTCCTCGCGGATGCGCTTGCCGCGCTGGCGGCCCATCTCGATGAGCGCGTCGCGCTCGCGGTCGGAGTACGCGTACTCGACGTCCTCCCGGCCCCACTTGATCTTGTAGAGCGGGGGACGGGACAGGAAGACGTGGCCCGCCTCGACCAGCGGCCGCATGAAGCGGAACAGGAAGGTCAGCAGCAGGGTGTTGATGTGCTGGCCGTCGACGTCGGCGTCCGCCATCAGGATGATCTTGTGATAGCGCAGCTTCTCGATGTCGAAGTCCTCGTGGACTCCGGTGCCGAAGGCGGAGATGAGCGCCTGGATCTCCTGGTTCTGCAGGATCTTGTCGATCCGCGCCTTCTCGACGTTGAGGATCTTGCCTCGGATCGGGAGGATCGCCTGGTACTCCGGGTTGCGGCCGGACTTGGCCGAGCCGCCGGCGGAGTCACCCTCGACGATGAAGATCTCGCACTTGGCCGGGTCGTTGGACTGGCAGTCGGCCAGCTTGCCCGGCAGCGACGCGGTCTCCAGCAGGCCCTTGCGGCGGGTCAGGTCGCGGGCCTTGCGGGCCGCCACGCGCGCGGTGGCCGCCTGGATGCCCTTGCGGACGATGTCCGCGGCCTCGTTCGGGTTGCGGTCCAGCCAGTCGCTGAGGTGCTCGTAGACCGCCTTCTGGACGAAGGTCTTCGCCTCGGTGTTGCCCAGCTTGGTCTTGGTCTGGCCCTCGAACTGGGGCTCGCTCAGCTTGACCGAGATGATCGCGGTCAGACCCTCGCGGATGTCGTCACCCGTGAGGTTGTCGTCCTTCTCGCGGAGCAGCTTCTTGTCGCGCGCGTACTTGTTGATCAGGTTCGTCAGCGCCGCGCGGAAGCCCTCTTCGTGGGTGCCGCCCTCGTGGGTGTGGATGATGTTGGCGAAGGAGTAGACGCCCTCGCTGTAGCCGCTGTTCCACTGCATCGCGACCTCGAGGGACAGGGACTTCTCCTTGTCCTCCGCCTCCAGGTCGATGACGGTGGGGTGCACCACGTCTCCCTTGCGGGAGTTGAGGTACTTCACGAAGTCGACGATGCCGCCCTCGTAGTGGTACGTGACGGTCTTCGGCTCGTGCTTCTCGTCCGCGCCCGCCTCGTCCGCGCCGGCCGTGGCCTTCGCCGACTCGCGCTCGTCGGTGAGCCTGATGGTCAGTCCCTTGTTGAGGAACGCCATCTCCTGGAAGCGCCGCGACAGCGTCTCGAACGAGTACTCGGTGGTCTCGAAGATGTCGCCGTCGGCCCAGAAGGTGACCGAGGTGCCGGTCTCGTCGGTGGGCTCGTGCTTGGCCAGGGGGGCGGTCGGGACGCCCATCTTGTAGTCCTGCGTCCAGCGGTGGCCGTCCGTCTTGACCTCGACGGAGACCTTGCTCGACAGCGCGTTCACGACCGAGACGCCGACACCGTGCAGACCACCGGAGACCGCGTAGCCGCCGCCGCCGAACTTGCCGCCCGCGTGGAGGACGGTCAGCACGACCTCGACGGCCGGCTTGCCCTCGGAGGGGACGATGCCGACCGGGATGCCACGGCCGTTGTCGACGACGCGTACGCCGCCGTCGGCGAGGATCGTGACGTCGATCGTGTCCGCGTGGCCGGCCAGGGCCTCGTCGACGGAGTTGTCGACGACCTCGTACACGAGGTGGTGCAGGCCGCGCTCACCGGTGGAACCGATGTACATACCGGGTCGCTTGCGGACCGCGTCCAGACCCTCGAGGACGGTGATGGCACTGGCGTCGTACGAGGTCGAGACGGAGGCCTCGGTGCCTTCGGCCGCGGCCTCGGTGGACGGGATGTTCTCGTTGGGGTTGCCGGAATCGGCCACGAAGCGCCCTTTCTGGCACAGCACGAGCCGGGCTCGTCGGCGGGTTGCCGGAGCGGCTGCGGCATGTTGCGTTGGTAAGCCTTGATCAGCGTTGCTCAGCGTTTCCCGGGCGGTCCCCACGTTCGGGGCGGGATTGTCTTCCAGTCTACCGGTAGCACTGACATCGCTGGGGGTTTGCCGGTACCTGAGTCCTCATGTGCCGCCCTGAACCGTCCTCGATCGGGTCCCGATATACGGAAGGGGTCTCCAAGAGGCTCACAGAGGCACCCAGCGCTTCGAGCCGTCAACCCATAGCTACTCCCCGGTCAGGTCGAAAATCGCATGCGCGTGCGGTTGTACGACAAGGCAGTGACTGCTGTGGAAAACGGGATGCGTGGGGCACAGCGACGTGATCTCAGTCACGTGAGATCGGTGGGTGCGGGGAAGGTGGTGCCGTGGTGCTCGCGAGGCACGGGGCGAGGTGCCCGGTACTCAGGGGCGGGATGCTCAGCCGTAGGTGTCGCCGGGCCCGGTGCTGCCGGGCGCGCGCAGCGGGCCGTAGCGGCGGGCCGGGCCGCCGGGACCGAGCACCTTGATCATCCGGACCCTGCCGTGGCCCAGGTCCTCGTTCAGGCGCGCGACCAGCTGCGGAGCCAGCAGCCGCAGGTTCGTCGCCCAGGCCGTGGAGTCGCAGCGCACGACCAGCACCCGCTCGTCCTCGTCATACCTCTCCGGGACGCAGTGCTTGGCCACGTTCTCGCCGACGATCTCCGGCCAGCGGCCCATCACCCCGCCCACCGCGGCCGGCGCCTCCCAGCCCCGCTCGGTGATCAGCCGGTTGATCGCCGAGCCGAGCGCCATCGGATCGCGGCCGTCGGCGCGCGCCCCGGAGCGCAGACCGCCGCCGCGGCGCGCCTGCTTCTTCTGCTGCGCCGCGTCCCCACGCGCGCGTGCCGCCTCCTTCGCGGCCCGCAGCGCCACACGCGCGAGGTCGACGCCGGAGGGTTCGGGGGCCCGCTTCGGTGCCTGGTCGGTCATACGCGTTCCACCGTCCCGCCGGCCACGGCGTACCGGGCCCCGCTCAGGACGTGCGGTACGTCGTCGTCGACCGCCGCCGTCACCAGGACCTGCTCGCCGGGCGCGACCAGCTCGGCCAGCCGCTCCCGGCGGCGGGCGTCCAGCTCGGCGAAGACGTCGTCGAGGATCAGCACCGGCTCGTTGCCCTCCGCGCGCAGCAGGTCGTAGGAGGCCAGGCGCAGCGCCAGCGCGTAGGACCAGGACTCGCCGTGCGAGGCGTACCCCTTGGCGGGCAGTTCGCCGAGCTTGAGCAGCAGATCGTCGCGATGGGGCCCGACGAGGGTGACGCCGCGCTCGATCTCCTGCTTGCGCACGTCGGCGAGTGCCGCCATCAGCTGCTCGAACAGCGCTTCACGGGTGTGGGCCTCGCCCGGTGCGGACGGCTTGTACTCCAGGGCGACCGGGCCGCCGCCGGGGGCCAGCTGCTCGTACGCCTTGTCGGCGAGCGGCTGGATGGCGTTGATCAGGTCCAGGCGCTGGGCGAGGAGTTCGGCGCCCGCGCGGGCGAGGTGCTGGTCCCAGACGTCGAGGGTGGACAGGTCCATGGAACGGCCGCCGTGGCGGCGGGCGAGCGCGGCCGTCTTCAGCAGGGTGTTGCGCTGCTTGAGGACCCGGTCGTAGTCCGAGCGCACGCCGGCCATGCGCGGGGAGCGGGCGGTGATCAGCTCGTCGAGGAAGCGGCGCCGTTCCCCGGGGTCGCCCTTCACCAGCGCCAGGTCCTCCGGCGCGAACAGCACGGTGCGCAGGATGCCCAGTACGTCGCGGGGTCTGACCTGCGAGGAGCGGTTGATGCGGGCGCGGTTGGCCCTGCCGGGGTTCAGTTCCAGCTCGATCAGCTGCTGCCGGTCCCCCTGCCGGACCTGCGCGCGGATCACCGCCCGTTCGGCGCCCATGCGGACCAAGGGGGCGTCGGAGGAGACGCGGTGGCTGCCGAGGGTGGCGAGATAGCCGACGGCCTCGACGAGGTTCGTCTTGCCCTGGCCGTTGGGGCCGACGAACGCGGTGACGCCCGGGTCGAGCGAGACCTCGGCCCGGGCGTACGAGCGGAAGTCGGCCAGCGACAGATGCGTGACGTGCATGGCGGTCGCCGACCTCCTCCGGCGTGGATCTCCCCGGGTCGTCCCCGGGGTTTCCCTCAGTGCCCCCGGGTTTCCCCAGGGTGTGGACTACTTCTTCTCGACCGCGTGGCCGCCGAACTGGTTGCGCAGCGCGGCGATCATCTTCATCTGCGGCGAGTCGTCCTGCCGCGAGGCGAACCGCGCGAACAGGGAGGCCGTGATCGCGGGCAGCGGCACGGCGTTGTCGATGGCGGCCTCCACGGTCCAGCGGCCCTCGCCGGAGTCCTGTGCGTAACCGCGCAGCCGGTCCAGGTGCTCGTCCTCGTCGAGGGCGTTGACCGCCAGGTCGAGCAGCCAGGAACGGATGACCGTGCCCTCCTGCCAGGAGCGGAAGACCTCGCGGACGTTCTCCACGGAGTCGACCTTCTCCAGCAGCTCCCAGCCCTCGGCGTAGGCCTGCATCATGGCGTACTCGATGCCGTTGTGGACCATCTTCGCGAAATGGCCCGCGCCGACCTTGCCGGCGTGCACCGAGCCGAAGTCGCCCTCCGGCTTGAGCGCGTCGAAGATCGGCTGCACCCTGGCGACGTGCTCGGCGTCGCCGCCGTACATCAGCGCGTAGCCGTTCTCCAGGCCCCAGACACCGCCCGAGACACCGCAGTCCACGAAGCCGATGCCCTTCGCGGCGAGCTGGGCGGCGTGCTTCTCGTCGTCCGTCCAGCGGGAGTTTCCGCCGTCCACGACGATGTCGCCGGGCTCCAGCAGCTCGGCGAGCCGGTCGATGGTCGACTGGGTGGCCTCGCCGGCCGGGACCATGACCCAGACCACGCGCGGTCCGCTGAGCTTGCCCACAAGCTCTTCCAGGCTGTGGACATCGGCGAGGTCCGGATTGCGGTCGTATCCGACGACGGTGTGGCCCGCGCGGCGGATCCGCTCGCGCATGTTGCCGCCCATCTTGCCGAGGCCGATGAGACCGAGCTCCATCAGTTGTGTTCCTTAGGTGTCCGAGGTGGCGTGGCGGTACGGCGCGCCGGGCGGTTTTCCGCCACGGCACCGTCGTACTCGTGTCCGAGCCTAAACCCGGACACCTGTGCACACCTGTGGGCCTGAGCGCTCATTCGGACACAGCCCCTGACCTGCGGTTTCCTCGCTGTGGAGGGGCTGTGGACGAAGGGTCCGACCGGAACGTGGACGAAGGGTCAGCCGCTGAGCCGGACCGGCATGATCAGGTACTTGTAGGCCTCGTCCGCCTCCGCGTCCAGCGCCGGCTTGCCGCTGAGCAGCGCGGGCTTGGTGGACGTGGTGAAGGACAGCTGGGCCACCGGGGAGTCGATCGCGCTCAGACCGTCCAGCAGGAAGGTCGGGTTGAAGGCGATCGAGATGTCGTCGCCCTCCAGCTGGGCGTCGACCCTTTCCACAGCCTGTGCGTCGTCGCTGGAGCCGGCCTCCAGGATGAGCACGCCCTGCTCGAAGCTGAGCCGCACCGGGGTGTTCCGCTCGGCGACCAGGGCCACACGCTTGACGGCCTCCACGAAGGGGGCGGTCTCGATCACGGCGACGGAGTTGAACTCCGTCGGGAACAGCGTCCGGTACTTCGGGAGGTCGCCCTCCAGCAGCCGCGTGGTCGTACGGCGGCCGGCGCCCTCGAAACCGATCAGACCCTCGCCCGCGCCGGAGCCGGAGAGCGCCAGGGTGACGCTGTCACCGGCGCCCAGGGACTTCGCGGTGTCCAGGAGCGTCTTGGCGGGCACCAGGGCGACCGCGGAGGCGTCCGGGTTCTCCGGCTTCCACAGGAACTCGCGGACCGCGAAGCGGTAGCGGTCGGTGGAGGCCAGCGTGACCGTGTCGCCCTCGATCTCGATGCGCACACCGGTGAGGACGGGCAGCGTGTCGTCGCGGCCAGCGGCGATGGCGACCTGCTGCACGGCGGAGGCGAAGACCTCGCCGGGGACGGTGCCCGTGGCGTTCGGCATCTGCGGCAGCGCCGGGTACTCCTCCACCGGCAGGGTGTGGAGGGTGAAGCGGGAGGAGCCGCAGACCACGGTCGCCCGTACACCGTCTGTGGAAATCTCCACCGGGCGGTTGGGGAGCGCGCGGGAGATGTCGGCGAGCAGGCGGCCGGAGACCAGCACCGTGCCCTCCTCCTCGACCTCGGCCTCGACGCTGACACGCGCGGAGACCTCGTAGTCGAAGCTGGACAGGCTCAGCTGGCCGTCCTCGGCCTTCAGGAGCAGGCCGGCGAGGACAGGCGCCGGCGGACGGGCCGGGAGGCTGCGCGCCGCCCAGGCCACTGCCTCCGCGAGTACGTCGCGTTCCACCCGGATCTTCACCGTAAGCCGCCTCCTGCTGTTGCCGGCGCTTCTCGCCCTGCTTCGCCTTCGTCGTCTGTCTCGGTGTCACCGGCCCCGGGGAGGGGAAGGACACCGGGCACCAGTCTGACGCACCGCACTGACAGTAGGTGCCTCTCGGGGTCAAGTCGTGCCGAGGGGCAGCCGGGCAACGCAGAGCGAGTTGTGCACAGGGCCCACTTCGAAACGGATTCAGCGCTCTCTCTAGTCGTTCGTAGTAGTAGGGCCTGTGGATACCGTGGATAACTTCGTTTGCCCAGCTCAGAGCGGAGATTTTGTCCACGGGGCCTGTGGGCGGCACCGGTGGACAACCGGGGGTCTCTGTGGAGAAAAGAAAGTTCTGCACACCCCATGCACAGGCCGGGGCGAGTTCTCCCCAGCGGCGTCCCCAGTTTTACCCAGCTTTCCCACAGCCCAATCCGGCACCTTGGTGTGACGGCTTTCACTCGACGCGGTGAGGAGGTGCGTCGGGTTGCCGAACAGTGGACAGCCATGTGGAGAAGCTGGGGATCGCTGGGGACAACCGCCCCCAGGCTGTGGGTTGCCCGTGGACAACTCCGTGCACAGGTTGTGGACCACCGCGTTGTCCACAACCTGTGGAGATCGTTCGTCCACGGATCCACAACCCGCTGACCTGGTCTGATGGTCCTTCAACAGGCTCGCCTGTGGATGCGATCTGGACAACTCGGCAGTCCCCAGCGTGTGGACGGAAAAAAGTCGCCGAATCTGTGGAGAGTGGCCGTAACCCGGCAGGTAATCGAACAGCGGGTGGCCGGCGGGAGCGGCGGCGGCGCGGCTGCGGGCCTCCGGACGGCGCTTCTGGGCATGACGAAGGGCGTCCCCGGTCACGACGAAGGGCGCCCCCGGATCTCCTCCGGGGGCGCCCTCGGGGCCGTGGACGGCGCTGTCAGCCGTTCTTGATGCGGTTCGTCAGCTCGGTCACCTGGTTGTAGATGGAGCGCCGCTCGGCCATCAGATTGCGGATCTTGCGGTCGGCGTGCATGACCGTGGTGTGGTCCCGGCCGCCGAACAGCGCGCCGATCTTCGGCAGCGACAGATCCGTCAGCTCACGGCACAGGTACATGGCGATCTGCCGTGCGGTGACCAGCGCGCGCCCGCGCGAGGTGCCGCACAGGTCCTCCACGGTCAGCCCGAAGTAGTCCGCGGTGGCGCTCATGATCGCCGTCGAGGTGATCTCGGGCGCCGAGTCCTCGCCGCCGGGGATCAGGTCCTTCAGGACGATCTCCGTCAGGCCCAGGTCCACCGGCTGCCGGTTGAGCGACGCGAACGCCGTCACCCGGATCAGCGCGCCCTCCAGCTCGCGGATGTTGCGCGAGATCCGGGACGCGATGAACTCCAGCACCTCCGGCGGCGCGTTCAGCTGCTCCTGCACCGCCTTCTTGCGCAGGATCGCGATCCGCGTCTCCAGCTCGGGCGGCTGGACGTCCGTGATCAGACCCCACTCGAAACGGTTGCGCAGCCGGTCCTCCAGCGTGACCAGCTGCTTCGGCGGCCGGTCGGAGGACAGCACGATCTGCTTGTTCGCGTTGTGCAGCGTGTTGAAGGTGTGGAAGAACTCCTCCTGCGTCGACTCCTTGTCCGCGAGGAACTGGATGTCGTCGACGAGCAGGATGTCCATCTCCCGGTAGCGCTTGCGGAAGCTGTCGCCCTTGCCGTCGCGGATGGAGTTGATGAACTCGTTGGTGAACTCCTCCGAGCTCACGTACCGCACGCGCGTGCCCGGGTAGAGGCTGCGCGCGTAGTGCCCGATCGCGTGCAGCAGATGCGTCTTGCCGAGCCCGGACTCGCCATAGATGAACAGCGGGTTGTACGCCTTCGCGGGCGCCTCGGCGACGGCGACCGCCGCGGCGTGCGCGAAGCGGTTCGAGGCGCCGATGACGAAGGTGTCGAAGAGGTACTTCGGGTTCAGCCGCGCGGTCGGCTCGCCGGGTCCGGTCGCCGGGGCGGGCTGCGCGGCCAGCGGGCCGGGGGCACCGCTCGCGGAGGGCAGCGCGGTGCCGGCCGGACCACGGTGCACGGGGCCTCCGCCCGACTGCTCGGGCAGGTCCCGGCGGGCACCCTGCTGGTCGTAGTCGCCGCGAGACGGTTCGTAGTCGGAGCGCTGCTGCTCGTACGGCGGCCGGTCCACACCCTGTGGGCGGTAGTCCTGGGACGGCCTCCCGTAGCCCTCGCCCGGCTTGCCGCCGTAGCCCTCGGAGCCCGGGGACCCGTAGGTGTCGTTCCCGGAGGACCCGTACGACTCCTGGGCGGGCGGCCCGTAGGAGTCCTGGGCGCGGGAGCGGTACGCGTCCTGCGGCGGCGTCGCGTACGGGTCGCGCTCGGGGAAGCCGAGGCGCTGCTGCTGCCAGCCGTACTCGTCCTGCCCCGGCCGCGGCCAGGCGCCCGGCTCCGGGCGCTGGTACTCCGCCGGGTAGGCGGGGCGGGCGGTGGGGAGCTGGTCGTCGCCGGTGCCCGGCAGGGGCTCCGCGCGGTGGCGGCCGTATCCCCCCTCGTACGGGCCCGACGGAAGCTCGGGCTGCTCCTCGTAGCGCAGCTGGGCGGGAGGCGCCGGCGGGGCCGGAGGCTCGCCCGCGGAGTCGTCGACGGTGATCGCGATCCGGATCGGACGGCCGCACTCGCGGCTCAGCGTCTCGCTGACGACTGGTGCGAGGCGGCCCTCCAGCACACCCTTGGCGAACTCGTTCGGTACGGCGAGCAGCGCGGTGTCGGCGACCAGCGCCAGCGGCTGGCAGCGCCGGATCCAGTGCTCGTCCTTGGCCTCGACCCCCTGCCCGCGGCCCTCGCCGAGGAGCTGCTCGAGTACACGTGGCCACACTGCGGCAAGATCGGCAGGTACGTCAGCCACAGGGCACGCTCTCTCACAGGTCCCACGAACGTGTGGTTGTGGGACGGGTCGGGATGAAAAACCGGGTGGGTAGGGATAAGGGAACGAATCGGAGTCCAGCCACGGTAGTCAGGGCGACCGCTGCGGTTCAAGTTGTTGTCCCCAGCCTGTGGATAGTGTCCCCCACCCACCGCCGGTTTGACCGGATGGCGTAGCCCCGCGTACCGTAACCAGGTCGAGTTGTCGATGGCTGCTGCCGCCTGCCTCCGATGGGCACAGATCACGTCCCCGCCAGCGCGGGGGTAGTCCGGTGATCGGAAAGCGGTGCACTCGGGCGTAACGCGAGCTACTCGTGGGCGCACGGTGACAGCCAGGACGGCACCCCGCCACCACCGATTTCTTTCTGGAGCCCCCGAGTGAGCAAGCGCACCTTCCAGCCGAACAACCGTCGTCGCGCGAAGACCCACGGCTTCCGGCTGCGTATGCGCACCCGTGCCGGCCGCGCGATTCTCGCGTCCCGCCGTAGCAAGGGTCGCGCCCGTCTGTCCGCCTGATCCCGGTCAGGTCATGCCGTCGTGCTGCCCACCGAGAACCGGCTGAGGCGGCGCGAGGACTTCGCGACCGCGGTACGACGAGGACGCCGGGCCGGACGCCCACTCCTCGTCGTCCACCTTCGAAGCGGTGCCACGGACCCGCACGCGCCTGGGGAGAGCGCTCCCCCGACGCGTGCGGGTTTCGTCGTGAGCAAGGCCGTGGGCGGTGCGGTCGTGCGCAACAAGGTGAAGCGCAGACTTCGCCATCTGATGCGCGACCGAGTCGCCCAGCTGCCCCCCGGTAGCCTGGTAGTCGTACGCGCGTTGCCCGGAGCGGGTGACGCCGACCACGCCCAACTGGCCCGAGACCTGGACGCCGCTCTGCAGCGGCTGCTGGGAGGGGGCGCGCGATGAAGTACCCGCTGCTGGCGCTGATCAAGCTCTACCAGTGGACCATCAGCCCGCTGCTCGGGCCGGTGTGCAAGTACTACCCGTCGTGTTCCCACTACGGCTACACGGCCATCGACCGACACGGGGCTCTCAAGGGCACCGCACTCACGGCCTGGCGCATCCTGCGTTGCAATCCGTGGTCGCTGGGCGGTGTGGACCATGTCCCGCCGCGCAAGCGCCCCCGGTGGCACGAGATGCTGCGCGACGCCTGGCGCGCACGGAAGGGCGGGCCCTCCGCCGCCGAAACGGCCACCGAAGACAATGTCTCGAGCCCGGCCGCAGAGACCTCGTCCCATGCCCAAGGAGCATGATTAGTGGACACGATTGCCAGCCTCTTCAGCTTCATCACCACACCCGTCTCGTGGGTCATCGTCCAGTTCCACTCGCTGTACGGTGCGATCTTCGGCCCTGACACGGGCTGGGCCTGGGGCCTGTCCATCGTGTCCCTGGTGATCCTGATCCGTATCTGCCTGATCCCGCTCTTCGTGAAGCAGATCAAGGCGACCCGGGCCATGCAGACGCTCCAGCCGGAGATGAAGAAGATCCAGGAGCGCTACAAGAACGACCGGCAGCGCCAGTCCGAAGAGATGATGAAGCTGTACAAGGAGACGGGCACCAACCCGCTCTCCTCGTGCCTTCCCATCCTGGCGCAGTCGCCGTTCTTCTTCGCCCTGTACCACGTGCTCAACAGCATCGCGTCGAACGACACCATCGGCGTGATCAACGACCGGCTGCTGGAGAGCGCGCAGAAGGCCCATATCTTCGGCGCCCCGCTCGCCGCGAAGTTCACCGACAGCTCGAGCAAGGTCGAAGCGCTCGGCTCCTCGATTACCGACGTGCGGATCGTCACCGCGCTCATGATCGTCTTGATGTCGCTGTCGCAGTTCTACACGCAGCGCCAGCTGATGATGAAGAACGTCGACACGACGGTGAAGACGCCGTTCATGCAGCAGCAGAAGATGCTGATGTACGTCTTCCCCGTCATCTTCGCCGTCTTCGGCATCAACTTCCCGGTCGGTGTCCTCGTCTACTGGCTGACCACCAACGTGTGGACCATGGGCCAGCAGATGTACGTCATCCATAACAACCCGACCCCGGGTTCCAAGGCCCAGGCCGCCCACCTGGAGCGCCTCTACAAGCACGTCACCCACCACGGCAAGACCCGCAGTCGGCGTGAGCGCGCCATCGTGAAGGCCATCGTCGCCAAGGGCCGCGACCGCAACGAGTACGAGCGCAAGTTCATCAACGGCCTCAGCAAGGCCGGGCTCGCGGCCCAGCCCGACGGCTCCGTGGTGAAGAGCGAGACCACCGTCGTCGCGGAGAACGAGGACGGTACGACGACCGCCACCGCCGCTGTGCGGCGCCAGCAGCCCAAGCGGCAGCCCAAGTCCAAGCGCCAGGCCGGTGGCCCCAAGCCGGCCGGTGGCGGTGAGAAGACGTCGCTGACCAAGTCCGACGAGCCGCAGGACGACACGTCCGCGGACTCCGCCGGGAAGGCGGCGTCCAAGTCCGGCGGCTCCCGCAGCCGGGCCCAGTCCGGCCAGCGCAAGGGTCCGCAGCGGCCCAAGTCCCCGTCCAAGAAGTAAGAAGGAGTCCATCCCGTGACGGAAGGCACCATCTCCGCCGCTGCCGAGGGTGCAGACACCCTGACCCGCCTGGAGCAGGAGGGTGAGATCGCGGCGGACTACCTTGAGGGTCTGCTGGACATCGCCGACCTCGACGGTGACATCGACATGGACGTCGAGGGCGACCGCGCCTCTGTCTCGATCATCAGCGACACGGGCAGCCGTGATCTGCAGAAGCTGGTCGGCCACGACGGCGAGGTCCTGGAGGCGCTCCAGGAGCTCACCCGTCTGGCCGTGCACCGGGAGACCGGGGACCGCAGCCGCCTGATGCTCGACATCGCCGGCTACCGCGCCAAGAAGCGCTCCGAGCTGTCCGAGCTGGGCGCCAAGGCCGCCGCCGAGGCCAAGAGCAGCGGCTCGCCGGTCAGGATGAAGCCGATGACGCCGTTCGAGCGCAAGGTCGTGCACGACGCGGTCAAGGCCGCCGGACTGCGCAGCGAGTCCGAGGGCGAGGAGCCGCAGCGCTTCGTCGTCGTGTTGCCCGACTGATTCGGTACGCACGTTCCTCCGGCCCCGTCTGTTGCGCAGGCGGGGCCGAACTTTGTCAGCCTGGTAGTTCTGGAGGTCGGCGCCCGGCGCGCCGATGCGGTAGGAAGGACGGTCCCCGTGACGGAGGCAGCTGAGCTCCCCCCTGCTCCCGAGCAGGCTCGTGACGTATTCGGCGATCGCTTCGCGGATGCGGTCCGATACGCCGAGCTCCTCGCCGAGGCAGGAGTGCAGCGGGGGCTCATCGGCCCGCGTGAGGTGCCCCGCCTGTGGGAGAGGCACCTGCTGAACTGTGCGGTGCTCTCCGAGGTCGTGCCCGAGGGTGTGACGGTGTGCGACGTCGGCTCGGGCGCCGGCCTGCCCGGGATCCCGCTGGCGCTGGTCCGGGAGGACCTGAAGATCACGCTCTTGGAGCCGCTGCTGCGGCGCACCAACTTCCTCACCGAGGTCGTGGAGCTGCTGGGCCTGGACCATGTGACGGTGGTCCGCGGCCGTGCCGAGGAGGTCATGGGCAAGCTGCCCCCGGTCCATGTGGTCACGGCCCGAGCCGTGGCCCCGCTGGACCGGCTGGCCGCCTGGGGCATCCCGCTGCTGCGCCCCTACGGCGAGATGCTGGCGCTCAAGGGTGACACCGCCGAGGAGGAGCTCAAGGCGGCGGCCAGCGCGCTGAGCAAGCTCGGCGCGGTCGAGACCTCGATCCTGCATGTGGGTGAGGGGATCGTCGATCCGATGTCCACGGTCGTGCGCGTGGAGGTCGGCGAGAGCCCGGGCGGCGTCCGCTTCGCAGCCAAGCGCGCCAAGGCGGCCCGGACGGGACGGACCCGCAGGCGTCGCTGATCGACCCGTTCGACGACACGTACTCCACACAAGCTGCCAAACCTACGCATCACGGAGTGTCGCGGCAGTTCGGCCGCAGCCGCTGTGCATCGTGTTTCACGTGAAACGTCGCTCACTGCTGCACGGCATCATCAGCCGCGGCCGCGCTGCGGCCGAACCCCGCGACCGTAAGCCTCTCGGGTCTCTCGGCGAGGCTCCTGTTTCCTCCGATGCCCCTACTCCCTCCGACGCCCCATCCCTCTCCGGGGGCACGGAGTTGTCCACAGAGGTGGATTTCTCCACAGAAGACCAGGCCTCACTGGTTCACGACACCGAAGGCATGGGAGGCTCTGTTCATCGCGAGCCTGAAGTCGAGGAGAGTGAATCCTTGCGGTCCGACGCCAACATCGCGGGACCGATGACCGATCCGGTCCCCGGTCCCCGTACCGAGTCGACGGGAGCGGATGTTTCACGTGAAACACCGCCTCCGATGGACGACACTCCCATCGGTCGTGCTGCCCAACTGGCGGTCGAGGCTCTGGGCCGCGCAGGCGAGGGCCTGCCACGGCCCGAGCAGACCCGCGTCATCGTGGTCGCGAACCAGAAGGGCGGCGTGGGCAAGACCACGACGACCGTCAACCTCGCCGCTTCGCTGGCTCTGCACGGCAGCCGGGTCCTGGTCATCGACCTCGATCCGCAGGGCAACGCGTCCACTGCTCTGGGGATCGACCACCACGCCGAAGTTCCTTCCATCTACGACGTGTTGGTCGAGAGCAAGCCGCTCTCGGAGGTCGTCCAGCCGGTCGTCGACGTCGAAGGTCTCTTCTGTGCCCCCGCCACGATCGATCTCGCCGGTGCGGAGATCGAGCTGGTGTCCCTGGTGGCACGGGAGAGCCGTCTTCAGCGGGCGATCCAGGCGTACGAGCAGCCGCTGGACTACATCCTCATCGACTGCCCGCCGTCGCTGGGCCTGTTGACGGTCAACGCGCTGGTCGCCGGTCAGGAGGTCCTGATCCCGATCCAGTGCGAGTACTACGCGCTGGAGGGCCTGGGTCAGCTGCTGCGCAATGTCGACCTGGTGCGGGGGCACCTCAACCCCACCCTGCATGTATCGACGATCCTGCTCACCATGTACGACGGCCGGACGCGCCTTGCGTCCCAGGTCGCGGAAGAGGTGCGCAACCACTTCGGCGACGAGGTGCTGCGGACGAGCATTCCCCGCTCGGTCCGTATCTCCGAGGCGCCGAGCTATGGGCAGACGGTGCTGACCTACGATCCCGGATCGAGCGGTGCCCTCTCCTATCTTGAGGCGGCACGAGAAATCGCGCTGAGGGGCGCCGGCGTCAGCGTCAGCTATGACGGGACGCACGCGCACATCGGCGCTCAGAACGACCAGAGCATGGTGGAGGGGATCCAGTGAGCGAGCGACGGAGGGGGCTGGGCCGTGGACTCGGGGCATTGATCCCTGCGGCCCCGACCGAGAAGACGCCGGCGCAGACCGCGATGGCGGGTGCCGTGGGGGGTGCTGCGGGGGTCGCTGCTTCGACGTCTCCTGCGGCCGTTCCGGTGCTGACGAGCGACCGGGGGGTGGCCGCCGCGAAGGTGGCCACGCTGCCGCCTGTTTCACGTGAAACCGAGGAGCCGTCGGTCAACGGCGCCGGGGACATTCCCGCTCCCCCGATGGGCGCCCACTTCGCCGAGATCCCGCTCGACGCCATCAAGCCCAACCCCCGGCAGCCGCGTGAGGTCTTCGACGAGGACGCGCTGGCCGAGCTGGTCACCTCCATCAAGGAGGTCGGCCTGCTCCAGCCGGTCGTCGTACGGCAGCTGGGCCCCGGCCAGTACGAGCTCATCATGGGCGAGCGGCGGTGGCGGGCCTGCCGTGAGGCGGGTCTGGAAGCGATCCCTGCGATCGTGCGGGCGACGGAGGACGAGAAGCTTCTCCTCGACGCTCTCCTGGAGAACCTGCATCGCGCGCAGCTGAACCCGCTGGAAGAGGCGGCTGCCTACGACCAGCTGCTGAAGGACTTCAACTGCACGCACGACCAGCTGGCGGACCGCATCGGTCGCTCTCGCCCGCAGGTCTCCAACACCCTGCGTTTGTTGAAGCTCTCGCCGGCGGTGCAGCGCCGGGTGGCCGCCGGAGTGCTCTCCGCCGGGCACGCCCGGGCTCTGCTCTCCGTGGAGGACTCGGAGGAGCAGGACCGGCTGGCTCACCGGATCGTGGCCGAGGGGCTGTCCGTGCGGGCCGTCGAGGAGATCGTGACCCTGATGGGGTCGCGGCCCAAGACGACTCAGCGGGCCAAGGGCCCCCGGGCCGGCTCCCTGGTTTCCCCGGCGCTGAACGAGCTGGCCACCCGGCTCTCCGATCGTTTCGAGACGCGGGTGAAGGTCGACCTGGGCCAGAAGAAGGGCAAGATCACCGTCGAGTTCGCCTCTGTGGAGGACCTTGAGCGCATCCTCAGCACGCTGGCCCCCGGCGAGGGGCCGGTCCTGCAGAAGAGCCTGCTGGAGAACAACGCCGAGGAGACGGAGGACTGAGCCTCCGCAGTCGGCGGTCTCGTCCGACGACCTGTGCGGGCCGTGTCCGGTGTGTACCGGAACACGGCCCGCACTTTGCTTTTTGGCGGTATCGATGGAATCGCTTCGTGGATACCATGCGTGGGGGTAGGGGAGCGGAGAAGGAAGCGAGGAACAGCCTTCATGGGGCGTCGGCTCGTACCGCTCACGCTGGACAACCTTCAGGATCTGCCCAAGCGCTGCCGCACCTGCGTCTTCTGGGAGCTGGACCCGGTCAGCGGTGAGTCCGCGGTGCAGTCGGGCACGGCGGAAGTGGAGAAGGAAGCATGGATCTCCGCCGTACTCCTGGACTGGGGTTCCTGCGGCCGGGTCGTCTATGTCGATGACAATCCGGTGGGCTTTGTGCTCTACGCGCCTCCGGCCTATGTGCCGCGTTCGACGGCGTTCCCCACGAGCCCGGTCTCGCCGGACGCGGTCCAGCTGATCACGGGGTTCATCATGCCGGGCTACCAGGGGCAGGGGCTGGGCCGTGTGATGGTGCAGACGGTCGCCAAGGATCTGCTCCGGCGAGGGTTCAAGGCGATCGAGGCGTTCGGCGACGCACGCTGGAAGGAGCCCGCCTGTGTGCTGCCCGCCGACCATCTCCTCGCCGTGGGCTTCAAGACGGTTCGGCAGCACCCCACGTATCCGCGCCTGCGGCTGGAGCTGAGGACGACGCTCTCCTGGAAGGAAGACGTGGAGATGGCGCTGGACCGGCTTCTGGGCGCCGTACAGAAGGAGCCGGCGCTCCGGCCGCTCTGACGGCTCTCCTTCCTGGCTCTCTCATACGAATGGGCCAGCCCGTGCGGGCTGGCCCATTCGTGTTTCACGTGAAACGTCGATCGCTTCCCGTGGGCGTCACTCGGCGATGAAGTCCTCGAGGTCGCGGATGATCGCGGCCTTCGGCTTGGCGCCGACGATGGTCTTCGCGACCTCGCCGCCCTGGTAGACGTTCAGCGTCGGGATCGACATGACGCCGTACTTGGCGGCCGTACCCGGGTTCTCGTCGATGTTCAGCTTGACGACCTCGATCTTGTCGCCGTACTCGGCGGCGATCGCCTCGAGAGACGGCGCGATCTGGCGGCACGGACCGCACCAGGCGGCCCAGAAGTCCACCAGGACGGGCTTGTCGCTCTTGAGGACGTCCTGCTCGAAGGAGTCGTCGGTCACGTTCTTGAGAGTGCCGGCCACGGCGGGCTCCTTAACTGGTGATGCGTGGGGCGGATGGTCAGACAGTGGTCTTCTCGGGCTCGGCCTTCTGCTCGTTGTCCGCGAGGGCAGCGAGGAAGCGCTCGGCGTCGAGAGCGGCGGAGCAGCCGGTACCGGCTGCGGTGATCGCCTGGCGGTAGGTGTGGTCCACCACGTCACCGGCGGCGAAGACACCGGTCACGTTCGTCCGGGTGGAGGGCGCGTCCACCTTCAGGTAGCCCTCCTCGTCCAGGTCGAGCTGGCCCTTGAAGAGCTCGGTGCGCGGGTCGTGGCCGATCGCGATGAACAGGCCGGTCACCGGCAGATCCGAGAGCTCGCCGGTCTTGACGTTGCGCAGCTTCAGCCCGGACAGCTTCTGGCCCCCCTGGATCTCGGCGACCTCGCTGTCCCAAATGAACTTGATCTTCGGGTCGGCGAAGGCACGCTCCTGCATCGCCTTGGAGGCGCGCAGGGTGTCCCGGCGGTGGACGACCGTCACGGACTTGGCGAAGCGCGAGAGGAAGGTGGCCTCCTCCATCGCGGTGTCACCGCCACCGATCACGGCGATGTCGTGGTCCCTGAAGAAGAAGCCGTCGCAGGTGGCGCACCAGGAGACACCACGGCCGGACATGGCGTCCTCGTTGGGCAGGCCGAGCTTGCGGTGCTGGGAGCCGGTGGCGACGATGACGGCCTTCGCCTTGTGGACGGTACCTGCGGTGTCCGTGACGGTCTTGATCTCACCGGTCAGGTCGACGGAGACGATGTCGTCCGGGACGAGCTCGGCACCGAAGCGCTCGGCCTGGGCGCGCATGTTGTCCATGAGCTCGGGGCCCATGATGCCGTCTCGGAAGCCCGGGAAGTTCTCCACCTCGGTGGTGTTCATCAGCGCACCACCCGCGGTGACGGCGCCCTCGAACACCAGCGGCTTCAGCGACGCGCGCGCGGTGTACAGCGCCGCGGTGTAGCCGGCGGGCCCGGAGCCGATGATGATCACGTTACGGACGTCGCTCACGGCTTGATTCCTCGTCTCTGGACGGCGTCGTTTGACCGGTGGGAGCCCCTTTCAGAACTCTCACCCCACCCAACGGATCCTAAGGGGCGCGCATTCCCGCTGTGTCCGGGCACACGGGCGGGTGACCGCTATACGAGACGGGCCCAGCGGACCAGGAACGAACGAGGCGGCGGCTCAGCGTGGGTAGGACTGCTTCAGCAGCACCTTTGCCGTACCCGCCGCCGGTTCCTTGACGCACGTCGACTCGACGATGAAGACGGTCACCCGTGCGGGGTCGGAGGCGTCGGCCAGGACGACGAGCAGCGCGTCGGTCCCCTTGTAGATGCCTTCCTCCGTCGCGAGGGCTTCCCCTTCGTGTCCGATGCCCTGCTGGACGCACGCGGGGACATCGACGGTGGGCTGCTGGAAGACGCGGGGCTGACCGGAGCCGGGGGTGGTCTCGACGTGCCGGTCCGGGCTGCGGGAGCCCTTCCTGGAGCCCTGCTGCTCCGCCAGGAGATCCGCGACCTGTGTCTTGAGCCGTCCCTCGGAGAAGGTGTCCGCAGCGGTGGTCTGCCGCTCCTGGGCGGTGGTGCCCGGCTCCGAGCCGGTCAGCGACGTCCACAGGACGGAACCCAGTCCCAGCACGGCAACCGAGAGGACGGCACCGAGGACGGCCGCTCGGCGGCGGCCGGCGCGCCTGCGGTCCTTGCCGTCGCGGCGGTCGGTGCGGTCGTTGTGGTTCTTGCGGCCCGGGCCGGTGGAGGAGACACGGGCGCGTCCGGCGGGGCGGTCTGGGGCGGTCGATGTTTCACGTGAAACGGGGGCGCCGCTGGTGCCGCTGTGCGCGTCGGAGGTGAGGTGAGGGGTGGCCACCGGCTCACCGGCGGCGTCCCTGTCATCGGTCGTCGGCTCGGGTGCCGAGGCGTTCAGCAGGGCCTCTGCGGCGAGTGCGGCGTCGATCCGGCCGGCGACATCGGCGGGCATGCGCGGGGGCCCAGGGAGGGTGCCCAGCAAGCCGCGGATCTCCTCCAGCGAGGCGTGGACGTCGGAGCACAGCTCGCACTCGTCCAGGTGCCGTCGTACGTCCGCAGTGCGGGAGGGAGGGAGCAGGCCCTCGGTGAAGTCGGAGATCTCGGTGACGTCCGGGTGCCCGGCCGTGTCCGTCGTCGAAGTCACGCTCGCCCACCTCCGCCCTTCACAGCAGCTGAATCGCTCGACCCGGTATCCCGCGCGCTTCCGTCGCGTGGGCCCGCTGCCGGTGGGACGGATGTCCCCTGCGTCCGGTTCCGCCCTTCACCCGGTTGTGTACCGGCACTGGTGTTCTCCGGCCGTAGATGGGTGAGCAGGGGCAGGAGTTTCGCTCTGCCCCGGGCGCAGCGGCTCTTGACCGTCCCGGTCGGCACGTCCAGCACGCGGGCGGCCTCGGCGACCGGGTAGCCCTGCATGTCCACCAGGACGAGAGCCGCCCGCTGGTCGGGAGGGAGCGTGGCGAGCGCGTCCAGCAGCTGCCGGTGCAGATCGTTGCGTTCGGCGGGCGCCGCGGCCGACTCGTGCGGCTCCAGCAGTTGCTCCAGGCGCTCGGTGTCGTCGACGGGCGCGGTCTTGCGGGAGGCTGCCTTGCGGGCGCGGTCCAGGCAGGCGTTCACCGTGATCCGGTGCAGCCAGGTCGTGACGGCGGACTTGCCCTGGAAGGTGTGGGCGGCGCGGAAGGCCGAGACGAGGGCATCCTGCACCGCGTCGGCCGCCTCCTCGCGGTCGCCGAGGGTGCGCAGGGCGACGGCCCAGAGCCGGTCGCGGTGGCGGCGGACCAGCTCACCGAAGGCGTTGGGGTCGCCGGCGACGTGGCGCGCCAGAAGGACCTCGTCAGGTGCATCGTGATGGTCGCTCCGCACGCCCCCGCCCCCGCCCTTTCAGCTGGTCACCTTGATGTCGACGACCCTGCCGCGGTACTGGCCGCTGTCCGCCTGGAGGGGCAGCTCGGTGAGCCAGACCAGCAGGTACCGGGCCTTGAGCTCCTTGCCGGGCTTCAGCGGCACCGTGGTGCCGGTGCCTCCGGCGACCTTGGTGTAGGCGTCGAAGCTCTGCGGCTCCACGTCCCCTTGGGCGGCCCGCAGTTCGACCGAGGTGCTGCCCACGAAGGTGACGGAGACGTTCCCGACCTCCTGGACCTTGCCGAGGTCGAGGATGACGCCGACGCCGCTCTTCAGATTGCCGAACTTGGCGCCGAGGTAGTAGTCCGTCTGCCAGTACGTGCCGGGAATGCCGTCGTAGACCTTGCTTATGTCGCCCGGCTTCTCGGATCCGTCCTTGCCGAACGGGTCGAAGTCCCGGGCGTTCTGGATGGCGATCGGCTGGGGCTTCTTGGGCTTCTCGGTGTTCTTGTCGTCGCCGTCCGTCGTCTGCGTCTGGGTGGGGTCGTCGGCATTGCCGCCCTGGTCCATCAGGGCGTCCGCGAGCTGCCAGCTGCCCAGTCCCAGGGCGGCGATGAGCAGTGCGGAGACGGCCCACTTCAGGGCCTTGCCGGTGCGGCTCTGCAGCGGGGGCGGCGGGGCCGGCACCGGCTGGGTGACGCCGGGGTGCGGTGCGGTGCGGCCGTAGGTGCCCTGCTGGTAGGTGGTGCGCTGGTACTCCGGCGGGGCGGTGAACGCGGGCTCCGGCGGGCGGATGCGCGGCATCTCGCCGATCGCCTTGACCAGTTCCTCCGGGGTGGTGCAGGGGGACTCGTGACGCGAGGCGGTGGCGCCGTCGTTGACGAGTGCGCGCATGGCGAGTTCCGACAGGCCGCGGTGGACGCCGGCGCGTACCTGGTCCGGGGCGATCAGCCCGACGTCCTTGGGCAGCCCGGACAGGCCGTAGGCGTCGTTCTCGTACGGCCAGCGCTGGGTGAGCGCGGCGTAGAGCAGGGCGCCGATGGCCTCCGTGTCGGCGCGCTGCGGGGTGTCGGAGCTGATGCCGCGCAGCGCCGCGTTCACGGCGAGGCCGCGGATCCGCCACTGGCCGGTGGAGGTGCGCAGCACGGCGTTGGGGTTCAGACGCAGATGGGCCAGGCCCTCGCGGTGCGCGGCGGCCATGGCGGAGGCGACCTGACTGACGAGCTGGTAGGCGTCGTGCGGCTCCAGCGGCCCGGCGGCCAGCAGCGTGGTCAACTCGGTGGCGTCGGGCAGCCACTCGTGCACGACGTAAACAAGGTCGTTCTCCTCGACGGCGTCGAGGACCTGGACGAACCGAGGGTCGCCCAGCAGCGCGGAGGAGCGGGCCGCGGCCAGCACGGCACGGGCACGGGTGTGGTCGGCGGGCAGCACATGGACGCCGACGGCGCGGCGCAGTTTCTCGTCGACCGCGCGCCAACTGCTGAAACCGTCCAGACGGGTGACGCACTCCTCGAGCCGGTAGCGTCTGGCGAGCTTGTGGCCGCTGTGCAGCTCGGGCGGCGAGGCCTTCCTCACGGGACCCTCGGTCCCGTCACTCCCCTGTGCCTCGTTCCGTTCCGTGTCCCGCTCCCGCTTCTGGGCCACCCCGTCGGCCGTGGACTGGTCCGCCTGGTCCGCCTTGGCGGTCAGCGGCTTCTCGCCGCTGTTGTCTGCCACGTCGACGGCAGCCGTGCTCCGTTCCGCCACCGTCGTTCCTGCCTCCCCATCCATTGCGCGCCGTACGACCCCGTGCGCGCCGTCCGACGCCGAAACCAATTGTGCCCACAGTCCGCCGCTATGCACGACACACGGTGGCGGTCGAAGGTTGTGCGCGTACCCCCCGTCTCAGCGGCCCAGGCGCCCGCGCACCATGCCGACCAGCGAGTTCAGCTCCTCGATGCGCATCCGGCGGGCGGCCACGAAGAAGATCCCGAGCAGTGCCGCCCCGCCGGCGAGCAGCGCGGCGAAGGAGCCGAGGGCACCCTGACCGAGAACCTGGGTGACGCCGTAGCAGGCCGCGCCGCTCAGCAGGGCCGCCGGCACCGAGGCGATGCTCAGCCGTGCGTACGTCCGCAGTACGCGGGAGCCGTCGAGGTCGCCGCCCAGCCGGTTGCGCAGTCGGCGCCAGGCGACACCGACGCCGATGACGTAGGCCAGGCCGTACGAGGCGGCCATGCCGACCACCGCCCAGCGGGCGGGCAGCAACAGGTAACAGAGCACGGACGCACCCGCGTTGACCGCGGCGACGATGACCGTGTTGTAGAAGGGCGTGCGGGTGTCCTCGTAGGCGTAGAAGGCGCGCAGCACGACGTACTGCACGGAGTACGGAATCAGGCCCAGACCGAAGGCCATCAGCATGAAGCCCATGTTCGTGGCCTCGTCGGTGCCGGAGGTGCCGAACATCAGGGTGCACATGGGAATGCCGAGGGCGAGGAAACCGAAGGCGATCGGCACGATCGCCACGGCCGTCGTCCGCAGGCCCTGGGAGATGTCGTCACGGACGGCACCCGCGTCGTCCTCGGCCGCGGAGCGCGAGAGCCGGGGCAGCAGTGCCGCCATCAGGGAGACCGTGATGATGGCCTGCGGCAGGCCCCAGATCAGCTGGGCGTTGGCGTAGGCGGCGAAGCCGGTGCCGTCGACGGGCGAGTCCTTGCCCGCCGCGGTGGACAGCTGAGAGACGACGATCGCGCCGGCCTGGTTGGCGAGGACGAACAGGACGGTCCACTTGGCCAGGGTCACGGCCTTGCCCAGGCCGTGCCCCTTCCAGTCGAACCGCAGGCGGAGCCGGAACCCGGTCTCGCGCAGGTACGGGATCATGGCCAGCGCTTGGACGACCAGGCCGAGCAGGACACCGATGCCGAGGAGCCGCTGGCCCTCCGGCGGGATGTTCGTGACCGTCATGCCCGAGTGCTCGGCGGTGCCGTACACCCAGAGGAACATCCCGAGCGTCACGATGATGACGATGTTGTTCAGGACCGGCGTCCACATCATTGCGCCGAAGCGGCCTCGCGCGTTGAGGATCTGGCCCATCACCACATGGATGCCCATGAAGAAGATCGAGGGCAGGAAGTAGGTCACGAACGTGACGCCGACCTCGTTGGCCGCGGGATCGCTCGCGACCGCGTCGGAGAGCAGCCGGATCAGCAGCGGCGCGGCGAAGACGGTCAGCACGGTGAGCGCGCCCAGGGCGACCATGACGAGCGTCAGCAGCCGGTTGGCGTAGGCCTCGCCGCCGTCCTCGTCCTCCTTCATCGCCCGGACCAGCTGCGGGACGAAGACCGAGTTGAGGCCACCGCCCACCGTCAGGATGTAGATCATCGTGGGCAGCTGGTAGGCGACCTGGAACGTGTCGCCGAGGAGGCCGACGCCGAGCGCCGAGACGATCATCGCCGAGCGGATGAAGCCGGTCAGGCGCGAGACCATCGTGCCCGCCGCCATCACGGCGCTCGACTTCAGCAGCCCGGCCGCGCGGCCGCCCTTCCTCGGCGCGGCGGCCGGGGCCGGGGCCGCGGGCGCCGGAGCCTGGTCGTGGGGCTCCTGCTGCTCCGCCACGGGGTACTGGCCCTCCTGCGCCTGGTACTGCTCGGGCGAGGGGTACTGCGGTGCCGGTCCCTGTCCGGTGCCCGGCGCGGCGGCCGGTCCGGGCACTCCCGGGTGCTCCGTCGACGGGCGGACGGCGCCCTGCTGCTGGTCGCGGAAGAGGTGGGCGAAGGCGTCGTGCTCGTGGCGCTGCCCGCCGGCCTGGGTGACCAGGTCGTCGACGCCCACGTACTGCGTGGTGCGGGGGTCGTCGCCGTACGGCAGGTACTGGGTGGCGCCGTCCGGCTCGGGGGCCGGGGTCTGCGCCCACACGTTCGGGTCGGGGGCGTACGGCGACTGCGGGGGCTGTGCGTACAGCTGCTGCGGCGGCGGATACGTGCCCGGGGGCGGCGGCGGGTGTGCGGCGCGGTCGTACAGCGCCTCGGCGACCGGGTCCTGGGCGGTGACGTCCTGCGCCCGGTACGGGTCCTGCTCGTAGGCGTCCTGGAGGTACATGTCCGCCGGGTGCTGCGGCGGCACCTGGCCGTGCTCGGGCGGCGGGCCCTCGGGGAAGCCCGAGCTGCCCACGGCCTGGCCGCGGTCACCGTCGTACGGCGCGTTCATGCTTACCCCACCTCATCGTCCCGGGCCCACCGGCCACGACATCCTCAACGGTCCACTCTCTCACCCGTGCCGGACGGGTCGGCGCTTTCCGCTGCGGTGTCCGGTGTCGGGTCACTCGGCTGCTCCGGGTCGCCTGCCCCGGGCCGGGTGTCCGACTCCTCCTTGAGACGGTCGTCGGGGTCTTCCGGGTTCTCGGGTGTGTCCGCGGGGTGGTCCGCGTCCGCCGAGGCATCCGTTGGTCCGTCCGCTGACGCGTCCGTCGCCGGGGCCGTCGTCGCGTCCGCCGTCGTGTCCGCCGGGTCCTGGCCCTCCTCCTCGGCCTGCCGGGCGGCCGCCCGCTTGCGCTGGGTGTACATCCGGAAGCCGGCGAGGACCAGCAGGAGCACGCCGCCGCCGATGACGAGCATCACGGTGGCCGTGATCTCGGTGACCTTCACGTCGAACTGGACGGCCTCGCCGTACGGCTGCCCGTCCTCGGTGAACAGCTGGGCGATCACCGTCACCCGGCCGTTGGCGTTGGCGGACGTGTTGAACTTCACCGACTGGCTGTGCCCGCCGGAGACGGAGACGGGCTGTTCGTCGTAGGCCTCGCCACCGATCTCCAGACGGGTGGGGCTGGTGGAGGTGAGGCGCAGCACCAGGTTGTCGACGCCCTGCACCAGGTTGTTCTGCACGGTCACCGGGATGGTGGCGCTGCGGCCGGAGAGCTTGGTCTCCGACTTCTCGATCAGCTTGACCTGCTTGGCGAGGTCGTCCAGGTAGCCCTCGACGCCGTCGCGGAAGCTCTGCGCCTCGGCGGAGCGGCCCTCCCACGACGTGGACATCTCACGGTTTATGGCCAGCCCGAACGGCGTGGCCACGCGCCGCGGGAAGGAGAGGATCACCTGGAAGTCGTCGAGCTTGTCCTGCGTGGCCGCGATCTGCTCGAACGCCTCGCGGGGCAGTTCCCGCTTGCGCAGCGCCGACGGGTACGCCGAGGCCGGCGGCACCTTCCGGGTGGCCCGGGCGTCCGGCTTGGCCTCGGCGGCGGCCGTCAGCTCCTGCGTCTCGGTCCAGGTGCCACCCTGGAGAGCCGTGATCGCTTCCGCCATCGCCCGTGCCTGGCTGGCGCTCGGCATCCGCTGCGGGGCGACGACGATGCTGCGCTGCTTGTCCGTCTGCTGGTTCAGGGCGAGGCTCTGGGCGAGGAAGCGCTGCACGGCGAGCGTGCCGGCGGACGCCTTCGTGAGATCCCCCTCGAAGGCGGTGGACAGCCGGGCGTCCGCGACGACCGCGGTGGTGCCGCCGCCGATGGGGCGGGCCGCGGACGGCGTGTACGGCAGCGCGTCGTTCTCCTCGAGGCTGTCGCTGCGGGCGATCACCCGGTCCGCGCCCGCGGAGGTGGCGACCTTCACGATCGACGGGTCGATCGCCCCTTCGACGGGCCACGCGAAGTCGGTGCTCGGCTGCATGTGGAGGATCGACTCCACAGTGATGGCGGCGACGTCCGTGGCCGCCTTGTACTGGCTCAGCGAGCCGGCGACGTCCGTGCCGTTGTGGGCGAGCGAGGCCAGGTCCGGATCGGCGTAGGGCAGCGCGACGACCTCCTTGCCGGCCACCGCCTTCTGCAATTCGGCGAGCCACTGGTTGGCGACCGCCTGATGGCGGCCCGGCGTGGTGTCGTCGCCGTTCCGCACCTCGTAGCTGCGCGTCATCGCGTCGACGGAGGCCAGCAGGTCCGGGTCGATCACCCAGGTGACGTCCAGCTCCTTGCCGAGCGCCACCATCCGGGCCAGCCGGCCGCCGGGGGCGATCTCCTTGGCGAGGTCGTCGTTGAGGAAGACCGGGGTCTGCTGCTCGTTCGAGCCGGTCTCCGCCGTCATGTGCGCCGTGGAGACCAGCGGCCACAGGAACGTCGTCTTCGTCCTCGGCTCGGCCTCTTCGGGCTGCCACGGCAGGAAGGTCCGCTGGAAGCCCAGCACCTCGTCCCAGGGGCGCGAGGGGGTCTCGCCGGTCAGCGAGACACCGAACGCGTAGACGCCCTCGTCGCCGAGATCCAGCTCGTCGACCGGCACGGAGATGCTGAAGTGCTCGGAGACGCCCGGGGTGAGCTTGGCGAACTCCTCGGTGTAGTCCCCGCCGACCTCGCTGCCGTCGGAGCCCGGGACGTAGTCGTCGTTCTTCGCGGCGGTGTCGATCCCGGAGCGGGTGGTCAGCTCCTGGCCGACGCGCAGATCCACCTGGGCGTCGGTGATCGTCTCCTTGCCCTTGTTGGTCACGGTGCCGGAGACGGTGAGCGTGTCGCCGTCCGTGGGGACGGCGGGGCTGAACGAGTCGAGGGCGACGGCCACCGTGTCCGAGCCGGAGGCGGCCTTCGCGGTGGTCTGGCCGGCGGCGTCCGCGGCCGACGCGGCGGGCAGCTGGCACAGGCCGGCCAGCAGGGGTGCCCCCGCCAGCAGTGCTCCGACGCGCAGCAGCCGCCGGCGGGCAGGTGAGGGACACGTCCCCTGGATGTCTGCCGCCTCGGCCACGCGCTCGCCCGTCCCTCGTCGTCGTCAGTGGTCGTCGGAATGTGCGTCCACGCATGGTAACGATGCGCGCTGAGGGGAAGTGCCGCGGACCGCGCCACAAGATCGGGGGACTACGGACCGCCGTCCCGAATGTGCACGTATAAAGGAGAGCGCTGGTGTACGTCGCAAGGGCTCGGCTTGGGCGGGTATCGGTGGCCGGGACCGGGCGGGGACAATCGGCGCGCCCGCGGCGCCCCAGGCCACGTACCCTCTTCTGTTGTGCCGAACGCCAACGAAGAAACCACCAGCGCCGTGACCCAGGAGCAGCACCGTGCGGTGACCGAGCCGCTGCAGGTCGCCCCGGTCGCCGATGACCTCGCCCGCCGTTTCCAGGAGGCCGGGTTCTCTCTCGCCCTGGTCGGCGGCTCGGTACGGGACGCGCTGCTCGGCCGGCTCGGCAATGACCTGGACTTCACGACCGACGCCCGCCCCGAGGACGTTCTGAAGATCGTGCGGCCCTGGGCGGACGCCGTCTGGGATGTCGGCATCGCCTTCGGCACGGTCGGGGCGCAGAAGGACGGCTACCAGATCGAGGTGACCACCTACCGGTCGGAGGCCTACGACCGGACCTCCCGCAAGCCGGAGGTCTCGTACGGCGACTCCATCGAGGAGGACCTCGTCCGGCGTGACTTCACGGTCAACGCGATGGCGGTGGCCCTGCCGGAGAAGACGTTCATCGACCCGCACGGCGGGCTCGACGATCTCGCGGCGCGTGTGCTGCGCACGCCGGGTACGCCCGAGGAGTCCTTCTCGGACGATCCGCTGCGGATGATGCGGGCCGCGCGTTTCGCCGCGCAGCTCGACTTCGAGGTGGCCCCCGAGGTCGTCACGGCGATGACGGAGATGGCCGGACGGATCGAGATCGTCTCGGCCGAGCGGGTGCGGGACGAGCTGAACAAGCTGATCCTCTCCGCGCACCCTCGCAGGGGGTTCACGCTGCTGGTCGACACCGGCCTGGCCGCGTATGTGCTGCCCGAGCTGCCGGCCCTGCGCCTGGAGAGCGACGAGCACCACCGGCACAAGGACGTCTACGAGCACACCCTGATCGTCCTTGAGCAGGCGATCGCGCTGGAGGAGAACGGCCCGGACCTGACGCTCCGGCTGGCCGCGCTGCTGCACGACATCGGCAAGCCGCGCACCCGCCGCTTCGAGAAGGACGGCCGGGTCTCGTTCCACCACCACGAGGTGGTCGGGGCGAAGATGACCAAGAAGCGCATGACCGCGCTGAAGTACTCCAACGAGCTGATCAAGGATGTCTCCCGGCTCGTGGAGCTGCACCTGCGCTTCCACGGCTACGGCACCGGGGAGTGGACCGACTCCGCCGTGCGCCGTTACGTCCGGGACGCGGGGCACCTTCTCGACCGGCTCCACAAGCTGACCCGCTCGGACTGCACGACGCGGAACAAGCGCAAGGCGGCCGCGCTGTCCCGGGCGTACGACGGCCTGGAGGAGCGCATCGCGCAGCTTCAGGAGCAGGAGGAGCTGGACGCCATCCGGCCCGACCTCGACGGCAACCAGATCATGGAGATCCTGGGCATCAAGCCGGGTCCCGAGGTCGGCCAGGCCTACAAGCACATGCTGGAGCTGCGGCTGGAGCACGGCCCGATGGGGCACGACGAGGCCGTGACGGCTCTCAAGGAGTGGTGGGCCGCGCGGAGCTGAGCGCGTGAAACGCGGTCATGTTTCACGTGAAACATGACCTCAGTACAAGGCTCACGGGGCCGTCTGGATGTGAAGAAGGGCGACGTTTCACGTGAAACGTCGCCCCTCTTCCTGTTGGTCAGGCAGTCGCCGACGGCCCGCGCATTGATGTGACATCTATCGGCGCTCGAAGCGGGCCATAGCCGCAGCAACCGCCGCGTAGGTCAGGGCCACGACGAGCACCAGTGCCGCGGAGCGGCCGTCCGGGGGCAGCATCAGGGCGGCGACGCCGGCGGCTCCCACGAAGGCGACGTTGAACAGGACGTCGTAGACGGAGAAGGTCCGGCCGCGGAAGCCGTCCTCGACCGAGGACTGCACGACGGTGTCCGTCGCGATCTTCGCGCCCTGGGTGATCAGCCCCAGCACGAAGGCGGCCACGAGCAGTGGGACGGTGGCGAAGGGCAGACCCAGGGCGGGCTCCAGGACGGCGGCTGCCGCCGCGCACACCACGATCCAGCGTCCGGGACCGAGTCGTCCGGCGGCCCACGGGGTCACCACAGCCGCGACGAAGAATCCGGCGCCGGACACGCCCAGTGCCAGCCCCAGCAGGGCGAGTCCGTCGTCCGGATCGGACGTCAGCGCGTACCGGCAGAGCATCAGCAGCATGACCGTGAGGGCGCCGTAGCAGAAGCGCATCAGCGTCATCGACGTCAGTGCCCAGGCGGCCTCCCGACGGGCGGGTTCGGCGAGATGGCGTACGCCCGCCCTCAGGTCGCGAAGGGTGCCGGAGAGCGCCGCCCCCAGACGCGGGCGTACCCATTGCGGATCGGGGCCGAGCAGGTCACGGGGCATCCGCAGGGAGGCGGCGGCTCCGCACAGGTACAGCACGGCGCCCAGCAGCACCACCGCCGCGTCGGAGTCGGACCCGGCCAGCCGTACGACGAAGGCGAGGCCGCCGCCCGCGGTCGCGGCCAGGGTGCCGGCGGTCGGGGAGAGGGAGTTGGCCATCACCAGCCGCTCGGCGTCGACCACGCGCGGCAGCGCAGCGGACAGGCCCGAGAGCACGAAGCGGTTGACGGCGGTGACACAGAGGGCGGAGACGTAGAAGAGCCAGTCCGGGACATGGCTCGTCATCAGCAGGGCCGTGCCCGTGGCCAGCAGGGCACGCAGCACGTTGCCGTAGAGGAAGACCTGGCGGCGGCGCCAGCGGTCGAGGAGCACACCGGCGAAGGGGCCCACCAGGGAGTACGGAAGCAGCAACACCGCCATGGCAGAGGCGATCGCGGCGGGCGAGGTCTGTTTCTCCGGGGAGAAGACGACGTAGGTGGCGAGGCCGACCTGGTAGACGCCGTCGGCGCCCTGGGACAGCAGTCGCACGGCGAGGAGGCGCCGGAAGTTCCGGAAGCGGAGCAGGACGCGCAGATCACGTACGACGGCCATGGGGTCAGCCTCACATATGGGGAAGGTCCCCGGGCGTCACGCCTCGGGGACCCTCAACTGCCCACAGGGAGCGGAGCTTCAGCGCGCGCTTCCTGTCTCGCCGGCGCGCACCCTCCTGTCTCGCTGGCGCGCGCTTCCTGTCTCGCTAGCGCTCGACCTCGCCCCTGATGAACTTCTCGACGTTCTCGCGGGCCTCGTCGTCGAAGTACTGGACCGGCGGGGACTTCATGAAGTACGAGGACGCCGACAGGATCGGGCCGCCGATGCCGCGGTCCTTGGCGATCTTCGCGGCGCGCAGGGCGTCGATGATGACACCGGCGGAGTTCGGGGAGTCCCAGACCTCGAGCTTGTACTCCAGGTTCAGCGGGACGTCACCGAAGGCGCGGCCCTCGAGGCGGACGTACGCCCACTTGCGGTCGTCCAGCCAGGCGACGTAGTCGGACGGGCCGATGTGGACGTTCTTCTCGCCGAGCTCCCGGTCGGGGATCTGCGAGGTGACGGCCTGCGTCTTGGAGATCTTCTTGGACTCCAGGCGCTCGCGCTCGAGCATGTTCTTGAAGTCCATGTTCCCGCCGACGTTCAGCTGCATCGTGCGGTCCAGGATGACGCCGCGGTCCTCGAACAGCTTCGCCATGACGCGGTGCGTGATGGTGGCGCCGACCTGGGACTTGATGTCGTCGCCGACGATCGGGACGCCCGCCTCGGTGAACTTGTCCGCCCACTCCTTGGTGCCGGCGATGAAGACCGGGAGGGCGTTGACGAAGGCGACCTTGGCGTCGATGGCGCACTGGGCGTAGAACTTCGCCGCGTCCTCGGAGCCGACCGGCAGGTAGCAGACGAGGACGTCGACCTGCTTGTCCTTGAGGACCTGGACGACGTCGACCGGCTCCTCGGCGGACTCCTCGATGGTCTCGCGGTAGTACTTGCCGAGGCCGTCGAGGGTGTGGCCGCGCTGGACGGTCACGCCGGTGTTCGGCACGTCGCAGATCTTGATGGTGTTGTTCTCGGAGGCGCCGATGGCGTCCGCGAGGTCGAGGCCGACCTTCTTCGCGTCGACATCGAACGCGGCGACGAACTCCACGTCACGGACGTGGTAGTCGCCGAACTGCACGTGCATCAGGCCGGGGACCTTGGACGCCGGGTCGGCGTCCTTGTAGTACTCGACTCCCTGCACCAGCGACGCGGCGCAGTTGCCCACGCCGACGATGGCTACGCGAACCGAACCCATTCCGGTTGCTCCCTGTGTGTACTCGGTGAGGCCCTGACGGGGGTCTCACGTGGCGGTGTCGTCGGGCGTATCCGGCCGGGTGTCGTCCCCGGGCCGGGGCAGGCCGCCCGGCGCTCCAGATGTGGTGTCCTGCTGAGCGGGCTCCCCGGAGGCGGAACCCCTCAGGTCCCGCCCGGCCCGCTCGCTCTCGATGAGCTCGTTCAGCCAGCGCACTTCGCGCTCCACGGACTCCATTCCGTGGCGCTGGAGCTCGAGGGTGTAGTCGTCGAGGCGCTCTCGGGTGCGCGCCAGGGAGGCGCGCATCTTTTCCAGACGCTCCTCCAGCCGGCTGCGGCGGCCCTCCAGCACGCGCATGCGTACATCGCGCGACGTCTGCCCGAAGAAGGCGAACCGCGCGGCGAAGTGCTCGTCCTCGTACGCGTCGGGGCCGGTCTGCGAGAGCAGCTGTTCGAAGTGCTCCTTACCCTCTGCCGTCAACCGGTAGACGATCTTGGCGCGCCGGCCCGTGAGCGGGGCGGCCGGCGCCTCCTCGGCGTCCTGGCCCGGTTCTTCGATCAACCAGCCGTTTGCGACCAGCGTCTTGAGGCAGGGGTAGAGCGTCCCGTAGCTGAACGCGCGGAACACACCCAGTGACGTATTGAGTCGTTTGCGCAGCTCGTAGCCGTGCATCGGAGATTCGCGGAGCAGGCCGAGTACGGCGAACTCGAGGATCCCGGAACGCCGGCTCATGATCGCCTCCTCTCTGCCGCGGTCGTACCGTCACGGTCTTTATGCCGTGCTGATGTATCGACTCGATACATCAGCACGATAGAACGGCCCCTCTCATGCGACAAGAGGGGGAATCGTGAACGGCGTCACATCACTGATTCGTAGGAGCCGAGTTGCCTGTTTTGGGGTGAACTTCAGGGCTCGGCGGGTTTTGCCGCTGCGTAGTCTGTGCGGCATGCACACCACCGGGAACCGAGTTGCGTCCGGGGACGTCCCCGTCCCTGGTGCAGTACGGGTGAATGCGGAACCGACCACATCCGTACTTCGGGGGGACCGGAAACCAGCCGCCGTTTCCAGGCGCGCAAGGGTGCGCCTGCCCGAGGAGTAGTCGTTCGATGAGCGAGCACCGTCGCAAACCGCCGCAGCCGCAGGGAGGCGGACGTGCCGCGGCCCGACGCGGCCAGTCCGGCTCGTCCTCCGGCCGCCGAGCGGCACCGCGAGGCGCCACCGGATCTCCATCCGACACCTATGGGTCGGGTTCTCACGCACCGGGAGGCGAGGAGCGGCCGTACGGCGGCCGCGCCGAGGCCCGGCGGGCAGCGCAGAGAAGCGGTGGCGGTCGCCGCAGAGCCGCCGAGAACGGGCGACGCGGTCCCGGCGGACCGAACGGACCCGGACGCGGCCGGGGGCGGGCCGCCGCCTCCGACCGGAAGCGGTTCATCGACTACCCGCGCTCCGGCAAGTACGGCTGGCAGCGCTGGATGCCCTCCTGGAAGCTGATCTCCGGTCTCTGCCTGGCCTTCTTCGGCAGCCTCGTCGCCGTCGCCGGCATCGGCTACGCGATGGTGGGCATCCCCACCGAGGAGAACGCCGCCGCGCTGTCCCAGAACAACGTCTACTACTGGGCCGACGGCAAGCAGATGGTGGCGACCGGCTCCGGCGAGAACCGGCAGAACATCTCCATCGACCAGATCCCCAAGGACATGCAGTGGGCGGTCATCTCCGCGGAGAACAAGACCTTCTACGAGGACTCCGGCGTCGACCCGATGGGCATCGCCCGCGCCCTGGCCAACATGGCCACGGGCGGTGACACCCAGGGCGGATCCACGATCACCCAGCAGTTCGTCAAGAACACCTACCTGAGCCAGGAACAGACCGTCTCCCGGAAGTTCAAGGAGATGTTCATCTCGATCAAGGTGGGGACGAAGCTCGACAAGCGCGACATCCTTCAGGGCTACTTGAACACCTCGTACTACGGGCGGGGCGCGTACGGCATCCAGGCCGCCGCGCAGACGTACTACGGCAAGGACGCCGAGGACCTCAGCGCCAGCGAGTGCGCCTTCCTCGCGGCCCTGCTGAAGGGCCCGACGTACTACGACCCGGCCGGCAACCAGAGCCTCGACGACGCGGCGACCCCGGACGCGAACCGGGAGCGGTCCGAGAAGCGGTGGCGCTGGATCCTCGGAGAGATGAACAAGGACGGCCACCTCTCGGACGCCAAGTACCAGGAGGCCGTCAGCGAGTACCCCGAGCCCCAGGGCCGCAAGGCGATCAAGGGCATGACCGGCCAGATCAGCTACCTGGTCGACACCGCCAAGAAGTACGTGCTGGCCCACAGCGACATCACCGAGGCGCAGTTCGACCAGGGCGGCTACCAGATCTACACGACCTTCGAGCGGGACAAGGTCGAGGCGCTGGCCAAGGCCGTCAAGAAGATCGAGAAGGAGCGCCTGGACCCGAAGCGGAAGCTGGACCAGCACGTCCAGTTCGGTGCCGCGTCGGTGAAGCCCAACGACGGCGCGATCGTCGCCCTCTACGGCGGCGCGGGCTACGAGAAGGGCCACTTCAACAACAACGCCGACACCTCCGGTGTCCCCGTCGGTTCGACGTGGAAGCCGTTCGTGCTCGCCGCCGCCATGCAGTACGGCACGTACAAGAGCGACGGCGTCGGCATCTCGCCGATGAGCAAGTACAACGGCAACGACCACCTCAAGGTGCAGAAGCCGGACGGCAGCTACTACCTCAAGAAGGACAACTCGCTCTTCTACCAGGAGAACGAGAGCGACCATCCCTGGGGCTACATCACCCTGCACAAGGCGATGGAGCAGTCCGTGAACACCCCGTTCGTGCAGCTCGGCGTCGACGTTGGCATGGAGAGGGTGCGGGACGTCGCCGCGGAGGCGGGCATCCTGAAGCAGAGCTTCTCCGACATCAACCCGTCGTTCGCGCTCGGTACCTCCACGCCCAGCGCGATCCGCATGGCCGACGCGTACGCGACGTTCGCGGCCTCCGGCAAGCAGGTCGACCCGTACTCGGTGAAGCAGGTCAAGCAGGGCGGCCAGGAGCTTCCGGGCTTCGACAAGCCTGCGGTCAAGAACGCGATTCCCGAGAACGTGGCGAACAACGTCACGAAGGTCCTTGAGAACGTCATCGAGAACGGTACGGCCCAGAACGCCAAGGCCCTGGGGCGCACGGCGGCCGGCAAGACCGGTACCACCGACGAGAACAAGTCCGCCTGGTTCGTCGGCTACACCCAGCAGCTGTCGACCGCGGTCGCGATGTTCCGTGAGAACCCCAAGAGCCATGCGCTGCTCTCCATGAACGGCACGGCCGGCAAGGACTCCATCCACGGTGGTGACATCCCCACCGAGGTGTGGACCGAGTACATGAAGGCCGCGCTGGAGGGCGAGTCCGACCCCGGCTTCCCCGAGCCCTCGCCGATCGGAAAGGTCATCGACCAGGTCGGTGCCCCGTCCCCGACGCCGTCGGTCACGGTGACGCCCAGCGAGACCGCGACGGAGGAGCCCAGCCCCTCGCCCAGCTCGTCCGAGCCCGAGCCGACTCCGAGCGCGTCGGCGAGCGAGACCTGCGCCTTCGGCTGGTGCGATGACGAAAACGGCGGTGCCACCGGCGGTGGAGAGGGTGAGATCTCGCCCGCACCCACCATCAGTGAGACAGCCGGAAACGGTGGCAACGGCAATGGTGGCAACGGCAACGGTGGCTTTTTCGGAGGCACAGACACCGAGTGACGCCTGCTGCCAGGGCTCACCCTGAGCGTGGCGTAGTGCCCCTGTTTCACGTGAAACACTTCGTTTCACGTGAAACAGGGGCACTTTTCTCTCCCCGGCCTCCTCAGAGGCCGACGTCACCGTGGATCCTCAGCCGCGTACGGCAGGATGTGCCCCATGCCCAGTGCAGAAACGACGCAGACGAGCGCGCAGGAGCCGGACCCGGTACGGCCGACGAAGGCCGACGAGGTCGCTGCGGCCGGCAGCGAGCTGATCGGCGGCCCCATCGGGCGGCGCGCCCTGCTCGGGACGTCCTGGTGGACTCCCGTACGGGTGATCGCGCTCGTGGCGATCGGTGTGTTCGCCCTCGGACTGGTCCAGAAGGCGCCCTGCTACAACGGGGCCTGGTTCTTCGGCGCCAGCTCGCAGTACACGCACGCGTGCTACTCGGACATCCCGCACCTCTACCAGGGACGCGGTTTCGCCGACGGTCTCGTGCCGTACTTCGACCGGCTCCCCGGTGACATGGAGTTCCTTGAGTACCCGGTGCTGACCGGCGTCTTCATGGAGGTCGCCGCCTGGCTCACCCCGGGCGACGGCAGCATCCAGCACCAGGAGCAGTGGTACTGGATGGTCAACGCCGGGATGCTGATGGTCTGCGCGGCCGTCATCGCCGTCTGCGTGACCCGTACGCATGCCCGGCGCCCCTGGGACGGTCTGCTGGTCGCCCTGGCGCCCGCCTACGCGCTGACCGCCACCATCAACTGGGACCTGCTGGCCGTCGCCCTGACGGCCGCCGCGATGCTGATGTGGGCGCGGGGCCGCTCGCTCGCCTTCGGTGTCCTCCTGGGGCTCGCCACGGCCGCCAAGCTCTATCCCGTCTTCCTGCTCGGTCCGCTGTTCGTGCTGTGCTGGCGGGCGGGCCGGTGGCGGGACTTCGGGAAGGCACTGGGGGGCGCGGTCCTCGCCTGGGTGGTGGTGAACGGACCGGTCATGCTCTTCGCCTTCGAGGGCTGGTCGAAGTTCTACCGGTTCAGCCAGGAACGCGGCGTGGACTTCGGCTCCTTCTGGCTGATCCTCGCGCAGAACTCCAGTGACCCGCTGAGCACCGAGACCGTCAACACCCTCGCCACGCTGCTGATGCTGCTGTGCTGCGTGGGCATCGCGGCGCTCACCCTCACCGCCCCGCGCCGGCCTCGCTTCGCCCAGCTGGCGTTCCTGATCGTGGCGGCCTTCATCCTCACCAACAAGGTCTACTCGCCGCAGTACGTGCTGTGGCTGGTGCCGCTCGCCGCGCTGGCCCGGCCCAAGTGGCGGGACTTCCTCATCTGGCAGGCCTGCGAGGTCATGTACTTCCTGGGCATCTGGATGTACCTCGCGTACACGACCAGCGGCGACGCCCACAAGGGACTGCCGACCGACGGCTACCACTGGGCGATCGGCGTGCATCTGCTCGGCACGCTGTACCTGTGTGCCGTCGTCGTGCGCGACATCCTCATGCCGGAACGCGACGTGGTGCGCCTGGCCGGCGACGACGATCCGTCCGGAGGGGTGCTCGACGGCGCGGAGGACGTCTTCGTGCTCGGTGCCGCCGCCCACCCGCCGCGCCACGCGGCCCACTTCGAGGACCGGCCGGGCCCGCAGGTGGAGTGGGGCGCTTCCCAGACGGCCGATGATTCGCCCTGAGCGAACAGGGCGGAGAGACGGTACGCAGAAGGCCGTACGCGGGGCTCCGCGGACGGCCTTCTCGCGTGTGTGCCGCGCGTACGGACTTCGTGTGCTCCGGCGGGGGCGATGCCCCGGGTGCTCAGCGGTCCACGAGCCGGTCGAACTGGGTGGTGGTGTGCCGCAGATGGGCCACCAGCTCGTCCCCGACCTTCGGCTCCGGGGCGTCGGCCGGCACGAACAGGATGGACACCTGCATGTGCGGCGGCTCGGCGAACCAGCGCTGCTTGCCGCCCCAGACGAACGGGGAAAGGTTCCGGTTCACCGTGGCGAGGCCCGCCCGGGCGACGCCCTTGGCGCGCGGCATGACGCCGTGCAGCGCCTTCGGGGCCTCCAGACCCACCCCGTGCGACGTTCCGCCCGCCACGACGACCAGGAAGCCGTCGGAGGCCGCCTTCTGCTGCCGGTAGCCGAAGCGGTCGCCCTTGGAAACGCGGGTGACGTCCAGGACGGCACCGCGGTACTCCGTGGCCTCGTGGTCGCCCAGCCACAGCCGCGTGCCGATGCGGGCGCGGAACCGGGTCTGCGGGAACTGCTGCTGCAGCCGGGCCAGTTCCTCGGCCTTGAGGTGGCTGACGAACATCGTGTGCAGTGGCAGCCGGGCGGCCCGCAGCCGGTCCATCCAGCCGATGACCTCCTCGACGGCGTCCGAGCCGTCGGTGCGGTCCAGCGGAAGATGGATCGCGAAGCCCTCCAGACGGACGTTCTCGATCGCGGCGTGCAGCTGCGGAAGGTCCTGCTCGCTGATGCCGTGGCGCTTCATCGAGGACATCACCTCGATGACCACGCGGGCACCCACCAGGCCGTACACGCCGTCGACCGACGAGACCGACCGCACCACCCGGTCGGGCAGCGGCACGGGCTCCTCACCGCGCCGGTACGGCGTCAGCACCAGCAGGTCGCCACCGAACCAGTCCTTGATCCGCGCGGCCTCGTAGGTGGTGCCGACGGCCAGCATGTCGGCGCCCAGCCGCGTGGCCTCCTCCGCAAGCCGCTCGTGCCCGAAGCCGTAGCCGTTGCCCTTGCAGACCGGGACCAGTCCCGGGAACTGCTCCTGCACGTGCTTGTGGTGCGCCCGCCAGCGCGCGGTGTCGACGTAGAGCGTGAGCGCCATGGCCGGACCTGGAACCTTTCTCGTGGCTGCGGTGTGTCAGAGGGGTGGAAGCTGCCGGGGCCGTGGAGGCCGCCGGAGCCATCGAAGCAAACGCTGCGCGCTCAGCGGCGCGACATGTAGATGTCGAGCGCCTTGTGGAGCAGCTTGTTCAGCGGGAAGTCCCACTCGCCGAGGTACTCGGCGGCCTGGCCGCCGGTGCCCACCTTGAACTGGATCAGACCGAAGAGGTGGTCGGACTCGTCCAGCGAGTCGGAGATGCCCCGCAGGTCGTAGACGGTGGCGCCGAGCGCGTAGGCGTCGCGCAGCATCCGCCACTGCATCGCGTTCGAGGGCCGGACCTCACGGCCGATGTTGTCGGAGGCGCCGTAGGAGTACCAGACGTGGCCACCGACGATCAGCATCGTCGCCGCCGACAGGTTCACACCGTTGTGCCGGGCGAAGTACAGCCGCATGCGGTTGGGGTCCTCGGTGTTGAGGGCCGTCCACATGCGCTGGAAGTACGACAGCGGGCGGGGCCGGAACTTGTCGCGCACCGCGGTGATCTCGTACAGCCGCTGCCACTCCTCCAGGTCGTGGTAGCCGCCCTGGACGACCTCGACCCCGGCCTTCTCGGCCTTCTTGATGTTGCGGCGCCACAGCTGGTTGAAGTTCTTGTGCACCTCTTCCAGCGACCGGTTGGCCAGCGGCACCTGGAAGACGTAGCGGGGCTGCACGTCGCCGAAGCCGGCGCCGCCGTCCTCGCCCTGCTGCCAGCCCATACGGCGGAGCTTGTCGGCCACCTCGAAGGCGCGCGGCTCGATGAAGTCGGCCTCGATGTCGCGCAGGCGCTTCACGTCCGGGTTCTGGATGCCCTGCTTGATGGACGAGGCCTCCCAGCGCCGGATGATCACCGGCGGGCCCATCTTCACGGAGAAGGCGCCCTGCTGCTTCAGGTGCGCCAGCATCGGCTGGATCCAGTCCTCGAGGTTCGGCGCGAACCAGTTGATGACCGGGCCCTCGGGCAGATAGGCGAGGTAGCGCTTGATCTTCGGCAGCTGGCGGTAGAGGACGAGACCCACGCCGACCAGCTCGCCGGTCCGGTCGTCGAACCAGCCGAGGTTCTCGGAGCGCCACTCCGCCTTGACGTCTGCCCATGCCGGGACCTGCATGTGGCTCGCCGCCGGCAGGCTCTGGATGTAGGCCAGATGCTGCTCGCGACTGATGGTCCTCAGGGTCAGGCTCATTCGGGGCGCTCCTCGGGCTGGTGTGTCCCCATGGGTACAGGGGCTCCGGCTCTAGCGCCGAAGCCTACTGCGCCCGGACAGCGGCCCGACTGGGCGTACGGCACCTTCGCCCCGGCCTCACGGCCGCCGGGGCGTAACGAGGTGCCGGTACGCCGGGGGCCTCGGCCGAAGAGGCCGCCGTGTACGGCGGTCAGGCTCAGCCGAACGGCCCCCGCGTACGGACGGGAGCCTCAGCCGAACAGGCCCCCGTGGGCCATGCCGAGGAAGAAGCCGAGTCCGGAGGCACCGAGGCCCAGGATCAGCCCGAAGCGTTCGCGGGTCGTCTCCGAGATCCACTGGCCGTACGCGCCGGTGACGATCCCCACCAGACCGGTCCAGGAGCTGAGCAGATGCAGACTGTGGAACTGCGCCGTGATGAAGGAGACCACACCGAGTACCAGGGTCACCGCCAGCAGGGCGTCCTGGACGGGGTGGGACCTGCCGTCGGTGGCGAAGAGGGAACCGGCGGTGTTGGGTCGCAATGCCTGTGCCATGTGGCACCTCCTTGCGCGGAAGGCGGCGCACTGTAGCGCCGTACACACCCGATGTGTACAGACTGACCATCCCCGCGACCGGATTTCAACCGGAAGCCGGTGTGCGGGTAGTCTGTACCGTCTGCACCGGTGTCTGCCCAGGATCGCCAGGAGATAACACCAGGCCACCTGGGGACGCCGCTCACCGACCCCCGATTGTCAGTGGCGGCCGATACCGTTGCGTACGCATCACAACCCTCCTGCCACGGAACGACCGTGGCCGCTGAGTCCAAAGGAGGTGGGTTCCACATGCGTCACTACGAGGTGATGGTCATCCTCGACCCCGATCTCGAGGAGCGCGCTGTCTCCCCGCTGATCGAGAACTTCCTTTCTGTCGTCCGTGACGGTGGCGGAAAGGTCGAGAAGGTCGACACCTGGGGCCGTCGTCGTCTCGCGTACGAGATCAAGAAGAAGCCCGAGGGCATCTACTCGGTCATCGACCTGCAGGCCGAGCCTGCGGTCGTCAAGGAGCTCGACCGCCAGATGAACCTGAACGAGTCGGTCCTCCGGACCAAGGTCCTCCGCCCCGAGACCCACTGAGCTCTCCCGCTCAGCTGATCTCGGGACTCGAGTAGCACCACCAGCAGCCAGCAGCAGCAAACCCGCCGAGAGGTTCCCCCATGGCAGGCGAGACCGTCATCACGGTCATCGGCAATCTTGTCGACGACCCCGAGCTGCGCTTCACCCCCTCCGGTGCGGCGGTCGCGAAGTTCCGTGTCGCGTCCACTCCCCGCACCTTCGACCGCCAGACCAACGAGTGGAAGGACGGCGAGAGCCTCTTCCTGACCTGCTCGGTCTGGCGCCAGGCGGCGGAGAACGTCGCCGAGTCCCTTCAGCGAGGCATGCGCGTCATCGTGCAGGGCCGGCTGAAGCAGCGGTCGTACGAGGACCGTGAGGGTGTCAAGCGCACGGTCTTCGAGCTGGACGTCGAGGAAGTCGGCCCCAGCCTGCGCAACGCCACGGCCAAGGTCACCAAGACCAGCGGCCGGGGTGGCCAGGGCGGTTACGGCGGCGGTGGCGGCGGCCAGCAGGGCGGCGGCTGGGGCGGCGGCCCCGGCGGCGGCCAGCAGGCTGGCGGCGCTCCCGCCGACGACCCGTGGGCGACCGGCGCTCCCGCCGGTGGCAACCAGGGCGGCGGCTGGGGCGGCGGCTCCGGCGGCGGTGGAGGCTACTCGGACGAGCCTCCCTTCTAAGGGCGGGCTCGCACCCCAACTTCTTGATCACACAGGAGATACACCATGGCGAAGCCGCCTGTGCGCAAGCCGAAGAAGAAGGTCTGCGCGTTCTGCAAGGACAAGGTCACGTACGTGGACTACAAGGACACGAACATGCTGCGGAAGTTCATTTCCGACCGCGGCAAGATCCGTGCCCGCCGCGTGACCGGCAACTGCACGCAGCACCAGCGTGACGTCGCCACGGCCGTCAAGAACAGCCGTGAGATGGCGCTGCTGCCCTACACCTCCACCGCGCGATAAGGGAAGGGTGACCGACTCATGAAGATCATCCTCACCCACGAGGTCTCCGGCCTCGGTGCCGCGGGCGACGTCGTGGACGTCAAGGACGGTTACGCTCGCAACTACCTGATCCCGCGGAAGTTCGCGATCCGCTGGACCAAGGGTGGCGAGAAGGACGTCGAGCAGATCCGCCGTGCTCGCAAGATCCACGAGATCCAGACCATCGAGCAGGCCAACGCTGTGAAGGCCCAGCTCGAGGGCGTCAAGGTCCGCCTGGCCGTCCGCTCCGGCGACGCCGGTCGTCTCTTCGGTTCCGTCACCCCGGCCGACATCGCTTCGGCGATCAAGGCTGCCGGCGGTCCCGAGGTCGACAAGCGCCGCATCGAGCTCGGCGCGCCGATCAAGACCCTGGGCGCCCACGCGACGTCCGTGCGTCTGCACCCCGAGGTTGCCGCCAAGGTCAACATCGAGGTTGTCGCGGCCTGATCGCTGCGCTCGGCTTGAACCGCTGAGAGAGGGGCCGCACCCGTGTCGGGTGCGGCCCCTCTTCGTATGCCTCGGGTCCGGGTCTGAGTGGGGGTTGGCCCTGCGTGGGAGTCGGGTCCTGCTGCGCTCCGGTTCTGCATCGCGGGGTGTTTCACGTGAAACCGTCGTTTCACGTGAAACGGGTCGGGCGTCCGTCAGCGCGTCGCCCCCGTCACCACCCAGTGGCCCGACCGGGTGCGCACCCAGAGCGTCGCCATCCGCACGGTCATCATCAAGGTCATTGCCAGCCACAGGGCGGTGAGCCCGCCACCCAGCGTGGGGACGAGCAGGGCCACCGGAGTGAAGACGGCCAGGGTGAGCACCATGGCCCAGGCCAGATACGGTCCGTCACCGGCGCCCATGAGGACACCGTCCAGGACGAAGACGACGCCGCTGATCGGCTGGGACAGGGCCACGACGAGCAGGGCGGGCAGCGCGGCGTCCTTCACGGCGGAGTCGCTGGTGAACAGCGGCAGGAAGAGCGGCCGGGACACGATCACGAGCAGGCCCAGCACGAGGCCGACGGCGATACCCCACTGCACCATGCGCCGGCAGACGTCACGAGCGCTCTGTGCGTCACCGGCGCCGAGGTAGCGCCCGATGATGGCCTGCCCCGCGATCGCGATGGCGTCGAGTGCGAAGGCGAGCAGACTCCACAGCGACAGGATGATCTGGTGGGCGGCGATGTCGGCGTCGCCGAGACGGGCCGCCACAGCGGTGGCGATCATCAGGATCGCGCGCAGGGAGAGGGTGCGCACCAGGAGGGGGACGCCCGCCTGGGCGGATGCCTTGATCCCGGCGGCGTCGGGGCGCAGGGAGGCTCCGTGGCGGCGAGCGCCGCGGATGACCACCACGAGGTAGGCGGTGGCCATGCCCCACTGGGCGATCACGGTGCCCCAGGCGGAGCCCGCGATCCCGAGGTCGGCGCCGTAGACGAGACCCGCGTTGAGGACGCCGTTGGCGACGAAGCCGGCGATGGCGACATAGAGCGGTGTTCTGGTGTCCTGGAGTCCGCGCAGGACGCCGGTCGCCGCGAGGACGACGAGCATGGCGGGGATGCCGAGCGCCGAGATGCGCAGATAGGTGGTTGCGTACGGGGCCGCTGTGTCGGAGGCGCCGAAGAGGTCCACCAGCGCAGGGGCGGTGGGCAGGACGACGGCGATGACGCCGGCGCCCAGCAGCAGGGCCAGCCAGATGCCGTCCATGCCCTGGCGGATGGCGGACTGGAGTTCTCCGGCGCCCACGCGGCGGGCGACGGCGGCGGTGGTGGCGTAGGCGAGGAAGACGAAGATGCTCACCGCCGTCGTGAGGAGGGCGGAGGCCACACCGAGACCGGCGAGCTGTGCGGTTCCGAGGTGGCCGACGATCGCGCTGTCGGCCAGGACGAACAAGGGCTCGGCGACCAGTGCGCCGAAGGCGGGGACGGCCAGCGCGACGATCTCCCGATCGTGCTGTCGCCGTACCGCTCTGGGGGTCGCGGGAGCCTGTGTCATGAGCACCAATCTAATCGTCCACAGGTAAGCGATGCAAAGGGATTGTGACCCTTACTTTCCGTCTCGTGACGTGCACCCCTGCGCACCGTGCGAAGTGATCTTGATCCGACTGGGGAAGTTTTTCTTCTGCACAGCCGGTGGATGTGAAAGCCGCAGGTCAGAGGCGTTGTGGAGGGTTACGCGAGTTCTTGTTCACAGGGCTGTCCACCGGGTCGTGCACAGGTTTAGGGCAGTTCTCCACAGCATCGGGCCCGTCGTCCACATGGCCTGTGGATAACCAGATTGGCTGACGGTGCCGAGGGGCCTACCGTTGTCCGGCGCCCGCTCCGTCCGGTGGCCGGGAAACCGTCACAAAACCGGCGCGTCAGAACCGGAGTTGGGCTTCTCGATTTGTCAGTGCCGTGCCGTAGAAATGAGGGGCACGGCGAGGTCCGTTCCGCGGACGGGAGGAGGTGGCTCGGTGAGCATTTCCGAGCCCTTGGACGATCCGTGGGCCGACAGCGGTCCCAGCGATCGCCTGCCCTCCCGCCGTCGTCCGGACGGCGGCCGGGGCCGGGACGAGCAGCATGACCGCGGCAGCGAGAACGGCGCGTGGGACGGCGGAGGTTCGGCCTTCGAGCGGGTCCCGCCGCAGGACCTCAACGCCGAGCAGTCCGTCCTCGGCGGCATGCTCCTCTCCAAGGACGCCATCGCCGACGTCGTCGAGATCCTCAAGGGCCACGACTTCTACAAGCCCGCCCACGAGACGATCTACCAGGCGATCCTCGACGTCTACGCCAAGGGCGAGCCGGCCGACCCCATCACCATCGCCGCCGAGCTGACCAAGCGCGGCGAGATCAACAAGGTGGGCGGCGCCGCGTATCTGCACACGCTCGTGCAGACGGTGCCCACCGCGGCCAACGCCGAGTACTACGCGGAGATCGTCCACGAGCGGGCGGTCCTGCGCCGCCTGGTCGAGGCCGGTACGCGGATCACGCAGATGGGATACGCGGCCGACGACGACGTCGACGAGATCGTCAACCGCGCCCAGGCCGAGATCTACGCGGTCACCGAGCAGCGCACCAGCGAGGACTACCTGCCGCTGGGCGACATCATGGAAGGCGCCCTCGACGAGATCGAGGCCATCGGCTCGCGCAGCGGCGAGATGACCGGTGTCCCCACCGGCTTCACCGACTTCGACGCGCTCACCAACGGGCTCCACCCGGGTCAGATGATCGTCATCGCCGCGCGTCCCGCCATGGGTAAGTCGACGCTCGCGCTGGACTTCGCCCGCGCCGCGGCGATCAAGCACAACCTGCCCAGCGTGATCTTCTCCCTGGAAATGGGCCGCAACGAGATCGCGATGCGTCTGCTGTCGGCCGAGGCGCGGGTCGCTCTCCACCACATGCGGTCCGGCACCATGACCGACGAGGACTGGACCCGCCTGGCCCGCCGGATGCCGGATGTCTCCGCGGCTCCGCTCTACATCGACGACTCCCCGAACCTGTCGATGATGGAGATCCGCGCCAAGTGCCGCCGCCTGAAGCAGCGCAACGACCTCCGGCTGGTCGTCATCGACTATCTCCAGCTGATGCAGTCCGGCGGTTCCAAGCGGGCCGAGAGCCGGCAGCAGGAGGTCTCGGACATGTCCCGTAACCTCAAGCTCCTGGCCAAGGAGCTGGAGATCCCGGTCATCGCGCTCTCGCAGCTGAACCGTGGTCCCGAGCAGCGCACCGACAAGAAGCCGATGGTCTCGGACCTGCGTGAGTCCGGCTCCATCGAGCAGGACGCCGACATGGTCATCCTGCTGCACCGCGAGGACGCGTACGAGAAGGAGTCCCCCCGCGCGGGCGAGGCCGACCTGATCGTCGCCAAGCACCGAAACGGCCCCACGGCGACGATCACCGTCGCCTTCCAGGGCCATTACTCGCGGTTCGTGGACATGGCGCAGACCTGATCCGCCACCTGAAAAGGCTCGAAAGCCTTGGCAAGATCTCACGGCAGCCGGCAGATGGACGGCCCGTGACTCCCGGGCGGGCGCTCAGCGCCTTGTCTCGTACCTGGTCAGGATCACGCCGCAGGGAAACGTCCGCGTCTCCACCAGGTTCAGGTTCACCCAGCTGTCCAGCGCGGTGAAGAACGGTGTGCCGCCGCCCACCAGGACCGGTGCGGTGGCCAGCAGGTACTCGTCGATCAGCCCGGCCCGCATGGCCGCCCCGGCGAGCGTCGCGCCGCCGATGTCCATCGGGCCGCCGTCCTCGGCCTTGAGCCGGGTGATCTCGGCGACCGCGTCGCCGGTGACCAGGCGGGTGTTCCAGTCGACCTTGTCGATCGTCGAGGAGAACACCACCTTCGACATGTCCCGCCAGCGGCGCGCGTACTCGATCTCCGCCGGGGTGGCGTTGGGCTGCTGGTCGCCCGTCGGCCAGTAGGAGCTCATCGTCTGCCACAGCTTGCGCCCGTACAGCGACAGGTCGGTCGCCTGCAACTGGTCGGACCAGAACTGGAACAGCTCGTCGCTCGGCACGCTCCAGCCGATGTCGTCGCCGGGCGCGGCGATGTAGCCGTCCAGGCTCAGGTTCATCCCGTAGATCAACTTCCGCATGGCGCCAGCCTTCCCTGAGTCGGTCTTACGCGTACAGACCGGCGCGGCGCGGGGAACTCATCGGTGCGCGATCTGAGCTCGCCTGCAGCCCTCGTGCTCGACATGTCATCGGCGGCGAGACCCTGCAGCCACCTGCGAGGGGCCTGGGCCGCGCCGACGCCCGGCTCGGTCCTATTCGAGCGCGGGCCTCGGACGAAATGGACTCGACGCCGGGCGGCTCACCGGATGGACTGAGCGCATGACGACATCTCAGGAAGAGCTGCTTCCCGGTACCCGGCGGGCGTTGCTGCACCGGATCGCCGTGGCACAGGCCGAAGGGCGCACCCCGTCGCTGGTGGCGGCGGTGGTCAGGGGCGGGCGAGTGGTGTGGCACGGGTCCCGGACCTCCATGGAGGGGCACGGGCCGGACGAGAACGTGCAGTACCGCATCGGCTCGATCACCAAGACCTTCACCGCGGTCCTCGTCCTCAGGCTGCGTGACGAGGGCGTCCTGGACCTCGGCGATCCGCTGGAGAAGCATCTGCCGGACACCGGCGCGGGGGAGGCGACCATCGCCCAACTGCTGGCGCACACCAGCGGCCTGGCCGCCGAGAGCCCCGGACCCTGGTGGGAGCGCACCCCCGGATCCCTGCGCCCGGAGCTGTCGGACGTCCTGGGGGAACAGCCCTTCCGGCATCCCGTGGGCCGCCGTCACCACTATTCGAACCCCGGGTACACGCTGCTCGGCGCACTCGTCGAAAAGCTGCGCGGCGCTCCCTGGGAGGACGTCCTCCGACGCGAAGTGCTCGAACCTCTGGGCCTGAGCCGGACGAGCGGCAGGCCATCGGCCCCGCACGCCGGGGGCTGGGCGGTGCACCCCTGGGCCGATGTGATGCTTCCGGAGCCGGCGGAGGACCTGGGCCGGATGGCTCCGGCCGGTCAACTGTGGTCGACCACCGGCGACTTGGCCAAATTCGCCGCCTTCCTGATGCACGGCGACGACCGGGTGCTGAGCGCGGAGTCCGTACGGGAAATGCGGACGCCGGCCGCTCCCGCCGAGCCGGCGGATGTCGCCGACGGGATCACCTACGGGCTCGGGCTGCAGATCTACCACGGGGGCGGTCGGCTGCTGGCGGGCCACTCGGGCTCGCTCCCGGGTTTCCTGACCAACGTCACCCTCAGCGTGGACGACGATGTGGCGGCCGTCGTGCTGACCAACTGCACCTCCGGGCCGCTGCCGGCGGTGGTGAGCGCCGACCTCATCCGGATCGTCGCGGAGGCGGAGCCCCGGATCCCCGAGCCCTGGCGTCCACTCCCGGAAGTGGAGCCTGCCGTAATGGAGTTGGCGGGACAGTGGTACTGGGGAACGCAGGTGTTCGTCCTGCGGCTGACGGCCGACGGCGGTGTCTCGCTGGGACCCCTGTCCGCCGCCGGACGCCGTTCACGGTTCCGGGCGAACGGCGACGGCACCTGGACCGGGCTGGAGGGCTACTACGCCGGGGAAGTGCTGAAGGCCGTGCGGCGGCCGGATGGATCTGTGAGCCATCTCGACCTCGGCTCTTTCGTCTTCACGCGTGAGCCGTACGACGAGACGGCCGATGTGCCAGGAGGCGTGGACCCGGAGGGGTGGCGGGGGATCAAGTAGGCCGCACGGAGACGAAGGGGCTCTGTTTCACGTGAAACAGAGCCCCTTCGTCGTCAGAGCTGAAGCTTGAACCCAAGGTGAGACGCCTCGAAACCGAGTCGCTCATAGAACCGGTGGGCGTCCACGCGGGACTTGTCGGAGGTCAGCTGGACCAGTTGGCAGCCCTCGCTCCGGGACGTGTCGATCGCCCACTCGATGAGCTGGGTGCCCAGACCGCTGCCGCGTTCGTCGGCGTGGATACGCACGCCCTCGATGATCGACCGGGTGGCCCCGCGCCGGGAGAGCCCCGGGATGATCGTGAGCTGAAGCGTGCCCACCACGCGGCCCTCACGGACGGCCACGACGAGGTGCTGGTTCGGATCGTCGGCGAGTCGCTGGAGCGCCGTCAGATAAGGGGCCAGGTCTTCCGGGGACTCCCGCTGGGCACCCAGCGGGTCGTCCGCGAGCATGGCCACGATCGCGGGGACGTCGTCGGCGACCGCGGCACGTATCTCAAGATCTCCCATGCCCGCACCCTATGCGGGCGCCTGTGCCTGCACCTTATGCGGGCATCTGTTGCCTGCACCTTATGCGGGCACCCGCCCCGACTCCACGACCCGCACGAGCGGCGCCAGCTCCGGGACCTTGGCCGCCTCGTCCAGTGCCTCGCGCAGCGCGGCGTCATTGGTCGGACGGGCTTCCGCCAGCAGCTTCAGCCCCGCTTCGGTGACGTTGGTGTAGATCCCGCGGCGGTCCGTGGGGCACAGGTAGCGCTCCAGCAGCCCACGGTCCTCGAGTCGGGTGACCAAGCGGGTGGTCGCGCTCTGGCTGAGCACCACCGCGTCGGCGACCTGCTTCATCTGCAGGTGCCCCCCTTCGCCGTCGTGCTGCCGGCTGAGCACGTCGAGCAGGGAGTACTCGCGCACGCTCAGTCCGTGCCTGGCCTGCAGAGCGCGTTCGATGTGCGCCTCGATGCGGCCGTGGAGCAGGGAGAGGGCGCACCAGCCCTGGGCGAGGGCGGTGAGCGCGGGGTCCGTCGCTGTCATGGGCGTTTCCTCCGTCCCGGAGCGTCTGGCTTCCAGGATAGAGCAGGACCGCAATAGTCGGCGGTTGCATTTATCCCGCGTCTGCAACTATTGTGGACGCACGTTAAGCGCACCTGCAATCTTCTGGGAAGGTGTACCCCACATGCCTCTCGCGCTTCTGGCCCTCGCGATCGGGGCCTTCGGGATCGGAACGACCGAGTTCGTGATCATGGGCTTGCTGCCCCAGGTCGCGAGCGACTACGGGGTCTCCATCCCCACCGCCGGTTACCTGGTGACCGGCTACGCCCTCGGCGTGGTGCTCGGCGCCCCGCTGATGACCGTGCTCGGCACCAAGGTCTCCCGCAAGCGGATGCTGATGCTGCTGATGGGTCTGTTCATCGTCGGCAACCTGCTGTCCGCCATCGCGCCCGTCTTCGGGATCATGCTGATCGGCCGTGTGGTCGCCTCACTCGCCCACGGCGCGTTCTTCGGCATCGGCTCCGTCGTCGCCGCCGACCTGGTCGCCCCGGACAAGAAGGCCGGAGCCATCGCGATGATGTTCACCGGACTGACCGTCGCCAACGTCGTCGGCGTCCCGCTGGGCACCCTCGTCGGCCAGTCCATCGGCTGGCGCGTGACCTTCGCCATCGTCGCCCTGCTCGGAGTCATCGGCCTGGCGGGCATCGCCAAGCTGGTGCCCGACATGCCCAAGCCGGAGGGGGTGCGCCTGCGCCACGAGCTGGCCGCCTTCAAGAACGTCCAGGTGCTGCTCGCCATGGCGATGACCGTCCTCGGCTTCGGCGGCGTCTTCGCGGCTATCACCTACATCGCGCCGATGATGACCCATGCCGCCGGCTTCGCCGAGAGCTCCGTCACCTGGCTGCTGGTCCTCTTCGGACTCGGCATGGTCGGCGGCAACCTCGTCGGCGGCAAGTTCGCCGACCGCGCGCTGATGCCCATGCTCTACGTCTCCCTGGGCGCCCTCGCCGTGGTGCTGGCGCTGTTCACGCTCACCGCGCACAACAAGATCCTCGCGGCCGTCACGATCACCCTGATCGGCGCTCTGGGGTTCGCCACCGTGCCGCCGCTGCAGAAGCGGGTCCTCGACCAGGCGCACGGCGCCCCGACGCTGGCCTCCGCCGTGAACATCGGCGCCTTCAACCTCGGCAACGCGCTCTCCGCCTGGCTCGGCGGCCTGGTGATCGCGGCCGGACTGGGCTACACCGCCCCCAACTGGGTGGGCGCGCTGCTGGCCGCCGCCGCCCTGGTCCTCGCCTTCCTCTCGGCCGCCTTGGAGCGCCGCGAGAAGACCCGCGTACCGGCGTCCGTCACCTTCACCGAGCAGCCGACGCCCGTCCACCACTGACGTCCCTCACCGACCGGTCCGGATCCGGATGCCGCGGGGCCAGGGCCGTCCCCGCGGGCACCGATCCGACGCCGGCCACATCAGTCACACAGTCACAAGGAGAAACCCCTCGTGAGCACCACCATCGCCGCCGCCCCTCTGACCACCCAGGACGCCGAGACCCTGGTCGCGGCGGCCTCCCGCGCCGCCGAGGCCGCCGGGGTGACGGTCAGCGTCACCGTGCTGGACGCCGGCGGTCACCTGCTGGCCTTCCGCCGCGACGACCGGGCCGTCCTGATCTCCGGTGAGACCAGCACCCGCAAGGCGTACACCGCGCTCCAGCTCAACGCCCCCACCGCGGACCTGGTCGACGCCGTCAAGCCGGACGGGCCCTTCCACAGCCTGCCGACCGCTCTCAGCCAGCCGCTGCTGTTCATCGCCGGTGGTGTGCCGGTGCACCGGGACGGCCGGCTGATCGGCGCCATCGGCGTCGGCGGCGGAGCGCCGGAACAGGACCACGCCTTCGCCACCGCCGCCGTGGAAGCCCTCGCCTGAGCGCGGCTCTCCATCTGAAAAGACGCCGGTTCCCGACGGGGGACCGGCGTCTTCCGCGTTTCGAGGCCTCAGCCCGCGGCCACCGTCAGCGGAGCGAAGCGCCGACTCCAGTCACCGGGCAGGTCCCCGATGCCGTAGGTCATCACCGCGTTGAAGGCGACGGACGCCAGCCCGCGCTCCTTCGCCCACGCCAGCAGCTCTTCGTGCCGTACGTCGATATCGGTCCGCAGCGGTCGATCGGTGTGGGTGGCGAGGGAGGCGATGAGTGCCTGCGCGGTCTGCGTGTCCCGGGCGATCAACGGACCCACCACATGGGTGTCCATGTTGGGCCAGGCGGCCGTGTAACCGATGATCCGGCCGTGCTCCTCGGCGACGCGCAGCTGGTCGGCGAAGGCGGGCAGCCGGGTGATGATGTGCGTGCGGTCGGAGCCGAACACCTCCTCGTCGAGCCGCAGAATCGCCGGCAGATCCTCCGCCGTCGCGGGCCGGGTGGCGACCTTCGGTTCCGGTCCGCCCGGGGTGAAACGGCCCAGCAGCATCTCCGCCTGGCCGGTGACCTTGAACCCGAGTTCTTCATAGAGCGGGCGGCCGTAGGGCGTCGCGTGCAGAGTCAGCGGGGTGGTGCCCATCGTGGAGACGACATGGCGCATCAGACGGCGCCCGACGCCCTGCCGGGCGTGCCGCTCGGCTACCAGCACCATGCCGATGGCCGCCAGATCGGGGCGGCCGTGAGGACCGTACTCGGTGACGGCACAGGCGCTGACGAGCCCTCCGTCGGGGTCGTCGATGCCGTACCCCTTCCCCGCGGTGAGGAGGAAGCCCCACTTGTGCTCTTCGCGTGGCCACCCCCGGTTCTCGGACAGGTCGGCGCAGGCGGCGAGATCGCGAAGCGTCAGACGGCGGATGGGCAGAGCGGCGACGGAAGGAGTGGGCACGCAGGTCAGGCTGTCCGACGGGTGCCCTCGGCGTCCACCTGTTTCGAGTGAGACGTACGTCCTTTTGGCCATGCCGTGACCATGGGCACGGCGAGAGAACGAGGGCGAGGTGTTTCACGTGAAACGTCGACGAACGGCGGGCGTCCGCCCGATGCATCACCGTGCCGATGGCCCATCAGCCGGCAGGCCTCGCTCTTGCCGCCGGTACCCTCGGGGCCCATGGCGAGACTTCATCTCTTCGACCTCGACGGCACCTTGCTGTACGGGACGTCCGCGCCGGTGGAGATCTCCCGGCAACTCGGTCTGGAGAGGGAGACGGTGGCGCTCGACCGGTCGATCGCGGCCGGAGAGATAGGTTCGCCGGAGTATGCGCAGCGGGTGCACACCCTGTGGGCGGAGCTGACCGAGGCGCATGTCGCGGCGGCCTTCGACCGGGCGCCCTGGCTGGCTCGCATCCGGGACGTCTGGGCGGAGATCCGGGAACGGGGCGACTACTGCGCCGTCGTCTCCCTGTCCCCCTCGTTCTTCGTGGAACGCCTGACAGGGTGGGGCGCGCACGCGGCGCACGGGTCGCGCTTCCCCGCAGTACCGTTCACCGAGCCCGTGGACCCGACGGGCGTGCTCAGCGCCGCGGCCAAGGTGATGATCGCCGACCGGCTGTGCCGGCAGTTCGGGGTGACCCGGGCCGACTGCGTCGCGTACGGGGACTCGTCGTCGGACACCGATCTGTTCGCAGCCGTTCCTGTTTCCGTCGCGGTCAACGCGGACCACCGTCTGACCGGTCTGGCCACCCACGCCTATGAGGGGAAGGATCTGTGGGATGCCTATGAATTGGTCCGTGACGCCCTGTAATTGAGAGAACTCATGGTTCGCTTCATGGTCGATTTCGTGGCCGGCGCAGGGGGGACTTGTGTGCGACGCGGTGGCCGGTATGGTCGAGTCCGGTTCCCGGTCGGGAAGAGGCGGCACGCCTCCCCGGTGGGGACAGAGCAGGAAAAAGCAGCCTGACGGAACGGAGAGATCGAGGACCCGCGTTCCGGGGTATACGGCTGACGCGTGCGCGAAGACGGGTTGAATGAGGCCGCACCGGGCGCGGCGGTGCTCGGGGGCAGGACAAGCCGTCTGCGGGGGAAGCAGGCACCTTCCGATCGGGAAGTGCGCAGACCGACCGAGAGATGTTCGAGGCGAGGCACAGCATGGACGCTCCGACCACCACGTCGGCCGACAACGGCACTTCCGACGGCGGGGGCGGCTGGTTCACGCCGCGCAAGAAGCCGGCGACGACGGCACCGGAGAGCGAGCGCGACGCGGCAACCGCCTCGGAGCCCGCGGAGATATCCCCGGCACAGCGGATATCGGCGCCTCCGACATCGGCACCTCCGATATCCGGACCGCGTCCATCCCCGGCCGTCGCCGAAGCCTCCGCCCCCCACCGCGTCCCCACGCAGCGCCCAGCCCCCACCGGCCGGCCGGAGCCGCAGCCGTCCGCTCCGGCCGAGGACGCCTCACCGGACGCCGTACTCATCCGGCGAACCATGGCCGAGATCGCCCCCGTGGCCGACAAGGTCACCTCCTACTTCTACGCGCTGCTCTTCGTCCGGCACCCCGAGCTGAGGTTGCTCTTCCCGCCCGCGATGGACACCCAGCGGGACCGTCTGCTCAAGGCGCTGCTCACCGCCGCGGAGCACATCGACAACACCCCGGTGCTCGTCGACTACCTGCAAAACCTGGGCCGGGGACACCGCAAGTACGGCACCCGGCCCGAGCACTACCCGGCCGTCGGCGAATGCCTCATCGGCGCGCTGAGCCGGTACGCCGAGGGGATCTGGGACGCGGAGACCGAAGCGGCCTGGGTGCGGACGTATACGACGATCTCGCAGGTCATGATCGACGCGGCGGCTGCGGACGAGCTGCGCGCCCCCGCCTGGTGGCACGCCGAGGTCGTCGCCCACGATCTGCGGACCCCCGACATCGCGGTCATCACCGTCCGCCCGGACCAGCCGTACCCCTTCCTCGCCGGCCAGTACACGAGCGTGGAGACGCCCTGGTGGCCGCGTGTGTGGCGGCACTACTCCTTCGCCTCCGCCCCCCGCTCGGACGGCCTGCTGACGTTCCACGTGAAGGCGGTCCCCGCGGGCTGGGTCTCCAACGCCCTGGTGCACCGCGCCCGGCCCGGTGATGTCATCCGCCTCGGCCCGCCGGCCGGTTCCATGACCGTCGACCACACCACCGACAGCGGACTGCTCTGTCTGGGCGGCGGCACCGGGATCGCCCCGATCAAGGCGCTCGTCGAGGATGTCGCCGAGCACGGCGAGCGACGGCCGGTGGAGGTGTTCTACGGCGCCCGCACCGATCAGGACCTGTACGACATCGACACCATGCTCAGGCTCCAGCAGAGCCACTCCTGGCTGTCGGTCCGCGCGATCATCGACCAGCAGGCGCACCTCCAGCTGCCCGACGCCATACGCGAGTACGGCCCATGGAACGAGTACGACGCCTATCTCTCGGGCCCGCCCGGGATGATCCGCAGCGGTGTGGACGCGCTGCGGCACGTGGGCATCCCGTCGAACCGCATACGGCACGACTCGGTGGAGGAGCTCGTCGCCGCGGGCAGCTGAAAGCGGGGGCGCGCGAGACCGGAGGTCAGCCCAGGTCGGGGGCGTGCATGGCGCGTACGCCCTCGATGTTCCCGTCGAGGTAGTGCCGCAGCGACAACGGCACCAGGTGGACCGAGGCGATCCCGACCCGGGTGAACGGCACCCGCACGATCTCGTACTCGCCCGCCGGGTGCTCCACCTCGGGGCCGTGCCGCAGCGCCGGGTCCATGGACTCCAGCCGGCAGACGAAGAAGTGCTGGACCTTCACACCGGTCGCGCCGCCGTCCTCGCCGATGTGCTCGACGGTGTCCACGAAACACGGCACGACATCGGTGATCTTGGCGCCCAGCTCCTCGTAGACCTCGCGGTGCAGGGCGTCGACGACGGTCGGGTCCCCGGGCTCGACCCCGCCGCCGGGCGTCACCCAGTAGGGATCCACACCCGGCTTGGTGCGCTTGATCAGGATCAGGTCGTCACCGTCCAGCAGAACGGCACGGGCGGTGCGCTTGACCACGGGTCGGACGGTCATGGGTGAAATGTGGCCCGGCTGGTTCCACGTGAAACATCGCGAAACGTGACCGATGGGGCTCATGGAGTGATGGCCGGATTACGCGCCGGGGGCGCGCTCGGTGGAAGTCGTCCGTAGTCTTCCCCGGCGGCGAGCTCAGCCCCAGTCGGCCGCCGCCCGCTGAAGCCATTCGTGGGCCCGCGCGATATGTGGCATCGCCAGGGTCCCGGTGCGGACCACCAGGAAATAGGTGCGCAGCGGCGGCACGGCCGGCTCGTGCAGCGCGACGACCTCCCCGCGCTCCAGCGCGGTCGTGCACAGATAGCGGGGCAGGACGGCAATGCCGGCGCCGGCGGTCGCGCAGGCGAGGACCGCTCGTAGGTCCGGGACGATGACGGTGCCGGAGGCGTCCGGTCGGGCGTCGAAGACGGAGGCCCAGTAGCGGGATACGAAGGGCAGCGACTCGTGGACCTCGACGACGGGCAGGCTCTCCAGGGCGGACGCACCCTTGCGGCGCGGCATTCCGGGGCCGATGCGCTCGGCCCAGCGCGGGGCGGCGACCAGGACGTGCTCCTCGTCGCAGAGCGGGGTGGCGGTGAGCAGGGCGCCGCGCGGCCGGGCCGTGCTGATGGCGAGATCGTGGTGCCCGGCGGCCAGCCCTTCCAGGGTCTCCTCGGCGGTCCCGAAGGACGCCCGCAGGTCGAATCCCTGGCCTGCCTCGCCGGTCAGCTCGACCAGGGCGGGCAGGGCGCGTTCGGCGGTGAACTCCGGCGGGCCGGCGAGATGCAGGGTACGTAAGGAGGACTCGTCGTCGAGCCCGGTCTCGGCGATCTCCACCAGGGCGTCGAGATGCGGTGCGGCCTTGTGGGCGAGTTCGTCGCCGATGGTCGTCGGGGTCACGCCCCGGGCCTGCCGGAGGAACAGCGGACGGCCGAGCTGCCGTTCCAGGGTGCGGATCTGCGAGGTGACGGCGGGCTGCGAGAGGCCGAGCAGCGCGGCGGCGCGGGTGAAGGATCCGGCCCGGTGCACCGTCACGAAGGTGCGCAACAAGGCCAGGTCCATGGCGAAGCCCCCTTCCGCTGCCGTCCTCCCAGCCCCCGGGCAAGGCCCAACTATAAATAAGTCGATAGGTCGCTGTCGCTACTGTGATTGGACACTGACACAGAGTCAACTAGCCTTGTTCGCGCGGTTCTTGGCGCGCGGAACCGAGGACGGTCCGAGCCACGAGGGGGGAGGTTCGGACCGTCCGTTCGACGTGGTCACGCCGACCGGCCGCGCGTGCGTCCCGTTGCGTCGACCGTCCGCGTGCGGTCCCGTTCCGCCGACCGTCCGTGCGTGTGGTCCCGTTCCGCCAGCCGGCATGACCGGCGCGCCGACGGGTCATTTCGCCGACTCGTCCAGCGCGCGCAGCAGATCCGCCACCAGGTCCTCGGGGTCCTCGGCGCCGACCGACAGCCGGATGAAGCCCTCCGGCACCGCGTCCCCGCCCCAGCGACCGCGCCGCTCGGCCGTGGACCGCACCCCGCCGAAGCTCGTCGCGTCGTCCACGAGCCGCAGGCCCTCGAGAAAGCGCTCCGCACGCTCGCGGGTGGGCAGCGTGAAGGACACCACGCACCCGAAGCGGCGCATCTGCTGCGCGGCGACCTTGTGGGACGGGTCGTCGGGCAGCCCGGGATAGCGCAGCCCGGACACCTCCGGGCGCTGCCGCAGCGCATCGGCGACCGCCAGGGCGGTGGCGTTCTGCCGGTCCACGCGCAGCTGGAGCGTGGCGATCGAGCGGTGCGCCAGCCAGGCCTCCATCGGCCCGGGAATCGCACCGACGATCTTGCGCCAGCGGCGTACGGCGGTCATCGGCTCGCCCGCGCGGCCGGTGACGTAGCCCAGCAGGATGTCGCCGTGCCCGGTGAGCTGCTTGGTGCCGCTGGCGACGGAGAAGTCGGCGCCGAGCTCCAGCGGGCGCTGCCCGAGCGGCGTGGCGAGGGTGTTGTCGACGGCGACCAGGGCCCCGCGCGCGTGGGCCGCCTCGACGAGCCGGCGGATGTCGCAGACGTCCAGTCCGGGGTTGGACGGGCTCTCGATCCACAGCAGCTTCGCGCCGTCCAGGACGTCGAGCTGGGCGTCACCGCCCGTGGGCGCGGTGCGCACCTCGATGCCGTACGCCTCCAGCTGCGCGCGCACCAGGGGAAGCACCTGGTAGCCGTCGCTGGGCAGCACGACCGCGTCCCCGGCGCGCAGCTGGGAGAAGAGCACCGACGAGATGGCCGCCATGCCGGACGCGAAGACCAGCGTCTCCACGCCGTCCTCCCCGGGCGCCTCCAGCTCGCCGATCGCCGCCTCGAGGTGCGTCCAGGTCGGGTTCTCGTCGCGGCCGTAGGTGTACGGCCCGGTGGGCTCGCCCGGCAGGTGGAAGTGCGCGGCGAACACCGGCCCCGGCAGGGTCGGCTCGTACTTGACCGGCTCGGGCAGTCCCGCCCGCACCGCGCGGGTGCCGTCACCGCCCCTGAAAAGTCCGGAATCGTTCATGCCGCCTGCCCTTCCACGTGCTCACGTACCGCGGCGAGCAGACCGGTGCTCGCCGCCTCCACCATCTCAAGACACTCCTCGAAGCCGTCCCTCCCCCCGTAGTAAGGGTCCGGTACGTCGAGGTCGGCGCCCGCGGCGGGGTCGTACGAGCGCAGCAGCCGCACCTTGCGGGCGTCCTCCTCGGTCGGCGCGAGGCGGCGCAGCGCCTTGGCGTGCCCGGTGTCGAGGGCGATGACGAGGTCGAGCCGCTCGAACCAGGAGGGGTGGAACTGGCGAGCGGTGTGCTCGCTGTCGTACCCGTGCTCCTCCAGGACGGCGACGGTGCGCGGGTCGGCGGGGTCGCCCTCGTGCCAGCCGCCGGTGCCGGCGCTGTCGATCTCGAGGAGGCCGTCGAGCCCGGCCTCCTCGACACGGGCTCGGAAGACGGATTCGGCCATCGGGGAGCGGCAGATGTTCCCGGTGCAGACGAAGCAGACGCGGTACGTCATGCGCTCAGTCCCGGTCGGGCAGGACGACGTTGAGCGCCCAGGACACGATCGAGATGATCAGGCCGCCGAGGACGGCGGTCCAGAAGCCCTCGACGTGGAAGCTCAGGTCCAGCTTGTCGGCCAGCCACGAGGTCAGCAGCAGCATGAGGGCGTTCACCACCAGGGTGAACAGGCCGAGCGTGAGGATGAGCAGCGGCAGGCTGAGCAGCTTCACGACCGGCTTGACCAGGACGTTCACCAGCCCGAAGATCAGCGCCACCACGAGCAGGGTGCCGACCTTCTTGCCGGTGCTGTCACCGGTGAGGGTGATCTTGTCGAGCAGCCACACGGCGACCGCGAGGGCACCCGCGTTGGCGATCGTCTTGACTAGGAAATTCATCATGTGTCTGATCGTGGCAGACCAGGACGGCTACGAGCAGGGGCGCGAGGGCGACGCAACGATGAAGGCATTCCGGCTGGACGATCTGGAGGCGGAGCGCGCCGCCAACGAGGGGGCGTACCTGCAGTTCCTGCGTGAGCGGAACATGTCGGTCGGCCTGTACGCGCTGAACGCGGGGGAGCACGACCCGCAGAAGCCGCACAACCAGGACGAGGTGTACTTCGTGGTCAGCGGCCGGGCCTCGCTGACCGTGGGGATGGAGACCACGCAGGTGGCGCGCGGCAGCGTGGTGTACGTCCCGGCCGGTGTACCCCACAAGTTCCACCACATCAGCGAGGATCTGCGGGTCCTCGTGGTCTTCTCTCCGCCGGAGAGCTGATCCGCGGCACCGGATTCCCTAGGGGACCGGTCAGGGGAGGACAAGGGATGCGAGGCCCCCGCCGGGCCTGCCCTCGCACCTAGCATCGAGGGCAGGACATCGAAGATGAGAGAAAGGCGAGGGCGATGCGAGAGATCTTCGCGGGGCTGCCGTGGTGGGTGAAGTGGGTCGCGGTGCCGGTCATCGCCCTGGTGGTGTTCGGCAGTCTGATCGTCAGCATTCTGGGCTTCGTGATCGGACTGCTGTTCAAGCTGCTGCTGTTCGTGGCACTGGTCGGCGGACTTGTCTACGTCGTACGGAAGTTCACCGCCGGATCGTCCTCGAAGAGCGACTGGTAGGCGCCCCCCGCGAAGTGACCGGGGCCGGTGTGCTCGCCGGGGCGAAGGGGGTCACGGGGGCGACAGGTGGAGGTGTGGGTGACGGGAGCCGGTAACGGGAACGGCCGGTTCCCTCGGGCGAGGGAAGTTTCCGTCACAGGGCGTCTGCGGGCCGTGGCGGACGAATAGAGTCCGGAACCCCGCGGGACGACCCCGCGAGAGGCGTACACCCCCCGCACACCCCACCCGTGTTCCCCGCACGGGCTCCCCCCTCGCGCTTCGGGAGTGACCCATGGCCACGGCTGACACCGCACCCGCAGGACCCCACGCACCCCCCGTCCCCTCCCGCCCCGGCCTCGCCCCACAGGCCCTCCGTGTACGGCCCCCCGAACAGCCCGCGCCCCCGGACTCGTCCGCGCGGAGCACCCAGGCACCCCGGCGGACCGCTCCGCCCTCGCCCCCGCCCCCGGTACGGCCGGTGCCCCGGGCGCGACCGGCGACTCCTCCCGCCCAGCAGCAGACCGCGACCCTCATCGGTTCGGTCCAGCGCGCGATGCGCCTGCTGGAGTGCGTCGCCGGCCACGAGCACGGCGCACCGGCCAAGCAGCTCGCCCGCGAGACGGGCCTCGCGCTCCCGACGACCTATCACCTGCTGCGCACCCTGGTGCACGAGGGCTATCTGCGCCGCGAGAAAGGGCTGTTCTTCCTCGGGGCGGCGGCCGAGCGACTGAGCAGCAGCGGAGCACAGGAGAAACGTCGCAGCACGGTCACCGAGGCGCTCGCACGATGGCGGGATTCGATCGGCGTGCCGGTGTACTACGCGATGTACCGGGAAGGCGAGATCGAGGTTGTGTGCGTCTCCGACACCCCGGGCAATCCGGCGGTCGAGGAGTGGGCGGACTTCCGCGAGACCGGCCATGCGCACGCCATCGGCCAGTGTCTGCTGTCCCAGCTGGACGAGGCCGCCCGCCGCGATCACCTGGAGCGCTATCCCGTGCAGTCCCTCACCCCGTACACGGTGCGTGACAATCGAACGCTGCTCCAGCGCCTGGAACGTGTGGGCAGGATGGAACCTGTGATCGAGCGGCAGGAGTACGCGCTCGGCACGGTCTGCGCGGCGATCCCGATCACAGTGGGGACCACGGCCGCGACGATGGCCATCTCCCTCCCGTGCCATCAGGCCGACCGGCTGCTGCCGGCGGCACGGCAGTTGCAGAACGAGATCGGGCGCCTTCTGGGGTCGCTCTCGCTCTCTATCAGTATCTGAAAACTCACTCCTTGTGATCTGCTGTGCACGTTCAGCAAGATGCCAGCAGTATTCAACGGTTGATTCCCGGCCAATCGACGGCAACAGACGGGGTAGGCGATGCGCGAGTCCGTACAGGCAGAGGTCATGATGAGCTTTCTCGTCTCCGAGGAGCTCTCCTTCCGCATCCCGGTGGAGCTGCGGTACGAGACCTGTGATCCTTACGCCGTCCGGCTGACCTTCCATTTGCCCGGGGACGCGCCGGTCACCTGGGCGTTCGGACGCGAGTTGCTGATCGACGGAGTGGGCCGGCCCTGCGGTGAGGGTGATGTGCGGGTCTCCCCCGTGGAGCCCGACTCCCTGGGCGAGGTGCTGATCCGGCTTCAGGTGGGCGCTGATCAGGCCCTGTTCCGCTCCTCTTCGGCGCCGCTCGTCGCGTTCCTGGACCGCACCGACAAGCTGGTGCCCCTGGGACAGGAGGGCTCGCTCGCCGACTTCGACGCGCACCTCGACGAGGCGCTGGACCGCATCCTCGCGGAGGAGCAGAGCGCGGGTTGAGGCGGCGCGTACTTCGGGTGGAGTAACGCTTCTTCTTTGCTTTTAGGCGTACCGGCGTATCGACGTATCTGCGGCTCGGGAAGTCCGGTGTGGTCTCGGGCCCGGTGGGTTCGGCGGGCTCGGTGAGCCCGGGCTTGGCATGACCGGGCTTGGCGTGGCCGGGTGCCTGGTGGGCGTTGGGGAGCCGCGGGGCGTTGAGTGGCGGGGAGCCGTGGGCGGCGGGCTGAGCAGCTTGCCGCCCACGGGGCGCCATCGTCGGTCGCTGCCGTTTTCACCGCCCCGCTGCCGGTCTGCATGGCTCCGCTGCCGGGCGGCGCCGTCGTCAGCGCTTGCGGCGTCGTCCCCGGCCACCACTCCGCGGCGGCAGCGGTGTCCCGGCGCCGGCCGGCGCCGGTTCCGCCGCCGGGCGGTCCGCCGAGACCACGAGTGCGGCGAGGGCCGTGGTGACCGGCACCGACGCCACCAAGCCGATCGAGCCCACCAGGGTGCGCACGATCTCCTCCGCGACCAGTTCGCTGTTGGCGACCGTGCCCACGCTGCTCTGCGCGATCGAGAAGAGCAGCAGGAGCGGCAGCGCGGCGCCCGCGTAGGCGAGGACGAGGGTGTTGACGACGGAGGCGATGTGGTCGCGGCCGATCCGGATGGCCGCGCGGTACAGGCCGCGCCAGCCCATCGTCGGATTGGCGTCGTGCAGCTCCCAGACCGCCGAGGTCTGGGTGACCGTCACATCGTCCAGGACACCCAGGGAACCGATGATGACGCCGGCGAGCAGCAGACCGCTCATGTCGATCGACGGGTACAGCCCGTGGATCAGACCGGTGTTGTCGTCGGTGTCGCCGGTGAGCGCGGCCCAGCCGATGAACAGCGAGCCGAGGACGCCGATCAGCAGCAGCGAGATCAGCGTGCCGAGCACCGCCACCGATGTCCGGGCCGACAGTCCGTGACACAGGTAGAGGGCGGTCAGCATGATGGCGCTCGACCCGATCACCGCCACGAGCAGCGGGTTCGAGCCCTGCAGGATGGCCGGCAGGATGAAGAAGTTCAGCACGAGGAAGCTGATGGCCAGCGCGATCAGCGCCATGACGCCCCGCATCCGCCCGACAGCCACGACGGCGAGCGCGAAGAGGCCGGCGAGCAGGCCCATCGGCAGCCTGCGGTTCACGTCGGTGACCGAGTACTGGAGGTCCCTGGGGGCGGAGGGCTCGTAGGCGACGATCACCTTCTGGCCCTGCTCCAGCTGCCGTGACTGGTCCGGCTGGACGATCTCGTTGAAGGTACGGCCCTTGTCCTTGCCGGTGTCGACGCGGATGGTCGCCTTCTTGCAGGTGCCGTCGGCCTGCTGCTGGGCGGAGGAGCCCTCGGCGGTGGACGTGTCGCCGGTCGGGGGCGGGGCCGAGGCGTTGACCGAGCCGCAGTCCACCTTCTCGATCCTGGTGACCGTGGCGTGCTGGGTCTGCCGGTCGAAGCCGACCCCGGTCCGCTCGTGCGGCGGGGCGCCGCCGGGCCACAGCACGGCCAGCCCCACCACCACGGCCGCGGCGAACGGGATGAGCACCGCGCTGATCAGCTTGCGCAGATGCTGGGAGACGGGCGCGGCGGGGCCGTGAGTGTGCGAGTGCCCGTGGCCGCCATGCCCGCCACTGGGGCCAGAGCCGTCACCGGAGCCGGCGCCGCCACCATGCCCGTGGCCGTGGCCGCCACCGGAGCCACCGTGCCCGTGGCCGGGCTCACCACCTTGCCCGTGCCCGCGCCCGTGCGACCGTCCGTGCCGCGAACCCGGCCCGCGCCCAGCGTCGTTACCGGCTCCGCCACCATCACCGGCTCCGGGACCGTCTCCGTATCCACCCCCGGATCCATCCCCGAAGCCGCCTCCGAAACTGCCGCGGAAGCCGCCTCCGGAATCACCTCCGGGGCCGCTTCCGGGACCGGCGCCACGCGGGGGCTCGGGCGGTGGGAACGGGGGATGCTGCGTCGTGGTCACCGACCGATCATCGCAAGAACGAACGGGGCCCCCTGTTCACCGCGCCCGAATTGACGCTAGCGTGGAGCCACCTTTGTACACGCGGGAGCTCGGAGCACCGGGCTGAGAGGGCGCTGACCTCCGTCCCAGCGATGTTTCACATGAAACATCACCGACCACGAGTGATGTTTCACACGAGACGTCGGCAGACGGATACCGCTGCGTCGACCGCCGAACCTGTTACCGGGTAATGCCGGCGTAGGGAGTAGGTCTCATGACCATCAAGGACGCGCGCACGCCTGCCTCCACGCAGAACGCCTCCGTCGCGACGGAGACGTCGACCGACGGGGAGGCCGGGAAGTCCATCGGCTGGCACAAGGCGTACGTCGAGGGCACCCGCCCCGACCTGCGAGTGCCGGTCCGCCAGGTGCACCTCACCAACGGGCGGTCGGTCACGTTGTACGACACATCCGGCCCGTACACCGATCCGCACGTCGAAACCGACGTCCGCAGGGGGCTGCCACCGCTGCGGGAAAACTGGATCATCGCCCGCGGCGACACCGAGGAGTACGCGGGCCGTCCCGTCCGTCCCGAGGACGACGGAATCAAGCACACCTCGCCGCGTGGCGGCCTGCGCAACCTCGACGCGGTCTTCCCCGGACGACCGCGCCAGCCGCGCCGGGGCCGTGGCGGTCAGGCGGTGACGCAGCTGGCGTATGCGCGCCGCGGCGAGATCACACCGGAGATGGAGTTCGTGGCCATCCGGGAGAACGTTTCTCCCGAGGTGGTGCGCGAGGAGATCGCGGCGGGCCGAGCCGTGCTGCCGGCCAACGTCAACCACCCGGAGATCGAGCCGATGATCATCGGCAAGCGGTTCCTGGTGAAGGTCAACGCCAACATCGGCAACTCCGCGGTGACGTCCTCCATCGAGGAGGAGGTCGAGAAGATGACCTGGGCGACCCGCTGGGGCGCCGACACGGTCATGGACCTGTCCACGGGCCGCAACATCCACACCACCCGTGAGTGGGTGCTGCGCAACTCCCCCGTCCCCATCGGCACCGTGCCGCTCTACCAGGCCCTGGAGAAGGTCGACGGCAAGGCCGAGGAACTGACCTGGGAGATCTACAAGGACACGGTCATCGAGCAGGCCGAGCAGGGCGTGGACTACATGACGGTCCACGCGGGCGTGCGCCTGGCGTACGTCCCGCTCACCGCGAACCGCAAGACCGGCATCGTCTCCCGCGGCGGCTCGATCATGGCGGCGTGGTGCCTGGCGCACCACAAGGAGTCGTTCCTCTACGAGAACTTCGAGGAGCTCTGCGAGATCCTCGCCGCCTACGACGTCACCTACTCGCTCGGTGACGGCCTGCGGCCCGGGTCGATCGCGGACGCCAACGACGAGGCGCAGTTCGCCGAGTTGAAGACGCTCGGGGAACTCAACCGGATCGCGAAGCGTTTCAACGTGCAGACGATGATCGAGGGCCCCGGTCACGTCCCGATGCACAAGATCAAGGAGAACATCGACCTTCAGCAGGAGATCTGTGATGAAGCTCCGTTCTATACGCTCGGCCCGCTGACGACGGACATCGCGCCGGCGTACGACCACATCACCTCCGGCATCGGTGCCGCGATGATCGCCTGGTGGGGCACGGCCATGCTCTGCTATGTCACGCCCAAGGAGCACCTGGGGCTGCCCAACCGTGACGACGTCAAGACCGGCGTCATCACCTACAAGATCGCTGCCCACGCGGCCGACCTCGCCAAGGGCCACCCCGGTGCGCAGGAGTGGGACGACGCGCTGTCCGACGCGCGCTTCGAGTTCCGCTGGGAGGACCAGTTCAACCTGGCCCTCGACCCCGACACGGCTCGTGAGTTCCACGACGAGACCCTGCCGGCCGAGCCCGCCAAGACGGCGCACTTCTGCTCGATGTGCGGGCCGAAGTTCTGCTCGATGAAGATCTCCCAGGACATCCGCCGTGAACACGGCGGCAGCCAGGCGGAGATCGAGCAGGGCATGGCCCAGAAGTCGAAGGAGTTCGCCGCGGCGGGCAACCGGGTGTATCTGCCGATCGCGGACTGACCGGGCCGACCGGACGGCCCGGACCGACCGGACCGACCCGGCCCCGGCGGCACGGACTGACCGGACGGATGGTCCGCCGGCAGGGCAGGGCACCGTCTCCGGCTTGCGCTCCCCCGTCCACGTGGGGGCGCGCAAGCCGGCGGTCACTCCGGATGGTGATCCGGGCCGCCGAAGTCCGGACTCGTGTAGTCCGGGCTGGAGAAGCGGGGCCGGTGCCCGGCGGACCGGCCGTCGCCGGGGCTGGTGAAGCCGGGGCGGTCGTAGCCGAGGTGCGGCATGCGGCCGGTCGGGGCCGGACGGGCGGTGTGGTGCAGTGCGGCGGTGCCGGGTTCGGCGAGGGCTTCGCGGAGGAACGGCACGATGCCGCGTTCGAGCAGGGCCTCGCGCCAGGCCTCTCTGGCCTGCACCAGTTCGCTGTTCTCCTCGCCGTAGGGGCCGGGCTCCGGCGTGGGCCGGTTGCGCAGCGCGGTGAGCAGCAGACCGACCGCGGCGACGAGGATCGCCACCGCTGTCACGGCACCGAACACCCAGCCGGTGGTGAGCATGGTCCGGGCGAACGCCTGGTCGGGGTCGAGCATCTTCAGGATGTAGCCGACGAGCAGGAAGATCGCCGCGGCGGTTCCGGCCAGGACGGGGGCGAGGACGGCGATCACGGCGACGGCTCCCGCGCCGACGGTCTCGGCGGCCTCTCCCATGGTGGTGGCGAGCCCCATCGCGCTCGGCCCCGGTTCCGAGGAGTCGGACGCGGGGACGGACGACGGGGTGGACGGCGTCGGGTGGCGCAGTTCCTCGCGGACCTTCACATAGTGCTGGTACTCGGTCGCCGCGGCCGCGGTGATGAGGGCGGAGGCGCCGAGCGCCATGGTGCGCAGCTGTTCGGTGTTCAGCCGCTGTCCGACAGCGGCCAGTTCCGGGCGGTGTGGTGCGGAGCGCAGCGCCTCATCGAGGAGCCGCTCGTACTCCTGGCGGTCCTCGCTCAGCAGGTGCTGCGGAACGCTGTTCATGTGCATCCCCCGATGCTCCGTAGGGCTTGGGGCTCGCACGCTGACGAGCCGTCGGGCAGAAACGGAGGGGAGCCTGCTACGGATAAGCCGATGGTAGAGCGGTGACGGCAGGCGTTGACAGGGGGTTTGCAGAAATTGGGCCGTGGCCTGGGCTGTTACTCGCCGGTCCGGAGCCGGGGGCCGACTGGCCGGTGAACGCTCAGACGCTCAGCGGGAGTTGCTGGACCAGTAGCTTCCCGGCCATGGTCACTCCGCCGTCCATCGCGATGGCGAGGCCGTCGGCGTAGACGTGGGGTCCCTCGACCACGGGGCCGGTGCTGTCCTCGCCGTCCTCGGAGCCGACCTCGCCCAGCAGGTAGGGGATGGGGCTGTGGCCGTGGACGATGCGGGTGCCGCCGTAGGTGTCGAGCAGGGAGCGCACGGCGTCGGCGCCGCCCTCGTCGCGGAAGGAGAAGCGCTTGGTGAACTTGCGGAACAGGTCCCAGACCTCGTCCGCGTCGTTGCGGGTGAGGGTCTCGCGGACGTTGTCGTTGACGGCCTCGATGGAGTCGCCGTAGTCCAGGTAGGCGGTGGTGTCGGAGTGGACGAGCAGATGGCCGTCGATCTCGGTGAGCGCGTCGAGGCGGGCCATCCACTGCAGGTGGTGGTCCTGGAGGCGGTCCATGTCGGTCTTCTGGCCGCCGTTGAGCAGCCAGGCCGCCTGGAAGGTGGCGGTGCCCGCGCCGGAGTTGACCGGCGTGTCACCGAACCGCTTGGCGCCGATGAGCAGCAGCTCGTGGTTGCCCATCAGGGCCTTGCAGTAGCCGCCCGCCGCGGCGGCCTCGGCGGACAGCCGCATCACCAGGTCGATGACGCCGATGCCGTCCGGGCCGCGGTCGGTGAAGTCGCCGAGAAACCACAGCCGCGCGGTGCCCGCGCACCAGTGGCCGGCGGCGTCGATCAGGCCCTTCTCCTGGAGGGCGGCCACCAGCTCGTCGAGGTAACCGTGCACGTCACCCACGACGAACAGGGGGCCCGGACCGGTGGCGGGCGGGGCGACGGGCGCGGGCGCCGGGTCGACGGTCACCTGGACCGTGTCACCCCGGTTGATCACCGGCAGGTCGCGCTGGGTCGGCGTGTACTCCTGCGGGAAGGACACCGGCTCCGCGACTGGGCCGGGAGCCTCGCCCGGGTGAGAGCTGTGGACATACGGACCGGTCTCGTGGACGTACGCGGGTACCCGGAAGTCGCGCAACGTCGCCGTCCGCTCCACCTCGGGTCCCTGACCGGCCCCCTGAGTCATCGACCCCTCCACCATTGCGCCGCAGCTGCACCGCTTCGGACTGCCTGGTCGCAGCGGCCCGCGGTGTCGTGGGCCCATCATAGGAATGCGGATCGCGCCGTGTGATGACCCAGGGGTGGTGAATCAGAGCAAGACTCCAGTTCACCGCGGCTTTCGCCCCGATTGGGCAGGGCTTCGCCCGACCTGGTGACCGCCCCTATCTAGCCCTCTCCGGGGACCCGGGGCGGGCTGACCGTCGTCCGGGGCGGCCGTCGCTGGGACGAGGTACGCACGATCAGCTCGGTCGGTATCACCTGCTCGACGGGGTGCTCCGACTCGACGCCCTCGATGGCGTCGATGAGGAGCTGCACCACGGCCGTGCCGATCCGGCGCGGCTTCAGGGAGAGCGTGGTGATGGGCGGCTCGGTGTTGGCGTACACGGTGGACTCGCTGCAGCAGACCAGAAGCAGGTCGTCCGGTACGCGCAGCCCGTAGCGCCGGGCGGCGGCGAGCAGGTCGGTGCCGTTGGGGTCGAACAGTCCGTAGACCGCGTCGGGCCGGTCGGGGCGCGCGAGCAGCCGGTCGGCCGCGACGGCGCCCGCGCACGGGTCGTGCGCCGGGTAGGCCTCGTACACCGGGTCCTGGCCGACCCGCTCGCACCAGCGCAGGTACGCGGTGGTCGACAGGTGGGTGTACGTGTCCGTGGTGGTGCCCGTCAGCAGGCCGATGCGGCGGGCGCCGGCGTCGGCCAGATGGTCGAGGATGCCGAGGACGGCGGCCTCGTGGTCGTTGTCGACCCACGCGGTGACCGGCAGCGAGCCGGCCGGGCGGCCGTCGGAGACGACCGGTAAACCCTGCCGGACCAGCTCGCTGACGACCGGGTCCTGGTCGGAGGGGTCGATGACGACCGTGCCGTCCAGGGCGACGTTCGACCAGACGTCGTGCCGGGAGGTCGCGGGCAGGATGACCAGGGCGTAGCCGCGGGCGAGCGCGGCCGAGGTGGCGGCCCGCGCCATCTCCGCGAAGTACGCGAACTCGGTGAAGGTGAAAGGTTCATCCCCGTATGTGGTCACGGTCAGGCCGATGAGTCCCGACTTGCCGGTACGGAGGGTGCGGGCCGCGGCCGAGGGGCGATAGCCCAGCCGGTCGGCGACTTCTCGGACATGGCGCCGGGTGGCGTCCGGGAGCCTGCCCTTGCCGTTGAGGGCGTCGGAGACGGTCGTGATGGAGACTCCGGCGGCGGCGGCCACGTCTCTGATGCCCGCCCGGCCCGGCCGGCTGCCTCGACGTGAGGTTTCCGCGCGGCTCACCTGGTGCTTCCCTGCTGCTGTCATGGCGAGCCGATAGTAGGGCTCATGCGGTGGGGTAGTGCGGACGCATATGCAGCCATTGACAGGCACGTTTCTGCATGGCGGAAGAGGCTTAATTGCCTTTGATTTAAAGGTAGTTGAAGCCGTCCGGCATAGTACGTGACTTGTCGGCGTGCACCGGCCTGCCAACGGGGCCAGGTCTCGAAGAGGTCTCAACTCACCTTCACGAGGGATGCGCGCCACGGCGTGAGCCACGGGCGCGTAGATATATGTGCGGCGCGCCCCCCGCTTCGTACGCCTTCGAGCGATGATGCCCCTGATGCCACTGGGACGTGGGAGGTTGGCCTTCCCGCGTATCCGGTGTGCGCTCACCTGTTCGCAGCCGGGCCGAATCCTCATAAGGTAAGAAGCATTGGAAGCCGGCGGCGGCCAGGCGGCGTCGGTGGTCGCGAGGAGGACTGCGGTGAGCGAGACGAGCCCCAAGCTGCGCGCCGAGCTGGAGGGTATCCCCACCTACAAGCCGGGCAAGCCCGCTGCCGCGGACGGTCCGGTGGCCTACAAGCTGTCCTCCAACGAGAATCCCTATCCGCCGCTGCCCGGCGTGATGGAGCGCGTCACGGCCGCGGCCGCCTCCTTCAACCGCTACCCGGACATGGCCTGTACGGGGCTGATGAACGAGCTGTCCGAGCGGTTCGGGGTGCCCGTCTCCCACCTGGCCACGGGCACCGGTTCGGTCGGCGTCGCCCAGCAGCTGCTCCAGGCCACCTCCGGTCCCGGCGACGAGGTGATCTACGCCTGGCGGTCCTTCGAGGCGTACCCGATCATCACGCAGATCAGCGGCGCCACCTCGGTACGGGTGCCGCTGACGCCGGGCGACGTGCACGACCTGGACGCGATGGCGGCGGCGATCACCGACCGCACCCGGCTGATCTTCGTCTGCAACCCCAACAACCCCACGGGCACGGTGGTGCGCCGGGCCGAGCTGGAGCGCTTCCTGGACCGGGTGCCCGGCGATGTGCTGGTCGTCCTCGACGAGGCCTACCGGGAGTTCATCCGCGACCCCGAGGTGCCGGACGGTGTCGAGCTGTACCGGAACCGGCCGAACGTCTGCGTGCTGCGGACGTTCTCCAAGGCGTACGGCCTCGCCGGACTGCGGGTCGGTTTCGCGATCGCACACGAGCCGGTGGCGGCGGCGCTGCGGAAGACCGCGGTGCCGTTCGGGGTCAGCCAGCTGGCCCAGGATGCGGCGATCGCCTCGCTGCGCGCCGAGGACGAGCTGCTCGGCCGGGTCGGCTCGCTGGTCTGCGAGCGCAACCGCGTGGTCGACGGGCTGCGCTCGCAGGGCTGGACGGTGCCCGAGACCCAGGCCAACTTCGTCTGGCTGCGGCTGGGGGACCGTACGGCCGCCTTCGCCGAGGCGTGTGAGCAGGCGGGCGTCGTGGTGCGGCCGTTCCCCGGTGAGGGCGTGCGGGTGACCGTCGGGGAGGCCGAGGGGAACGACATCTTCCTGAAGGTGGCGGAGGCGTTCCGCAAGGAGCTGTGAGCGTACGGCCCCTTCTGGGGGCGTGACTGGCGCCGTGGCCCGGCTCGGGTCACGGCGCTTTTTCGTGCCGCGACGCGCCGCGCGCCGAGGTCGTTTTTTTCGGGGGGCGGGCGAGGGTGGCCGGTTCGGGGACCAGGCCGTCGCAACGGTGAACTGCCCGTCCGGGTGGTGCGGCACCTCGGGCGAGCCGGGAGCGGTGGAGCGGAGGTGGAGCGGCGGTAGCCCCCTACAGCTCCGCGAGCTCTACGCGCACAGGGTCGCCGTTGCGCACGGTCGCGAGCAGTCGGGGGTCGCCGTCGAGGCGGCCGAGGATGTTGCAGGGGCTGGCGAGGCGGCATTCGTCGCCCCGGGAGATCGGCGTGGGGCCGTAGGGGAGGGCGAGGGCGTCGCCGTCGGTCCAGAAGGCGACCGTTCCCGGCTCCACGACCTGGCGGGCGTCGGTTTCACGTGAAACCGCGACACCGGTGTCGAAGTAGACCTCCTCGCCCCAGGTGTGCGCGGTGGAGACGAGCGGCAGGGCCTTGGTGAGCGCCCGGGTCGTGGGGGTGTCGTCGAGGGTCGCGGTGAGGTGTCCCGCCGGCCAGGAGATCCGTATGCGGGTCTGTGGTTGCGCCTCTGCGTGCGCTTGTGAGTGCTGTGTGTGCATGGCGTGCAATTCAACAAGACGTTGAAGTCGATGCCAAGAGGGTGCCGCTGCGGCCAAGGAGGGACCCCCCTGCCTGTGGCCAGAATCGGTGCGTCATAATTGCTTGTGAATGTGAACGCGTTCACAAGCGCGTCCTGGTTGCTCCCTGCTTGGGGTGACAAAGGGCCGCAAACTGCCGTGTCCACGGCGATGTAAGGAGACTGACGACGTGGAATTGGCTTTGGCGCCCGAGACACTGGCGCGTTGGCAGTTCGGCATCACCACCGTCTACCACTTCCTGTTCGTCCCCCTGACGATCTCGCTCGCCGCCCTCACGGCCGGTCTCCAGACCGCGTGGGTGCGCACGGAGAAGGAGAAGTACCTCCGGGCCACGAAGTTCTGGGGCAAGCTCTTCCTGATCAACATCGCGATGGGTGTCGTCACCGGCATCGTGCAGGAGTTCCAGTTCGGCATGAACTGGTCCGACTACTCCCGCTTCGTCGGCGACGTCTTCGGCGCCCCGCTCGCCTTCGAGGCCCTCATAGCCTTCTTCTTCGAGTCCACCTTCATCGGCCTGTGGATCTTCGGCTGGGACAAGCTGCCGAAGAAGATCCACCTGGCCTGCATATGGATGGTCTCGATCGGCACGCTGCTGTCGGCCTACTTCATCCTCGCGGCGAACTCGTGGATGCAGCACCCGGTCGGCTACCGGATCAACGAGGAGAAGGGCCGGGCCGAGCTGACCGACTTCTGGCTGGTCCTCACCCAGAACACCACCCTCAACCAGGTCTTCCACAGCTTCTCGGCCGCCTTCCTCACCGGTGGCGCCTTCATGGTCGGCATCGCCGCCTTCCACCTGATGCGCAAGAAGCACATCCCCGTGATGCGCACCTCGCTCCGGCTCGGCCTGGTCACCCTTGCCGTCGGCGGTCTGTTCACCGCGATCAGCGGCGACACCCTCGGCAAGGTCATGTACGAGCAGCAGCCGATGAAGATGGCCGCCGCCGAGGCGCTGTGGGACGGCGAGAAGCCGGCACCCTTCTCCGTGTTCGCCTACGGCGACGTCGACAAGGGCCACAACAAGGTCGCCCTGGAGATCCCCGGCCTGCTGTCCTTCCTCGCCCACAGCGACTTCGAGTCGTACGTACCGGGCATCAACGACACCAACGAAGCTCTCCAGGAGAAGTTCGGGCCCGGCGACTACAAGCCCATCGTCCCCGTGGCCTACTGGGGCTTCCGCTGGATGATCGGCTTCGGCATGGCGTCCCTCTCGCTCGGCCTGCTGGGACTGTGGCTGACGCGGAAGAAGTTCATGCTGCCGGCCGCCTACCGCACCGGTGAGGACGAGGTGCCGCACCTGGTCCTGCTGAAGAAGCCGCTCGGCGCCAGGCTCACCCGGCTGTACTGGCTGCTCGCCCTGTGGACGATGGGCTTCCCGCTGATCGCCAACTCCTGGGGCTGGATCTTCACCGAGATGGGCCGCCAGCCGTGGGTCGTCTACGGCGTGCTCCAGACCAGGGACGCGGTCTCCCCCGGCGTCTCCACCGCTGAAGTCCTCACCTCGATGATCGCCTTCACCGCGCTCTACGCCGTCCTCGCCGTGATCGAGGTCAAGCTGCTCGTGAAGTACGTCAAGGCCGGCCCGCCCGAGCTGACCGAGGCCGACCTCAACCCGCCCACGAAGATCGGCGGCGACCTCCGTGACGCCGACAAGCCGATGGCCTTCTCCTACTAGGCCGAGGGAGCCACACAGTCATGGAACTGCACGACGTCTGGTTCGTCCTGATCGCCGTCCTGTGGACCGGTTACTTCTTCCTGGAGGGCTTCGACTTCGGGATCGGTGTCCTCACCAAGCTGCTGGCCCGCGACCGGCCCGAGAAGCGGGTGCTGATCAACACGATCGGCCCCGTCTGGGACGGCAACGAGGTCTGGCTGCTCACCGCGGGCGGCGCCACCTTCGCCGCCTTCCCCGAGTGGTACGCCACCCTCTTCTCCGGCTTCTATCTGCCACTGCTGCTCATCCTCGTCTGCCTGATCATCCGCGGTGTCGCCTTCGAGTACCGCGCCAAGCGGCCCGAGGAGCACTGGCAGCGCAACTGGGAGACGGCGATCTTCTGGACCTCGCTGCTCCCGGCGCTCCTGTGGGGTGTGGCCTTCGGCAACATCGTGCGGGGCGTGAAGATCGACCGGGATCTGGAGTACGTCGGCACCGTCGGGGACCTGCTCAACCCGTACGCCCTGCTCGGCGGTCTGGTGACGCTGACCCTGTTCACCTTCCACGGGGCGGTCTTCGCGGCGCTGAAGACGGTCGGGGAGATCCGGGAGCGCGCCCGGAAGCTGGCGCTTCAGGTCGGTTTCGTCACGGCCGTGCTCGCGCTGGTCTTCCTGCTGTGGACGCAGGTGAACAGCGGGAACGGTAAGAGCCTGATCGCCTTCGTCGTGGCGGTCGCCGCGCTGGTGGTGGCCCTGGCGGCGAACCAGGCGGGGCGTGAGGGCTGGGCCTTCACGCTCTCGGGGCTCACGATCGTGGCCACCGTGGCCATGTTCTTCCTGACGCTCTTCCCGAACGTCATGCCGTCGACGCTGAACCCCGACTGGAGCCTGACGGTCACCAACGCCTCCTCCAGCCCGTACACCCTGAAGATCATGACCTGGCTCGCGGTTGTCGCGACGCCGGTGGTGGTGCTGTACCAGGGCTGGACGTACTGGGTGTTCCGCAAGCGGATCGGGACCCAGCACATCGCTCCCGACGCGCACAGCGCTCCCGCGGCGCACCCCACCCCCGAAGCCGTCCACTGAGGTGTGTTTCACGTGAAACCGATCGATCCACGGCTGCTCCGCTACGCCCGTGCCACCCGGTTCTTCCTGGTGGCGGTCGTCGCCCTGGGCGCCGTCGGCGCCGGGCTGGTCATCGCGCAGGCGATGCTCATCGCCGAGACGGTGGTGGGCGCCTTCCAGCACGGGATGTCGGTCACCGAACTCCGCACCCCGCTTCTGCTGCTGGCGGCCGTCGCCTGCGGCCGTGCCCTGGTCGGCTGGCTCACCGAGCTGGCCGCGCACCGGGCGAGCGCGGCGGTGAAGTCGGAGCTGCGGGGGCGGCTGCTGGAACGATCGGCGGCGCTCGGCCCGGGATGGCTGAGCGGACAGCGCACCGGTTCGCTGGTGGCGCTGGCGACGCGAGGAGTCGACGCCCTCGACGACTACTTCTCGCGGTATCTGCCCCAGCTGGGGCTCGCGGTGGTCGTTCCGGTGGCGGTGCTGGCGCGGATCGTCACCGAGGACTGGGTGTCGGCGACGATCATCGTCGGCACCCTGCCGCTCATCCCGATCTTCATGGTGCTGATCGGCTGGGCCACCCAGTCCCGGATGGACCGTCAGTGGCGGCTGCTGTCCCGGCTCTCGGGGCACTTCCTGGACGTGGTCGCCGGACTGCCGACCCTCAAGGTGTTCGGCCGGGCCAAGGCCCAGGCCGAGTCGATCAAGCGCATCACCGGTGAGTACCGGAAGGCGACCCTGCGCACCCTGCGGATCGCCTTCCTGTCCTCCTTCGCACTGGAGCTGCTGGCCACCCTCTCGGTGGCCCTGGTCGCGGTGACCATCGGCATGCGGCTCGTGCACGGCGAGATGGACCTGTACATCGGCCTGGTCATCCTCGTCCTCGCACCCGAGGCCTACCTGCCGCTCCGGCAGGTCGGCGCCCAGTACCACGCGGCGGCGGAGGGCCTGGCGGCGGCCGAGGAGATCTTCTCGGTGCTGGAGACCCCCGTACCGGCCTCGGGCACAGACCCCGTCCCGACCGGCCCGCTGACCTTCGAGGACGTGACCGTCCGCTACCCCGGACGCGCGACGGACGCCGTCTCCGGCGTCTCCCTCACCGCTCAGCCCGGCGAGACGGTCGCGCTCGTCGGCCCGAGCGGCGCCGGCAAGTCGACGCTGCTCAGCATCGCGCTGGGCTTCGTACGGCCCACCGAGGGCCGCGTACGGATCGGGGAGGCCGATCTCGCCGACGTCGACCTGGAGCAGTGGCGCTCGAAGATCGCCTGGGTGCCGCAGCGACCCCACCTGTTCGCCGGGACGATCGCCGAGAACGTCCGGCTGGCCCGCCCCGACGCGGACGACGACGCTCTGCGCCGTGCGCTGCGGGACGCGGGCGCGCTGGAGTTCGTCGACGCCCTTCCCCAGGGTGTGGACACCGCGCTGGGGGAGGACGGCGCCGGCCTGTCCGCCGGCCAGCGTCAGCGCCTCGCCCTCGCCCGCGCGTTTCTCGCCGACCGGCCCGTGCTGCTGCTGGACGAACCGACGGCCGCGCTGGACGGCGCCACCGAGGCGGAGATCGTCGCGGCGGTCCGGCGCCTGGCGGCGGGGCGCACCGTGCTGCTGGTGGTGCATCGGCCGGCGTTGCTGGATGTGGCGGATCGGGTCGTACGGCTGGGAGCCGGGGAGGCGGGGGGTGCCGGGCGTGCCGGGGGTGCCGGAGACGCTGGGGACGCTGGGCGTGCCGGCGGTGCCGGGGACGCGGAGGGCGTCGAGCCCTCGCGCTCGGCGGTGCCCCGGCCTCGGCCCCGTCCGGCGTCCGACCGGGCGCTGGAACCCTCGGCTGACGCACCGGCTGACCCGTCGGCTGACCCATCCTCTGACGCCCCGGCCGGCGACCCAGCCGATGACCTTGCAGGCGACCCCGCCGGCGCCCCTGCCGACCACCCTGCCGACCGCCCTGCCGGTGTTCTCGCCAACCACCCGGGCGGTGTCCTCGCCCGCGTCCGCGCGATGTCCGGCGCCCGCCGGGGCCGCCTGGTCCTCGCGTTGCTCCTCGGCAGCCTCGCGCTCGGCAGTGCCGTCGGGCTGATGGCCACCTCCGGCTGGCTCATCTCGCGGGCCTCGCAGCAACCGCCCGTGCTGTATCTGATGGTGGCGGTGACGGCCACGCGGGCCTTCGGGATCGGCCGGGCGGTGTTCCGGTACGCCGAGCGGCTGGTGTCGCACGACGCGGTGCTGCGGATGCTGGCCGACACCCGTGTCGCCGTCTACCGGCGGCTGGAGCGCCTGGCGCCCGCGGGTCTGCACGCCACCCGCCGCGGCGACCTGCTCTCCCGGCTCGTCGCCGACGTCGACGCGCTCCAGGACTACTGGCTGCGCTGGCTGCTCCCCGCCGGTGCCGCCGTCGTGGTCTCCACGACCTCCGTCGGCTTCACCGCCTGGCTGCTGCCCGAGGCCGGCGCCGTCCTCGCCGTCGGCCTGCTGGCGGCCGGCGCCGGGGTCCCGCTGATCACCGGCGCCGTGGCCCGCCGCGCCGAGCGCCGGCTCGCCCCCGCGCGCGGCGTGCTCGCGACCCGCGTGGCCGACCTGCTGACCGGCACCGCCGAGCTGACCGTCGCCGGCGCCCTGCCCGCCCGTACCGCCGATGCCCGGCGGGCCGACGGCGAGCTGACCCGGATCGCCTCGCGCGCGGCCACCGCCACCGCCCTCGGCGACGGACTGACCGCACTCGTCTCCGGCCTGACCGTGGCCGCCGCCGCGCTCACGGGCGTCCAGGCCGTCGCGGACGGTCGGCTGAGCGGGGTCGCGTTGGCCGTCGTCGTCCTCACTCCGCTCGCCGCCTTCGAGGCCGTCCTCGGGCTGCCGCTCGCCGTGCAGTACCGGCAGCGGGTGCGCCGCAGCGCGGAGCGCGTCTACGAGGTCCTGGACGCTCCCGAGCCGGTACGGGAGCCACAGCGGCCCCGGCGGGCGCCCGCGACCCCGTTCCCGCTGGTCCTGCGGGACCTGACCGCACGTCACCCGGGCCAGGACCGGGACGCGCTCGCCGGGCTCGACCTGACGCTGGAGCAGGGGCGGCGGATCGCGGTCGTCGGCCCCTCGGGCTCCGGCAAGACCACGCTGGCGCAGGTGCTGCTCCGCTTCCTCGACGCTCGCGCGGGCTCGTACACACTGGCCGGCGTGGACGCGTACGCACTCGACGGTGACGACGTACGACGGCTCGTCGGGCTGTGCGCCCAGGACGCGCACCTCTTCGACAGCACCGTGCGCGAGAACCTGCTGCTCGCCCGGCGGGACGCCACGGAGACCGAACTGCGGGACGCGCTCGCCCAGACCCGGCTGCTGGAGTGGGCCGACAGCCTGTCCGACGGGCTGGACACCCTGGTCGGCGAGCACGGGGCACGGCTCTCCGGCGGCCAGCGGCAGCGGCTCGCCCTCGCGCGGGCGCTGCTCGCCGACTTCCCCGTGCTCGTCCTCGACGAGCCGGCCGAGCATCTGGACCTGCCCACCGCCGACGCCCTCACCGCGGACCTGCTGGCCGCCACCGAGGGCCGTACGACACTCCTCATCACCCACCGGCTGGCCGGACTCGAGGACGTGGACGAGGTCGTCGTGCTGGACGCCGGACGGGTCGTGCAGCGCGGGCCGTACGCGGAGCTGGCCGCGGTGGACGGGCCGCTCCGGGAGATGGCGGCGCGTGAGGCGGCGGCGGAGCTGCTGACGGTGGCATGAAGGTGGTGCCGGCAGAGGCCTTACCGCCGTACTCGTCCGGGGGACTGACTGACCATCACCCTGTCCTGCGACTGCTCCATAAGACTCCATAAGAGCCGTTCGGTTCCCCCATGCGTACGACTCGAACAGGCCGGGAGCGACGGCGCGGGCCACGATCGCTGACATGCTCCCTCTTCGCCGTCACCCCCGGCCTTTCGCGGTGCTCGTGTGCGCGCTCGCCGTTCTCGCCGCCCGGCCCACCGACGTCCCCGACGGCGACACCGGCGGCGCCGGTGGCTCCGCGGCGGGGACCGGGACGGAAGTGGCGCGGCTGTATCAGGACGCGGCCCTGGCGACGGAGCGGTACGAGCAGGGGCGGCTCGAGGCGGAGGCGCAGCGCGCGGAGGCCCAACGGCTGGAAGGGCTGCTGGAGCAGGAGCGGCGGGAGATCGCCGTACTCCACGAGGACCTGGGGCGGATCGCGCGCGCCCAGTACCGCGACGGCGGAGGGCTCCCGATCGCCGCGCAGATGCTCCTGGCGGGCAGCCCGGAGGAGCTGATGCGCGGTCAGCGGGTCTTCGCACAGGCCGACACGGCGGTGAACAACGCGATCGCCAAGAGCCGACGTGCGGAGGCACGGCTCGCCACCGACGAGGCGAAGGCGCAGGAGGCCTGGCAGGCGCTGGAGAAGCGGAACGCCGAACTCGCGGCGATGAAGAGTTCCATCGAACAGAAACTGGAGGAGGCGCGGCAGCGGTTGCAGGGCGAGGCGAACGCCTCCGCCGCGGCGGGCAGCTGCCGGGGCGCGGTTCGGCTGGACCAGCCGGAGATGAACTTCATGAACGAGTGGGTCGCGCCGGTGGAGACGTACACCCTCTCGGCCGCGTTCGGCAGCGGCGGTGCCCGATGGGCCAACCGGCACACCGGGCAGGACTTCGCGGTGCCGATCGGCACACCGGTGCGGGCGGTCGGCGCGGGCAAGGTGGTGAGGATCGCCTGCGGTGGCGCCTTCGGCATGGAGATCGTGCTGGAGCATCCGGGCGGTTACTACACGCAGTACGCCCACCTGGCGTCCATCGCCGTCGACCGGGGCGAGCAGGTGCGGACCGGCCAGTGGATCGGCCAGTCCGGCACGACCGGCAACTCGACCGGCCCGCACCTGCACTTCGAGGTCCGGGTCACCCCGCAGCTGGGCTCGGGGGTCGACCCGGTGCCCTGGCTTGCGGCGCGAGGAGTACGCCTCGGCTAGGCGGAGCCCGGTCCGCCGCCGGACAGGTTCCCGTCGCTGCGGACGCGTTCGGCCAGCAGTTGCTCGATCACGACCGCCACACCGTCCTCGTTGTTGGCGACCGTACGGCCCGACGCCGCCGCGACCACGTCGGGGTGGGCGTTGCCCATGGCGTACGACCGGCCGGCCCATGTCAGCATCTCGACGTCGTTCGGCATGTCCCCGAAGGCGACGACCTCCTCATGGGAGATGCCGCGCTCGGCACAGCACAGGGCGAGCGTGCTGGCCTTGGAGACGTCCGGCCCGCTGATCTCCAGCAGGGCGCTGGGGCTGGAGCGGGTGACGTTGGCGCGCTCGCCGATGGCGAGGCGGCCCAGGGTGAGGAAGGCGTCCGGGTCGAGCGTGGGGTGATAGGCGAGGATCTTCAGCACCGGCTCACCGGCCCCGGGGGCGTCCGCCGCGAGCAGCTGCTCGGCGGGCGCGAGCGCGTCGGGGATCTCCATGTGCAGCTTGGGATAGTCGGGCTCCTGGTAGAAGCCGTACGTCTGCTCCACGGCGAACACCGTGCCCGGCGCCGCCTCGCGCAGCAGCCGCACGGCCTCCCTGGCGTTCTCCCGGGCCAGCTCGCGCACCTTCACGAACCGGTGGGTGCCGGGGCCGCCGTGGAGGTCTACGACGGCGGCGCCGTTGCCGCAGATCGCCAGGCCGTGGCCGTGGACGTGGTCGCTGACGACGTCCATCCAGCGGGCCGGGCGGCCGGTGACGAAGAAGACCTCGATGCCTGCCTCCTCGGCGGCGGCGAGGGCGGCGACCGTGCGCGGGGACACCGACTTGTCGTCGCGCAGCAGCGTGCCGTCGAGGTCGGTGGCGATCAGCCGGGGCGGTATCGCGGGGGCCGGGGTCTCGGACTGTCGAGTCGCTGAGGTCACCCGGCCATTCTCGCGCATATGCCCGCACGACCGTGCGGGAGTCCGCACATCTGAGTGCTCACGCGCTCTCGGTGGCCTCGTCACCCTCTGTCGCCTAGGCCAGCTGTGCCGGTGCCTCCATGGCGATCCGCTCGAAGACCTTCTGCTCGGCGGCGAAGTCCGAGTCGGGGATCGGCCAGTGGATCACGATCTCCGTGAAGCCCAGCTCGCGGTGGCGGCCCGCGAAGTCGACGAAGGCGTCCAGGGACTCCAGGGGCCGGCCGCGGTCCGGGGTGAAGCCGGTGAGGAGCACCTTGTCGAGCGTGGTCATGTCCCGCCCGATCGCCGCGCAGGCGTCGGCCAGCTTGTCGATCTGCCCGCGGATGGCCTGAACCGACTGCTCGGGCGTGCCGTTCTCGTACAACTTCGGGTCCCCGGTCGTCACCCAGGCCTGCCCGTGCCGGGCGGCGAGCCTCAGTCCGCGCGGGCCGGTGGCGGCGATGGCGAAGGGCAGCCGGGGGCGCTGTACGCACCCGGGGATGTTGCGGGCCTCGTGCGCCGAGTAGAAGTCGCCCTCGTACGACACCGCGTCCTGGGTGAGGAGGCGGTCCAGCAGGGGCACGAACTCGGCGAACCGGTCGGCACGCTCACGCGGCGTCCAGGGCTCCTGGCCGAGTGCGGTGGCGTCGAAGCCGGTGCCGCCCGCGCCGATGCCGAGGGTGATCCGGCCGCCCGAGATGTCGTCGAGGGAGATCAGCTCCTTGGCGAGGGTCACCGGGTGCCGGAAGTTCGGCGAGGTCACCAGGGTGCCCAGCCGCAGCCGCGAGGTCACCGCCGCGGCGGCGGTCAGCGTCGGCACGGCGCCGAACCAGGGGCCGTCGCGGAAGCTGCGCCAGGACAGATGGTCGTAGGTGTAGGCGGTGTGGAAGCCGAGCTGCTCCGCGCGCTGCCAAGCCTCCTTGGTCCCTTCGTGCCAGCGGCGGTACGGGAGGATCACAGTGCTCAGGCGCAGACTCATGCCACCGAGCCTAAGCGGCCCACCAGGTTTCACGTGAAACGGAGCCCGGTCTCACCCGGCACTGCTCCTGCCACCGGCTCAGCGCCCCTCCGGGAACCGCAGGTACCGCGGCGGCACGGCCCGCGTCAGCCACACCCCGTTCGCGCTGACCCGGAACTCATGACCGTCCCGGTGCATGGCCCCCGCGTCCACCGCGAGCACCACCGGCCGGCCCCGGCGAGCGCCCACCCGCGTCGCGGTCTCCCGGTCGGCCGAGAGGTGCACATCGTGCCGGCTCATCGCCCCCAGCCCCTCCGCCCGGATCTCGTCCAGGTTGCGGGCCACGGTCCCGTGATAGAGGTACGGCGGCGGAGCGACCGCCGGCAGCCCCAGATCCACTTCCACGGTGTGGCCCTGACTGGCCCGGATCCGGGTGCCCTCGACCGCGAACCGCTTCTTGTCGTTCGTCGCGACGACGTGGTCCAGCTCCTCCCGGCTGAAGCGGAACCCGTGCGCGGCGGCGGCCGCGATCAACGCGTCGATCTCGACCCATCCCCCCTCGTCCAGCTCCAGTCCTATCCGCTCCGGCTGGTGCCGCAGATGCTTCGAGAGGTACTTCGACACCTTCACGGTGCGTCTCTCATCCATCCCGCCAGGGTGCCGGGCGAGACGCGGATCACGCATCCGATATACGCCTGGAGGTTTGATCCACAGCAACTCGAGTTATCCACAGGCAGATGGGTCAACCCTGTGGACAAACCCACCGGCTGATCATGTCCAGAATGCGGGGCCCTGCCGACTTGCCCACCAAACGCCAGAGGCCCCGGATTTCTCCGGGGCCTCTGTTCTGTGCGCACTCGGCAGGATTCGAACCTGCAACCTTCTGATCCGTAGTCAGATGCTCTATCCGTTAAGCTACGAGTGCTTGTTCTTTTTTCTCCGCCGCTCCCGTTCCTTTCGGCCCGCTCGCGGCGACAGGAAGAACATTACATGACTGCCGCCGCCATGTGAAATCCGATTGGCTCACCCCGCCTGACCTGCGGAAACGTCGGATGGGGGAGGGTGGGGCGGCAGTGGGCGAGGAGTGGGCAGGCGGTGGGCGGGGGCCCGGAACGGCGAAACCCCGGTCCGTGGGGACCGGGGTTTCGGCGATCTTGCGCGGAGGCGGAGGGATTTGAACCCTCGATGGGCTTTAAGGCCCAAACCGCATTAGCAGTGCGGCGCCATAGACCGGACTAGGCGACGCCTCCAGCACAGCCGCCCGCGCGAGCGCGAGTGGTGCGTGCAGATGATGACACAGTCGAGCGTGCTGCCACCAATCGCCCCCCACGGTACTAGGCAGGCGGGCCGCAGGGCAAAGGGCTTCCCGGAGGAGTCGCAGGTGGTCGCCGAGTCGGCCCCCCGACGGCTGTGCGAGCGCTGTCGAACGCAACGTACCGACGCGTTCGGCGTTAGTCAGGTCATGTTGCAGGACACCACCCCCCACACGGTCCGGCGGCTGCTCGTCGCCGCCGGAGCCTCCCTCGCCGCGCTCGGCTCGTTCGCCGCCGCGCCCGCCGCCACTGCCGCCACCGCCACGGCCACCGCCGCGTCCGCTGGTCCCGCCGCGGGCCTCGCGGGCCTCGCAGGCCCGTCGTCCGTGCTGCCGCCGACCCTCCGGGGCGGCGAGCGGCGCGGTGGCGATCACCACCTCACCGTCACCGTCCGAGGCGCAGGCCGTGGAGCGGACGGGACGTTCCGGGTCGACTGCCATCCGGCGAGCGGCGACCACCCGGACGTGGCCGGCGCCTGCCGTGCGCTCGACCGGAACACCCGGTGGGGGCAGAACGCCTTCGCTCCGGTCGCCGAGGGCGCCGTCTGCACCATGCAGTACGGCGGCTCCGCCACTGCGAGAGTCACCGGGACGTGGGCCGGACGCCCCGTCGATGCCACGTTCGACCGCAGCAACGGCTGCGAGATCGACCGCTGGAACCGGCTCGTGCCGTTGCTGCCCGACCTGAGCAAATAAGGAGAGGGAGCCGAGGAGAAAGCGCAGGCCGCTGTAAACGTCCTGCGGAGGTGACGAGAGGGGCGCATGGACGCGGACGTATCCGGCCATGCGCTCCTTGCCGCATGGGTGCCGGCCGGGCTTCACCGCCTTGTGCGACCTCTCTCCCATCCGGCGTCGCGAGCGCAACCCCAGCCCTTAGACTCCCTCGCGTGACACGCCGCGGGCCGGTTGGCAAGATGGCCCGAGCGGTCGGCAAGGTGCGGTAACAGGGAGGAAGCGTCTCGTGAGCAGCAGGCCACCCCGAGGCGCTGCTCGCCTCGCAGCCATACTCGACGCGCTCCCCGACGCGTTGGTCCTGGTCAACGCCAACGGAACCGTCGTCAACGCCAACGCGATCGCCCTGGAGGCCTTCGAGACCCCGGGCACCGCGCTCGTCGGGCGCGGGCTGCTCGACCTGCTGCCCGACTTCGACTCCAAACTCATCCCCGGCTCCATGCGGCGGCCCGACCACATGGACCCGCGCGGCCGGACCAAGCCGACCCGGATGATGGCCCGCCGCACCGACGGCACCGAGTTCCCGGTCGAGGTCACCTCCGCCAACCTCGAGAACAGCCAGCAGGCTTACGACAGCTACGGCTACACCGGCGACGAGCTGCTGATGCTCGTCGTACGCGACCTCTCGGGCACCGTCGACACCGAGGCCGAGCTGGCCCGCTCGCAGCGGCAGACCGAGATGATCCTGCGGGCCGCGGCCGAGGGCGTCGTCGGCACCGACACCGACGGGCGGATCGTCCTGGTCAACCCGGCCGCCGCGCAGATACTGGGCTACCGGGCCTCCGACCTCGGCGGCAAGGAGCTGCACACCCTCGTCCTGCACTCCCGCGCCGACGGCTCCCCCTTCCCGTACGACGAGTCCCCGCTCGCCGACACCCTGCGCTCCGGGCGCAAGCACCGGGTGCGCGGCCAGGTGCTGTGGTCCAAGAGCGGCGACAAGGTCGCGGTCGATCTGACCACCGCGCCGGTGCGCGACGGCGACCAGCTCGTCGGCGCCGTCATGACCTTCCTGGACCGGCGGCCCTACGACGCGCTGGTCGAGGAGAAGGAGCAGCAGGAGCGGGCGCACGCCGAGGAGCTGGAGCGGCTCGCCGAGGAACACGCCTCCGACCTCACCGCGCTGCGCCAGCAGCACGTCACCGAGATCGAGGAGCTGCGCGAGCGGCACCAGGAGGAGCTGGCCGCGGGCGAGGAGCGGTACGCCTCCCTCGCCGAGCGGGAGAAGGATCGTTACGAGGCGCTCGCCGCACGCTACGAGCAGCTGCTCACCCTGCTGGGCACCTCCCTGCGCGGCCCCCTCGACGAGCTGCGCCGCGAGCTGTCCACGCTGGCCGCGGACGACGCCGGGCAGCTGTGGCCCGAGGCCAATCAGGTGCTCCACCACCTGTCGGCCGGCTACTCGCGGATCACCACCCTCATCGACAACGTCCTCGGCTACCAGCGTCTCGACTCCGGCACCGACGAGATCACCCGCACCAAGGTGATGCTCGACCGCGTGGTCGCCTCCGGTGTCGACGGCGCCGTCGAGCTGATCGGCCCGGGCCGGGTGCAGTTCGCCGTGCACGCGCCGCCCATCGAGGCCGAGGTCGACGCCCGGCTGCTGGCCACGGCGCTCGCGCACCTCGTCGCCGATGTCGCCGGGGTCGACGCGACCGGGAACTCCCCGGTGTCCGCGGGCGGTTATATGGACAACACCGTCGTGGTCGCGGCGGCGCAGCGGGGCGAGGTCGTACGGATCGAGGTGCGGGGGCCGTACGCCGGGGGCGATCCGGTGCACGAGCCGATCGTGCGCGGGATCGTGCGGGCGCACGGCGGTGTGCTGCAGACCCACGAAGTGCCGGGCATGAGCGGGAGCGCGTACGTCCTCGAGGTGCCGCTCGGCGGGGGAGCGGGGGCCGTGTCCGCGTCCGCAACGCCCTCCACGGCCGTGGCTGTGGCCGACCCCGAGGGGGACGCGGCCCCGGCCGCCGAGCAGACGTCCGGTGGCGGGCGGCGGCGGGCCCGGCGGGGTGCCACCGACGCCTTCCTGGAAGCCGACGTACCGGGTACGGCCGACGGTGGCGCGGAGCAAGATCAAGCGCCCGCGCCCGCGCCGACCGGGCGGCGGCGCCGGCGCGCGGTGGCCGCGGAACCCGAGCCGCAGCAGCCGGTGGCCGCCGAGACGACCGAGGCCGTCGCGAGCGGCACCGGCCGTCGGCGCGGCCGGCCCGCCGAGGACGCGGCGCGGGCCGCCGCCGCGGTGGCCGAGGGTGCCGTCGTCACCGCCGATGAACACGCCGCGGGGACGGCCGCCGCGGGGACCGGTCTGGGCGGGACGGTGCCGCCGCAGGGCGTTCCCGCCTCCGGTGGCCGCCGTGCGCGCCGCGCACCCGAGGAGCAGCACGCCCTGCCTCCGGCGCTGCCCGCCGCGAGCGAGGAGAACGCGCAGCCGACGGGGCGTCGGCGCCGTGCGCTCGCCGCCGCCCAGGAGCGGGCCGCGGCGCAGGAGGCCGGGCCGCGCACGGTGTTCGCGCTGCCGCCGGCGGAGGCGGACCGGGCGTCCGAGGGGGTCGAGGGGGCTGAGGGGGAGGCCCTGCCGCAGCCGGGGCAGCCCGGGCAGCCCGGGCAGCCGGGGCAGCCGGGGCGGCCCGGACAGCCTGCTCAGCAGCTCCCGCAGCCGTCGCCGTCTTCGCAGCTTCCGCAGGCGCAGGTTCCCGGTGGGCCGGTGCCGCCCGGCGGGGTGCAGGCGGGGGCCGTGCCCATGCCCGCTCCCATGCCCATGCCGGTTCCGGTTCCGGCGCCGGTCCCGGGGCAGAACGCTCAGGTCCCCGCGGCCCCTCATGCCCCTCAGGCCCCTCAGGCCCCGCACGCCTCGCAGGCACCCCAGCCCCAGAGCCCGCAGGCCCCGAGCCCGCAGGCCCAGCTCCCCGACGGTCCCGTCCCGCAGACCGCGCCCCAGCCCGTGCCGCCCGCCGCCGCCCAGCCGGGCGCCGTACAGCCGGGTGCCGGGCACCCGGGCGCCGCGCCCATGCCGATGCCGGCTCCCGTCCCCGCTCCTGGCCCGGCCCAGGTCCCGCCGCAGGCCACCCCGCCCGCCACCCCGGTCGCCGACGACCACGGCCGCCACGACGCCGTGCCGCACGACCAGTCCGACGACCACACCCCGCCGCAGCCGCACCCCACGAGTGCGCCGACCGGGCGTCGCCGGCGGCCTGTGGCCGTGCCGCCGGAGCCGGCCGAGGCGCCCGCGCAGAACATTCCGGCCCAGGCCGGCGCGCCGCAGCCCGCTCCGGCCGACGCGCCGCAGGCGACCCCGCACCCCGGCCAGGCGGTCGCGGCTCCGCAGCCCCAGCCCGTTCCGGCGGGGTCGGCCGCCGTCCCCGCGCAGGCCCCGGCCGACACCGGCCAGGTCGTGGTGCCCGCGCAGGCCGCCGCCGGGCAGCCCGTCGCGCACTCGGTCGCCCAGCCCGCCGTCCAGCCGGTCGCGCACCCGCTGCCGGGTCAGCCGCTGCCCGCCGAGTCGATCGCCGGTCCCACCGCGCCCGCCGCCGCGACGCCCGCCGCGGGCACTCCGGCGCCTCAGCCGTGGCCTGCCCCGGAGGGGGACACCTCCGGGGCGGGTACGCCCCTCCCGGGCGGCAACGGCCCGAGCGGCCCCGTAGCGGGGAACGGCACGGACCCCGCCGTAGCGCCACAATCCGCGCCGACGGCAACCCCGGCGCCTGCTCCGGCCCCGGCTCCGCAGCCGAACGGCCCCCAGCCGCACGCTTCCGGCAGCACCCCCCTGCCCCCGGAAGCCACGGCGCCCACGCCCACCCCTCCGCCCGCCCCCTCGCCCGCGCGGCAGCCGCTGCCCGCCGAGGCCGCCGCGCCGGTGGACCCCAACTCGACGCAGGGCCGGTCGATCAGCGTGCGGACCCTGGGTCAGGGCGTGCCGTTCAACCGGCAGGCCGCGCAGGTGCAGCAGCCGCCGGGCGCCGCCACGCCTCCCCCGCATCAGCCGGGCGGCTCCGGGCGGCGCCGCAAGCTGGGCACCCCGCCGGAGCCGGCCGCCGCGCGGCCGCATCCCCCGGCCGAGCAGGCCGTCGCCCCGCCGGCGGCGCAGCCCCAGCCGCCAACGGCCCCTCCGTCACCGGCCTCGCCCTCACCGGCCCCGCCGCCGTCGCCCGCCCAGCCGCCGCGGCTTTCCGCGCAGGCGAGCGAGGGGGCCGGACGGTCATACGCCATAGGCGCGCCGGACGAGAACGCCGCCGAGGGGCCTGAGCCGCTGGACGGTCCCGGCGGGGCCGTGGAGGTGGCCGACACGCCGCCTCCGCAGCCGATGGACGACGAGCTTCCGCCGGAGCCGCTGGACAATCCGCGGCGGCTGCTGGTGTGGCCGGCGCCGGACGTCAGCACCCAGCAGGCGCTCAGCGACCGCGGTTACCGGCCGGTGATCGTGCACTCGCGCGAGGAGGTCGACGCGCAGATCGCCGCGTTCCCGGCGGCGCTGTTCGTGGATCCGCTGACCGGGCCGATCACCCGGACGGCGTTGCAGTCGCTGCGGCAGGCCGCCGTCGCGGCGGAGGTGCCGGTCATGGTGACGGCCGGGCTCGGGCAGGCGTCGCGCGACGCGGCCTACGGCGCCGACCCCGCCGTACTGCTCAAGGCGCTCGCGCCGCGGGACAGCGAGCAGCACCCGCCGCGCGTACTGCTGATCGACGAGCACGCGGAGATAGCGCTGGCGCTGACGGCGACGCTGGAGCGGCGCGGTATGCAGGTGGCGCGGGCGGCGAGCGACGCGGACGCGGTGGCGCTGGCCGGGCAGTTCCGGCCGAACCTGGTCGTGATGGACCTGATGCAGGTGCACCGGCGGCGGGCCGGGATCGTGGACTGGCTGCGCGCGAACGGTCAGCTCAACCGCACCCCGCTCGTCGTGTACACGGCCGCCGTCGACCAGGCCGACCTGCCGCGGCTCGCCTCGGGCGAGACGGTGCTGTTCCTGGCGGAACGGTCGACCAGCGCCGAGGTGCAGTCGCGGATCGTGGACCTGCTCGCCCGTATCGGCACGAACTAGAGCCGACAGCGGTCGCGAACCGAAGCCGACAGCGGTCACGAACCGAAGCCGACAGCGGTCACGAACCGGAGCCGACAGCGGTGACTAAGGAGCCACCAGCCTGCGGGCCGCTTCCTTGATCGATGCCCGGAGACGGGCGCGGTCGGTGTCCTCCGTGCCCGCCAGGATGCGGGCCATCTGCGGGACGACGGTCGCCCAGTTGGCCAGCGCGGTCAGCAGGAGCAGCAGGTCGGGCGCCGGGATCGCGTCGGTGACGACGCCCCGGCGCTGACCGTCCTCGACCGCGGCGACCTTGCGGGCGTAGTGCTCGCGGCGGTCCGTCTCGTCGGGGAGTTCGGCCGAGCCGTACTCGATGCCTTCCCAATAGAGCAGGCGCAGGATCTCGGGGTGGGCGGCGTGGTAGTCGAGGAGGCGGTCGATCCAGGACTCGATGTCGTCCGCATCGACGGGGACGGAGGCGGCGAGGTCGAGCATCTTCTTCTCGAGGACGTGCGCGAACAGCTCGGCCTTGTTTCCGAAGTAGGCGTAGATCAGCTGCTTGTTGGCCTTGGCCTCGCTCGCGATGCGGTCGATGCGGGCGCCCGCGATGCCGTGCCGGGCGAACTCGGCGACCGCCGCCTCGAAGATCCGGGCCTTGGTGGCCTCGGGGTCCCTTGCTGCCATGGGGGACAGGGTAGCGCGGTGGGTAACCAACTGTTTGGTTGACGGGGAATGCGGGGGCGGCGCAGACTGTTGCCCCATCGTCCAACCAACTGGTTAGTTATTAGAGTCGGCTCGAAGGGTCTCCCCGCTCATGCGCCTGCCGTCAGCGAGCACCACGTCAGCGAGCACCACGTCAGTGGGCACCACATCAGTGAGCTCCACTCCCCCCACGGTGTCCCGCGCGACCCCCGTACACGCTCCGCGCACCCCCGCCCCCGGCCTCTTCCTCACCCTCCTGGCCGTGTGCAGCGCGGTCACCGCCGCCAACATCTACCTGGCCGCCCCGCTGCTCACCCTCATCGCCCGCGACTACGGCTCCGCGCCGTCCGCCGTCGCCTGGATCGCCTCGGTGGCGCAGCTCGGCTACGCCCTCGGGCTGCTGCTCTTCGCCCCGCTCGGCGACACCGTGAACCGGCGCCGGCTGGTCTCGGGCCTCACCGTCGTCACGGCCGTCGCGCTGGCCGCCGCCGCGGTCGCCCCCGGCTCCGCCGCGCTCGCCGCGGCCGTCCTCGTCGCCTCCGCGGCGACCGTCATCCCCCAGCTACTCGTCCCGCTGGTCGCCGAACGCGCGCCCGCCGAGCGCCGGGCCCGCCATGTCGCGGCCGTGGTCGCGGGGCTGTTCACCGGCATCGTCGCCGCCCGGGTGGTCGGCGGGCTGGCCGGGCAGGCGTTCGGCTGGCGCTGGGTGTTCGCGGGCGCGGGCGTCCTCACCCTGGCCCTGGGCCTGGCGACCGCGCTGGTCCTGCCCTCCGAGCACCGGCCGCGCACCGGGCCGCTGTTCGGCGGCATCGCCGCGCTGCCCGGACTGGTCCGCCGCTCGCCCGACCTGCGGCGGGCCTGCGCACGGCAGGCGGGGATGTTCGGCGCGTGGAGCGCGCTGTGGACGTCGCTGGCGCTGCTGCTGACCGGTCCGGAGTACGGCCTGTCCACCGCCACCGCTGGGCTGTTCGGCCTCTTCGGGCTCACCGCGAGCGTCGTCGCGCCGCTGGCGGGCGGGCTGGTGGACCGTTTCGGCGCCGGCCGGGTGGTCCGCGCCGCGTATCTGCTGGCCGCCGTGTCCGTGCCGCTGTTCTGGGCCGGGGGACACGTCCTGGTGGCGCTGTTCGTCGCCGCGATCCTGATCCACGCGGCGCTCGTCGCCTCCCACGTCGCCAACCAGACCCTGGCCCTGACCACCACCTCCGCGCCGGCCACCGCCAACACCGCGTACGTGGTCGCCGGTTTCGCGGGCGGCGCCGCCGCCTCCGCCCTCGCGGGCCCCGCCTACACCCACTTCGGCTGGGGCGGGGTGTGCGCGGTGGCGGGGGTGTGGCTGCTGCTGGGGTGGGGGACGACCGTCGTACGGCGATGAGGGTGCCGTACGACGGTCCGCGCGCCGTCGCCGTAGGACGGTCGGCGCGCCGTCGCCGTAGGACGGTCGGCGCGCCGTCGCCGTAGGACGGTCGGCGCGCCGTTGCCGTACGACAGGCCGACGTGGCGTTGCCGTACGACAGGCCGGCGCGCCGTCGCCGTACGGCGGTCGGCGCGCCGTCGGGTGATCAGAGCCGGGTGACGTCCAGCTCGCCCTCCGCGTACTGCTTGCGCAGGACCTTCTTGTCGAACTTGCCGACGGAGGTCTTCGGCACGGCCGGGATGACCGTCCAGCGCTCCGGCAGCTGCCACTTGGCGATCTTGCCCTCGTCGGCGAGGAAGGCGCGCAGGGTCTCGAAGTCCGCGGTGGCGCCCTCCTTGAGGACGACCGTGGCCAGGGGGCGCTCGCCCCACTTGTCGTCGGGCACGGCGACGACCGCGGCCTCGGCGACGTCCGGGTGGGACATCAGGGCGTTCTCCAGCTCCACCGAGGAGATCCACTCGCCGCCGGACTTGATGACGTCCTTGGCGCGGTCGGTGAGGGTGAGGAAGCCGTCGGGGGAGATGGTGCCGACGTCACCGGTCTTCAGCCAGCCGTCCTCACTGAACTTGTCCGCGGGGCGCAGGGGTTCGGCGTCCGGGCCGTTGTAGTAGGCGCCGGCGATCCACGGGCCGCGGACCTCCAGCTCGCCCGCGGACTCGCCGTCCCAGGGCAGGCGCTCGCCGCCGGGGCCGGTGAGGCGGGCCTCGACGCCCGCGGGGAAACGGCCCTGGGTGAGCCGGTAGCCGAACTCCTCCTCGGTGCCGACCGCGTGGGCCGGCGGGCGGGCGACCGTGCCCAGCGGGGAGGTCTCGGTCATGCCCCAGGCGTGGCAGACCCGCATGCCGAGCTTGTCGAAGGCCTCCATGAGGGAGGGCGGACAGGCGGAGCCGCCGATGGTGACCTGGCCGAGCGAGGAGACGTCGCGCGGCTTGGCGGTCAGCTCGGCGAGCAGGCCCTGCCAGATGGTGGGGACGGCGGCGGCGTGCGTCGGCTTCTCCCGCTCGATCATCTCGGCGAGCGGCGCGGGCTGGAGGAAGCGGTCCGGCATCAGCAGGTTGACGCCGGTCATGAAGGTGGCGTGCGGCAGACCCCAGGCGTTCACGTGGAACTGGGGCACCACGACGAGCGAGGTGTCCTGGTCGGTCAGGCCCATCGACTGGGCCATGTTGACCTGCATGGAGTGCAGATAGACGGAGCGGTGGCTGTAGACCACGCCCTTGGGGTCACCCGTGGTGCCGGAAGTGTAGCACATGGAGGCGGCCTGGCGCTCGTCCAGCTCGGGCCAGTCGTAGGCGGTCGGCTTGCCCGCGATCAGCTCCTCGTACTCGTGGACGCGCACGGACGCGTCGGCGAGCAGGGAGCGGTCGCCCGGCCCGGAGACCACGACGTGCTCGACGGTCTTCAGGTGCGGCAGCAGCGGCGCGAGCAGCGGCAGCAGGGAGCCGTTGGCGATGATCACGCGGTCGGCGGCGTGGTCGACGATCCAGGCCAGCTGCTCCGGGGGCAGCCGGAGGTTGAGGGTGTGCAGGACCGCGCCCATGGAGGGGATCGCGAAGTACGCCTCGACGTGCTCGGCGTTGTTCCACATCAGGGTGGCCACGCGGTCGTCGTCGGCGATGCCCAGGTCGTCGCGCAGGGCGTGGGCCAGCTGGGCGGCGCGGGCGCCGATCTCGGCGTACGAGCGGCGGTGCGGCTCGGCTTCGCCGGTCCAGGTCGTCACCTGCGACGATCCGTGGATCGTGGACCCGTGGGTCAGGATCCTGGAGATCAGCAGCGGTACGTCCTGCATGGTGCTCAGCACGGCGTCCTCCCGAGGGCGTCATTGCCTACGCGGCGGTAGGGGATGCGCTGATTCTGGCCGCATACCGCTCGGTATGTCACTAGGGGAGGGCGATCGATCACGTCACCTTGCGGTAAACGCGGGGGCGCTGCTACGGCGGGGCCCTTACGAGCAGGGCCGCTACAGGCGGTGCCCTTACGGGGCGGCTTACCGGCAGGGCCGGCGTATCGGCTCCAGCTCCGGGTCCTCCCGGAGCTTGCCGAGCGCGCGGGAGACCGCCGACTTCACCGTGCCGACCGAGACGCCCAGCACCTCGGCGGTCTGCGCCTCGCTCAGGTCCTCGTAGTACCGCAGGACGACCATGGCGCGCTGCCGGGCGGGCAGCCGCATGATCGCCCGCCACATCGCGTCGTGCAGCGCCTGCCGCTCCGCCGGGTCGTTCCCGCCGGGCACCGGCTCCGGCTCGGGCAGCTCCTCGCAGCTGAACTCGTCGACCTTGCGCTTGCGCCACTGCGAGGTGCGGGTGTTCAGCAGGGCGCGGCGCACATAGCCGTCGAGGGCGCGGTGGTCCTCGATGCGGTCCCAGGCGACGTACGTCTTGGTCAGCGCGGTCTGCAGCAGGTCCTCCGCGTCGCTCGGGTTCGCGGTCAGCGACCGGGCGGTGCGCAGCAGGACCGGCTGACGAGCCCGCACGTACGACGAGAACGACGGATACGCGGCGGCGTACGGCAGTGGCCGCGCGGCCGGCGAGGCCGCGTCCGAAGCGCTGGTGCAGACGGGTGTGGTCATGGCTCAACGCTAGGTTCGCGAGCCTGTGGTCCTCATCGCCCGCAGGTCCCGAAGACGACTCCCCCTCAGGTTGTAGAGGCGGCGCCGGGTGGACCTCCTGGAGGGGGACGAGGGGGTGAGAACGCCTGGGGGTTTACCCCTGGGGGTCGTCTGGGAGGAGGACGAGGCGCGGGACCGCCGCCGACTGCGGAGGACGAGGAAAGGGCGGCCGAGACCATGGCTCGCCCGGCCCCGGAAACGACTGAGCGGCGGTGCCGAAGCACCGCCGCGCAGACGGACCTTGCTCACCCCGCAGAGCACCCCATACGGAGTTTCCCGGGCCGGTGCCGGAACACCGGCCCGTCAGTTCACCACCACAGCGGGGTGAAGGCGACGGCGACGTTGTCGTTGCCCTGGTTGACGGCGGTGAAGGCGGAGCCGTCCACCTGGGCGGTGTTGCTCTGGTTCGAGGCACCCGAGCCGATCGCCTGCTGCTCTGTGGTGGCGGAGTTGCCGTTGTTGTCGCCCCCGACGCCGCTGCCGAGGCTGCCCTGGATGGCGTTGGTGACCGCCGCGCTCGATCCGTTGTCCGCGAACGCGCCGTTGTCGGCCGTCGCCACCCCGCTGTAGAGGGCGGCCGCGAGCGGGACAGCGGAGACGGCGGCGATGACGCGGGCGGTACGGATACTCGCCATGTTGGTTCCTCTCAGAAGCAAATGTCGCACCGGCCCGGAGGCCGTGGTGTGCGTAAGTACGGCTTCCACCAAGGCAGTTGGCCGATCGCCTCGGTGCTGTGTACGACGTCGCGTGATCAGAGGTGCCCACCGAATCCCCGGCGAACCACCCCGGAAGCCGTGATTCGCCCTCAAGCGTGAGGACATGTCGATAAACCCCTTTCGCCACCTTTCCTTGATCAGCGGGGCGGGTCCGGCCAGGTGGGGGCGACTGCACCCCAAGCGCCGTAAGAGGTGAACCGTTCCGGCGGCTTCCCGGCCGATCCGCCCACCCCGGGCGTGCCGCGCCTGCCACCCCTTCCCTTTTTCGAACGCACGTACGAACATAAATCCATGGCCACCATCGACCGGCAGGCCACGACCCTGGCCCTCGCCCACGCCCTGTCCGCCGCCGAGCGCGGACTGGCCGTCATCCCCCTCTCCCGGACGAAACTCCCGGCCCTGCGCTCCCCCCACCGCCTCGACCCCGTGCCGCTGCCCTGCCACGGCGAATGCGGCCGCTTCGGACACGGCGTGTACGACGCCTCGACCGACCCCGACCGGGTCCGCGCGCTCTTCGCCGCCGCGCCCTGGGCCACCGGCTACGGCATCGCCTGCGGACTGCCCCCGCACCACCTGATCGGCATCGACCTGGACACCAAGTCCGGCACGGACGCCTCCGCGGCCCTGCGGGAACTCGCCCTGCGGCACCTGTTCACGATCCCGCCCACGGTCGTCGTCACCACCCCGAGCGGCGGCCGTCACCTCTGGCTGACCGGCCCCCCGGACGTCGTCGTCCCGAACTCCGCCGGCCGCCTCGCCCCCGGCATCGACGTCCGGGGCGCCGGCGGCTACCTCGTCGGCCCCGGCTCCCGCACCGAGCACGGCGCGTACGGCACGGCCCCCGGCACCGCGCACCTGCCTCCGGCGACGTGCCCCCCGGCCCTGCTACGCCTCCTCCTGCCACCCCCGCACACCCCCACACGGCCCTCCCCCTCCTCCGGCGACCACGGCCAGGGCCTGATCCACTTCGTCCTCTCCGCACACCGCGGCCAGCGCAACACCCGCCTCTTCTGGGCCGCCTGCCGCGCCTACGAGAACGGCATCGGCCCCGACCTGGTCGCCCCCCTGGTCGACGCGGCCTGCACCACCGGCCTCACCGAACGGGAGGCCCGGGCGACGATCGCTTCGGCGGCGCGGTTGACGCGGGGGCGTGGGTGATGGACCCCCGCCCACGCCGAAGAGGCGCCCCGGTACGGAGCGCCCCTTCGGACATCTGGCGGTGGGTGTGGGATTTGAACCCACGGTGACTCGCGCCACGACGGTTTTCAAGACCGTTCCCTTAGGCCGCTCGGGCAACCCACCTCCGCCCCGTCCACCAGGGACGGAGCGGGTTACAGCGTACCGGCCCCGTGGGTCTCGCGGGGGCGAGGGCCGCACCAGGTCCCGTTTGGCGCGGGTGTCAGGCCTGACAGCCGAGCTTCTTCTTGTAGGCGTCGAAGTAGGCCGGGACGAGCTTCTCCAGCTGGGCTTGCGACTTACGGTTCCATCTAATGTCGTTGACCTCGACGGACAGCACGTCACCTTCCTCGCTGACTCCAGGGCACGGAATGACGGTTGCCACCCCAAAGTTCCAGGATGCGTATCTATCGCCCTTGAAGTAGCGCAGACCCTTCACATCGTAGAACTCGAAGAGGTCGCGCAGCTCGTATCCACTCTCACGCCAGTCGGCGTCACTCACCACGGAGTCGTTCCCGTCCACATACATGTGGCAGAACTGGCCTTCCGCAAGTGTATCGCCACCAGTGTCCTGCTCCAGCTTGTCACCGTCGTCGAGCAGAGATTCCAACACGTCTTTGTCGACGGGAATGCCACACATATTGTCCGGGACGGGATACGAGAGCCCCTCATCATCCGACGAGCCGCACGCGGCAAGAGCCGCCGCGAGAAAAGCTGCGGTGAGCAGGCGGGCCGAGCGTTGGAGGTGTCTCACGTTCCGTCTCCCGAGGAGTTCCACTGAGCACCCTCGCTATGGCTCACACCCGCTTGAGTGCGAACCCCTAGATCGATGCTCTCTCTCGTTTTCGGGTCGATGCCCCCATGGCGGTCGAAGTAGCTGGCAACGGCTGCCGCTGATGCATCCACCACAGCGGTCCGCCCCTTCGAGTAATCCGCACCGGCAGCGTGTTCAGCTTCAGTGGTGGTGTCCTGCTTCACGCTCTCCACGATGCTTTCGGATACATCCTCCGCAACCCAGTTGATGGGTTCTCCCACGACGGAGAAGGGTGCGGGAATGGCTCCCGTCCCCAGGCCTACAATCCGGTTCACCCACTTAGCGTTGTCGGCCGCCGCATCGTTGAAAGCCTTGTCATCGGCAGTATGGTAGTCGTAGATCGCGTCAGCCCGCGCGTTGCTCATAACTCCGGCAATGGCAGCACCCGGCGCAACCAGATGGCCGACGCGGGCGCTGTCTTCTGGGCTGAGTCCCTTCCCCTCCGCTTCCAGAAAAGCGTGAACCACGTTCGCGGTGTATGCCTGCTGCGCGGCAGTGATGGCGCTGTACGCGTCCGGATCCTGCCCGACCAGACCGAGGAACTTCTGAGCATTTCCGGGATCCAGGTTGGCAGCTGCGCCATTGACTGGGAAAAGTCTGCTGTCACCTGGCTCCTGGTACACCATCCGCTGGAAGTCCCCCATGTAATCCGCCGAGATATGCCCCAGGCTGTCCCGCAGCGCATAAAGCGGCCCGGTCTCTTCCTCCTCCAGCTCTCCGTTCATGTTGTGCGTCAGCAAGTCCGGATGCGCCGCGAACTTCTCCACGATGTCGTGGACCAGCTTGGCCTGCGCTTCGCTGTGCTTAATCGACGGGTCGGCAGTGTCGCTGTCGTACGGACGACCTGTCGTCGCCGCCTCCAGCGCGTGGCCGAGGGCGTCAGGCCCGAAGTTGAGAGCCTTCTTCGTCGCCTCCTCATCCGCCAGGACATTGGCGGCGTTCGTGTCGATCGTCCACTCGAAGTCCTTGTTCGTGAAGAGGTCGAGGTAGGACTTGAAGTCCGTCTTCTCCCCGGACTTGATCGTGCCGTCCTCGTTGTACGCCGTGGGCGGCTGCGTGAAGAATTGCTCGGCTGCCTCAGGACTGTGTCCAAGGGCCTCCAGCACGCTGTTCAGCGGGTCGTTGCCAGTGCCAAGCTTCCCGGAGGGGTTGAATCCGTAACCGTCGTCGCTGCCCTCTGGCTTGTTCGCCATGAAGCGGTGCGGATTGTCCTGGTGCAGCTGCGTGACGTGCTCCGCGATGGGCGTCAGGAACGCAGGGTCGTAGTTGCCGTAGCGGAGCAGGCCACCCAGCACCTGGTAGCCGTAGGGTCGGCTGAACATGCCGCGCTCCCACTCGATCTCCTGGGTGCCCAGCTTGCGGAACTCCGCGCCCCACCACGTCGGCAGATGCTGCCGGTCGCCCTTGATGCTCTGCGGGGTGTACGGGTCGGTCGCGTTGGCCAGGGCGTGGCCCATGTACTTCTGGAGGTCCTGCACTCCGGCCAGCCGCGTCTTGCTCGCGTCCTCGCTGGTGCCGTCGATCGACATGGCGCCGTAGAACTCGAGCGTCTGCCGGGGCCCGCCCAGCCCCTGGAAGAACTCGGTGGCGAACTCGCCGTCCACCTCGCGCCCGTTGTGGCGCAGCAGCCGGTTGAGCTCGGCGAGTTCCTGGTCGCTCATGTTCTCGCGCTTCTTGGCGAGTTCCAGGGCGCGTTCGACCTGGGCGTCGTTGAGCGAGTCGTACTTCGCGTGGCCGGCGTTGTACGGGTCGTTTCCGTGGGTGCGCGACAGGGCCAGCTTGGTGGATACGTCGATGTCGTTGGCGTGGGAGACCTTGGTGGTGATCGAGTCGGCGTACCGCTGCCGTTCCTCGAGGTTCTTGTCGTCCTTCGCGCTGGTGCCCGGCATGACGTGGGCGTCGACGCTGACCGTTCCGTCGCCGTTGTCCCGGACCGTGTAGCCCTTCTCCTTGGCCTCCGCGGTGAGGGTGCGCACGCTCTTCTGCAGTGCCTCGAGTTCGCGGTGCGCGTCGTCGAGGACCTTGTAGATGCCGTTGGCCTCCACGTGGAGGTCCGCGAGTTCCTTGGCGGTCTTGCTCACGAACTGGCGGGTGACGCCCGCGTTCACGCCTTCCCAGCGCGCCTGGTCGGCCTTCTTCTGGAGGTTGTCGCGTGCGTCGGTCTCCAGCTGCTTCAGGTTGTCGACGGCCTTCTTCCAGTCGGAGACGGCCGTACCCAGCTTGCCGAGGTCGACCTGCATGAGGTCGTGGTAGGTGAGGGACATTCCCGAGCCTCCCCGTGCTACTTGAAGTACTTGTCGAGCTCGGAAGCGGGCAGCGCGGAGCCGTCGCGGCTCTTGATCACAGCGGCGATCTTGGCGTCGTCGTTGGCGTGCAGCTTCTTGCTGTAGTCCAGGTGGTTGGAGATGTGGGCGCAGGCCTGACGGACCGCTTTCACCTGGCTCTCCCAGACCGTCAGGGTCGTCATGAGTTCACCGCCCATGGTGAAGTTCGACCTGGACAGCTCCGACGCCGCCTGGTGCGTGGAGCCGGCGTTGTCTGAGTTCATGCCGGCGCCAGCGATGTCGACCTTCTTCTCCAGATCGCTGTGCAGGACGAACGCCGCGTGCCCCACGGCTCCGAGGTCGTCCTGCTGCACGACCAGATCGGGGGCGCCGCCGGGGCCCCCTCCTGCCGCGGGCGCCTGGTTCAGTTGCATGTGCGTCGAGTGACGTTCGGCAGTCTGCTGTTTCAGCTGCTCCCACTCGTCCCATGCCATGGGTCCGCTCCCCCCGTTGCCGTCAGTCAAAGGGTCGTGCCGGTTGTTCTTGGAGTGCGCGCGTCAGAGGCTATCGCGGTTGCAACTGCTCACGGGGCGGTGGGACGGGCCTGGATCGGGCTCGGGCCGGGCTTGGGATGGGGAATCCGATTCGCGCACCCGGTGCGAGGGCGGATCGCGGCGGATACGGCGGATGAGTCGGAGAGTCGGATGAGTCGGAGAGTCGGATGCGGCGGTCGCGGCGGATCGCGGCGGTCGGAGACGGGACGAGCCGATGCGCCGGACTCTCGCTCCGGGGCATCGGCTCATCGGGGTGTGGTGCGCCGCACCGCCGCCGCCCGCGCGAAGCGGGCGAGCGGTCCCGGCGCGGGAGGGCTCGGTGTGTCAGCTGTCGCCCACGCGCGAGCCCAGCGTCAGCTCCACGGTGCGGGTCTTGCCGTCGCGTTCGTAGGTGATCGTGACCCTGTCGCCGGGCTTGTGGGTCCAGATCTCGCCGATCAGGGTGGGGCCGCTGTCGATCACCGTGTCGTCGAGCTTGGTGATCACGTCGCCGGGCTTCAGGCCCGCCTCGTCCGCGGGGCCGCCCGCCTCGACCGGGTCGGAGCCGCCGGCGCCGGTGTCGGTGATCTTGGCGCCGTCGGTGGTGTCCTCCAGCGAGACGGAGGCGCCGATCTTGGCGTAGACCGGCTTGCCGGTGCGGATCAGCTCCTGCGCGACGTACTTCGCCTGGTTGATCGGGATGGCGAAGCCGAGGCCGATCGAGCCGGACTGACTGGTGCCGCCCAGGCCGTTGCCGGCGGACTGGATCGCGGAGTTGATGCCGATGACGTTGCCCTTGGCGTCCAGCAGCGGGCCCCCGGAGTTGCCGGGGTTGATCGATGCGTCCGTCTGGAGGGCGCTCATGTAGGACGCCTGGCTTCCGGTGCCGTCGCTGGAGGCGACCGGGCGGTTCTTGGCGCTGATGATGCCGGTGGTCACCGTGTTGGACAGGCCGAAGGGGGCGCCGATGGCGATCGTGGAGTCGCCGACGGCCACCTTGTCGGAGTCGCCCAGGGTGAGCGGCTTGAGACCCGAGGGGGCGTTCTTGAGCTTGATCACCGCCACGTCGTAGCCCTGCGCGTTGCCGACGACCTCGGCGTCGTACTTCTTGCCGCTCGGGAAGGTCGCGGTCAGCCTGCCGCCGTCCACCGCGTCCGCGACGACGTGGTTGTTGGTGACGATGTGGCCCTCGGTGTCGAAGACGAACCCGGTGCCGGTGCCGCCCTCGCCGCTGCTGCTCTCCGCCTCGATGGTGACCGTGCTGGGCAGCGCCTTGGCGGCCACGGCCGCGATGGTGCCCGGGTCGCGCTTGAAGTCGCCGCCGCTGTCGGAGGCGGAGACGGTCGTGGAGCTGGAGCTGTCGTCGTTCCGCGCCAGCGTGTAGCCGAGGCCGCCGCCCAGGCCGCCCGCGACCAGCGCGGCCACGAGGACGGCGGCGACCAGGCCGCCGCGGCCCCGCTTGGGCCCGGGCGCCGACGGCTGCTGGTACGCGGCTCCCCAGGGGGCGCCCGGTCCGGCACCGCCGGGACCGTCGGCGCCGTAGACCGGGGCCGCCGGGTTCTGCGCGGGGCCGCTCGGCGGCTGCGGGGGCGGCCAGCTGCTGTCGGGGGCCGATCCGGAACCGGCGGGCGCGCCGTACGCGGAGCCGCCCGCGGGCGAGGCGCCGCCCTCCGGGGCGGACGGGGCGGGGGCGTGCGCCGGGGGCTGTTCGGGTGCCGCGTGCGGGGCGGGGGCGTGCGCCGGGGGCTGTTCGGGTGCCGCGTGCGGGCCGGGGGGCGTAGTCGTGTCCGCCTGGGGGGAGGCTGCGGGGGTGTCCACCGGCACGGGAGGTGCGGACGGGGCCGGGGGTACCGCAGTGCCCTCGTTCTCGGTGCTCACAGCTCTTCTCCTCGATCCTCGGTCACGCAGCTGTGCCGGTGTTCTCGTATGCCGTTTTGTATGCCGTCAGCTTTTCCCACGGCCCGTCAGGGCACCATAAGCCGTGCCTGTGCGTCCACGGTCACTCTTTATATAGGATCTTTCCACCGCAAGCGCCGCATCTCAGGCGCCCTGGAAGCCCCATCGGACCGACGGCTACCCCGTCCCGGTGGCACCATGACGCGGTGACCCCTGCACGACAGCACCGGATTCAAGTCGTCGCTCACCGCGGGGCCTCCGAGGAGGCCCCCGAGCACACCCTGGCCGCGTACCGGAAAGCGATCGAGGACGGGGCCGACGCCCTCGAATGCGATGTACGGCTGACCGCGGACGGCCATCTGGTCTGTGTGCACGACCGCCGGGTCAACCGTACGTCGAACGGCCGCGGAGCCGTCTCCGCGCTGGAGCTCGCCGACCTCGCCGCGCTGGATTTCGGCTCCTGGAAGAAGACGCCCGCGGGCCGCGCGCGGGATGAGGACCCGGACTGGGAGCACCGCCCCGAGGACCCTGCCGAGACCTCCGTACTGACCCTGGAGCGGCTGCTGGAACTGGTCGCCGACGCCGGGCGCCGCGTGGAGCTGGCCATCGAGACCAAGCACCCCACGCGGTGGGCGGGCCAGGTCGAGGAGCGGCTGCTGATGCTCCTGAAGCGGTTCGGCCTGGACTCCCCGGACACCCCGGAGGAATCCCCGGTACGGATCATGAGCTTCTCGGCGCGCTCGCTGCGCCGCGTCCAGACCGCCTCCCCGACCCTCCCGACCGTCTATCTGATGCAGTTCGTCTCGCCCCGGCTGCGCGACGGCCGGCTGCCCGAGGGGATCCGGATCGCCGGCCCCTCGATCCGGATCGTCCGCAACCATCCGTCGTACGTCGAACGGCTGCGGCGGGCCGGGCACCAGGTGCACGTGTGGACCGTGAACGAGCCGGACGACATCGACCTCTGCGTCGAGCTGGGAGTGGACGCGATCATCACCAACCGTCCCGGCGCGGTGCTGCGACGGCTCGGTCGCTGAGGGAGGCGCGGGGCGCGCGGTTGACCGAAATGCTCGTGCTTGTCGATCTCGCGAAGGACCACCCCCGGTGATCGTCACAGGGAGTGCTCCGGCGCGTTCGGTATGTATTCGATCGTTGCGAGTGCGTCACCGGTCGGGAATCGGCCGGTTTCCGGTACAGGCCAATGGGGCATCCACACCGTGGCGTGGGGCGAAGGAGGTCTCGGGGGTGGCGTTGGTGGTGGCACAGGAGGTGCCCACGTCGTCGAGCATGGCCGTACCCCATGGCCCTGCGGGCGTGGGGGAAGCACGGCACCGGATGCGTGATCAGTTGCGCAGAAGCGGTGTGGCCGAATCAGTCATCGACGATGCCGTACTGATCCTTTCCGAACTTCTGAGCAATGCGTGCAAACATGGCCGCCCGCTGGGCAACGCGCTCGCCGGGGACGGGGACGTACGGGCCGCCTGGCGCGTGGACCCGAGCGGCCGGCTGGTCGTCGAGGTGACGGACGGCGGCGGCCCGACCCGCCCGGCCCCGGCCACCCCGTCGGTCACCGCCCACGGGGGCCGCGGGCTGAACATCATCACCGCCCTGGCCGACGACTGGGGGGTCCGGGACGAGGTCCACGGCGAGGTCACCGTATGGGTCGTGGTCCACGCGGACGTTCATGATCCGGATGCCGGGCGGCGCCGCGACGATTTCGCTACGCGCGTCACCGCTCCCGCGGTGGCCGCCATGCCGGAGCTGGACTTCGCGGACGCCTTCGACGACCTGGACTGACCGAGCGGTTCGACCGAGCACGCTGCGCGAGCACGCCGCGCGAGCAGTCCGAGCGAGCAGTCCGGAGGAGAGTTCGGACGAGCGGTCCGCCCGACCGGTTCGACCGATCGGCTTCGACCGGCGGACCGACTCGTCCACAGGGTCCCGTCGGCCATGGCGCAAACGGCTAGGCTCCCCGCGTACGACGAGACGAGCCGTCACCGGGAGACACCCACCATGGCGAAGAAGCGACCCCAGACGAAGGCCAAGCGGCCGCAGATCACCGACGGTGAGATCCCGGTCGTCGGCGCCCGCGAGCCCTGTCCCTGCGGCAGCGGCCGCCGCTACAAGGCGTGTCACGGCCGGGCCGCCGCCCAGGCCGTGACCGAGCTGGTGCACCGCCCGTTCGAGGGACTGCCCGGCGAGTGCGACTGGGTGGCCCTGCGCGAGCTGGTGCCCGCCGCCACCGCCGAGCTGACGCTGAAGGGCGGCCTGCCCGAGGGCGTCCCCTCGGTCACCCTGGCCACGGTCCTGCCGATGGCCTGGCCCGCGCTGCGCCGCGAGGACGGCTCGGTGCTGCTGGGCCTGCAGAACGACACGGCGTCCGGCGACATCAGCCGCGATCTCGCCGACACCCTCCAGCGCGCGCTTCAGGCCAAGCCCGGCACCCCCGTGCAGGGCCGCCGCGCGCCGGCCGACGGCCCGCGCCTTCAGGACCTGATCGACCCCGAGGGCGCCTTCGAGCCGGTGGTGCACAGCGGCTTCGAGTTCTGGGTCCCGGACCCGCAGAACGCCACCCCGGACGTGTCCGCCTCACTGGAGCGCGCCAACGCCGCGGCCATCCCGACCGTCAAGCTGACCGGCGTCGACGCCGCGTACTGGTGCGAGACCCCGGAGAAGAACCACCTCCGCTGGGTCATGCCGCACCCGGAGGAGCGGCTTCTGGACGCCCTCGCGCGACTGCACGCCGCGGGCCGCTCCAACCTCGGCGAGGGCACCCGTCTGGTGGGTTCCTTCCGCGCTCACGGGCTCACGGTCCCGGTCTGGGACCTGCCGAGCGGGATCTCCGCCGAGGACATCGAGAAGCCGGCGGCCGAGTTCGCCGAGCGCCTGGCCGCCGCCCTCGCCACGGAGGAACCGCTGACCGCCGAGGAGCGCCGGGCGCGCGGCGGACTGACCAACCGCCAGGTCACGCTCAGCTGACGCACACCGCGGGCACCCGGGTCCGGCTGACCGGTCGGTCAGCCGGACCCGGGCCCGTACCCACCGGTGACTCCGGTCACAACTCCCGCTGGAGCAAGGCGAGTCGGTGTCCGAATAGCCGAGGGAAACGCGAGATCGAATTTGCGAACTGCCGATCTCTTGTTACCGTTCCAGTAGCCCGGTTGCTGGTGCATCCCCCGTCGCCAGCAACCGGGTCTTTTCATCCGCGATCCGCGGGTACGGCGCGCCGCCGTACGTCAACTGCCCGTGACCGGTGCCGAGTTGCTGCCGACCCGCAGCAGCAGCGGCCCCCGGCCACCCCGCTCCGCGAACTCCGCGACCGCCGTGTACTGCGCCGCCTCGCCCCGCGCGGCCTCACGCGGCGTCTCACAGCTCGCCGGCTCGTCCCCGGCATCCACCGCACAGCGGATCTGCACGGTTCGGTCGGCGGGGCCCATCAGGGTCAGTACGGCGTCCAGGGCGTGGCCGGTGGCATTGCGGTAGTAGGTGCGCGCCCAGGTCTCCTCGTCCCGCGTCAGCACACAGGTCTGCGCCTCGACGCCCTCGGGCGCGGTGAGTTCGGGGCCGCAGCGGGCGGCGGTGGCCGGACCGAGCCCGAGCGGGGAGGGGGAGCGCAGGTCGTCGAGCACCGCATCACCTCCGACGGGGGGCGCCTCGTCGTCCCCGGTGCTCTCGTCGCCCCGGCCGGCGGATTCCTCCGCGCCGGCACCCTCGCGATCACCGGTGCCCTCCCGGCCGGCGGCACGCTCCCGGTCCCCGGCGTCATCAGGCGAACCGATCACCGAGGAGCCCCCGGCCCTCGCCGCCTCCCGGGAACCCACCGACCCAGCGGACGCGACCGCCAGCGGCACCCCAAGGGCGCACACCACCGCACCCGCCAGCGCGAGCAGCCGGATCCGGCGGGCCCGCGGCCCGCCGCGGCGCATCGCACGGGACCTGCGGCGCCCGGGAAACCGCGATCCATGGCGTCCGGGAAACCGCGGCCCACGACGCCCGGAATTCCGCGATCCATGGCGTCCGGGCGTTCGGGACCCGTCGCGTCCGGGCGTTCGGGGTCCGGACCCGTGGCCCGCAGAGTGACGCAGCATGGTCGGGACGATAACGACGCCGGCCGCGCGCCCGGTTCCGCGCGCGCCCGACACCCTAGAACTCGGGCGCGCTCACACCCGTACGAGTGAGGGCGTCGACGACGGCGTCCACGACGGCCTCCACGTCCGGCACCCAGGGCGCGGCCGAGCCGGGCAGCGGGGCGCGTTCCCAGCGGATGCGCCCCTGGCCGGTCTCGGAGGGGGGCAGCGCGAGATAGCCGCCCTCGCCGTGGAAGCGCAGCGAGCCGGGGACGAAGTCCTTGGCGTACAGCAGTTCGCCCAGCTGCTCCATGGAGTACGGGCGGACGAGCACGGCCCAGCGGGTCTGCGAGGCGACGACGGGGCCGAGGCGCATGCCCTGCCGGTCGAGTGCGGCCAGGGCGCGGGCGGCGGCGGGCGCCGGCAGGCTCACCGCGCACGGGGCCTTGCCCCCGGTGGCCAGGATGATCGGGGCCGTCGGCCGGTTGCTCCACCACCAGCGCACCATGCGCGCGTCGGTGGTGGCCGCGAGCAGGCCGGGGTCGAAGGGGTGGGCGCCGGGCACCGAGCACTCCGGGTCCGGGCAACCGCAGCGGTCGCGCCCCTGCGGGTCGGCCGCCACGCCCGGGAGTACGGGCCACTGCCATTCCGTCGCGAAGGTCAGGGCCGCGTCGATCACCTCACGGCTCCCGTCGTTCCGCCTGGACAGGAGCCTGCGTCGCCTTCCGAGGATCTCGCGCATGAGCGCTCGTTCCTTTCCGTTGCACGCCTGGCAACACCGTGGTCCACATCACATCATGTGTCGATCACTTCACTGTGCGTACCTGCTGGCGCATCACACCCCTGCGTCGAAGCGCGGGGAACCCCTCAGGGCCGAGCGTTGGCTGCCTCCGCCCGGTGCGTCTTTCACAAGCATGGGCGTGGCGTGGGGTGGCGAAGTGTGGCGTTTCGCCGTCTCGCGTATTTCTCTCCGCCGCCGCCACGGGAGGATGGGGCACGGTCGTCGGTGGATAGGACGCCCGGGTCCGTCGCCAGGTTCCGGGCGGTTCCCAACCACCCCTGGCCTTCACCGAGTACGTACCCATCACGACCGCTGTGACGCTCCGTCGAGCAAGCCCAGTCGACCGCAATATGCGCTTACACGGGGCAGTTTTAAGCCAACTTTGCCTTTCCGCAAGGGATCTGGCTCCAGATCCCACAAATCCCACAGACACCAGGAATCCCACCAGGACAATGCTGGACATCTCCTCGCGACTGCGTGTACATGTGGAGACATTGCCAGCGGCGCAGATTGACATGGGGGTTTGCGATGCTTTTGAGCAATACGCACCGGTCGGAAAGCCGGACGCCATGAACGCCCCGCACCCTCCGAAAGTGGCCGGAATCGATTCAACGGTTCCCGCCCCCGCACACACTGTCGCGTCCGCGTCGCTGGCCACGGGCGTCCCCGCCGCCGCCACCGGACCGGGAGCCCTCCTCCAGGACCGGCTCGCCGGCTGGGTCTCGGATCTCACCACCCTCCACGAACTCACCGAACGCCTGGCCCGCACCGGCTCCCTCGCGGACGCGCTCCAGGAAGTGCTGCGTGCGGGAGCCGTCCTCGTGGGCGCCCGGCGCGGACTCGTCGTCCTGGAACCCGCCGACGGCCATGACCCCCGCAGCACCGTCGGCCTGGGCCTCGGCGCGTCGGATCTCGGCCATCTGGAGACCGTCCCGCACGGTGCCCTGCCGTACGCCGACCTGCTGGACGTGCCCCCCGGCCGGCCCGGCGGCGTCACGGAGAGCGTCCACCCCGACCTGTTCGCCGAGGAGGGGCTCGATCCCCGCCACCGCGAGGTGGCCGCCCGCCTCGGCTACGCCGCCAGCTACGCCGTCCCCCTGTCCACCGAGACCACCGGCCGCCTCGGCGCCGCCGTCTGGCTGTACGACGAGCCCGCCGAGCCCCTGGAGCGCCGGCGCCACCTCGTCGGTCTGTACGTCCGCTACGCCACCGAGCACCTCGCCCGGCTGATCGAGGTCGAGCGCACGCGCGCGTCCATGACGACGATCGCCGAGGAACTGCTCCCCTCGCGGCTGCCCCGGGTCTCCGGGGTGCAGCTCGCCGCGCGGCACCGCAGCGGTCCGCGCGGAGGCGGCGACTGGTACGACGCGCTGCCGCTGCCGGACGCGGCCCTCGGGCTCGCCGTCGGGTCCGTCACCGGTTCGGGGCCGAGCGCGATCGCCGCGATGGGCCGGCTGCGCGCGTCGCTGAGGGCGTACGCCGTGATGGAGGGCGAGGACCCGGTCGCCGTCCTGTCCGACCTGGAGCTGCTGCTCCGGCTGACCGAACCGGCCCGCTCGGCGACCGCGCTGTTCGCGTTCTGCGAGCCCGCGCTGCGGAAGATCACGCTGGCCGGGGCCGGGCACACCCCGCCGCTGCTGATCGGCGAGCGCCGCACCGAGTTCGTGGAGACCTCCGTCTCCGCCCCGCTCGGCATGCTCGCCTGCTGGGAGGCGCCCAGCGTGGAGCTGCACGCCGCACCGGGAGAGACGGTTCTGCTGTACACGGACGGGCTGCTGCACCGCACCGGCGACCCCGTCGACCGCGCCTTCGCCCGGCTGCACGCGGCCGCCGCCGGCCTGCCCCGCACCAAGCGGCGCGACCCCGAGGCGATCGTCGATCACGTGCTGCGCACGATGCTGCCGGACGGGCTGGACGAGGCCGACCACGAGGAGGACGTCGTCCTGCTCGCGGCGCGCTTCGAGTGAGCGGGCGCCGACGGCTCCTTCGCCCCCTGGGCCTCCCCCTGTACGACCGTACGATGGGGGAGGTCCAGTGCCGTACCTAGGAGGATGACCGTGGCGGACGAGCTCACCCCGGAGACCCCGGAAGAGACCGAAGAGCCGATCAAGCAGCGGAAGAACGGACTGTACCCGGGCGTGTCCGACGAGCTGGCCGAGAACATGAGGTCCGGCTGGGCCGACACCGAGCTGCGTGACCTGGAGCCGATCCCCCAGGCCGACCGCACCGCCGCCCGCCGCGCCGCGCTGTCCGCCCGCTTCCCCGGCGAGCGCCTGGTGATCCCCGCCGGCAACCTGAAGACCCGCTCGAACGACACGGAGTACCCCTTCCGCGCGTCGGTCGAGTACGCCTACCTCACCGGCAACCAGACCGAGGACGGCGTCCTGGTCCTGGAGCCGACCGCCGACGGCCACGAGGCCACGATCTACCTGCTGCCCCGCTCCAACCGCGAGAACGGCGAGTTCTGGCTGGACGGCCAGGGCGAGCTGTGGGTCGGCCGCCGCCACTCCCTCACCGAGGCCGAGAAGCTGTACGGCATCCCCGCCTCCGACGTGCGCGAACTGACCGGCAAGCTGCGCGAGGCCACCGGCCCGGTGCGCGTCGTACGCGGCTACGACGCCGGTGTCGAGGCCGCGCTGACCGACAAGGTCACCGCCGAGCGCGACGAGGAGCTGCGGGTCTTCCTCTCCGAGATGCGCCTGGTCAAGGACGACTTCGAGATCGGCGAGCTCCAGAAGGCGGTCGACTCGACCGTGCGCGGCTTCGAGGACGTGGTGAAGGTCCTCGACAAGGCGCAGGCCACCAGCGAGCGGTACATCGAGGGCACGTTCTTCCTCCGCGCGCGCGTGGAGGGCAACGACGTCGGCTACGGCACCATCGCCGCCGCCGGTCCGCACGCCTGCACCCTGCACTGGGTGCGCAACGACGGGCCCGTGCGCTCCGGTGACCTGCTGCTGCTCGACGCCGGTGTGGAGACCCACACGTACTACACCGCCGACGTCACGCGCACGCTGCCGGTGAACGGCCGCTTCACGGAGATCCAGAAGAAGATCTACGACGCCGTGTACGAGGCCCAGGAGGCCGGGATCGCGGCGGTGAAGCCGGGCGCGAAGTACCGGGACTTCCACGACGCCGCCCAGCGCGTGCTGGCCGAGAAGCTGGTCGAGTGGGGGCTCGTCGAGGGGCCGGTCGAGCGGGTGCTGGAGCTGGGGCTCCAGCGGCGCTGGACGCTGCACGGCACCGGGCACATGCTCGGCATGGACGTCCACGACTGCGCCGCCGCGCGGACCGAGACGTACGTCGACGGCACCCTGGAGCCGGGCATGTGCCTGACCGTCGAGCCGGGGCTGTACTTCCAGGCCGACGACCTGACCGTGCCGGAGGAGTACCGGGGCATCGGGGTGCGGATCGAGGACGACATCCTCGTCACCGAGGACGGCAACCGGAACCTGAGCGCCGCGCTGCCGCGGCGGTCCGACGAGGTCGAGGAGTGGATGGCCTCGCTGAACGGCTGAGGCCGGACGGGGCGAGGGCCGGGTGCCATCGGGTGCCCGGCATGATCGGCGAGACACCCCCTGGTAGGGGGTGTCTCCCTAGGACGCCGTCATCAAGGGCGCGTTGTCGCGCCACTTGAGGATCTTGTCGAAGCTGACCACGGCGCCGCCGCGGCCCGGCCTGTTGGCGAAGTGGACGTGGTCGGCGAGTTCCCGGATGAGGCACAGGCCGCGGCCGTGCTCGGCGTCGTCGGCGGCGACACGGGCCGTACGGGAGGGGGCGTGGGCGAAGCCCGGGCCCGAGTCGGTGACCTCGATCCGGCATTTCTCGCCGTCGAGATAGGCGGTGACCCGGAACGCCCCGGAGGAACGGCCGCCGCCGTGCTCGACGGCGTTGGCGCAGGCCTCGGTGAGGGCGACGGAGAGGTCGTAGGAGACATCGGGGTCGACGCCCGCCGTCTCCATCGTGCCGAGCAGCAGACGCCGGGCGAGCGGCACGCTCGCGGCATCGCGCCGCAGATGGAGTGACCACCAGATGCTCATGCTCCAGCCTCCTGGGCGCCGTACGCGTGGCCGCGGCTCGACATACCGTTACGTATTACCGCGCGCACCCGCGTGTAAGCACTCGGTCAACGTGATGCCGCCCATACGGGGGATGTGCTGGGAGCGCCAATCGGTGTATGTGGGGCCGAATGCGTCAGTCGGTGATTTCGCGGACCTGGCGTAGGGCGGCCGTAAGGCCAGTGGGATGATGAGCCCGCCATGTCTGCCCCCCACCAGCGCTCGGCGCGCTCCGGAGGAGATCTCCGGGTTCTGCGGGCCGCGGTCTTCGCCGCGGTCTGCGTCGTGCTGGCCGCGGCCGGTCACGCGCTCGCTTCCTGCGCCGCGGTGCCGCTGTGGACGCTGGGCGTGGGCTTCCTCGGGGCCGTCCTCGTCGTCGCGCCGCTCGCCGGACGCGAGCGCTCGCTGCCGGGGATCGCGGCCCTGCTCACGGGCGGGCAGACGCTCCTGCACATGCTGTTCGGGCTGGGGCAGCACTCCACGGCGAGCACCGCGAACGCCGCGACGGCGGCCGACGCCTCGCTGGTCCAGCAGGCCGCGCGGCTGGTGTGCGGCACCACCGCCGCGGCCCTCAGCCCTGCCCAGGCCCGGCGCATCCTCGCGGACGCCCGCATCGAACCGGGCACGCATCTCGCGCACCAGCCGGGGGACGCCCTGTCCACCGTGCCGGGGTCCTGGGCGTCGCTGCTGCCGTCCCTGCCGATGCTGCTCTGCCATCTGCTGGCGGGTCTCGCCGCCGGGTGGCTGCTGCGGCGCGGGGATCTGGCGCTGCTGCGCATCCTCAGGCTGTCGGCGGAGGCCGTCGCCGAGGGGGCGCTCACAGGTTTTCTGCGCGGGGCGCTCGCGCTGGCGCGCGCTCTGTACGCCGGGCTCCCGGTCGCTCCGCACGCCGGTCCGCGCGTCCCGTGCGCCGCGGGGCCGGAAGTGCCCGGGCCCCGCACGCTCGCACTCCAGCACACGGTGATCCGGCGCGGCCCGCCGGTTGAGGGGTTCGTTCTCGCCGCCTGACGCGACCCTCGATCCGCCCGGACGGACCGTGTGGAGAGAGGCCGCCGTCGCGCGGCACGCGCGCGTGCGCAGCCGTCTTCCACGGCGCGGCCGTTTCGGCGACGGTACGAGCCGTCGTCCGGCGGTGCCGGCCGTCTTCGGCGGTGCCGGTCGTCCTCGGCCGTGGGTGCCGCTCCGCGCGCGTACGTACCTCTTCTCAGCAGTGGACCGTCAGCGGTCCATCACCGGTCTTTCACTCGAAGTGGAGTGCTCATCGCCATGAAGGCTTCCCGTATCGCCGCCGCCGGCGCCCTCGCCGCCTCGGCCGTCCTCGCCCTGTCCGTGCCCGCCTTCGCGCACGTCACCGTGCAGCCGGAGGGGACGGCCGCCAAGGGCGGCTACGCGATCGTGGACTTCCGCGTCCCGAACGAGCGGGACAACGCCTCGACCACCAAGCTGGAGATCAGCTTCCCGAGCGACCACCCGCTGACCTCGGCGCTGCCGGTGCCGGTCGACGGCTGGGACGTCAAGGTCACCAAGTCCAAGCTGGACAAGCCGATCGAGTCGCACGGCGAGAAGATCACCGAGGCCGTCTCCAAGATCACCTGGACGGCGAAGGACGACGGCATCGAGCCCGGCTTCCTGCAGAAGTTCCCCGTCTCCATCGGGCAGCTGCCCGAGGACGCCGACGAGCTGGTCTTCAAGGCGATCCAGACGTACTCCAACAAGGAGGTCGTGCGCTGGATCGAGGTGCCGCAGGAGGGTCAGGAGGAGCCGGAGAGCCCGGCGCCCGTGCTGACCCTGTCGGACGGCGAGGACGGCCACAGCCACGGTGCGGCCGGGGCGTCCTCCGGCTCCGGCGAGGAAAAGGCCGAGGAGGCGTCCGACGACGCCCAGGCGGCCGCGCAGTCCACCGGCTCCGAGGACTCCGGTGACTCCGGGGACGGCACCGACACCACCGCCCGCGTCCTCGGCGTCGTCGGCATCGTCGTCGGCGCGGCCGGGGTGGCGTACGGCGTCCTGGCCGGCCGCCGGCGTACCGACGCCTGAGGCTCATTCCGCTCTCCCCGTGGGCGCCGGGCCGCGGCCGGCCCCGGCGCCCACCGGGCAACTCACATCTGGGACATCTCTCCATGCTCTCTGCGCGCAAGAAGACGCTCGCGGCGGTCGCCCTGGCCGCCGCCGCCACCCTGACCCTGTCCGCCTGCGGCGGCGAGGACGACGCCTCCGGCTCGCCGGTCTCCGTGGTCTCCGAGGAGCCCGGCTCCGACAAGGCCGCCACTGTCCTCGACCAGCCGTTCGAGAAGCCGGACCTGGTGCTGACGGACACCCACGGCGAGAAGTACGACCTCCGCGAGGAGACCGCGGGCAAGCCGACGCTGATCTACTTCGGCTACACCAACTGCCCCGACGTGTGCCCGCTGACGATGAACAACATCGCCGTCGCCAAGAAGCGGCTGCCGAAGGCGCAGCAGGACGAGCTGCGCGTCGTCTTCGTCACCACCGACCCCGAGCGGGACACCCCGGAAGCGCTCGGCAAGTGGCTCAAGGGCATCGACCCGCAGGTCGTCGGCCTGACCGGCGACTTCGCCACCGTCCAGGCCGGCGCCCGGACCCTCGGCATCTCCATCGAGCCGCCGAAGAAGGAGAAGGGCAAGGTCGTCTCCATGCACGGCACCCAGGTCATCGCCTTCTCCCCGAAGACCGACGCGGGCTATGTCCTCTACGGCGAGGACGCCACCGTCGACGACTACATCAAGGACCTGCCCAAGCTGGTCAAGGGGGAGAAGCCGTGAGGCGGCTCGCCAATCCCGCCCGGCGGCTCGCCACTCCCGCCCGGCGGCTCGCGGCTCCCGCCGGACGGCCGGCGGCGGTCGCCGCCCTCCTCGCGGCCGGGGCGCTCGCCCTCACCGGCTGCGGCTCCGGCTCCGGGGACGGGGGCGGCCCGGATCTCTCCGTCAGCGGCGCCTACATGCCCCAGCCGGTCTCCGACTCCATGGCGGCCGGGTTCCTGACCATCACCAATGACGGCGACACCGCGGCCGAGCTGACCTCGGTCACCAGCGACCTCGGCGAGGTCACCCTGCACGAGACCGTCGGCTCGTCGATGCGGGAGATGACCGACGCCGAGGTGCCCGCCCACGGCGAACTGGTGCTGGAGAGCGGTGGGAACCACCTGATGTTCGAGAAGCTGACGCGCAAGCCGAAGCAGGGTGAGACGGTCGAGGTCGCACTGCACTTCGCCGGGGCCGATCCGGTCACGGTGGAACTGCCGGTGAAGCCGGCGACGTACCGCCCCACGTCCGGACACTGAGGGAGGGAACACCGTGACGCAGACCATCGCCCCGCGTGTCCGGAGCCTGGTGCTGCTGCTTCTGGCCGTCGCCGCGGCGCTGCTCGCCGCGGGAGCGCCGGCCTCCGCGCACGCCGCGCTCACCGGCAGCGACCCGCGGCAGGGCGCGGTGGTCGACCAGGCGCCCGAGCAGATCTCGCTGACCTTCTCCGAGACGGTCTCGCTCTCCGACGACGCGCTGCGGGTGCTCGGCCCCAAGGGCGAGCGGGCGGACACCGGCGAGGCGCGCGGAGTGGGCGCGACGTACAGCGTGAAGCTGCGGCCGGGCCTGCCCGACGGCACGTACACCGTGTCGTACCAGGTGGTGTCGGCGGACAGCCATCCCGTCGCGGGGGCGTTCACCTTCTCCATCGGCGCGCCCTCCGCGACCACCGTCACCGTGTCCGAGCAGACCGCGGGCGGCGGTCTCGTCGGTTCCCTCTACGGTCTCGGGCGCTACGCGTCGTACGCCGGGTTCATCGTGCTCGCCGGTGGTGCCGCGTTCGCGCTCGCGTGCTGGCCGCGTGGCACGGGCGTACGGGCCGTGCAGCGGCTGGTGGTCTCCGGCTGGGTGACGCTCACCGCGGCGACGCTCGGGCTGCTGCTCCTGCGCGGGTCGTACACGACGTCCGGGAAGTTCGGGGACGTGTTCGACCTGGAGCTGCTCGGACAGGTGCTGCAGACCAAGACCGGCGCGGCCCTGGTGTCGCGGCTGCTGCTGCTCGCCGCGGCGGCGCTGTTCATCGCGGTGCTCTTCGGGGCGTACGCCAAGAGGGTCGAGGGCGACCTTCAGGGCGAGGGTGACGGTGACGGTGAGGGCGCCCGTGACGGTGAGGGTGCCGGTGAGGGCGAGAAGGAGAGCCGGGACCTGGCCTTCGGGCTCGCCGTCGGCGGGGTCGTCGTGGCCGCCGGGCTCGCCGCGAGCTGGGCCATGGCCGAGCACGCCTCCACCGGGCTCCAGCCGGGGATCGCCATGCCCGTCGACGTCGTGCATCTGCTGGCGGTCGCGGCCTGGCTCGGCGGGCTGGTGACGCTGCTCGTCGCGCTGTACCGGGCCCCCGCCGGGACACCGCTGGACGCCGCGGCCGTACGGCGGTTCTCCCGGGTGGCGTTCGGCAGCGTGCTGGCCCTGGTCGCGACCGGGCTCTACCAGTCCTGGCGCCAGGTCGGCTCCTGGTCGGCGCTCACCGGCACCCGCTACGGGCAGCTGCTGTGCGTCAAGGTCGCGCTCGTGGTCCTGCTGGTCGGGGTCGCGTGGATCTCGCGGCGGTGGACCGGGCGGCTGACCGACACGACGGCGGACACGACCGCCGTTACGGACCCGGGCGTCGCGGTGAACGAGGAGCGGGTGGCCGCGCGGACCGGCGGTGGCGGCACGGACACGGCCGAGGCCGACCCGGAGCGGGCCGCCCAGCTCGCCCGGCAGCGGGCCGCCGTCGACGCCGCGCGGGAGAAGCGGCTGCGGGACGCCGACCCGAACCGGTCCGGCCTGCGCCGCTCGGTGCTCGCCGAGGCGGGTGTCGCGGTCGTCCTGCTGGCGGTCACGACCATGCTGACGTCGACCGAGCCGGGCCGTACCGAGGAGGAGGCCAAGGCGGCCACGGCGGCCTCGTCGTCGGCCTCCGCGTCCGGGACCGTCACGCTGGACATGCCGTTCGACACCGGCGGCGAGGACGGCAAGGGCGTCGTCCGGATCGACCTCGACCCCGCGCGGACCGGCGCCAACGACATGCACGTCTATGTGACGCGGCCCAACGGCAGGGTCTTCGACGTCCCCGAGGTGAAGGTCGCCTTCACCCTGGAGTCCCAGGACATCGGGCCGCTGCCCGTCGTCCCCGACCACATCACCACCGGACACTGGTCGGCGAGCGGAGTGCAGATCCCCATGGCGGGCGAATGGAAGATCGCCGTGACCGTGCGGACCTCCGACATCGACCAGGTGACCGTCGACAAGAACGCGCAGATCGGCTGAACCGCACACCATGGCTGACCACACGGCTGACCCGTCCCTTCCCCAGACCCGAAGGCCCGGCGCGACCCCCGCAGGGGCCCCGTCGCGCCCAGGGGAGGGCATCTCCCGCCGCCGGCTGCTCGGCACCGCCGGGGCGACCGGGCTGGTGCTCGGCGCCGCGGGCGGTGCGGTGGGCTACGCCGCGGCACCCTCCGCGGCGACCCCGCTCACCTCGCTGGGCGCCGAGCAGGTGATGTTTCACGGGAAACATCAGCCCGGCATCACCACCCCGATGCAGTCCCGCGGGCATCTGATCGCCTTCGACCTCGCCCCCGGCGCGGGCCGCAAGGAGGCCGCCGCACTGCTGCGCCGCTGGTCGGATACGGCGCGGCGGCTGATGGCGGGTGAACCGGCCGGCCCGGACGACACCGGCATCGCCCGGGACGCCGGACCGTCCTCCCTCACGGTCACCTTCGGCTTCGGGTACAGCTTCTTCGGTCGTACGGGCCTGGAGAAGCAGCGCCCCGTCGCCCTCGACCCGCTGCCCGACTTCTCGTCCGACCGGCTGGACAAGGCGCGCAGCAACGGCGATCTGTGGGTGCAGATCGGCGCCAACGACGCCCTGGTCGCCTTCCACGCCCTGCGCGCGATCCAGAAGGACGCGGGCGAGGCCGCCCGGGTGCGCTGGCAGATGAACGGCTTCAATCGCTCGCCGGGCGCCACCGCCCACCCCATGACCGCCCGCAACCTGATGGGCCAGGTCGACGGCACCCGCAATCCGAAGCCGGACGAGCCCGACTTCGACCAGCGGATCTTCGTCCCCGAGGGCGGGGAGCCGGACTGGATGGCCAACGGCTCCTACGCCGTCGTACGCCGGATCCGGATGCTCCTCGACGACTGGGAGAAGCTGTCGGTCAAGGCCCAGGAGGACGTCATCGGGCGCCGCAAGTCCGACGGGGCGCCGCTGTCCGGGGGCGACGAGACCACCGAGATGGACCTGGAGAAGACCGACGCCGAGGGCCATCTCGTCGTGCCGGTCGACGCGCACGCCCGGATCACCCGGCCCGACCAGAACGGCGGCGCGGCGATGCTGCGGCGGCCCTTCTCCTTCCACGACGGCATCGACGCCGACGGGGTGCCCGACGCGGGGCTGCTGTTCATCTGCTGGCAGGCGGATCCGCTGCGTGGCTTCGTGCCGGTGCAGCGCAAGCTGGACCGGGGGGACGCGCTGTCGCGGTTCATCCGGCACGAGGCCAGCGGGCTGTTCGCGGTGCCGGGTGGGGCGGCGGAGGGCGAGTACGTGGGGCAGCGGCTGCTGGAGGGCTGAGCGGGGGTGCCTCCAGGAGGCGGCGCCGGCGGGTGTCGCTGCTCGTTCTCCCCAGGGGTCGGCCCTGGCCGGTGTCACTCGCCGGTGGGGCTTTGGTGAGACGTACGAGCCCGCCGTTCGACGGGCCCATTAGGGTGAGGTCATGCCAGCCAGCTATGCGTATCTCGGCCCCGAAGGCACCTTCACCGAAGTCGCCCTGCGCACGCTGCCGGAGGCGGCGACGCGGGAGCTGATCCCCTACGTGTCCGTGCAGTCGGCGCTGGACGCGGTGCGGGGCGGCGAGGCCGAGGCGGCGTTCGTGCCGATCGAGAACTCCGTCGAGGGCGGTATCACCACCACCCTCGACGAACTGGTCGCGGGCGACCCGCTGATGATCTACCGCGAGGTGCTGCTGTCGATCACCTTCGCGCTGCTGGTCCGGCCGGGTACGAAGCTGTCGGACATCAAGACGGTCTCCGCCCACCCGGCGGCCCAGCCGCAGGTGCGCAACTGGCTGAAGCGGAACCTGCCGGACGCCACCTGGGAGTCGGCCGCCTCGAACGCGGACGCCGCCCGGCTGGTGCAGGAGGGACGCTACGACGCCGCCTTCGCGGGTGAGTTCGCGGCGGCCCGGTACGGGCTGGAGCCGCTGGAGACCGGGATCCACGACGCGGAGAACGCGCAGACGCGTTTCGTGCTGGTGGGCCGCCCGGCCCGGCCCGCGGCGCCGACCGGCGCGGACAAGACCTCCGTGGTGCTGTGGCAGCGCGACGACCATCCGGGCGCGCTGCGCGATCTGCTGGGCGAGTTCGCCTCCCGGGGCATCAACCTGATGCTGCTCCAGTCCCGTCCGACGGGCGCGGGCATCGGCAACTACTGCTTCTGCATCGACGCCGAGGGGCACATCTCGGACCGCCGGGTCGCCGAGGCGCTGATGGGGCTGAAGCGGATCTGCCTCCAGGTGCGCTTCCTCGGCTCGTACCCGCGGGCCGACGCCCGGCCGGGTGAGGTGCAGCCGCCGCGGCAGGGCACCTCGGACGAGGAGTTCACGGCGGCGGCGGACTGGGTGGCGCGCTGCCAGGACGGCCGCTTCTAGTGCCGTCTCCGGCCAGTCCTACCTGCTGATTTTCGTTATTCACAGAAGTTATCCACAGGTCCGCTTCTCGACCTGGGGACAAGTCGACACGGAAGCGCTGTCAGGTCGACAAATCGCCCTAGAGACGGCAAGGCCGTCCACAGGCGCACAGGTCACCCTTCGTCCACCTGTTTCCTTCGATCAATCCTTTGGGGCGACCCATTTCCACTCGAAAGTGGGGTGGGAGTCGGTTTGGATCAGGAATTCATCGCCCCGATCGCCCGATTCGGAATGATCGATTCCGGCGTCCACAGATCTTTCGCACAGCCTGTGGATAACTTCTCTGGGTTGTGGATTCCTGTGGACGAAGCGGCCTCAAGTCCCGTTCCCCGCAAGGAAATCGGGTCAACGCGGGCTCATGCGGCATGCCCCGTTCCGGCGAGTGAGATCCTTTTATTGACGTCACCCACCACACCGGGCAATTAACGCATAACGGAACGTAAGCCGCGACGCGGAACAGTGGTTCGTGAGCCGTCACCCCGCACCGGTAGCCTGGAGCGCGTGATTGACCTTCGCCTGCTCCGTGAGGACCCCGACCGTGTGCGCGCCTCTCAGCGTGCCCGTGGAGAGGACGTCGCGCTCGTCGACGCTCTCCTGTCTGCCGACGAGCGGCGCAGGTCGTCCGGCGTCCGCTTCGACGAGCTGCGCTCCGAGCAGAAGTCGCTCGGCAAGCTGATCCCCAAGGCCTCCGGTGACGAGAAGGCCGAGCTGCTCAAGCGTGCCGAACAGCTGAAGGTCGACGTCAAGGCCGCCGACGCCGAGCGCGACGCGGCCGACGCCGAGACCCAGGAGCTGCTGCTCAAGCTCGGCAACCTCGTCCACCCCGACGTGCCCGTCGGCGGTGAGGAGGACTTCGTCACGCTGGAGACGCACGGCACGATCCGCGACTTCGCCGCCGAGGGCTTCGAGCCCAAGGACCACCTGGAGCTGGGCCAGCGGCTCGGCGCCATCGACGTGGAGCGCGGCGCGAAGGTGTCCGGCTCCCGCTTCTACTTCCTCACCGGCGTCGGCGCCCTGCTGGAGCTGGCGCTGGTCAACGCCGCGATGGCGCAGGCCACGGCGGCGGGCTTCACGCCCATGCTGACGCCCGCGCTGGTGCGCCCGCAGTCGATGGCCGGCACCGGCTTCCTCGGCCAGGCCGCGCAGGACGTGTACCACCTCCCGAACGACGACCTGTACCTGGTCGGCACCTCCGAGGTGGCGCTCGCCGCGTACCACATGGACGAGATCATCGACGCCGACCGCCTGCCGCTGCGCTACGCGGGCTTCTCGCCCTGCTTCCGCCGCGAGGCCGGCTCGCACGGCAAGGACACCCGCGGCATTTTCCGCGTGCACCAGTTCGACAAGGTCGAGATGTTCTCGTACGTGGCTCCCGAGGACTCCCAGGCGGAGCACCAGCGGCTGCTGGAGTGGGAGAAGCAGTGGCTGACCTCGCTCGAGCTGCCGTTCCGGGTGATCGACGTCGCGACCGGCGACCTCGGCTCCTCGGCCGCCCGCAAGTTCGACTGCGAGGCGTGGATCCCGACCCAGGGCAAGTACCGCGAGCTGACCTCGACCTCGGACTGCACCGAGTTCCAGTCCCGCCGCCTGTCGATCCGCGTCCGCGAGGGCAAGCAGGTCCGCCCGCTGGCCACGCTCAACGGCACCCTGTGCGCCGTACCGCGCACCATCGTGGCGATCCTGGAGAACCACCAGCAGGCCGACGGCTCGGTGCGCGTGCCCGAGGTGCTGCGCCCCTACCTGGGCGGCCGTGAGGTCCTGGAGCCGGTCGCCAAGTGAGTACGGCCCCCGGGTTCCCGTACCGGCTGATCGCCACCGACCTCGACGGGACGCTGCTGCGCTCCGACGAGTCGGTCTCCCGGCGCACCCGTGACGCGCTCGCCGCGGCCACCGCGGCGGGCGCCGCGCACATCGTCGTCACCGGGCGCGCGGTCCCGTGGACCCGGCACATCCTCGACGACCTGGGCTACGACGGCCTCGCCGTGTGCGGCCAGGGCGCGCAGGTCTACCACGCCGGGGAGCACCGGCTGCTGACCTCGGTGACGCTGGACCGGCAGCTGGCCGGGGTGGCGCTGGCCAAGATCGAGGCGGAGGTCGGCCCGCTGTATCTCGCGGCGAGCCGGGACGGCCTGGACGGCGACGTCCTGGTGGGCCCGGGCTACGAGGTGCAGGGCACCCTGCCCGCGACCCCCTTCACGGACGCGGCGGATCTGTGGACCGCCCCGCTGAACAAGCTCTACATCCAGCACCCCGACCTCGGTGACGACGAGCTGGCCCGGGTCGCCACCCGCGCGGCCGGTGGTTTCGTGACCGTCGTGGTGGCGGGCGAGGGGATCGTGGAACTGCTGCCGCTCGGCCTGTCCAAGGCCACGGGCCTGTCCCTGGCGGCGCGCCGGCTCGGCCTGAAGGCGGCCGACACGATCGCCTTCGGCGACATGCCCAACGACATCCCGATGTTCGGCTGGGCGGCCCGCGGGGTGGCCATGCTCAACGCCCACGAGGAGCTGAAGGCGGTCGCCGACGAGGTGACGTCCTCGAACGAGGAGGACGGCATCGCGGTGGTGCTGGAGCGGTTGCTGCCGTAGCGGCCGGGTGGGCTGCCGCCTCGGCGTCGTCCCGCTGTTGCTTGTGCTGCTGTCTCTGCTTCTGCGGAGGATGCACGGATCGAACGTGCGCGGGGTGACCCCCGACCGCGGCTTAGCAAGCCGGTGCCTTACCTCTCGGCCAATCCTCCGGGTGGGCGGCCCACGCGGGCTCGGCGCTCGCGTGCTCGAAGCGGCCGCCCCGGGCAGCTCCCCGTGCGCCGCGGGCTCTACGGAGCGGTAACGGCTGCTCCGGAGTCCGTGGGCAGGCTGCCCTGTCGGGAGCCCGGCGTACTGCCGTGCATGGACATCGCCGAACTCCTCTCCCGGCTCGTGGTGGGACGACCACCACTGTGCCGGTGCGGGGAGTCCGGCGCCACCGATTAAATGCGCCTGTACGTTCGATTCCTTGGTGTGTCCGTCCGGGTGGGCCTGCCCGGACGGATCGGTCCGGGCTCAGCGGCGGCGCCGCTTGCGGCGACGGGCCTTGCTGAAGAACCACCCCGCGGGAGGCTCGTCGGAGCGCCAGGGCTGGGGCTCCGGGGCTTCGCGCCTCCAGCGCGCGGCGAGCATCCGGGCCCGGGCGGAGGGTTCGGACGTCTCCGCGGAGCGGATGAACTCCTCGTCGAGGACGAGGTCGTCGTCCCCGTCGTCGTCTGCCATCGGCGTCCTCCCCGTGAGAGTGTCCGCGTGCGGACAGTGTGCCCGGGCCGGCATCAAGTCCCGGTCAGTGAGCGGAGCGGCTACTCCTCGCCCGCCAGTGTCAGCGAGCGCAGCTTCTGGCCCGCGTACCAGGTGGCGAGGACGGTCACCGCGGCCAGCAGCACCGTCGCCGTGGTCAGTCCCACGTCGGAGGTGATCAGCTCGCCGCCGGCGACCTTCTGGGCCACGGCCAGCGACCACTGCTGGACGCTCAGCGTGCGGGCGCCCGGCACCAGGGAGCCGATCAGGGCCTCCCAGACCAGCGCGTAGACCAGGCCGAAGACCACGGCGTGCCGGGAGACGGTGCCCAGCAGCAGGAAGAGTGCCGCGTAGGCGATCGAGGCGACCAGCGCGGCGACCGTGTAGGCGACGGCGATCTGCTGGCCGTTGCCGTTGAGGATCAGCCCCGCGACGAGCGTCGGGACCGCCGAGAAGACCATGGTCACGGCGATGGCGACGATCAGCTTGGTGTAGATGATCGTGGGCCGCTTCAGCGGCTTCGACAGCAGATACACCACGGAGCCGTCGTCGATCTCCGGGCCGATCGCGCCGGTGCCGGCGATGACGCCGATGATCGGCACCATGGTGGCGAGCGCGAAGCCGCCGAGGACGTTCACGGCCGTCTGGTCGTCGGCGCCGGACAGCAGGCGCACCACGACGGCGATCACGATCAGCAGCAGCGGCAGCGCGCCGAGGATGAGGGCCCGGCGCCGGCCGAGCAGGGCCCGGTAGGTGAGCCGGGCGACGGTGGGGTCGTACATCTTTCGGCCTCCTACGCCGCGACCAGATACGAGAAGACGGACTCGAGGGACTCGTCGGACGGCGAGACCGTCAGCAGGCGGATGCCGTGGTCCCGGGCCACCCGGGGCAGCAGGGTGGTGAAGCGGCCGAAGTCGACGGCCTGGATCCGCAGCGCGCCCTCGGCGAGGTCCACCTCGATGCCGGCGGTCGACGGGTCGGCGATCAGCGCGGCGGCGAGGCGCCGGTCGTCGCTGGAGCGGACCAGGTAGCGGTGCGGGCGGTCGGTCATCAGCCGGCGGATCCGGCGGAAGTCGCCGCTCGCCGCGTGCCGTCCCGCGACCACCACCTCGATGTGCCAGGCCAGTTGCTCGACCTCTTCGAGGATGTGGGAGGAGAACAGCACCGTGCGGCCCTCGTCGCCCATCCGCCGCAGCAGGTCCATCAGCTGCATGCGCTGGCGGGGGTCCATGCCGTTGAAGGGTTCGTCGAGCAGCAGCAGCGACGGATCGTGGACGAGGGCGCTCGCCATCTTCACGCGCTGCCGCATGCCCTTGGAGTAGGTGGCGATCTTCCGGTCCTGCGCGTACTCCATCTCCACCGTGGCGAGCGCCTTCTGGGCCGCCTTGGCGCCCAGGCCGTGCAGTTCGGCGTTGGCGAGGACGAACTCGCGGCCGGTGAGGAAGTCGTACATCGCCTCCCGCTCGGGGACGACGCCGATGTGGCGGTAGATCTTCTCGTTGCGCCACACGGGCTGGCCGTCGAGGGTGACGGTGCCGGTGGAGGGGGCGAGGAAGCCGCCCATGAGGTTGATCAGGGTGGACTTCCCGGCGCCGTTGGGGCCGAGCAGGCCGGTGACGCCGGGGCCGATCGTCATGGTGATGTCGTTGACGGCGACCACGTTGCCGAACCAGCGGGAGACGTGGTCGATGCTGAGCGTGGTCACAGGCCGACCTTCCGGTAGCGGCGCATCAGCAGGCCGTAGCAGCCGGCGATGAGGCCGAGGGTGACGAGGACGTAGACGGCTCCCTGGGCGTCGGTGGGGTCGACGTTCCCGGGGAACGTCGACCGGGCGCCGAGGAACGCGGACTGGACTCCCTCGATGAGGGTGATCGGGGAGAAGAGGCCGATCCAGCCGATGGCGTCGGTCGTCTCCTGTTCGAAGGCGATGGCCTGGAGGGTGGACACCGCGCCGTAGGAGATGGTCAGCACGGCGATCACGGCCGCGACGCCGAAGCCCCGGCGCGGGGTGACCGCGGCGATGACCAGGCCGATCCCGGCGAAGAGCAGCGAGAGCAGGGCCACGGAGACGAGTCCCTGGGCGAATTCCTTGGTCTGGTCGGCGAAGTCGAGTTTGGCGAGCAGCGCGCCGATGTAGAGCACGAGCAGCGGGGCGGCGGTCAGCAGGAACAGCGCCGAGGCCAGCGCCGCGTACTTGGCGCGGACGTAGTCGGCGGTCTCCATGGGCCGGGAGAAGTACAGCGGGACCGTCTTGAAGCGCAGGTCCAGGGAGACCGACTGCGGGGCCTGGGCGGCGACGTACAGGCTGATCACGGCCTGGAGGAGGATCGCGTAGCGGGTGTAGTCGACCGGGAGTTCGTCCGCCTTGGTGGCGACGGCCACGGCGACCAGGATGCCCGCCGGCAGGCACATCACCACGAACAGCAGCATCGGCAGCACCTTGGACTTGGCCGAGCGGCCGAGGCCGTACGCGCCGCGCAGGGACTGCGAGTACAGGGAGCGGCGGGCGTAGGCGCGGCCCAGGCGGGGGCCGTCGTAGCTGCGGTAGCCGATGTTGTGGATACGGGTCTGGTCGCCCGCGGGGGCGGTGACGGGCTGCTCAACTGCCATGGCCCACGGCCTCCTTCCGCTGGTCGCCGGTCTCCTGGAAGACCTCCGAGATGTGATGGCGGCGCTGCTCCATGCGGACCAGGCCGAGACCGAGGTCGGTGACGGTGTCCCGGACCAGGTCGTACGTCTCCTCGCCCTGGGCGGTGAGGAGCAGGACGTGGCCCGCGCCGGGGAGGCTGCCGCCGTGCTCGACGGTGACGCCGCGCGCGGCGAGCGCGTCGCGCAGCGCGCGGGTGCCGTCGGGGTGTTCGTCGCTGTCGGTGACCTCGACCGCGAGGGTGGTCGTGGTCTGGGTGAAGTCGGTGGTGGAGCTGGAGCGCAGCAGCTTGCCGCCGTCGATGACGACCACGTGGTCGCAGGTGCGTTCCAGCTCGCCGAGCAGGTGGGAGGTGACCAGGACCGAGATGCCGAAGTCGGTGTGGATACGGCGGATCAGGGCGAGCATGTCGTCCCGGCCGACCGGGTCCAGGCCGTTGGTGGGCTCGTCGAGGAAGACCAGCTGGGGGTCGTGGACGAGGGCCTGGGCGAGTTTGACGCGCTGCTTCATGCCCGTGGAGTAGCCGCCGATCGGGCGGTACCGCTCCTCGTACAACCCGACGTGCCGGAGGGTGTCCGCGGTGCGTTCGCGGGCGGCGGCGGGCGGGAGGCCGGACATGCGGGCCATGTGCACGACGAACTCGGTGGCGGAGACGTCGGGCGGCAGGCAGTCGTGCTCCGGCATGTACCCGACGCGCTCGCGGATGGCGGCGCCCTCGGTGGCGACGTCGAGTCCGAGCACCTCGGCGCGGCCCTCGGTGGCCGGGGACAGGCCCAGCAGGATCTTGATCAGTGTGGACTTGCCGGCCCCGTTGGCTCCGACGAGTCCGGTGACACCGGGCCCGACGTCCACGGAGAGCCGGTCAAGCGCGGTCACCCGGGGGAACCGCTTGCTCAGGCTTTCGGTCGCGATCACAGTCACGTCCACGACCGTAGTGACGCCGACCACGCCCGGTCGTCAACCCGCAGAGCTGTCCTCGCCTCAGACTCCAGTCGTACGGGCCCGTAGGGGATGCCGTGCCTGAGAGCTACGGAACGCCCGACGACCAGGGCGTTGCGCCCGCCCTCCGACGACCTGGATCACGCCTATTGACGCGGACTCTAACAAGCTGCGAGATTCACTCCCGTCAAGTTACGGACGCGTAGCGCAGCCGGGAGGCGTGCGGCGCAGGCGAAGGGGCCGGGCATGACGACAGCGGCGACGACCACGACGACCACGGCGGCGACGGCGGTGACAGGCGGGCTCTCCGCGGAACTGAGCGGATTCCGGCGGGTCCAGCGGCTGGCGTACGAGTGCGCGGAGGCCGTGGCCGCCCGGCTCGAGCCGGGCGTGACCGAGCGCGAGGCGGCGCGGATGCAGCGGGAGTGGCTGCGCGAGCGCGGCGTGCGGGACTGGTTCCACCTGCCGTTCGCCTGGTTCGGCGACCGCACCGCGTTCGTGAACTTCCGCGTCCCGCTCCAGTTCTTCCCCACCGGCCGGCGGCTGGAGCCCGGGATGCCGTTCATCCTCGACATGGCCCCCGTGTACGGCGGGTACACGGCCGACATCGGCTACTCCGGCTCCCTCGGCCTCAACCCCGTGCAGAACAAGCTGATGGCCGACCTGGAGGCGCACCGCGAGCTGATCCTGCGCGAGGTGCGCGAACGGCGCTCGCTGCGGGAGATCTACGAGGACGTCGACCGCCTCATGGTCCGCCAGGGCTACGCCAACCGGCACCGCGCGTATCCCTTCGGGGTGATCGCGCACAAGGTCGACCGGGTGCGCGAACGGCGCTTCTCGCCCCGGTTGTTCGGGTTCGGGACGCAGTCCCTGAAGGGCCTGGCGGCCGACGCGCTGCACGGGCACCGGGAGGGCTGGTCGCCGCTGTGGTCGCCGTACCGCTTCTCCGACCACCCGCCGCGGCCCGGCCTGTGGGCGGTCGAACCGCACCTCGGCTTCCGGGGCACCGGCGCGAAGTTCGAGGAGATCCTGGTCGTCACCGACTCCCGGGATCCCGAGGAGAGCGCCTTCTGGCTCGACGACGATCTGCCGCACACGCGGCGCTGGACGGAGGAGAAGTGACGGTGCTCAGGGGCGCGCGGGAGCGCTGGGTGCGGACCGGGGGCGTGGAGCTGTGCGTGGCCGAACTGGGCGACCCCGGCCGGCCGACGGTCGTGCTGGTGCACGGCTATCCGGACAGCAAGGAGGTCTGGTCGGAGGTGGCGGCACGGCTCGCCGACCGCTTCCACGTCGTGCTGTACGACGTACGCGGCCACGGTCGGTCCACGGCTCCGCAGCCGCTGCGGGGCGGGTTCACGCTGGAGAAGCTGACCGACGACTTCCTCGCCGTCGTCGACGCGGTCAGCCCCGGCCGGCCGGTGCACCTGGTCGGGCACGACTGGGGCTCGGTGCAGTCCTGGGAGTTCGTCACGGTGAAGCGCACCGAGGGCCGGATCGCCTCCTTCACCTCGATCTCCGGGCCGTCCCTGGACCACTTCGGGCACTGGATCGACAAGCGGCTCAAGCGCCCCACTCCGCGCCGGGTCGGGCAGCTCCTCGGGCAGGGCGCCAAGTCCTGGTACGTCTACCTGCTGCATACGCCCGTCCTGCCCGAACGCGCCTGGCGCGGCCCCCTCGGGAAAGCGTGGCCGCGGATCCTGGAGCGCGTCGAGAGGACACCGCGCGGTGACGACTACCCCACCGGCTCGCTGCCCCGTGACGCCGCGCACGGCGCCTGGCTCTACCGGGACAACGTCCGCGCGCGGCTGCGCCGGCCCCGCGCGGACGCGTACGCGCACGCGCCCGTGCAGCTCATCACGCCCCTCGGGGACGTGTTCCTGTCCGACAGGCTCTACGACGAGCTGGAGCGGTGGGCTCCGCAGCTGACCCGGCGGACGCTGCCCGCCCGGCACTGGGTGCCGCGGACGCGGCCCGATCAGCTCGCCGCGTGGATCGGGGAGTTCGTCATGGGAATCGAGGACGGGCGCAGCGCCCCGGCCGCCGGGAACGGGCCGTACGCCGAGCGGTTCGGCGGGCAGCTCGTGCTGGTCACCGGCGCGGGCAGCGGGATCGGACGGGCCTCGGCGTACGCCTTCGCCGAGGCCGGGGCACGGGTGATCGCCGTCGACCGGGACGCGGAGGCGGCGGGCCGAACGGCCGAGATGGCGCGGCTGCTGGGGGCGCCCGAGGCGTGGGCGGAGACGGTGGACGTCTCCGACGAGCAGCAGATGGAGAAGCTCGCGGAGCGGGTCACCGCGGAGCACGGCGTGGTGGACGTGCTCGTCAACAACGCGGGGATCGGGATGTCCGGGTCGTTCTTCGACACCACGACGGAGGACTGGAAGAAGGTCCTCGACGTGAACCTGTGGGGCGTCATCCACGGCTGCCGGCTGTTCGGGAAGCGGATGGCCGAGCGGGGGCAGGGCGGACACATCGTCAACGTCGCGTCCGCGGCGGCGTACCAGCCGTCCCGGGTGCTGGCGGCGTACAGCACGTCCAAGGCGGGCGTGCTGATGCTGAGCGAGTGCCTGCGGGCGGAGCTGGCCGGGGAGGGGATCGGGGTCAGCGCGATCTGTCCCGGGCTGGTGAACACGAACATCACCGCGACGGCGCGGTTCGCGGGGGTGGGCGCGGAGGAGGAGCTGCGGCTGCAGAAGCGGGTGGCGAAGCTGTACGGGTGGCGGAACTATCCGCCCGAGAAGGTCGCCGACGCGGTGCTGCGGGCCGTGGTGCGCAACGAGGCGGTGGTGGCGGTGACGCCGGAGGCACGGGGGGCGCGGGTGCTGGCGCGGGTCGCTCCGCGGGTGTTGCGGGGGTTGGCCCGGCTGCGGCCGCCTGTGTGAGGGCGCGCTCGGCCTCGGCTTCGCCGGGTGCGGGTGGGTGCGGTGAGGGGGCCGCCGGCTTCGCCTCGCCCCCCCCGCACAGGTTCCCCGACGGCACTGTCGGTGCCTCCCCCTACGCTCGAAAGCGATGACTCGGATCTGGAAGTGCTCGGGGCTGCGGTGGGACGGCGGAGGGCCGGTTCTGCGGTGGGAGGGTGGGGCGCGCAGTGCGCTGAGCTGGGGGAAGAGGGTGGCCTTTCGGGTGGCGGAGGGGAGTGAGCGGCGGTGTGTGGGGGCCCGGGGGAACGCGTGTCCGGTGGGGGCCGGGGTGGCGGCGCGCGGTGTCGGGGCGCGGTGTGAGGAGTGTGCGCGGCTGGAGCGGGCGCACTCCGTGGCCGCCGACACGGTCGCGGACGATCCGCGGCCCTATCGGGTCTATCTCGCCTGGTTCGGGCCCGGGCTGAGCAAGGTCGGGATCACCGCCGTCGAGCGGGGGTCCGCGCGGCTGCTGGAGCAGGGGGCGGTCTGTTTCAGCTGGCTCGGGGTGGGGCCGTTGATGGCGGCGCGGCGGGCCGAGGAACTGCTGCGGGCCGCGCTGGGGGTGCCGGACCGGATTCCGTACGCCGAGAAGCGCGCCGTACGGGCCGCGTTGCCGCCCACGGAGGCCGAGCGGGCGGCGGAGCCGGCCGAGCTGCACGCCCGCGCGGTCGCCCTCGACGGCTGGCCCGAGTCCCTGGCCGCCCAGCCGTTCCGGCCCGTGGACCACGTGGCCGCGTTCGGGCTCGCCACCGCGCCGCCCGCCGTCGCGGAGGTCACCGAGCTGGTGCCCGGCGGCGCGGTGAGCGGGGAGCTGGTCGCCGCCGCCGGGCCCGACCTGCATGTGGCGACGGGTGGTGGCGGCGGGGTCGTCGTCCTCGACACTCGCTTGATGAGGGGATGGGAGCTGGTGCCCGCCGGTGGCGACGAGTTGTCGGTGCCGGTGCGGGAGCTGCGCAAGGCGGCGGATCACGAGCAGGGCGGGCTCTTCTGAGGGACGCCCGCCTTCCCCGTCGGCGAGCGAGGGCCCGCGCGGTGGCCCGCCTGTTTCTCAGGCAAATCACAGGTTGCCGAAAGGGCGCTCTCAGAGCGTCCCGACAAGGTGTCCGGCATGACCACGATCTCGCCCCAGGGGCGCACCGAACTGCTGAGGCCGGACGGGAGCCCCGTCCGGGTGCTCGTGGTGGACGACGAGCTGTCGCTCACCGAGCTGCTGTCCATGGCCCTGCGCTACGAGGGATGGCAGATCCGGACCGCGGGCGACGGCCATGAGGCCGTGCGGGCCGCGCGCGAGTTCCGTCCGGACGCGGTCGTCCTCGACATGATGCTGCCGGACATGGACGGGCTGAGCGTGCTCGGGCGGCTGCGCCGCGAACTCCCGGACGTCCCGGTGCTCTTCCTGACCGCCAAGGACGCGGTGGAGGACCGTATCGCCGGACTCACCGCGGGCGGCGACGACTACGTCACCAAGCCCTTCTCGCTGGAAGAGGTCGTCGCGCGGCTGCGCGGACTGATCCGCCGCTCCGGCGCCGCCCACCGCCGCTCCGACTCCCGCCTCGTCGTCGGCGATCTCACCCTCGACGAGGACAGCCACGAGGTCACCCGCGGCGGCGACTCCATCCACCTCACCGCCACCGAGTTCGAGCTGCTGCGCTTCCTGATGCGCAACCCGCGGCGCGTGCTCAGCAAGGCGCAGATCCTGGACCGGGTGTGGTCGTACGACTTCGGCGGGCAGGCGAACGTCGTCGAGCTGTACATCTCCTATCTGCGGCGCAAGATCGACGCCGGCCGGGAGCCGATGATCCACACCCGGCGCGGCGCCGGTTACCTGATCAAGCCCGCCGCGTCGTGACCGGGCGGCGGCGGACGCGTCCGCGGTGGCACCGGGCGCGGCAGCCGCGCACCCTGCGGACCCGGCTCGTCGTCGCCTCCGTGGTGCTGATCGCCGTCGTCTGAGCGGTGATCGGCACGGTGACGACCCTCACGGGGCAGCCCCCGACGGGCGGCGTCGGCGGCGGCTCCCCCGGTCAGAACGGTCAGAACGGTCAGAACGGGCAGAACGGCCAACAGGGCCAGGGGCTGGGCCAGAACCAGACGCCCGGCGGTCAGGCCGCCGACGGGCGGATGGGCGAGGGCGGCGGCATGGGCGGCGGCATGGGCGGCCTCCTCGCCGGCGCCACCGTTTCCACCGAGGCCGAGCAGCTCCTGGAGGCGGATGCCGCGGCGTTTACCTGGGCCGCCGCGGCCATCGGCTCGCAGAACGCCGCGAGCTATCAGCTGGCCACGGGCGAGCCGGTGATGGCGATCGGCGGCTTCAACGGCACCGACCCCTCCCCGACGCTCGCCGAGTTCCAGCAGTACGTCGAGGACGGCAGGATCCACTACTTCATCGCGAGCGGCACCGGCGGCGGCACGGGCCCCGGCGGCGGTGAGGGCACCTCCTCGCAGATCAGCACCTGGGTCGAGGAGAACTTCGAGAAGGTGACGGCCGGCTCGGCCACCTTCTACGACCTGACCCAGCCGAAGAGCTGACGCCGACCGATCAACCACCTAATCGCTGTACACCGTATAGGGGCGCCTATACGGTGTACAGCATGTCCTCGACCTCCCCGGTGCAGACCCCACCCGCCACCCAGGGCGGCCACCCGCAGCGCTGGCTGATCCTCGGCGTCATCTGTCTCGCCCAGCTCACGGTGCTGCTCGACAACACCGTCCTGAACGTGGCCATCCCGTCCCTCACCGAGGAACTGGACGCCGCCACCTCCGACATCCAGTGGATGATCAACGCCTACTCGCTGGTCCAGTCGGGCCTGCTGCTCACCGCGGGCAGCGCCGCCGACCGCTACGGCCGCAAGAAGATGCTGATCCTCGGCCTGGCGCTGTTCGGCATCGGCTCCCTGGTCGCCGGCCTCGCCGACTCCACCGCCCAGCTGATCGCCGCGCGGGCGGGCATGGGCGTCGGCGGCGCGCTGCTGCTGACCACCACCCTCGCGGTGGCCATGCAGATCTTCGCCCCGGAGGAGCACCCGAAGGCGATCGGCATCTGGAGCGCGGTCAACGCGCTCGGCTTCGCCACCGGGCCGCTCGTCGGCGGGTTCATGCTGGACCACTTCTGGTGGGGCGCCATCTTCCTGATCAACCTGCCGGTCGCCGCGCTCGGCCTGGCCGCCGTGGTCGCACTCGTACCGGAGTCCAAGAACCCGCAGGGCGACCGGCCCGACCTGCTCGGCGCGCTGCTCTCCACCATCGGCATGTCGTCGCTGGTCTTCACGATCATCTCCGGCCCGGAGCACGGCTGGTCGTCCGGGCGGGTGCTGGCCGGCGCCACCGTCGCGGCCGTCGTCCTCACGGTGTTCGCCCGGTGGGAGAGCCGGATCCCGTACCCCATGCTCGACCTGCACTTCTTCCGCAACCGCCGGTTCACCGGCGCGGTCGCCGGAGCGGTGCTGATCACCTTCGGGATGGGCGGCGCGCTGTTCCTGCTCACCCAGCATCTGCAGTTCGTCCTCGGCTACGGCCCGCTGGAGGCGGGGCTGCGCACGGCGCCGCTGGCGCTGGCGGTCGTGGCGCTCAACTTCTCCGGGTTGTCGGCGAAGTGGACCACCGCGCTCGGTACGCCGGTCTCCGTCCTGCTGGGCATGGTGCTGATGTCCGGCGGCCTGGTGTCGATCGCGACGCTGGGCTCCGGCGGGTACGGCGGGATGCTGCTCGGGCTGGTGCTGATCGGCGTGGGCTGCGCGGTCGCCAACCCCGCGATGGCGCACGCGATCATGAGCTCCATTCCGCCGGCGAAGGCGGGTGTCGGCGCCGGCGTCAACGGCACGCTGGCCGAGTTCGGCAACGGGCTGGGGGTGGCCGTGCTGGGGGCGGTGCTGAACGCGCGCTTCGCGGCGGTGTCCCTGCCGGTGGCGCTCGCGGCGGCCGGTTCCGCGGCGGAACGGGACCGGGTGGTGGACGCGTACGCCGACGGGCTGTCGGTCAGTCAGCTGGTGGGCGCGGTGGCCGTGTTGCTGGGTGGCGTGGTCGCCGCGGCGTTGCTGCGCAGGGCCGAGCGGGAAGATGCCTAGCAGCCCGGGCGGTGTCGCCGGGCGCCTAGCATGACCTGCATCGGAGCGTGAGGAGAGTCATGGCCAGGGACGCTGGGGAACGTACGGCGCGGGCCAGCGTCTGGCTGGAGGAGAGGGAACGCCGCCGGCGCGGCGGCGGGCAGCCGTCCGGGCTGGACCGGGACCGGATCACCGAGGTGACCGTGCGGCTGCTGGACGCCGAGGGGCTGGACAAGTTCTCCATGCGGCGGCTGGCCGCCGAGCTCGACGTCACCGCCATGTCCGTCTACTGGTACGTCGACACCAAGGACGACCTCCTCGAACTCGCCCTCGACGCCGCCTTCGGCGAGCTGCGGCTGCCCGACCCGGAGTCCGGCGAGGACTGGCGGGCGCAGCTGCGGGCGCTGGCGGCGGAGTACCGGGCGCTGCTGGTGCGCCACCCCTGGGCGTCCCCGCTGGTCGGCCGGTTCCTCAACATCGGTCCGAACAACCTGGCGTTCGCCCGCGTGGTGCAGCAGATCATCCGCCGGACCGGGATGCCCGCCCACCGCATCACGAGCGCGATCGTCGCCGTCTTCCAGTTCGTCTACGGCTACGGCACGATCGAGGGCCACTTCTACACCCGCGTCGCCGACACGGGTCAGACCCCGGACGGCTTCTATGAGCAGGCCATGCGCACGGTGAGCGAGGTGCCCCGGACCGGCGAGTTCCTCCAGGAGTCGAAGGACATCATGGCGGCCCGGGGCGGCGAGACCGTCGCGGAGATGCTGGACCGCGACTTCTCCTACGCGCTCGACCTCCTGATCGCGGGCATCGAGGCGATGGTCGAACGCGGCTGAGCGCGGCCTACGGCCGGGGCAGGCTCTCCCCCCGGACCGCCTGGATGTCCAGCTCCACCCGCAGGGTCGTACCGATCGCGGCGATGCCCGCCTGGACCACCTGGTTGTAGTTCATGGCGAAGTCCTCGCGCCGCAGCTGCGCCGTCGCGCGGAACGCCGCTCGCGTCCCGCCCCATGGGTCGGCGCCGGTGCCGAGGTAGGAGAGGTCCAGGTCGACCGGGCGTACGACACCGTGCATGCCCAGCTCGCCGTGGACCGTCCAGCGGTCCGGGCCGGCCACCGACAGGCCCGTCGACCGGTAGGTGATCTCCGGGAACCGCTCGACGTCCAGGAAGTCCGCCGACCTCAGATGGGTGTCGCGCATACCGCTGCCGGTGTCGATGGACGCGGCCCGGATCACCGCCTCCACCCGCGACTTCACGACGTCGTCCGGCGCGATCTCGATCGCCCCGCCGAACTCGGTGAACCGCCCGTGCACGCTGGAGATGCCCAGGTGCTGGGCGACGGCGGCGACGCTGGAGTGCGCCGGGTCGATCGTCCACGGCCCCGGCGGCGGCAGCTCGGAACCCCCGCCCTGCCGGGCCAGCGTCACCGTGCCGACCTCGGCCCGCCCGCTCACGGTGACGAGCGCGCTCGCGGCGTGCGGCGCGTACCCGACGGCGGTGACGATCACCGTGTACGCCCCGGGCGCCAGCGCGGTCGTGTCGCGCACGACTCCCTCCGCGTCCGCCTCGGCCCGCAGCACCTGCGTACCGGTCATGTCGGTCAGCGTGACGACCGCGTGCGACACGGCCCATCCGTCCCGGGTACGGATCCTCGCGGTCAGTCCCATGTCCTCTGTGTCCTTCGAAGCTCTCGCATGACTGAGACCGGCCCGTGGCGCGCGCCTCCGCTCAGAGCGCGCGCCACGGGCCGGGGTCCGGTCACTCGCCGGGGTGGGCGAGGGTGATGTCGTGGTCGTCGACACCGGCGCCGGCGACCGTCAGGCCGGTCGCCACCGGCGGGTAGCCGGTCGCGATGACCGTGTACTCGCCGCTGTCCAGGTCGGTGAAGGCGTACGCCCCGTCCGCCCCGGTGGTGGCCGTGCCGACGACGTTGCCCGCCGCGTCCACCAGCGTCACGCGGGCGTCGGCGAGGGGACCGTGCGGGGCGCGTACGACGCCCCGCACCCGGGCGCCCGCGTCGAGGTCGATCTCGACCCGGGTGACCCCGGTGCCGCCCACCTCGACGGGCAGGGCGCGGGGCCGGAACCCGGCGGCGTTCACCGCGACGGTCACCGGGCCGGGCACCAGCTCGGCGAAGCCGAACTCGCCCTGCTCCCCGGTCGCCGCGCCGGCCAGCAGATCACCACGCACATCGGTGACGACGACCATCGCGTCCTTCACCGGCAGCCCGGTCTCGGCGGCCCGCACCACACCGCTCAGCCCGCTCGTGCCGCTGAGCAGGATGTCGTACGACACCGGCTCGTCGTTCACGACGATCGTGGACGCCTGCGGCTGGAAGCCGTCGGCGGAGGCGATCAGGACGTAGGAGCCCGCGCCGGGCGCGTCGAGCGCGTAGGAGCCGTCGGCCTGCGCGACGGACCGGCCGAGCTGCCGCCCGGAGAGGGAGATCAGCGTGACGGCGGCCTGCGGGACGGGCGCGCTCTCGGCGCCGCGGACCTGGCCGCGCACCGGGATGCCCCCGCCGGCGGACCCGGAGGGCGGGGCCACCGTGGCGACGGCGGCGTGCCGCCGCGTGCCCTCGGGGCCGGCCTCGGTGGTGGTGGCGGTGGCCCAGCTCGGGACCTTCTCCGCAGGGGCGGCGGGAGCCTCGGCCTTCGCTTCCGTCCTCACTTCGGCCATCGTCTCCGCCTTCGCCTCGGCCGGGGCGGAGGCCTCCGCCGCCTGCGCCAGCGCGCCGGAGGTCCGCAGCGGGACCTCCTTGATGAACAGGGTCACCAGGAAGGCGATGAACGCGATCGGCGTGACGTAGAGGAAGACGTCGGCGATGCCGTGCCCGTAGGCGCTCTCCAGCCAGCCGCGGATCGGGGCGGGCAGCAGGTCCATGTCGGGGATCTGGCCCGTGCCCATCGCCTTGGCGGCACCCGCCTGCTGCTCGGGGGTGAGCTGCCCGATGGTGTCCTCGGCGTAGTGGGTGATGCGGGTCGACATCACCGAGCCCAGCGCGGAGACGCCCACCGCGCCGCCGAGGGACCGGAAGAAGGTGACGACGGAGCTGGCGGCGCCCAGCTCGTGCGGGGCGACCTGGTTCTGCGTGGACAGCACGAGGTTCTGCATCATCATGCCGACGCCGAGACCCATGACGGCCATGTAGACGCCGATCTTCCAGTAGTCGGTGTCGTAGCGCATGGTGCCCAGCAGACCGAGGCCCGCCGTCAGCAGCAGACCGCCGGTGACCAGCCACGCCTTCCACTTGCCGGTCTTGGTGATGATCAGGCCGGAGACGGTGGAGGAGACGAACAGACCCGCGATCATCGGGATCGTCATGACGCCGGACATCGTCGGCGACTTGTCCCGGGCCAGCTGGAAGTACTGGCTGAAGAACACGGTGCCCGCGAACATCGCGATACCCACGAACAGCGAGGCGAGGGAGGCCAGCGCGATCGTGCGGTTGCGGAACAGGTGCAGCGGGATGATCGGCTCGGCGGCCCTCGTCTCGACGAACAGGAAGACGAGGGTGAGCACGATCGCGCCGCCGACCATGGTGTACGTCTGCCAGGACAGCCAGTCGTACTTGTCGTCCGCGAAGGTCACCCAGATGAGCAGCAGGCAGACGGCGGCGGTGATGAAGAAGGCACCCGCCCAGTCGACCTTCACCCGGCGCTTGCTCTCCGGCAGGTGCAGGGTCTTCTGGAGCACCACCAGCGCGATCAGCGCGAACGGCACACCGACGTAGAGGCACCAGCGCCAGCCGAGCCAGTCGGTGTCGGTGATGACACCGCCGACCAGCGGACCGCCGACCGTCGCGACCGCGAACGTCGCACCCAGGTAGCCCGAGTAACGGCCCCGCTCCCGCGGGGAGATCATCGCGGCCATGATGATCTGGGCGAGCGCGGTGAGACCACCGGCGCCGAGGCCCTGGATCACCCGCGCGCCGATCAGCATGCCGCTGTTCTGCGACAGACCGGCGACGACCGAGCCGACGATGTAGATCAGCAGGGCTATCTGCACCAGCGCCTTCTTGCTGACCAGGTCGGCCAGCTTGCCCCACAGCGGGGTGGATGCCGTCATCGACAGCAGGGCGGCGGTGACGACCCAGGTGTACGCGCTCTGTCCGCCGCCGAGGTCCTGGATGATCTCGGGCAGGGCGTTGGAGACGATCGTGGAGGAGAGGATGGCGGCGAACATGCCGAGCAGCAGCCCGGAGAGCGCCTCCATGATCTGCCGGTGGGTCATCGAAGCGCCGCCGGAGGAGTGGGAGCCTGCCCCGTGCTTGGCGTGAGCCCGCACACCGGCTGGTGTGGTCGTTGCCATGGGCTTCCTTTTCTTACGTCGTCGATGCGGGTGTACGGGTGGTGGGAGCGGGCCGCGCGGCCTGAGGCGGTGCGGGGGGCCGCAGCGGCGGCCGGGGCGGTACGGCGCGGCAGTCGCCGAAACTCGCCCGCAGCCGGGCCATGAGCCGGGTGAGCTGGCCGACCTCCTCGTCGGTCCAGTCGCTCAGCCGCTCGGCGAGCAGCCGGGTGGTCCGCTGGGACAGCTCGTCCAGCTGCGCCTCGCCGGCCGGGGTCAGGTGCAGCAGCCGGGAGCGCTTGTCCGCGGGGTCGGGGGAGCGCTCGATCCAGCCGCGCTCGGCGAGGTGGGCGACATGGCGGCTGGTCACCGACATGTCGACGCTCAGCAGCTCGGCGAGCCTGCTCATCCGCATCTCGCCGTGCCGGTCGAGCAGGGTCAGCACGGCGGCGGAGCCGGCGGGGCAGTCGGACGGCAGGATCCGTCCCATCTCCCGCTTCACGGCACCGAAGGCACTGAACTGACGTACCAGCTCCTCGTACAGCGCCTGCTCGGCCATAGGGCATCTCCCGATTGTTTGTTGCTTAGGGCAACCATAGGAATGGATGGTTGCCGCAGGCAAACGAAAACGGGCATGCGGGGCATAAAAACTTGGCAAAGGCAAGTATTGGCGACTGTAAAGGCGCAGGTGGGAGCGGTCACGGGAGGACCCGGCGCGCTCTCGCGTCCGTGCTGATCCGCGTGGACCCTTCGCAACCCCGGCCTTGGGCCGTTCCCGTCTCTTCGCTAGGGTCTCGGGGCATGGCCAACACCCAGAACCCGCAGGGCAACTACGACCCCGCAGGCAGCACCCAGATGTTCCGCGCGTTCGTCGACGAGGCGCCCCAGGCCCAGCGGCAGGCGTCCGCCCCGGCGGGCCCCCGGATCGGTCTGATCATCGGTGTCGTCGTCGCCGTCGCGATCGTCGCCGCCGTCGCCTGGCTCGCGCTGAAGTAACCACCCGTTCCTCGGGGACGGCAGACACACCACAGCCGTGCGACGGATGTAGTACGGCAGGCACACGACGGCCGCCGACGCGCCGATCACGGCGCCTCGGCGGCCACGAGTCCGTGCCGCTGGGTCGGCGGTCCGTCAGAAGAGGACCGCACGGCGTCAGTCGGAGATGAGTCCTTCCCGCAGCTGCGCCAGCGTCCGCGTCAGCAACCGGGAGACGTGCATCTGGGAGATGCCGACCTCCTCGCCGATCTGCGACTGCGTCATGTTGGCGAAGAAGCGCAGCATGATGATCCGGCGCTCGCGGGGCGGGAGCTTGGCGAGCAGGGGCTTCAGGGACTCGCGGTACTCCACGCCTTCCAGCGCGCTGTCCTCGTAGCCGAGCCGGTCGGCCAGGGAGCCCTCGCCGCCGTCGTCCTCGGGCGCCGGGGAGTCGAGCGAGGAGGCCGTGTACGCGTTGCCGACCGCCAGGCCGTCGACCACGTCGTCCTCGGACACGCCCAGCACCGCGGCGAGTTCGCCGACCGTGGGGGAGCGGTCCAGCTTCTGGGAGAGCTCGTCGCTCGCCTTGGTCAGGGCCAGCCGCAGCTCCTGGAGCCGCCGCGGCACGCGCACCGACCACGAGGTGTCCCGGAAGAACCGCTTGATCTCGCCCACGACGGTCGGCATCGCGAAGGTCGGGAACTCCACGCCGCGTTCGCAGTCGAACCGGTCGATGGCCTTGATGAGACCGATCGTGCCGACCTGGACGATGTCCTCCATCGGCTCGTTGCGGGAGCGGAAGCGGGCCGCCGCGTACCGCACGAGGGGGAGGTTCAGCTCGATCAGGGTGTCCCGGACGTAGGCGCGCTCGGGGCTGTCCTCGTCGAGTGCGGCCAGCCGCAGGAACAGGGAGCGGGACAGGGTGCGGGTGTCGATGTCCCCCGGGGCCGGCAGCGCCGGGACCTCGGCCGGGAGATCCGCCGGGACATCTGCCGTCGGGAGGGCCGGGGCCGGCGCGGCCCCGAGGGCCGTAACGTCGTCGAGCACGTCGGGCTCGACGGTCGCTCCCTCGCTCTTCATGAGCGTGAGCACCTTCGAGCTGCCCTGGTCTGCGGACATGCCACCCCCTTTGGGTCGCGGGACGGTCGCGGCGGACGCTCCCACCGAGGAACGCAGCCTTCACCTGAATACCGGCGCCGGGGCACCGGCAAACGCGCTTCCCGCAGAATGTCACATGTCGGCAACACGCTGTAGTGACATGTCGACATGCAAGACGCGAAAACGCCCTGGAAACAAGGGGTCTGACGGCATTTCGGAACGCGTTCGCCCACAACCGCCCAGGTGAGCGATTCGCTCGCGACGGTGATCGATGGATCAGGCTTTCGGTTGTGCGCCGGTTCGATTCACCGGGTGCGCAAACGCCTCCATACGGGTGTCCCGCCCCGGAAGGCGCACGGCGCCCCGCCTCGCGGGGCCTACGGAGCCCCCTGGAAGGTCTGCGGGGACGGTCCCCCGCCTCAGGCCTCGATCCGGTTCGCCGACCGCAGCCGCTGGAAGCTGCGCGCCAGCAGCCGGGAGACGTGCATCTGGGAGACGCCGAGCTCCGCGCTGATCTGTGACTGGGTCAGATTGCTGTAGTAGCGCAGCAGCAGGATGCGCTGCTCGCGTTCCGGCAGTTGCACCAGCAAGTGCCGTACGAGGTCCCGGTGCTCCACGCCGTCCAGCGCGGGGTCCTCGTAACCGAGCCGGTCGAGCAGCCCCGGCAGCCCGTCGCCCTCCTGCGCGGCCTCCAGCGAGGTGGCGTGGTACGACCGCCCGGCCTCGATGCAGGACAACACCTCCTCCTCACTGATCCGCAGCCGCTCGGCGATCTCGGCGGTCGTCGGGGAGCGCCCGAAGGCGGTGGTCAGGTCCTCGGTCGCGCTGTTGACCTGCACCCACAGCTCGTGCAGCCGGCGCGGGACGTGGACGGTGCGCACGTTGTCCCGGAAGTAGCGCTTGATCTCGCCGACCACGGTCGGCATCGCGAAGGTCGGGAACTGCACGCCCCGGTCGGGGTCGAAGCGGTCGATGGCGTTGATGAGTCCGATGGTGCCGACCTGGACGACGTCCTCCATCGGCTCGTTGCGGGAGCGGAAGCGGGCGGCGGCGTACCGCACGAGCGGGAGGTTGGCCTCGATCAGCGCCCCGCGCACCCGGTCGTGCTCCGGCGTGCCCGGCTCGAGCTCCTTGAGCTGGGCGAAGAGGACCTGGGTGAGGGCCCGGGTGTCGGCACCGCGGCTGCGCGGTGCGGTCTCCTGGGGCGGCGCAGTACTGGCCGACACGGTCAACGCCACCTCTTCATCGGTCAACTCATCCGTCAAAAGCGGTCATAGCATCACAAGACATGTGCACTGTGTGCAAGCACCTCATAACGCCGTGTTGGGGGATGAGTTGGGGCAAAAGGCCCTATAAGTGGCACGAAAAAGCCCCCCGCCGTGACGGCGGAGGGCCGGGGTCTAGGGGGGCGAGGCACCCCCTGGGGATGCGCGGCTCAGTATTCGTAGTCCGCGATCACCCAGGTGGCGAACTCCTTCCAGAGCGCCACGCCCGCCTGGTGCTCCGGGTGCTCCACGTACCGGCGCAGCGCGTCGGCGTCGTCGAAGCCCGAGTTGATCGCGAAGTCGTAGGCGACGGGGCGGTCGCTGAGGTTCCAGCCCAGCTCCCAGAAGCGGATCTCGGGGATCTTGCCGTCGAGCGCGCGGAACGCCTCGACTCCCTTGACCACGCGCGGGTCGTCGCGGTCGACGCCCTCGTCGAGCTTGAACAGGACCAGGTGGCGGATCATGACTTTCCTCCGTTGGCGACCCACGTCGCGAAGTCGCCCAGTGCCCCCGCGGCGTCCGATATGCCCTCGAAGCCTATCTGCACGTAGTCGGCGGCCTTGGCCGGGTCCGTGATGATCACGTAGAGCACGAAGACCACGACCAGATAGACGGCGATCTTCTTGGCGTTCACCGCCACCGCGGCCTCCCCTGTCACTCCTGCCACGAACGTTGCGTCGACCGCGCTCATGATCGCACGAAGGACCCCGTCTGACGACGGGGCCCTTCTCAAGCGGTAGCGGAGGGATTTGAACCCTCGGTGACTTGCGCCACACTCGCTTTCGAGGCGAGCTCCTTCGGCCGCTCGGACACGCTACCGAGGGAGACCTTACAGCACGCCGGGCCGTGGTTTGAAATCCGTTTCCCGCACCACCCCGGCGCACGGGAGCCACCGCGGGCTCACGGGGCTCAGCGGGCGCGGAAGAAGTCCGTGAGCAACCGCGCGCACTCCTCGGCGAGGACGCCCTCGATCACCTCGGGGCGGTGGTTGAGCCGGCGGTCGCGGACGACGTCCCACAGGGAGCCGGCCGCGCCCGCCTTGTCGTCCCGGGCGCCGTAGACCACCCGGTCCACCCGGGACTGCACGAGGGCGCCCGCGCACATCGTGCAGGGCTCCAGCGTGACGACCAGGGTGCAGTCCGCGAGGCGCCACTCGCCGAGTCGCGCGGCGGCCCGGCGGATGGCCAGCACCTCCGCGTGCGCGGTCGGGTCGCCGGTGGCCTCGCGCTCGTTGCGGCCGGTCGCGAGCACCGTCGTACCGTCCGGCGCGAGGACGACCGCGCCGACCGGGACGTCTCCGCCCCGGACGGCCTCGCGTGCCTCGTCCAGGGCGAGACGCATGGCGGATCGCCAGCGGTCGCGCACCGGGTCCACGGGCTCCGGTGCGCCGCCGGTGCCGTCGGGGGCGGTCAGCGCACCGCCTCCAGGACGTCCGCGGCACCGAGGGCGTCGGCGATCGTGTTGAGCGCGTCGCCCTTCAGGCCCCGCAGTTCCTTGGCGTCGATGCCCAGGTCCTCCAGGAGCCCGCCGTCGCCGACCGGTCCGTGCGGCACCGCCTCGCCGGCGGGGCCGTCGGCCGTGTCGGCGGCGTCGGCGTCGAAGGTCTCCGGTTCGCCGTCCTCGGTGCCGTCGAGGTCGAGGGCGTCGAGGTCGGCGTCGTCGTCGCCGGGCTCCCGGCCGAGCAGTTCGTCGGTGAGCAGGATCTCGCCGTAGCTGCTGCGGGCGGCCGCAGCGGCGTCCGAGACGTAGATCCGGGGGTCGTCCTCGCCGTCGACCCGGACGACGCCGAACCAGGCGTCCTCCTGTTCGATCAGGACGAGCACCGTGTCCTCGTCGGGAGAGGCTTCCCGGGCCAGGTCGGCCAGATCCGACAGGGTCTCCACATCGTCGAGCTCTGTGTCGCTCGCTTCCCACCCGTCTTCGGTGCGCGCGAGCAGTGCGGCGAAGTACACCGTGACTCTCCCACTGGTCATAGGCGTGCCGGTTGGGGGTCCCCCCGGCGGAGGTTGCGGGCGGGGAGTTCAGGGCTCCGGCCCCACCCACTCGGAATCGTGGCAGAAACAAAGCGTTCAGGGGACGTCTTCGGCTCCCTGTGTCCGGCTGTTTCGATCGCACGTCCGCGAACGACTCACCAGCAGACTCGTTGCCGCCACCTGCGGATCGTACGCGGGTTTCGGCGCCGTCCACGCAAGCCCACCCCCACAACGTCCGTACGCGGCGCGGATCTTCCCACCTGCGCGCGGACCGGTACGGCTACCAGCGGAACGTGCGCATACGCATCGCGTGGCGCAGCCGGGCCACCTTCGCGCGGCGCGGCTGGACGCGGTCACGGAGTTCGCGCGCCTCGGCGAGTTCCCGGAGGAACTGCGCCCGCCGGCGGCGGCGCTCGGCGTCGGTCTCCGGTCGGGACCCCTCGTCCGGCCGATCGTCCGACGGGTCGGGCGCGGGCAGGTCCGGCAGCTCGGGCACAGGCACACCTCCCAGTCCGTCCCTCCACTTTCCCCCGGACGGGCGGTTTGACGCCACCGTGCGTCGATCGTGCGACGAACGGAAGGGGCCGGCGGGCGCGGTTACTGTTAGGGCATGCGTCTCCACGTCGTCGACCACCCCCTGGTCGCCCACAAGCTCACCACGCTGCGCGACCAGCGCACCGACTCCGCGACCTTCCGCCGTCTCGCCGACGAGCTGGTCACCCTGCTCGCCTACGAGGCCACGCGCGACGTGCGCACCGAGCAGGTCGACATCCAGACGCCGGTCGCCCGCACCACCGGCGTCAAGCTCTCCCATCCGCGCCCGCTGGTGGTGCCGATCCTGCGCGCCGGGCTCGGCATGCTGGAGGGCATGGTCCGGCTCCTGCCGACCGCCGAGGTCGGCTTCATGGGCATGATCCGCAACGAGGAGACGCTGCAGGCCTCCACGTACGCCACCCGGATGCCGGAGGACCTCTCCGGGCGGCAGGTGTACGTCCTCGACCCGATGCTGGCCACCGGCGGCACCCTGGTCGCGGCGATCCAGGAACTGATCAAGCGCGGCGCTGACGACGTGACCGCCGTGGTGCTGCTGGCCTCCCCGGAGGGCGTCGAGGTCATGGAGCGCGAGCTGGCCGGCACGCCGGTGACGGTCGTGACCGCCTCGGTCGACGAGCGCCTGAACGAGCACGGCTACATCGTCCCGGGCCTCGGCGACGCGGGGGACCGGATGTACGGGTCGGCGGAGTAGTTCTCAGCCGCAGGCCCCCGGAAGGGTTCAGCAGGTCTTCCTCGACGCCGTGGGCGTCGGCTCCGGCCTGGTCAGCGCGGCCAGGGTGCGGTCGGCGTCCGGCTTCGGGGCGAGGTTCTTGAAGGCGTCGCCGAGGATGAGGTCGACGGCGGCGCCCTTGCGGGCGGCGTCGGTGCGGCGTTCGGCGGCCGGGAGCTGGGCGGCGAGCACCGGCAGCGAGGTGTTGAGGGAGGCGGCGGGGCCGAGGAGTATCCCGGCGCCCTTGACCTTCTTGTCGTACTCCTTGGGCGCGTTGCCCACCTCACCGATGCGGAAGCCCCGCTTCTTCAGCTCGTCCGCGGTCTTCTTGGCGAGGCCGGTGCGGGTGGTCGCGTTGAGCACGTTCACGGTGACGGCGCCGGGCTTCGGCACCGCGGTGGCGGCGGCCGGGCTCGCGCCGGGCGACGGGCTGCGGGTCGCGCAGGCGGTCTTCGAACCGGTCGCGGAGGCCTCGTCCCCGCCGGTGAAGACGTCGATCAGCTGAAGGGTGCCCCAGCCGAGCATGCCGAGGACGGCGGTGGAGGCGGTGACGAGCAGCACGAGCTTGCCGCGCCTGCGGGGGCGGCGCATCCGCGGGTACTTGTCCCCCGTGATCCGGTACTGGCCGCCCATGCCGGGGGGAGTCAGCATGCTCATGAGCGCAGCGTAGTGCGCCCGGACGGCGATGCCTATCAGATGATCACTCGACGCCGTGCGGGAAAGGTGAAAGAACCCGAAAGGGCCAAGAACGCCCCGCGGGCGGGTCAGTCCAGTTCGAGCACGCGCGCGTGCAGCACCTGGCGCTGCTGGAGGGCCGCGCGGACCGCGCGGTGCAGGCCGTCCTCCAGGTAGAGGTCGCCCTGCCACTTCACGACGTGCGCGAAGAGGTCGCCGTAGAAGGTGGAGTCCTCGGCGAGCAGCGTCTCCAGGTCGAGCTGCTGCTTGGTCGTCACGAGCTGATCGAGGCGGACCGGGCGCGGCGCCACGTCCGCCCACTGCCGGGTGCTGTCCCGGCCGTGGTCGGGGTACGGCCGGCCGTTTCCGATGCGCTTGAAGATCACACGGAAAGCCTACCGGTCCCGACGTTCCGGGCGCAGCCATGAAGAGGGAGTGCGACGCTGGAAAAGATGCCGTGAACCGGGGCGAAACGGAAACCGGGTGCCCGCGCCGGGCCGATGTGAGAGGGCTGCCATGAGCGACCGCGAGACCCCGCCCGCCGCCACCGCGCCCGAAGCGCCCGGCCACGCTCGCGAGGCGCCCGGACACGCTTCCGCCCTCCCCCCGCAGGCCCGGGAGATCGCCTCCGGATACGCCTTCGACGGTCCCGCCCTCGACCTGGGCGCCCTGCTGTGGGACGGCCGGTGCCTGCCCGACGCGCGGATCCGCGTGCCGCTGCCGGTGCTCAACCGGCACGGGCTGGTCGCGGGCGCCACCGGCACCGGCAAGACCAAGACCCTCCAGCTGATCGCGGAGCAGCTGTCCGCGCAGGGCGTGCCGGTGTTCCTCGCCGACGTCAAGGGCGACGTCTCCGGCGTCTCGGCGCCGGGCGTCGCGGGCGACAAGGTGCGCTCCCGGGCCGCCGAGGTGCGCCAGGACTGGACGCCGACCGGTTTCCCCGCCGAGTTCTACGCCCTCGGCGGCCTCGGCCACGGCATTCCGGTGCGGGCCACCGTCACCAGCTTCGGCCCGCTGCTGCTGGCCAAGGTGCTCGGGCTGAACCCGACCCAGGAGCAGTCCCTCGGCCTGGTCTTCCACTACGCCGACAGCAAGGGTCTGGAGCTGCTCGACCTGAAGGACCTCCGCGCGGTCGTCGCCTTCCTCACCTCCGACGAGGGCAAGGCCGAGCTGAGGAGCCTCGGCGGGCTGTCCCCGGCCACCGCCGGGGTGATCCTGCGCTCGCTGACCGCGTTCGAGGCGGAGGGCATGGGCGCGTTCTTCGGGGAGCCGGAGTTCGACACGGCGGAGCTGCTGCGGACGGCCGCCGACGGGCGGGGCGTGGTCTCCGTGCTGGAACTGCCCGCCGTACAGGACAAGCCGCGGCTGTTCTCCACGTTCCTGATGTGGTTGCTGGCGGACCTCTTCCACGATCTGCCCGAGGTCGGTGACGTCGACAAGCCGAAGCTGGTGTTCTTCTTCGACGAGGCGCATCTGCTGTTCAACGGGGCGTCCAAGGCGTTCCTGGAGTCGATCACGCAGACCGTGCGGCTGATCCGTTCGAAGGGCGTCGGGGTCTTCTTCGTCACGCAGACCCCGAAGGACGTCCCGGCCGACGTCCTCGCCCAGCTCGGCAACCGGGTCCAGCACGCGCTGCGCGCCTTCACCCCGGACGACCAGAAGGCGCTGAAGGCGACGGCGCGGACCTTCCCGGACTCGTCCTACGACCTGGAGGAGCTGCTGACGGGCCTGGGCACGGGGGAGGCGGTGGTGACGGTGCTGAGCGAGCGGGGCGCGCCGACACCGGTCGCCGCGACCCGGCTGCGGGCGCCCGAGTCGCTGATGGGCCCGGTCGAGCCGGCCGCCCTGGAGCGGGCGGTGACGGGTTCGCCGCTGTTCGAACGCTATGCACAGGCTGTGGACAGGGAGTCGGCGTACGAGAAGCTCCAGCGGGCGGCGGAGACGGCGGCCGCGCCGCGGCCGGAGTCCGAGCGGGGCGAGCGGGGCGAGCGGGGCGAGCGGGGCGAGCGGGGCGAGCGGGGCGAGCGGGGCGAGGGGGGCGAGCGGGGCGGGCGAGGCGGGCGCGAGGATCGCGAGCCGCGGGGCGGACGGTCAGGGGGCGAGCGGGAGTCGCGGTCGCGCGAGAAGAGCGACGAGTCCGTCGTCGAACGGGTCGTCGAGAGCGGCATGTTCCGGTCCCTCGCCCGCTCGGTCGGCACCCAGATCGGCCGCGAGATCACCCGTTCCCTCTTCGGTACGGCCCGGCGCCGGCGCTAGGCGGGCCGGGCCGTACCGGCGGTTCAGCGGCCCTGTTCCTTCACCGAGGACTGCTGTGGGCGCGGCTGCTGTGCCTGCGGCTTCGGCGCGCTGCGCGCGGCCTCGGCGCGCAGCAGGGCGCGCAGCACCGCGTACGGATCGACAGGCATGGCTGTGCTCCTTGCGTCGTGGGGGTACGTGTCCGGGGAGCGGGCCCCGGTCAGCAGCGCAGCACCACGCACCGCAGGGCACTGAGGGGGTACGGCGAGGGCGGCACCGGGAGGAGCAGCGGCGGGCGGACGGGCGCCGGGCCGGGCGGCGCCGGGCGCCGGGTCACGACGGGAGGCCGGGGACCGCGCGCCACCGGCCGCAGCGCCGCCTCCGACGGATCGCCCTCGGCGACCTCCGGGGTGGCCGCCACGACGACCGGCAGCCCGGCCGCCGCCACGGGCGCCCCGGGCATCAGCAGCGCGAGCAGTATGACGAGCACCCGCAGCCAGACCCGCGGCCAGTTCCGGCTGCGCGCGGGGCGCGGACGGCTGGGTGTGGTGCTCACGGAAGTCATCTCCCCGGCGGGCGTATGGCGTTCATCGCGGTGGTGACCAGATCCGCTCAGGCGGCGTACCGGCGGAGCTCACAGCTCGTGCGGTACGTGCCGGGCCCGGCCGCGGACGCGGAGGGCGGTGAGGATCTCGACGATGCCGACGGCGATCAGCCAGCAGCCGCCGACCACGGTGAGGACGGCGACCGATTCGAACGGGGAGACGATCAGGACGACACCGGCGAGCAGGGTGACGACGCCCAGCAGGATCTGCCAGCCGCGCGCGGGCACCCCCGGGTCGGAGGCGGCGGCGAGGGTCTGGGCGATACCGCGGAACAGCCAGCCGATGCCGATCCACAGGCCGAGCAGCAGGATCGACTGGAGGGGGCCGCGGAAGCAGAACAGCCCGAGCAGGATCGACAGCGCGCCGCTGACGAACGCCAGCACGCGCAGCGCGGTCGTCTTGTGCGTGCCGAAGGCGGAGACGAGCTGGAAGGCGCCGCTGAGGAGGAGGTAGAGGCCGAAGAGGACTCCGGCGGCGCGCAGGGACGCGCCCGGCCAGAGCAGCACCAGGACGCCCAGGACGAGGGAGGCGACCCCGGTGAGCAGCACGATCTGCCAGGCGGCGCGGGACAGCGCGTGCAGGGGGCCCTCGAACGGCGGCTCGGGTTCCCGGCCGGTGGGTGCCGGCCTGGTGCGGTGGACCTTGCGGTCGTCGTACTCGGGTCCCCACGGGGAGCCCGTCGGTGCCTCGCTCATGGTCCATGCTTGGACCGCGCGCGAGCCGTCCGCCACCTGGGGCGGGCCACCCGGACGACCGGGTGACCGCGCGTTACTTCCCGGCCGCCTTGGCGGCCTTGGCCGCGGCCTTCATCTCCTGCTTGTGGGCGCGCACCTTGGCCAGCGACTCCGGTCCGGTGATGTCGGCGACGGAGCGGAAGGACTTCGCCTGGCCGTAGTCGCCGGCCGCCTCGCGCCAGCCCTCGGGGGTGACACCGAGCTGCTTGCCGAGCAGGGCGAGGAAGATCTGGGCCTTCTGCTTGCCGAAGCCGGGCAGTTCCTGGAGCCGCTTCAGCAGCTCGGCGCCGTTGCCGGCGTCCTTCCAGACGGCCTCGGCGTCACCGTCGTAGTGCTCGACGAGGTACTGGCACAGCTGCTGGATCCGCTTGGCCATCGAGCCCGGGTAGCGGTGCACGGCCGGCTTCTCGGACAGGACGGCGGCGAAGGCCTCGGGGTCCTGGGCGGCGATCTCGTGGGCGTCCAGGTCGTCGGTGCCCATACGGTCGGCGATGGTCCTGGGGCCCTTGAACGCCCACTCCATCGGGATCTGCTGGTCGAGCAGCATGCCGACCAGCGCGGCGAGCGGGCTGCGGCCGAGGAGCGCGTCGGCGTCCGGGTCCTGGGCGAGGCGGAGGGTGACGTCCATGCACCGATGATCTCGCGTCCGGGGGCCGGCCGCGCGCGGTGGCCGCTCCGGACGCGAGGGGTGGCCGCCCCGCCTCCCGGGGGCTCTTCACACATCGCGTACGATTCCGCACCTATTACTTATTAGGCAAGGCTTACCTAAAGCGCAGAGGGGTCACTGGGGTGACGACAGAGAGATTCGGGGCCCAAGGGATCTACCGGGACGCCTGGGGCATCCCGCATCTGCGGGCCGGCGGCGCACGCGAACTCGCCCGCCTCCAAGGCCGGGTCACCGCCCTCGACCGGGCCTGGCAACTGGAGGTGGAGCGGCACCGCGCGCAGGGCACCTCGGCGTCCTTCCTCGGCTCCGACGCCCTCGCCTGGGACCTGCTCGCCCGCCGCGCCCGCCTCGCCGACACCGCCCGCCGCTGCTTCGACGCCCTCGCCGCGCGGGACCCCGAGTCGGCGGACTTCGTCCGGGCGTACGTCGACGGCGTCAACGAGGGCCTCACGGAGGGCGCCCGCCGCACCCCCGAGTTCGACGGGACGGGCCTCTCCGTCACGGTCCCGGCTTCGCTCGATCAGGGAAGCGCCCCCGTCGGCCGCTGGGAGCCGTGGACCCCGTTCGCCGTCTGGCTGTCCACCCACGTCCTCTTCGCCGGGTTCCCCGCCAAGCTGTGGCGGGCGCACGCGGCGCGCCATCTCGGCCCCGAGGCCGTCGGCCTCTTCGCCACCGACGGGCCCGGCACCTCCGGCAGCAACGGCTGGCTGGTGTCCGGCGAGCGCACCGTGACCGGACAGGCCGTCATCGCCGGCGACCCACACCGCTGGATCGAGGACCCCGGCGTCTACCAGCAGATCCACCTGTCCTGCCCGGAGTTCGACGTCATCGGCCTCGCCGTGCCCGGCGTCCCCGGCATCGCCCACTTCGGCCACACCGGCACCGTCGCCTGGGCCATCACCAACGCCATGGCCGACTACCAGGACCTGTACGAGGAACGGCTGCGCCGCACCGGCGCCGGAGTGGAGGCCCTCGGGCCCGACGGGGTCTGGCACCGGGCCACCAGGCACACCGAGTACGTTGAGGTGCGCGGCGAGGAGAAGGTGCCCGTCGAGGTGATCGAGACCGACCGGGGCCCCGTCATCGCGGGCGGCCCCGAAGGCCTCGACGACGGCACCCCGCTCGCCCTCAGCCTGCGCTACCCGCCGCGTGTCACCGCCGACCTGGGGTTCGGCGCCCTGTTGCCGCTGCTGCGCGCCCGCACCGTGGCCGACGTCGACCGCGCCTTCGACCAGTGGGCCGAACCGGTCAACGTCGTCCAGGCCGCCGACACCGAGGGCGGCACCCTGCACCGGGTCGCCGGCCGGGTGCCGGAACGCTCCACCGCCCACCGCCTCGGCCCCGTTCCCGCCTGGGAGCCCGGCCACGAGTGGACCGGCTGGCACACCATGCCCCGCGCGGGCCTCACCGACGGCGTCGCCGTCATGGCCAACCAGCGCGGTCCCGCGGCCCCGCTCGGCGTCGAGTTCGCCCCGCCGCACCGCGCCGACCGCATCGCCGCGCTGCTCGCGGAGAAGGAGCGCTGGGCTCCCGGCGACATGTCCGCCATCCACATGGACGCCCACCTTGCCTCCGCCGCGCCCCTCCTGGACCGGCTCGCCGCCCTCGACGGCCTCGGCCCCGAGGCGGAGCGGCTGCGCGAGCGCCTGCTGCGCTGGGACCGCCACATGGACGCCGACAGCGCCGACGCCGCCGCCTTCGCCGCCGTGCGCGGCGCCCTAGTCCGCCGCCTGGCCGCGCACCCGGCCTTCGCGCCGCTCCGCGAGGTGCCCGCCTACCCCGAGGCCCTGCTGCCCTGGCTGAACCTCACGGTGCGCATCGGCTACGCCCTGGAACACCTGCTGCGCGCGGAGGAACTGTACGGCATCGACCGCCCGGCGCTGGTCCGGGAGGCGCTGGAGGAGATCGCCGCACAGCCCCCGCAGGGCACGTGGGGCGACACTCACCGCCTCGCCCCCTGGCGAGCGCTGAGCAGCACCTCGTACGACGAACCCGGCCTGTCCGGCGACCACGACTGCGTGCTGTGCACCTCCGCCGTCCCCGGCCTCACCGACCTGGCCGCGCGCGGACCGGCCGCCCGCTATGTGTGGGACCTGGCGCGGCGTGAGAACAGCCTGTGGGTCGTGCCGTTCGGCGCGTGCGGCGTGCCCGGCTCACCGCACCATCGTGATCAGCTCCCTCTCTGGCTCGGGGGAGAACTCGTCCCGGTCGTCACCGACTGGGACCGGCTCGTGAAGGAGAAGGAGAGCGATGTCTGACGCCTACGTTTCACGTGAAACAGTCCACGAGGAGGTGGTCGGCGGCTTCGGCACCGTTCGCATCCTCGCTCTCGACGCCAAGGGCGACGCCGAGCTGATCCACGGCTGGGTCAGCGAGGAACGGGCCTCGTTCTGGGGCATGAACGGCCTGACCCGGGATCAGGTCGCTGATATCTACGCCCACATGGACACCCTCGACACCCACCACGCCTTCCTGATGCTGAAGGACGGCATCCCGGCGGCGCTCCTCCAGACCTACGAGCCGGAGGCCGACCGGGTCAGCGAGTGCTACGACGTCCAGCCCGGCGACATAGGCATCCACCTGCTGCTCGCACCCGCCACGGCGACCGGCGGCCCGCGCTCCGGCTGGACGGCGGGGCTGGTGGCCGCCGTCACCGCGTACGCCTTCCGCACCCTGGACCGGCGCCGGATCGTCGTCGACCCGGACGTGCGCAACGAGAAGGCCATCGCCCGGTTTGTGAGGCAGGGCTTCGACACGGGCTCGGTGGTCGTCCTGCCGGAGATCGACCTGCCGGACGTGTATCTGCCGGAGAAGCGGGCGCAACTGGCGTTCCTGCGCCGGGAGGTGGTGTTTCCGGCGTGACGGCGGGGGCCTGCCTGGCGTGACGGCGGGGGCCTGCCGCTCGTGACCGCGGGGGCCTGCCTGGCGTGACGGCGGGGGAGCCTGCCGCTCGTGACCGCGGGGGCCTGCCTGGCGTGACCGCGGGGGAGCCTGCCCGGCGGGACCGCGGGGAACTTGCCCGGCGGCGCCCGGGGAGGGCGTCTCTCCGGCGTGATCTCCGGATGGGCCCCTTCCGCGAGATCGTCGGAGTAGCCTTCGCGGTGTGACGCCAGAAGAGCTCATCGCGCACTACGGACTGGAACCGATCCCGCGCGAGGGCGGCCTGTTCCGGCGTACCTGGGCCGGGCCCGAGCGCCCGGACGGCCGGCCCGAGGGCAGCGCGATCATCGCCCTGCTCACCCGGGACGACCACTCCGCCCTGCACCGCCTCCCCATCGACGAGATCTGGCACTTCCACCTCGGCGACCCGCTGGAACTGCTGCTGCTCGCCCCCGACGGCACCACCCGCACCGCCGTGCTGGGCCCGGACGTCCTGGGCGGCCAGCAGGTCCAGCTCACCGTGCCCGCGGGCACCTGGATGGGCGGCCGGGTCGCGGAGGGCGGCTCCTGGACGCTCTTCGGCTGCACCATGGCGCCCGGCTTCACCTACGCCGACTACGAGCACGGCGACGCGGGCGAACTGACGGCGCGCTATCCGGCCGAGGCCGCGCGGATCGTGGAACTGTGCCGTCCATGACGACGCCTTCCACGAGACTGCTCGAGGGCCAGACCGCCCTGGTCACCGGCGCCGGCGGCGGGATCGGCCGGGGCATCGCGCTGCGGTTCGCCCAGCACGGCGCAACGGTCGCCCTGCACTGCCGTACCGCCGTGCGGGACGCCCGGGCCGTGGCGGACCGCATCCGGGACGCGGGCGGCCGGGCCACGGTCGTACGCGGCGACCTCACCGACGAATCCGAGTGCCACCGGGTCGTGCGCGAGGCCGCCGAGTGGGGCGGCGGACGGCTCACCGCGCTGGTCAACAACGCCGGCGTGCAGCCGGTGCGCGAGCTGGCCGCGATGACGGCCGAGGAGTGGCGGACGGTCGTCGACACCAACCTGGGCAGCGTGTTCGCCTGCACCCAGGCGGCCGTCGAGGTCATGGGGGAGGGCGGCGGCTCGGTGACCCACATCGCGTCCATCGAGGCGAGCGCACCCGCCCCCGGCCACGCCCACTACAGCGCCGCCAAGGCGGCCGTCGTGATGCACGCCCGCGCGGCGGCCCTGGAGTACGGCCCGCGCGGCATCCGCGTGAACACCGTCTCCCCCGGCCTCATCGACCGCGAGGGCCTGGCGGAGGCCTGGCCGGACGGCGTACGGCGCTGGCAGGGGGCGGCCCCGCTCGGCCGCCTGGGCCGCCCCGAGGACGTCGGCGACGCCTGCGTGTTCCTCGCCTCCCCGCTCGCGTCCTGGATCACGGGACACGACCTGGTCGTGGACGGCGGGGTGACGGCACGACCGACCTGGTGAGCGGCTGAACGCCCGGGCCGCGGCATCCGTATGACCCCTGAGTGGATCTCGCCGGAGGAGTACGGAGGTGTACGGATCTGATGCACGAGGGCGGACGACTGCGCCGGCCGGCGCTCCTGGCGGCACTGCTGACCCTGCTCGTCCTCCTCGGCTCCGCCGCCCCCGCCTCCGCGCACGCCGCGCTCTCCGGCACCGACCCCCGTGACGGGGCCGTCCTGAAGTCCGCGCCCCGGCAGCTCACCCTCTCCTTCACCGAGTCCGTCGGCCTCCTCGACGGCTCGGTGCGCCTGCTCGGCCCCGACAACCGGCGCGTCCGCGTCGGCGAGGCCCGGCACGCTCCCGACGGCGACGACAGGGTCCGCGTCACCCTGCCCGACGGCCTGCGCACCGGCACCTACACGGTGGCCTGGCGGGTGGTCTCCGCCGACAGCCACCCCGTCTCCGGCGCCTTCAGCTTCTCCATCGGCAAACCCAGCCGTACGACGGCCGCCGCGGACCCGAACCCGCCCGAGCACCCGGCGACCAAGGCCCTGCACACCCTCGCCCGCCACCTCGCCTACCTTGCCGTCGCCCTCCTCCTCGGCACCGCCGCCTTCACCGCCGTCTGCCGCCCGCCCGACCCCGGCCGCTTGCGCCGGCTGCTGGTCACCGGCTGGTGGACGCTGCTCGCGGCCACCCTCGCCCTGTTCCTGCTGCGCGCCCCGTACGAGACGGGCACGGCCCCGTGGACGGCGTTCGACCCGGACGGCCTCACCCGCACCGCGACCGGCCGCCCCGGGATCGCCCTGCTGGCCCGCGTGGCCCTGCTCCTGCTCGCCGTACGGCTCCCCCGGCGGCGTACGCCGATCGTGCAGGCACTGCTCGCCGTGGGCCTGGCCCTCACCTGGGCCGCCGCCGAGCACGCGTCCGCCGGGATCCAGGTACCGGTGGCGATGGTGTCCTCGGTGCTGCACCTGCTGGCGATGTCCGCCTGGCTGGGCGGCCTCGCCGCACTGCTCACCTGCCTGCGCCGCGGCGGCCTCCCCACGGCCACCGTGCACCGCTACTCCCGCCTCGCCCTCACCTCGGTCACCGTCCTCGCCGTCACCGGCGTCTACCAGTCCTGGCGCGGCCTCGGCTCCCTCGACGCGCTCACCCAGACGTCGTACGGCCGCCTGCTGGTCGCCAAGGCCGCGGCGGTGGTGGTGCTGCTGGGGGCGGCGTGGGTGTCGCGGGGGCTGGTGGGGGTGCCGGAGGGGAGGGCCGTGCGGGAGAGGGTGGGGGTGCCGGAGGCGGGGGCCGTGCGGGAGAGGGTGCGGGTGCCGGAGGCGGGGGCCGTACGGGAGAAGGGGCGGGTGCCGGAGGCGGGCGTCGTACCGGAGAAGGTGCTGGAGGGGGCCGGAGGACCTCCGGCCGGGGAACCGGACGGAGGCTCCCCAGAGCCGCAGCCGCAGCCACCGCCGGAGCCGGAGGCGAAGCCCGCGACGGAGGCGAAGCCCGCGACGGAGGCGAAGCCCGCGCCGGGGACGAAGCCCGCGCCGGGGACGAAGCCCGCGCCGGGGACGAAGCCCGCGACGGAGCCGGACTCGGAGCCGGACTCGGAGCCGGAACCGGATCCCGCGCCGCCCTACCCGGACCGGCGCCGCCTGCGCCGTTCCGTCCTGGCCGAGCTGGCCATCGCGGTGGTGGTGCTGGCACTGACGACCCTGCTGACCGGCACCCTTCCGGGCCGCGCCGCGGCCGAGGCGGCGGCGGCCGGACCGGCGACCGGGCTCCCGCCGACGACCACGACCACCGTGCCCTTCGACGTGGGCACCCCCGGCGGACGCGGCACGGTCCAGATCACCCTCGACCCGGCCCGCACCGGCGAGAACTCCGTCCAGGCGGTCGTCTTCGCGCCCGACGGCGGCATCGCCACGGTCCCCGAACTCCGTCTCACCTTCACCCACCCCGCGCAGGACATCGGCCCGATCGACGCGGAACTCGCCGACCGCGGCGGCTACTGGGCGACCGACAGCCTCGACCTGCCGGTGGCGGGCGGCTGGCGGATGAAGGTGACGGTGCGGGTTTCGGAATTCGACCAGGTCACGGTGGCGCGGACGGTACGGATCGCCTGAACCCATCATCCGAACGGCTGACCCCGGATCGCCTCCCAGGGCCGACAATGAAGGTGTTTGCCCAGCTCAGCCCGGAGCGGCGAGCACTGCGGGAAGCGGCAGGCCCGGAGAAGAAGGCAGCCCGGAGGGGAAGGGAGGCGGCGAGGCATGGCACCCGTCACGGACGGCGACGCGCGAGAACTCGAGCGCGACGACCGCACCACCCTCACGGTCGTCATGCACACCGCTTTCTTCGTGCTGCTGGGCGCCTCCCTGGCCCGCTACCTCGCCCGCCACGGCCCCGAGCCGCGCACCCCGTGGATCATCGCCCTCTCGGTGCTGCTGGCGGCGCTCTACGTGCTGGGCCCCGTCCTGGGCGCCCGGCTCACCGCGCGGCGGGTGTTCTGGCTCGGTGCGGTGGTGGCCACCTGGGCGGCGCTGGTGGCCCTCGCCCCGAGCTTCGCCTGGTGCGCGGTCCCGCTCTTCTACACCGGCCTGCGCACCCTGCCGCAGCGCGCCGCCGTCACCCTGGTCGCGGTGCTCACCGCGCTGGTGGTGGCCGCCCAGCTGAGACTGGCGGGCTGGCCGGACCCGAACGTACTGCTCGCGCCCCCGGCCGTGGCCGCGGTCGCCACCGCCGTCTTCGTCACGATGGAACGCCAGTCGGCCCGCCAGCGCGCCCTCATCGACGACCTGGTCCGCACCCGCCGCGTCCTCGCCGCGACCGAGCGCCGCGAGGGCATGCTGGCCGAACGCGAGCGCCTCGCCCGGGAGATCCACGACACCGTCGCCCAGGGCCTGTCCAGCCAGCGGATGCTGCTCCAGGCCGCAGACCGCGTCTGGGAGACCGACCCGGCCACGGCCCGCTCCCACCTCCGTACGGCCGCCTCGGTCGCCGAACACAACCTCGCCGAGGCCCGCCGCTTCGTCCACGACCTGACCCCGGCGGACCTGGCGGGCGGAGCGGGCCTGCGGGCGGCCCTGGCGGCGCTCGCGGAGCGCGAGACGGACGCCGACCTCACGGTCCGCCTCCACACCGAGGGCACGCCGGCCGCCCCGCTGCCCGCCCTGGTGGAATCGGCGGTGCTGCGCATCGCGCAGGGCGCGCTCGCCAACGTCCGGGAACACGCGGCGGCGACCACGGCGACACTGACCCTGACCTGCCTGGACGACCAGATCGTCCTCGACGTCGCGGACGACGGCCGCGGCTTCGACCCCCGTACGCCCGCCGACCGGGGGTCCGTCCGGGGCCACGGCCTGCCCGCCATCCGCGCCCGCCTGCGCCAGCTGGGCGGCACCCTGACGATCGAGTCGGCCCCCGGCGAGGGCACGGTCCTGTCGGCGGCGATCCCCCTGTCCACGACCCCACCCCCGGAGCCGGAATGACCGTACGGATCCTCCTGTGCGACGACCACGCGGTGGTCCGCGCGGGCCTGCGCGCCCTGCTGTCGAGCGCCCCGGACATCGAGGTGGCGGGCGAGGCGGCGACGGGCGAGGAGGCGATCGCGCTGGCCCGCAAGCTCGCTCCGGACGTCGTCCTCATGGACCTCCAGCTGGGCGAGGGAATGGACGGCGTGGAAACCACCCGCCGCATCCTGCGGCCCGCCGAGGAGGGCACCCGCGCGCCCCACGTCCTGGTCCTCACCACCTACGACACCGACGCGGACATCACCCGCGCCATCGAGGCCGGCGCCACCGGCTACCTCCTCAAGGCGGAACGCCCCGAAGAACTCTTCACCGCGATCCACGCCGCCGCCGAGGGCCGCACCGCCCTCTCGCCCCCCATCGCCACCCGCGTGATGTCCCAGCTCCGCACCCCCCGCCCCACCCTCACCCCCCGCGAACGCGACATCCTCGGCCACCTCGTCCAGGGCCTCACCAACCGCGACATCGCCCGCACCCTCTACATCAGCGAGGCCACCGTCAAAACCCACCTCCGCCGCATCTACGACAAGCTCGGCGTCACCACCCGCGCGGCAGCGGTGGCGACGGCGAAGGAGAAGCGACTGATCCCGTGAGCGATTCCCCTGTGCACGACATCAGGCGCCGAGGGCGCACCCGCTGGACCGTGGCGGTCCTGCTGGCCGCCGCCGCACTCCCGATGGCCGGGTGCGGCAGCGGAGGCAAGGCCGACGACGCGGACGGCACCCGCGGCGGCGACACCACATCGCAGCGCCCGGCCGACGACTCGACATGGGCCGAGGGCATCACGCCGGAGTGGATGAGCGAGCAGATGGGCCTCGACATCCCGCCCACGGCCCGCTCCGCCGAGGCCGCGTACGAGATCACCTCCCAGTTCGACACCGGCCTGCTCACCTTCACGCTCACGCGGTCCGAGGCGGAGAAGTACCTGGCGGAGAACCCGCCCCAGGGCAAGTGGCTGGAACCCACAGCGGCCGCCGGCCCCACCCCCCACGACTTCGCCCACCTCGGCCTCCCGGAACCGGAGTCGTTCAAGGAGGGCATGCGGTACGGCGACGTCTGCCCCGGCTACACACCCACTGAGGACGACCCCAACTCCGACGACCACTGCTTCGAGCTGTACGTCCACGACTACGCCCCCGACCGCACCCGCATCTACCTCCGCGAGCACTACGAGCCCGGCATCAGCCCGCTCCCCACACCGTCCTCCTCCGAGAAGTGAGACGGAACACGTCGAAGGGCCCCACCGCGAACGGTGGGGCCCTTCGACATCGTGCCCGGTGAGGCACTGGCGGAGGATACGAGATTCGAACTCGTGAGGGGTTGCCCCCAACACGCTTTCCAAGCGTGCGCCCTAGGCCTCTAGGCGAATCCTCCGCCGGAAACATTACATGACCGAGAGGAGTGCTCGCGAACTCGTTCCCTGCCCCCGGGATCAGGTAGCCTGGGCGCAGCCCCTCACGCGGCGCTATCTGACTGAACTCCCCCAGGGCCGGAAGGCAGCAAGGGTAGGTCGGCTCTGGCGGGTGCGTGGGGGGCGTTTGCGTTGCCGGGCCCGTGTGGCCGTGGCCGCGGTGGTGGCTGTCGCTCCGGCTGTGGCTGCGCGGCCGGGTGGCCGATCTTCGGGCCTGGTGCTGTGGATCTTCGGGCGGATCCGGTTGTCAGTGGGCGCCTATAACCTCGTATGCGTGTCGTCTCTCGCGCTGTACCGCCGCTATCGCCCGGAGTCGTTCGCCGAGGTCATCGGGCAGGAGCATGTCACCGACCCGTTGCAGCAGGCGCTGCGGAACAACCGGGTCAATCACGCGTACCTGTTCAGCGGTCCGCGTGGCTGCGGCAAGACGACCAGCGCGCGCATCCTCGCCCGCTGTCTGAACTGTGAGCAAGGTCCCACCCCCACGCCCTGCGGGGAGTGCCAGTCGTGCCGCGACCTGGCCAGGAACGGGCCCGGTTCCATCGACGTCATCGAGATCGACGCCGCGTCTCACGGTGGTGTGGACGACGCCCGTGAGCTGCGCGAGAAGGCCTTCTTCGGCCCCGCCTCCAGCCGGTACAAGATCTACATCATCGACGAGGCCCACATGGTCACGTCGGCCGGCTTCAACGCGCTGCTGAAGGTCGTCGAGGAGCCGCCGGAGCACCTGAAGTTCATCTTCGCCACGACCGAGCCCGAGAAGGTCATCGGGACCATCCGGTCGCGGACCCACCACTACCCGTTCCGGCTCGTGCCGCCGGGGACGCTGCGGGACTATCTCGCCGAGGTGTGCCGGAAGGAGAACATCCCCGTCGAGGACGGCGTGCTCCCGCTGGTCGTGCGGGCCGGCGGCGGGTCCGTGCGTGACTCGATGTCCGTCATGGACCAGCTGCTCGCCGGCGCGAAGGAGGAGGGTGTGACGTATGCCATGGCCACGTCCCTCCTCGGCTACACCGACGGATCGCTCCTCGACTCCGTCGTCGAGGCCTTCGCCACCGGTGACGGCGCCGCCGCCTTCGAGGTCGTGGACCGGGTCATCGAGGGCGGCAACGACCCTCGGCGGTTCGTCGCCGACCTGCTGGAGCGGCTGCGGGACCTCGTGATCCTCGCCGCCGTGCCGGACGCCGTCGACAAGGGGCTCATCGACGCCCCCGCCGACGTCCTGGAGCGGATGCAGGCCCAGGCCGGCGTCTTCGGCGCGGCCGAGCTGAGCCGCGCCGCCGACCTCGTCAACGAGGGCCTGACGGAGATGCGCGGCGCCACCTCCCCGCGCCTCCAGCTGGAGCTGATCTGCGCCCGCGTGCTGCTCCCCGCCGCGTACGGCGACGAGCGGTCCGTCATGGCCCGCCTGGACCGTCTGGAGCGCGGCGTGAGCTTCTCGGCGGGCGGCACCACGCCCGCCATGGGGTACGTGCCGGGACCGGAGGCCCACGGGGCTCCCGCGGCGGCCGGTGCGATCCCCGCGGGCGGCGGCGCTGCCGCGGCCCGCGCCGCCGTACGGGGCTCCGGCGCGCCCACGGCCCCCGCTCCCGCTCCCGCCGCGGTACCGGCTCCGGCCGCCGCGGCCCCCGCGCCCGCGCCCGCGTCGGCGCCCGTGAGCAGCCCCAGCGCGCCTCCGGCCGCCCCGCAGCCCCAGGCTCCCGCCGAGGCCTCGCCCGCCGCCGCACCCGCCGCGCCCCCCGCCTCCCCGGCCCCCGGCGCCTGGCCCACCGCCACTCCCGCCGGTGCCGGTGCCGGGCGTCGCCCCGGCGGCTGGCCCACCGCCGCGGCCCCGGGCAGCGGTCCCGGCCGCCCCCCGGCCACGCAGGCCGGAGCGTCGGCGCCGACCACCCCCAGCGCCCCCACCCCGCCCGCTCCCGCCCCCACGGCCCCGGCAGCCCCCGCCCAGGTCGCCCCCGTCGGCGGCCTGGACCCCCGGGCCCTGTGGCCGAACATCCTGGAGGCGGTGAAGAACCGCCGCCGCTTCACCTGGATCCTGCTCAGCCAGAACGCCCAGGTGACCGGCTTCGACGGCACCACCCTCCAGCTCGGCTTCGTCAACGCGGGCGCCCGCGACAACTTCGCGAGCAGCGGCAGCGAGGACGTGCTGCGGCAGGCGCTGGCCGAGCAGTTCAACGTCCAGTGGAAGATCGACGCGATCGTCGACCCGTCCGGCGGCTCCGCACCGTCCGGCGGCGGCCACGGCGGCTACGGCGGAGGCGGCCCCTCCGGCGGCCACGGCGGCGCGCCCTCCCCCGGCGGTTACGGCGGCGCGGCGGGCGGCGGCTACGGCGGCGCCGGTACGGCCACCCCGCAGCGCCCGTCCCCGCCCGCCTCCCCGGCTGCCCCGGGCCCCCAGGCCACGGCCGCCCCCACCACCCCCACGGCCACGTCGGCGCCCGCCGCGGCCCCCGCCCCCGTACCTCCGCCGCCCGGCCCGGACCCGGCCCCGGTCCCCGTCGCCCCCGAGGACGACATCCCCGAGGACGACGACCCGGACCTCGACGAGTCGGCCCTCTCCGGCCAGGAGCTGATCATGCGCGAGCTGGGAGCGACGGTCGTCGAGGAATTCACCAACGAATAGCCCGGCCTGACAGCCCCGCTGAACACCCGGCCGAGCAGCCCGGCCAAGCAGCCCCGCCGAGCAGCCCGGCCAAGTAGCCCCGCCGAACAGCCCCGCGCCAGGGGCGCGCCCGCCCGGCACGCCCCACGCCTTGGAGGAACCCACAGCCACCCCACCCCCACACCTTCAGCCGCCCGCACAAACCGCCCCGCCCCGCTCCGGTTAGGCTGACCCCGTGAAGGTCCTCGTCATCGGTAGCGGCGCCCGCGAACACGCCCTGTGCCGTTCCCTGTCCCTCGACCCCGCCGTCACCGCGCTGCACTGCGCGCCCGGCAACGCCGGCATCGCCGAGGTGGCCGAGCTGCACCAGGTCGACGCCCTCGACGGCGCGGCGGTGGCCGCGCTCGCCACCCGGCTCGGCGCCGAGCTGGTCGTCGTAGGCCCGGAGGCCCCCCTGGTCGCCGGGGTGGCCGACGCGGTGCGCGAGGCGGGCATCCCGGTCTTCGGCCCCTCCAAGGAGGCCGCGCAGCTGGAGGGCTCCAAGGCCTTCGCCAAGGACGTCATGGCCGCGGCGGGCGTACCCACGGCCCGTTCATACGTCTGCACGACCCCCGAGGAGGTCGAGGAGGCCCTCGACGCCTTCGGCGCGCCGTACGTCGTGAAGGACGACGGTCTCGCCGCCGGCAAGGGTGTCGTCGTCACCGGCGACCTCGACCAGGCACGGGCGCACGCGCGGGCCTGCGACCGGGTCGTCATCGAGGAGTTCCTGGACGGCCCGGAGGTCTCCCTCTTCGCCGTCACGGACGGCGAGACGGTCGTCCCGCTCCAGCCCGCCCAGGACTTCAAGCGGGCCCTGGACGGCGACGAGGGCCCGAACACCGGCGGCATGGGCGCGTACTCCCCGCTGCCCTGGGCCGACCCCAAGCTGGTGGACGAGGTCATGCAGACCGTGCTCCAGCCCACGGTCGACGAGATGCGCCGCCGCGGCACGCCGTTCTCCGGTCTGCTGTACGCCGGTCTGGCCATCACCAGCCGGGGCGTGCGGGTGATCGAGTTCAACGCCCGCTTCGGCGACCCGGAGACCCAGGTGGTGCTGGCCCGCCTGAAGACCCCGCTGGCCGGTCTGCTGATGGCCGCCGCCACCGGCAACCTGGGCGACCTGGAGCCGCTGCGCTGGAGCGACGAGGCCGCGGTCACCGTGGTCGTCGCCTCGCACAACTACCCCGGCACCCCGCGCACCGGTGACCCCATCACCGGTCTGGACGAGGTCGCCGCCCAGGACGCCCCGCACGCGTACGTCCTGCACGCCGGCACCAAGCGCGACGGGGACGCCGTGGTCAGCGCGGGCGGCCGGGTGCTGTCCGTCACCGCGACCGGCAAGGACCTCACCGAGGCCCGCGAGCGCGCCTACCAGGCGGTCGGTCGCATCCGCCTCGACGGCTCCCAGCACCGCACGGACATCGCGGCGAAGGCGGCGGAAGGCCGGTAGCGCGCGCTGCGGCACCCCTGCCCACCAGGCACGATCCAGGCCCCGGACTCCAGTCGGAATCCGGGGCCTGACCTTTGCCCTGCGTCATCCACCTTTCCCCAAAGCCATTCCATCGAGTGACCGATGTCCTTTCCGGCTGACGGGGGCCGAACCCCCAACTAGGGTGCGGCGCAAGCGTTCCGGCACTTGGCCCACCGGCATTGCGATGTCAGTGGTGGGTGCCACAGTGGGGGAGTGAGCAACACCAGGACAGCCAGTGCAGCCAGGACGGGAGGGGGTGAGGTCCGGTCGTGACCGCCATCGGTGTGGAGGTGGGGGCCCAGGCCGCGCGGGCCCGGGCCATGGCCGTGCTGCGGGTGCGCAGCCGGGCGCTGGCCGTGGCCCTGCTGCCGGCCGCCGCCGCCGTGGTCCTGTTCGCCGGCGGCTCCACCGGGCAGCTGACGGGCCCGGGCTGGGACGCGGCCCGCTGGGCGGCCGGTGCCGTCGCCCTGCTCGTGCTGCTCGCCGTCGCCGGCTTCGCGCTGGTCGTCGCCCGCGCCCGGCCGGCCGTGAGTCCCACGGTCCCGATCGCCGAGGAGTCCGCCCCGGATCTGTACCGGCTGGTGCGCGACCTCGCCGACCGCCTCGACGTCCCGGCCCCCTCGGCCATAGCGCTCACCCCGGACTGCGACAGCTGGCTGGAGGACCGCACCCACCCGGCCCACGGCCCGCCCCGGCCCGAGGACCCCGGCCTCCCGCCGGGCCTCGCCCGCCGTGGCCCGCGCGGTCACGTCGGCCACCGCCGTACGTCGGCCGCGCCGGTCCTCGTCATCGGCTCCCCGTTCCTGTGGTGGATGCGGGTGGGCGAGCTGCGCGCCGTCCTCGCCCCGGTCGTCGCCGGTACGGGACCGTCGGCGCACCCCGACATAGCGGCGGCCCGGCGCTTCGTGCGCGGTCTGGACGCGGCGGTGGCCGTCGCCTCCGCCGCGGGCCGCGGCCCCCTGACCCGGCTCCCGGGCGCCGGCGTCGCCTGGCTGGCCCGGATGCTGCTGCGCGGCTGCCGGGAGCACGCCGCCGAGATGGAGCGCGGCGTCGCGGCAGCCGCCGCCGAGCGCGCACAGGCGGTGGACTACGGGCTGCGGATCGTCGCCCAGGAACAGGTCGGCCTGGCGTACGCGGGCTGGGACCGGCTGCTGACCCGGGTCGCGCTGCCCGCCTGGCGGATGGGCCGCTGGCCCTCCCGGCTGGACGCGGGCGTCGTCGCCGCCCTCACCGAGCTGTCCCGGCGCGACCGGCTGGCCGAGGGCTTCGCCTCCCGGCTCGGCGAGCGTCCCGCCTGCGATCTGCTGGAGGAGCCCGGCGCTGTGGACGAGGCCGCCTCGCTGCTCGCCGCCCGCCTCTTCCACGGCGGCCCCGCCGAGCCGGGGCCCGACTGGTGCCCGGTGGACTGGCAGGAGTATCCGGAGGAGGTCGTCGACCGCAAGTGGCGCACCGACGCGGCTCGCCTCCACCGCGTCCTGGACGCCCTCGGCGTGCGCCGCACCGCTCCCGACAGCCAGGGCCCCACCCTGGCCCGCGTCCTCGACCACCTCGCGGAGGAGACGCCCGCCCCGGCACCCGCCGCCGCCCGCACCCATGCCCCCACCCACGTCGACGACACAGACGCCGACGCCGAGGCCGATGGGCAGCCCGTGCCCAGCCCCCGCTGCACCGCCCTCGCCGCCGGCCTCAGCGAGGAGCTGACCCGCGAGGAGGAAGCCGCCGCTCCGGCGCCCCTCCCCGCACAGCCGGCCGCCACCAGCCCCGACACGCCCCTGTGGGACGACGGCAGCCTCCCGCTCTTCCCACTCCAGCCCCCGCGCACCCCGCGCGAGCTGCTGGCCGACCACATCACGGCGATGGTCTGCTGCGCCGCGATGGACACCGCGGGCGCCACCCCCGGCCTGGACTGGCTGGACGGCCCCTCCCTCCTGATCAAGGGCGAGCGCGCGGCCGACCTCGCCCCGAAGGTCTTCAGCCTCATCGAGGACGGCGACCCGGCGCCCCTGCGCGCCTGGCTGACCGAGATCGGGATACGGCCCGAGAAACCGGTACGCCTCGGCTGAACCCCCGCTCCCGCCGGAGTCCACCGTTCCGCTTTCGGTCAATTCGAAACGAACGGTGACGGAGTCCGTGCGCAATGTGATGTGCTGGGACCGAACACGCACATGGCAAGGGCTTGCGACATACGACAAGCTCATAACCGCACCAGCGTCACACGCACCACGCAGGCCCCGCGTCCGCCCGGCCGAGGCCCGCACCACCGCCCCACCGCGGCCCGCACGACCGCAGAACGCACCACCGCAAGACCGCACCACCGCACCACCAACGCACCACACACCGCACGGACAACGACACACCGCACGGGACAACGACACACACGGGGGCCCAAGGGAGGGGAGCACGCCATGGGCTCGGACCACATCCGCCGCTGGGAGTCGGGAGCACTGGCGCACGCCGTGACGGACCCCTTCGGCCAGGGCCCGCTCCCCTGGCTGCGCGGCAGCGAGACCTACTTCGACGACGGCCAGGTCGTCCCCTGGTACGTCGACCCGGCCGCCCCCGAGCGCACCGGCGCCGCCCACCGTCCCGGCAGCCGCGTCCCCGCCCCGCGCCCGGGCTCGACCGGACCCATCCGCTCAGCCGACGACGTGAACCGCCAGATCAAGGGCTTCACGTCCACCGGCGCGGTCGCCCCCGGCGAGGCCGTCGACTTCCACATCACCGTCGACCCGCCCCAGGAATTCAGCGTCGACGTCTACCGCATCGGCCACTACGCCGGCCACGGCGCCGCCAAGATCACCACCAGCCCGCGCCTGTCCGGCATCCTCCAGCCCCCGCCGCTCGCCGCCGACCGCACGGTCTCCTGCCACCACTGGTGGCTGTCCTGGCGCCTCCAGGTCCCCGCCCACTGGAGCACCGGCGCCTACGTGGCCGTTCTCACCACCGCCGACGGCTACCGCTCCCACGTGCCCTTCACCGTCCGCGACGACCGCCCGGCCGACCTGCTGATGGTGCTGCCGGACGTCACCTGGCAGGCGTACAACCTCTACCCGGAGGACGGCCGCACCGGCGCCAGCCTCTACCACGCCTGGGACGAGGACGGCCGGCTGCTCGGCGAGCGCGACGCCGCGACCACCGTCTCCTTCGACCGCCCGTACGCGGGCGCGGGCCTCCCGCTGCACGTCGGCCACGCCTACGACGTCATCCGCTGGGCCGAGCGCTACGGCTACGACCTCGCCTACGCCGACGCCCGCGACCTGCACGCCGGCCGCGTCGACCCGACCCGCTACCGGGGCCTGGTCTTCCCCGGCCACGACGAGTACTGGTCCCCGCAGATGCGCCGCGCCGCCGAGGAGGCCCGCGACCACGGCACGTCCCTGGTCTTCCTGTCCTCCAACTCCGTGTACTGGCAGGTCGAGCTGGGCCCGTCCCCGTCCGGCAGCCCCGACCGCCTCCTCACCTGCCGCAAACGCCAGGGCCCCGGCAAGCCGGTGCTGTGGCGCGAGATCGACCGCCCCGAGCAGGAACTGCTCGGCATCCAGTACGCGGGCCCGGTGCCCGAACCCCACCCGCTGATCGTCCGCAACGCCGACCACTGGCTGTGGGAGGCGACCGGCGCGCACGAGGGCGACCCGATCGAGGGCCTGGTCGCGGGCGAGGCCGACCGCTACTTCCCGCGCGTCCCTCTCCCCGAGCACGACGAGCGCATCCTGCTCGCCCACTCGCCGTACCGGGACGCCGAGGGCGTCACCCGCCACCAGGAGACCTCCCTCTACCGCGCCCCCTCCGGCGCCTGGGTCTTCGCGTCCGGAACCTTCGCCTGGTCCCCGGCGCTGGACCGCCCGGGCCACGTCGACCCTCGTATCCAGCGCGCCACCGCCAACCTCCTGGACCGCATCTGCAAACGTGACTGACCCGCTGTCCGCCGGCCCGTGCCCGTACGGGACAATCGAGGCATTGGACAGAACCACGGGGAGGAACCGTGTCCGGATTCGTCGAAAAGCCCGAGCCGATCCAGGTTCCGGGTCTGGTGCATCTGCACACCGGCAAGGTGCGCGACCTGTACCAGAACGAGGCGGGCGACCTCGTGATGGTCGCCAGCGACCGCATGTCCGCCTACGACTGGGTGCTGCCGACCGAGATCCCCGACAAGGGCCGGATTCTCACCCAGCTCTCCCTGTGGTGGTTCGACCAGCTCGCCGACCTGGTCCCCAACCACGTCCTGAGCACCGAGCTGCCCGCCGGTGCCCCCGCCGACTGGGCCGGCCGAACCCTGGTCTGCAAGTCGCTGCGGATGGTCCCGGTGGAGTGCGTGGCCCGCGGCTACCTCACCGGCTCCGGCCTGGTCGAGTACAACGAGTCCCGTACGGTCTGCGGCCTCGCCCTCCCCGAAGGCCTCACCGACGGCTCCGAGCTGCCCGGCCCGATCTTCACCCCGGCGACCAAGGCCGCCGTCGGCGAGCACGACGAGAACGTCTCCTACGAGGAGGTGGCCCGCCAGGTAGGCGCGGACACCGCCGCCCAGCTGCGCCAGGTGACCCTCGCCGTCTACTCCCGGGCCCGGGACATCGCCCGCGACCGGGGGATCATCCTGGCCGACACCAAGTTCGAGTTCGGCTTCGAGGGGGACACCCTCGTCCTCGCCGACGAGGTGCTGACCCCGGACTCCTCCCGCTTCTGGCCGGCCGACCAGTGGCAGCCGGGCCGCGCCCAGCCGTCGTACGACAAGCAGTTCGTGCGCGACTGGCTGACCTCGGCCGAGTCGGGCTGGGACCGGAAGAGCGAGCAGCCGCCGCCCGCGCTGCCGCAGCAGGTGGTGGACGCGACCCGAGCCAAGTACGTGGAAGCGTACGAGCGCCTGACGGGCACCACCTGGAGCTGAGCCGTCCGTGGCCCCCGGCCCCCGGCCCGTCCGGGGGCAAGGTCCCAGGCAACGCGAAAGGCCCCCGGCGGGAACCGGGGGCCTTTGCTCTGTGGAGCGGACGACGAGGCTCGAACTCGCGACCTCAACCTTGGCAAGGTTGCGCTCTACCAACTGAGCTACGTCCGCGTTGCGCCGTGGCGCGAGAGCAACTATACCCAACCTCGCTCGCGTGCGAGACGCACCGCCGCATGACGGTTCTCCACCCCGAGCTTCGACACGGCCGACGAGAGATAGTTCCGGACGGTCCCCTGGGACAGCGCGGCCCGCTCCGCGATCTCCGCGACCGGAGCGCCGTCGGCGGCCAGCTCCAGCACCTCGGCCTCGCGCGCGGTCAGCGGCGAGTCCCCGGCGGAGATCGCGTCGGCGGCCAACTCCGGGTCGACGTAACGGTTTCCCGCGTGGACGGTCCGGATGATCTCGGCGAGCCGCTGGGCGCTCACCGTCTTCGGGACGAACCCCCGCACACCCGCCGCGAGTGCCCGCTTCAGATGCCCCGGCCGGCCGTGACCGGTCACGATCAGCACCCGGCAGCCGGGCAGTTCGGTCCGCAGCGATGTGGCGACCTTCACACCGTCGGCGCCCGGCATCTGGAGATCGAGCACCGCCACATCGGGCTCGTGCGCCCGCGCCATCGCCAGCGCCTCGGGCCCACTGGCCGCCTCCGCGACGACGAGCAGATCGTCCTCCAGCGAGAGCAGCGCGGCCAGCGCGCCCCGGATCAGATGCTCGTCGTCGGCGAGCAACACCCGCACGGTCACCCCACGACCTCCCGCCGCCCGGCCTCCGAGCCCGCCTCGTCCCCGTCGGCCGAGCACCCCTCCTCGGCCCCCGGCCCCCCAGCCACCGGCACCCGAGCCACCACCCGGAACACCCCGTCCCCGGCGAACCCCGCCTCCAGCGTCCCGTCGACCGCCCGCAACCGCTCCCGCAGCCCGGCGAGCCCGGAACCGCCGCCACCGGTCCGGCCCGGCGCCCCCGCCTCCGACGCGCCCGCCTCCGACGCGCCCACCCCCGCCCCGTCGTTCTCCACCGTCAGCACCACACACCCCTCAGACATCACCAGCCCCACCGAACACCGCCGGGCATCGCCGTGCCGCAGCACGTTCGTCGTGGCCTCCCGCACCACCCAGCCGAGCGCCGACTGCACCTCGCCGGGCAGCCCGGCGGCCACGCCCGTCACCTCGCAGTCGATACCGGCGGCCTTCAGCACGCCCTGCGCGCCGAGGAGTTCGACGCCGAGATCGGCCTCGCGGTAGCCGCGGACGACATCGCGGACCTCGCGCTGCGACTCGGCCGCGATCCGCTGCACCTCCACCATCTGGGCGACGGCCTCCTCCCGCCCCCGCCGGGCGAGCTGCACGGCCAGCTCGCTCTTCAGGGCGATGACCGCGAGGTTGCGGCCGATGACGTCGTGCAGATCCCGCCCGAACCGCAGCCGCTCCTCGGCGACGGCGAGCCGTGCCCGGGTCTCGCGGGCCGCGTCGAGTTCCCAGACGGCGTTGAGCAGCCAGACGGAGAAGACGGATGTGAAGGCGAAGAAGCCGGTAGCGGCGAGGATCGCGAGCCCCGCGGCCAGCGCACCGGTGGGGGAGGCACCGCACACCAGGGACACGGCGGCGACACCCGCCGAGAAGCCCAGCACCAGCAGTGCGGCGGGCCGCCGGCCCCGCACGCCGAGCGTCATGGCCCCGACGCCGAAGACGAGCACCCCACCGGCCGCCGTGCCCAGTGCGGTCTCGGTGTCCTCGCCGCCGGTCACCTGCCGGGCGAGCGCGAAGCACAGCGCCGCCAGCAGCGCACTGGCAGCGCCGAGCGCCCACATCAGCCGCACCGGCCGTTCCCGGCTGCCGCGCACCCAGTCCAGCGCCCGCGACCCGGTCACCGCGCACAGCACGGCGTGGGAGAAGAGCAGGGCGAACAGCCCCCCGCGGGCGGGCATCCCCGGAACGGCGAGCAGCGGCAGCCCGAACAGCCCGACCTGGATGACCGCGAAGAAGTGGAACGACCACCGTGTGTACGTCTCCACCTTCGCCGGCGTGCTCTTGCCCCGCCACCACGTCCTCGGCCCGGCCACCCGACCGCCCCCTCCGTCAGCTCCGTTCAGCGCCTCGGCTCCCACCGGAACCACCGCCGTACAGCAAACACCGCCAGTACGGTCCAGGCCAGCGCGGTGGCGACGGCGCCCAGGGCGTCGTAGCCGGAGAGGTCCCCGGTCCAGCCGGCCCGCACCAGGGTGATCACCGGCGTCAGCGGCAGCAGTTCGCAGAAGGAGGCCAGCCGCTCGGGCAGCACCTCCAGCGGCACGGTCACCCCGGAGCCCAGCATGGAGACGAACATCATCGGCAGCGCGGTCACCTGCGCGCTCTCCGCGGTGCGGGTGAAGGCCGCGGTGACCGCCGCGAGCGCCCCGCACAGCACGATCCCCGACAGCAGTCCCAGCAGGGCCAGATGAGGCGCGGACGGCGCTCCGACGTCGAGCAGCACCCCGCAGCCCACCGCGAGCAGCAGCGACTGCGCGACCCCGATCCCGGAGGCCGGCAGCGCGGCCCCGACCAGGATCTCCCGGTCCCGCAGCTCACCGGTCCGCAGCCGCTTGAGCACCAGTTCCTCGCGGCGGGTGACGTAGGCGGTGGTCAGGGCGCCGTACACGGCGAAGAGCAGGGAGAAGCCGACGGCGGCGGGCAGCAGCACGGTGCCGACGGTCAGCCCGGCCTCCTTCAGGTCCATCTCGTCGACCGCTGCCCGGACGCTGAACGGCAGCAGCAGCGGTACAAGCACGACGGAGACGAGCGTGGCCCGGCTGCGCCCCAGCAGCGTCAGCTCGGCCCGCGCCAGCGCGCCCATCCGCCCCGTGACAGTCGTCGTGCTCCTCTGCCCGGTGACAGTCGTCGTGCTCATACGCCGATCCCCTCCTCGCGCGTGTGCTGCGCCGCGAGGGCCGAAGCCCGCCCGGCGATCCCCAGGAACGCCTCCTCCAGGGAGGCCTGCCGCACATCCAGCCGCCGCAGCTCCACCCCGGCGTCCCGGGCCCACACCAGCAGCCCGGTCGCCGCCCGCTGCAGCTCGTACGTCCGCAGCCGCACGGTCCGGCCGTCCACCTCGTGTCCGACGACGCCCAGCTCGCCGAGCGCCGGCAGGTCGCCCAGGAACCAGCCCTCGGGCAGCTCGAAGGAGATCCGGGAGGGCTGGGCGGCGGTCACCTCCTCCGGGGTGCCGCGGGCCGCGATCCGCCCCTCGTGCAGGATCGCCAGCCGGTCGGCCAGCTCCTCGGCCTCCTCCAGGTAGTGCGTGGTCAGCAGCACCGTCGTACCGCCGTCGCGCAGCGCGCGCACCAGGTCCCAGGTCTCGCGGCGGCCCTCGGCGTCGAGCCCGGTCGTCGGCTCGTCGAGGAACAGCACCTCGGGTTCGCCGAGCAGCGCGAGCGCCAGGTCGAGGCGCCGCCGCTCCCCGCCGGAGAGCTGCTTGACCCGCACCCCGGCCCGCTTCCCGAGCCCGACGGTCTCCAGCGCCTCGCCGACGGGCCGCGCCCCGGAGGTGCAGCCCGCCCACATCCGTACGGTCTCGGCGACGGTCAGCTCCGCCGGGAACCCGCCCTCCTGAAGCATCACCCCGGTCCGCGGCCGTACGGCGTCCCGCTCCCCGTAGGGGTCGTGCCCGAGCACCCGCACCCGGCCCGCGCTGGGCGGCGCCAGCCCCTCCAGCAACTCGACCGTGGACGTCTTCCCGGCGCCGTTGGTGCCCAGCAGCGCGAAGACCTCGCCGCGGGCCACGTCGAACGTGATGCCGCGCACAGCCTCGAACCCGCCCCCGTAGACACGTGTGAGGTCGGTGACCTCGATCACATGCTCGCGTCCGTTTGTGTTCATGGCTTCAGCGTCCCGGCGGGCGGGGCCGTTCGGCAGTGCGCGCTGTCACCGGCGGGCATGACAAATGTCAGAAGAGCAAAAGGCGGTGAGCGAGGCAGTGGGCACGGCGGTGGCAAGGCGGTGGAGATACGCCAAAGGCCCCGGTCGACGACCGAGGCCTTGGATGAACTGGAGCGGACGACGAGGCTCGAACTCGCGACCTCAACCTTGGCAAGGTTGCGCTCTACCAACTGAGCTACGTCCGCATTGCCTCCGATCGGCTTTCACCGACCGGCGCGAGCACCAGCCTACCTGATCCACAAGAGTGGTCGGTACGGCGGTGCAGAGCGGGTGACAGGAATTGCACACTGCGCCTTCCCCCTGGAAGGGGGATGTTCTGCTACTGAACTACACCCGCGTGTCCATGAGCCGGGCCTTTCGGCCTCGCCCCTCGGCGTGCTCCAGACTCTAGCTGATCAGCGGGGGTGCTGCGCAAGTCGGTTGCCGCGAGGGACGGCTGAGCGGCCGTCGGCCCGGTCGCGAACCCGGGTGGCCGGGGTCGCGCGGGGCCTCACTGCGCGGCGGCGAAGGCCTCGTAGACCTTCTTCGGGATGCGACCGCGCGCGGGGACGTCCATCTTGTTGGCCTGCGCCCAGGCGCGCACCGCCGCCGGGTCGGGGGCGACCTCCGTCTGCTTGTAGGCCCTGCCCGACTTCGACCGCTTGCGGCCGGCCTCCACGTAGGGCGCGAGCGCCTTGCGCAGTTTCCTGGCATTGGCTTCATTCAGGTCGATCTCGTACGACTTGCCGTCGAGTCCGAAGGCGATCGTTTCCGCCGCTTCCGAGCCGTCGATGTCGTCAAAGAGGGTGACCACGACCTTTTGCGCCACGAATATCGGTCCCTTCGTGCGGCACCTCAATGCAGCTCATCTGCGATGACGTGCCGAGTATCGGCTATTGCCAATTCATTTGTACAGTGCCCGGCAAAGCAATGGGAAGCCCGACTAAATCTCTCCGCGTGTCCTCGGCGCAATAGCTGTCGCGGAGCGATCCGGGATCTTTCCCTGAACTTTTCGTGAAGGGGTGACTCCGATGCCGGATCGTGACGGCGCTTCCGTAGGTTCCTACAACTCTACCCGCGTAGAAATTTTGTGCGGGTAGTCTGAAGGAACCTGCTCAGCACCACACACCGGGAGTGCCAGTGGCACGCGTCGTAGTCGACGTCATGCTCAAGCCGGAGATCCTCGACCCCCAGGGCCAGGCGGTGCAGCGCGCACTGCCGCGGCTGGGTTTCGACGGGATCTCGGACGTCCGCCAGGGAAAGCGTTTCGAACTGGAAGTTGACGGGCCGGTCGACGAGGCCGCGCTCGCCCGCATCCACGATCTTGCGGAATCCTTCCTCGCCAACACCGTGATCGAGGACTTCACCGTCCGCGTCGAGGAAGTCGCGGAGGCCGTGAAGTGACCGCTCGTATTGGCGTCGTCACTTTCCCGGGCTCTCTCGACGACCGGGACACGCAGCGTGCGATCCGGCTCGCGGGCGCGGAACCCGTCGCCCTGTGGCACAAGGACAAGGACCTCAAGCAGGTCGACGCCGTGGTGCTGTGCGGCGGTTTCTCCTACGGCGACTATCTGCGCGCCGGTGCCATCGCCCGCTTCTCGCCGGTGATGGACACGATTATCGACCAGGCGAAGGCCGGCCTGCCGGTCCTCGGCATCTGCAACGGCTTCCAGATCCTCACCGAGGCCCACCTGCTGCCCGGCGCGATGCTCGGCAACGACCACCTGCACTTCATCTGCCGTGACCAGAAGCTGCGGGTGGAGAACGCGGACACCGCCTGGACGACCGACTACACGGCCGGCCAGGAGATCCACATCCCGCTCAAGAACATGGACGGGCGGTACGTCGCCGACGAGTACACGCTCGACAAGCTGGAGGCCGAGGGCCGGGTCGCCTTCCGCTACCTGGACTTCAACCCCAACGGCTCGCTCCGCGACATCGCCGGCATCACCAACGAGGCGGGCAACGTCGTCGGCCTGATGCCGCACCCGGAGCACGCCGTGGAGCCGCTGATCGGCACCGGCCGCACCGACGGTCTCCCGTTCTTCACCTCGATCCTCAAGAAGCTGGTCAACGCATGAGCCGGACGCCTCTGGACACGGTCGAGCACGCGGCCGCGACCCCCGACGTCGAGCTGCCCTGGGCCGAACTCGGCCTGAAGAAGGACGAGTACGAGCGGATCGTCGAGATCCTCGGCCGCCGCCCCACCGGCGCGGAGCTGGCCATGTACTCGGTCATGTGGTCCGAGCACTGCTCGTACAAGTCCTCCAAGGTCCACCTCCGCCAGTTCGGCGAGAAGGCCCCCCAGAACGACGCCCTGCTCGTCGGCATCGGCGAGAACGCCGGCGTGGTCGACGTCGGCCAGGGCTACGCGGTCACCTTCAAGGTCGAGTCGCACAACCACCCGTCGTACGTCGAGCCCTACCAGGGCGCGGCCACGGGTGTCGGCGGCATCGTCCGCGACATCATCGCGATGGGCGCCCGCCCGGTCGCCGTCGTGGACCCGCTGCGCTTCGGCGCCGCGGACCACCCCGACACCAAGCGCGTCCTGCCCGGCGTCGTCGCCGGCATCGGCGGCTACGGCAACTGCCTGGGCCTGCCCAACATCGGCGGCGAGGTCGTCTTCGACGCCGTCTACCAGGGCAACCCGCTGGTCAACGCCGGCTGCATCGGTGTGATGCGGCACGAGGACATCCACCTCGCGAAGGCGTCCGGCCCGGGCAACAAGGTCATCCTGTACGGCGCCCGGACCGGCGGCGACGGCATCGGCGGCGCGTCGATCCTCGCCTCGGAGACCTTCGACGACGCCAAGCCGTCGAAGCGCCCCGCCGTCCAGGTCGGCGACCCCTTCCAGGAGAAGCTGCTCATCGAGTGCACCCTGGAGGCGTTCAAGGAGAAGCTGGTCGTCGGCATCCAGGACCTGGGCGCGGCGGGCCTGTCCTGCGCGACGAGCGAGCTGGCGTCGAACGGCTCGGGCGGCATGCGCGTGACCCTGGACGACGTCCCCCTGCGCGACTCCACGCTCTCGCCGGAGGAAATCCTCATGAGCGAGTCGCAGGAGCGCATGTGCGCGGTCGTCGAGCCCGACAAGGTCGACCGCTTCCTGGAGATCTGCGACAAGTGGGACGTCATCGCCACCGTCATCGGCGAGGTGACCGACGGCGACCGCCTGGAGATCTTCTGGCACGGCGAGAAGATCGTCGACGTCGACCCGCGCACGGTCGCCCACGAGGGCCCGACCTACGAGCGCCCGTACGCCCGCCCGGCGTGGCAGGACGAGCTCCAGGCGGACGACGCGAACAAGCTGCCGCGCCCGCAGTCGGGCGAGGAGCTGAAGGACCAGGTCCTGAAGCTGGTCGCGTCCCCCAACCAGGCCTCCAAGAAGTGGATCACGTCCCAGTACGACCGCTTCGTGCAGGGCAACACCGTCCTCGCCCAGCCCGAGGACTCCGGCATGATCCGCATCGACGAGGAGACCGGCCTCGGCGTCGCCATCGCCACCGACGGCAACGGCCGGTACGCCAAGCTCGACCCGTACACGGGCGCGCAGCTGGCCCTCGCCGAGGCCTACCGCAACGTGGCCACGACCGGCGCCAAGCCGCTGGCCGTCTCGGACTGCCTGAACTTCGGCTCCCCCGAGGACCCGGCGGTCATGTGGCAGTTCGCGGAGGCCGTGCGCGGTCTGGCGGACGCCTGCCAGCAGCTCGGCACGCCGGTGACCGGCGGCAACGTCTCGCTCTACAACCAGACGGGCGAGGCCGCCATCCACCCGACGCCGGTCGTCGCCGTCCTCGGCGTGATCGACGACGTCGCCCGCCGCACCCCGGTCGCCTTCCGGGAGGAGGGCCAGCTGATCTACCTCCTCGGCGACACGCGCGAGGAGTTCGGCGGCTCGGCCTGGTCCCAGGTGATCCACGACCACCTCGGCGGCCTGCCCCCGAAGGTCGACCTGGAGCGCGAGCGGCTGCTGGCCGAGATCCTGATCTCCGCCTCCCGCGACGGCATGATCGACTCCGCGCACGACCTGTCCGACGGCGGTCTGATCCAGGCGGTCGTCGAGTCGGCGCTGCTCGGCGGCAAGGGCGCCCGCCTGATCGTCCCCGACGGTCTGGACGCCTTCACCTTCCTCTTCTCCGAGTCCGCGGGCCGCGCCATCGTCGCCGTCCCGCGCTCCGAGGAGGTCCGCTTCAACGACATGTGCGGCGCCCGGGGTCTCCCGGCCACCCGCATCGGCGTCGTCGACGGCGACACGGTGGAGGTCCAGGGCGAGTTCACCCTCACCCTGGAGGAGCTGCGCACGGCCCACGAGAGCACCATCCCGGCGCTTCTCGCGTAGGCAGTGACCCGCGAGGCCCCGTCCGGCTCCCGAGCCGGACGGGGCCTTTGTCAGTGCCGGTTGCTACCTTCGGACGAACGATCACATCCGACGGCGCACCGGGGGGAGCGGCGGTGAAGGTTCAGGTTTCGGACGGAGTCCGCAAGGCCCTCAACGTGCTGCTGTGCGTGGTCGCCGTGGCCGGCACCGGCTTCGGCGGCCGGGAGATCTGGCAGGTCTGGGACGCCAGACGGCAGATCGACGCGGCGTGCGCCGGACTGGTCCCGGCCGGCCGGGTGCTCGCACTCTCCCCGGCGGGCGGCACCATCACCGCCCGGCAGGCCGAGGAGGGCACCATCGAGCTGGAGTCCCTGGCGAGCGGGCAGGACTGCGAGCTGTTCAGCACCGAGGCGGGCGAGAAAACCGGCACGGACAGCGGTCAGCGGTGGTTCTTCACCGGCGCGGTGGGTGTGATGCCCCCTGACGAGCGGGAGACCCCCGAGGACCCGTGGGACCAGATCGAGGACCCCTTCGGCCACTACACCTACCCCGACCAGCCCCTTGGCGGAGGCATCGCGGGAAGGGTCACCGACTCGGGCGTCGTCGTCGAACTGCCCTGTCCGACGGGCAAGGTGAACGGGCAGCGGATCAGCACACTCTGGGCGAGAGCCACCCTGATGTCCGGACGGCCGTTCACCGAGCGGGAGCAGCCCACCGCACACGACCGGAACGTCCTCGCGCAGACCGCTGTCCTCACCGCCAACAACCTCGCCGACCGGCTGGGCTGCCCTGACCGCCTGCCCGATCCGCCGGACGACACACCAGCCCTGACGCCGGGCCCCACCCCGGCCTCCCGGGCGGCCGGGACCTGCGCCTGGTACCGCGAGGCGGGCTTCCCGCGCGACCGGGACCTCGCCGACCAGGTTCTCGAGAGCCGTACGGACGCCAGGCTGTGGGACGAGCGCTGCGTGCTCGTGCTCAGCCGGTCGCGGGCGAACACGGTGTGGTTCGGTCACACCGGCACTCTGCGGGGCGTCGACAGCCCGAGCCGCCCCGGCCAGTGGTTCGTCTCCCTGCACACCTACTCCGGCGATCACGCGAAGAACGTCCGTCTCCACACCGGTGGCTCCACCGACCCCGGCACCCGCGCCGAGCCCGGCAAGGCCGGACGCGGCGGCGGCGACCCGGCCTGGTGGGCCTCCTCCGTCTGCGAGGGGCGCGCCCAGATCCACACCATGACCGCCGCCTACGGCTACGACAAGGTGGTGACACCCGAGCTGGAGAAGGTCTTCCGGAGCTACGTCGACGACGTCACCGACCGCCGCGGCTGCACCGACGTGACCATGCCTGCCCCCGCAACCTTCCGCGCCGACTAAGGTCACCGCCATGTCCCCGGCCAAGAAGCGCACTCGCAGCTATGACCCCGTCAAGATCCGGGCCGCGGTGTCCGCCCAGTTCGGGCAGGTCCGCCGGGCCGTGGGCACCCTGACGCCCGAGCAACTCGCGCTGCCCACGCGGCTGGACGAGTGGACCGTACGGGAGCTGGCCGCCCACATCACCATGACCGTCGCCGCGGTCAGCCGCGCCCTGGAGCGTGCCGAGCCGGAGAAGGCGGACCTGGCGCTGCTCGACTTCCCGTCCGCGACCGCCCCGTTCGCCGAGGCCATCGCCGACGGCACCCGGCAGCTCGCCGCCGCCCACCCCGACCTCGACGCGCTGTACGCCCGCACCGAGGACGAGCTGACCGAGCACCTCGCCGCCGCCCCCGGGTCCCGCCTCCTCGACGTGCGGGCCGGTGCCATGGCCCTCACCGACTTCCTGGTCACCCGCACCGTCGAACTCGTCGTCCACACCGACGACCTGAACGCCGCCGTGCCCGGCCTGGACATCCCGTACGACCGTCAGGCCCTCGCCGCCTGCACGCGGCTGCTCGCGGACGCGCTGGCCGCGAAGGCGCCCGGCGGGTCGACGGAGGTGCGGATCCCGCCGTACGCCGTCGTGCAGTGCGTGGAGGGCCCCCGGCACACCCGCGGCACCCCGCCCAACGTCGTGGAGACCGACCCGCTGACCTGGATCCGGCTGGCGACCGGGCGGGTCGCGTGGGCCGATGCACTGGCGGACGCCAAGGTCAGCGCGAGCGGCGAACGCGCCGACCTCGGCGGGCTGCTGCCGATCCTGGCGTAGCGCGGCGACGACCGCGGGTGGAACCGATCACCCCGGTCGCCCCGTCGAAACGGCATGTACAGGCAGACGCACCGCATCACTTTCACCGCAGCCGTCCTCGCCCTGCTGCCCCTCGCGGCGGCCTGCGGCTCGGAAAAGGCCGGCACACGGCCCGCCGGAGCCGACGTCGGCGGGATCACCGGCGTCCACTGGGCCGTGGACGGCGTCACGGTGGACGGCACCGAGCACGACGCCCCGGCCGGCGCGTACGTCACGATCGACGACAACGGCAAGGCGCAGGGCAACTACGGCTGCAACCACTTCAACGCCCGCGCCTCCTTCGACGGCGACCGCATCCGCCTCGGCGACACCTCGGTGACCGAGATGGGCTGCGAGGACAAGCCGATGAAGTTCGAGGAGACCCTGGCCCGCACCCTCGCCGACGGCGCGCTGAAGGCGCACGTGGACAAGGACCGGCTGACCCTGACCACGGACGGAGGCGACACCGTGCGGCTGAGCAAGACCGAGGACGCGTCCCTGCTGGGGACCCGCTGGAACGTCACGGCACTCGGCGCCGACGGCGTCGCCCAGTCCCTCCCCGAGGACGCCGAGGCACACCTGACCTTCGGCGAGGACGGCAGGGTCACCGGCCGCCTCGGCTGCAACAAGGTGACGTCCACGGCGACCGTACGCGACGGCAATATCACCCTGGGCACGCCGTCCACCACCCGAATGATGTGCGACGCCTCACTCATGGCTGCGGAAAAGCGGCTCCTGCGCCTCTTTGACGGCACGGTCGAGTACCGCCTCGATCACCGCACCCTCACGCTGACCAGCGAAAACGGCGAGAGTGTGACAGCAGTGGCGGCCGAGTGATCCCTTACCGCGGCGTATCCCCAATTCGGACCAGTGGTCGACCTCGCCTACACTCGGAGACGTGCCACGTGGTGACGGACGACTCAACCACGACCTGCTCCCCGGTGAGAAAGGCCCCCAGGACGCGTGTGGCGTCTTCGGTGTCTGGGCTCCGGGCGAAGAGGTCGCCAAGCTCACGTACTTCGGGCTCTACGCCCTCCAGCATCGGGGCCAGGAATCCGCGGGAATCGCGGTCAGCAACGGCTCCCAGATCCTCGTCTTCAAGGACATGGGCCTGGTCTCCCAGGTCTTCGACGAGACCTCGCTCGGTTCGCTCCAGGGTCACATCGCGGTCGGACACGCCCGCTACTCGACCACCGGCGCCTCCGTGTGGGAGAACGCCCAGCCGACGTTCCGCGCCACCGCGCACGGTTCCATCGCGCTCGGTCACAACGGCAACCTGGTCAACACGGCGCAGCTCGCCGAGATGGTCGCCGACCTGCCGACCGACAACACCAGCCGCTCGACGCGGGTGGCGGCCACCAACGACACCGACCTGCTGACGGCCCTGCTGGCCGCCCAGGTCGACGAGGACGGCAAGCCGCTGACCATCGAGGAAGCCGCCCACACGGTCCTGCCGAAGGTCCGTGGCGCTTTCTCCCTCGTCTTCATGGACGAGCACACGCTGTACGCCGCCCGTGACCCGCAGGGCATCCGCCCGCTGGTCCTCGGCCGCCTGGAGCGCGGCTGGGTGGTCGCCTCGGAGACCGCCGCCCTCGACATCTGCGGCGCGAGCTTCGTACGGGAGATCGAGCCGGGCGAGTTCGTCGCCATCGACGAGAACGGCCTGCGCACCTCCCGATTCGCGGAAGCGAAGCCCAAGGGCTGTGTCTTCGAGTACGTGTACCTGGCCCGCCCGGACACCGACATCGCCGGCCGGAACGTGTACCTCTCCCGCGTGGAGATGGGCCGCCGCCTGGCGAAGGAGGCCCCGGTCGAGGCCGACCTGGTCATAGCGACGCCGGAATCCGGCACCCCCGCCGCGATCGGTTACGCGGAGGCCTCCGGCATCCCGTTCGGCGCCGGCCTGGTCAAGAACGCGTACGTCGGACGTACGTTCATCCAGCCCTCGCAGACCATCCGCCAGCTGGGTATCCGCCTGAAGCTGAACCCGCTGAAGGAAGTCATCAAGGGCAAGCGCCTGGTCGTCGTCGACGACTCGATCGTGCGCGGCAACACCCAGCGGGCCCTGGTCCGCATGCTGCGCGAGGCGGGCGCCGCCGAGGTCCACATCCGGATCTCCTCGCCGCCCGTGAAGTGGCCGTGCTTCTTCGGCATCGACTTCGCGACCCGCGCCGAGCTGATCGCGAACGGCATGACCATCGAGGAGATCGGCACCAGCCTGGGCGCCGACTCCCTCGCCTACATCTCCATCGACGGCATGATCGAGGCGACCACGATCGCCAAGCCGAACCTGTGCCGCGCCTGCTTCGACGGCGAGTACCCGATGGAGCTTCCCGACCCCGAGCTGCTGGGCAAGCAGCTGCTGGAGACCGAGCTCGCCGCCGGTCCCGCCGCCACGGCCGCCGCCGACGCCATCCGTCGCCCGTAGCCCGTCCGCGTTACCTGCCGTACGACACGAAGGTTCTCATAGCCATGTCTGAGACAACTGGTGCCAGCTACGCAGCCGCGGGCGTCGACATCGAAGCGGGCGACCGCGCGGTCGAGCTGATGAAGGAGTGGGTGAAGAAGACCCAGCGCCCCGAGGTCCTCGGCGGCCTCGGCGGTTTCGCCGGCCTCTTCGACGCCTCCGCCCTCAAGCGCTACGAGCGTCCGCTGCTCGCCTCCGCCACCGACGGAGTGGGCACGAAGGTCGACATCGCCCGGCAGCTGGGCGTGTACGACACGATCGGCCACGACCTGGTCGCGATGGTCATGGACGACATCGTCGTCTGCGGCGCCGAGCCGCTGTTCATGACCGACTACATCTGCGTCGGCAAGGTCCACCCCGAGCGGGTCGCCGCCATCGTGAAGGGCATCGCGGAGGGCTGTGTGCTGGCCGGCTGCGCCCTGGTGGGCGGTGAGACGGCCGAGCACCCCGGTCTGCTGGGTGCGGACGACTTCGACGTCGCGGGCGCCGGTACGGGCGTCGTGGAGGCCGACCGGCTGCTCGGCGCGGATCGCATCCGTACGGGTGACGCGGTGATCGCCATGGCGGCCTCCGGTCTTCACTCGAACGGGTACTCCCTCGTCCGCCACGTGCTGCTGAACCAGGCGGGGCTGTCCCTGGACGCGCGGATCGACGAGCTGGGCCGCACCCTCGGCGAGGAGCTGCTGGAGCCCACGAAGATCTACTCGCTGGACTGCCTGGCCCTCACCCGCACCACCGAGGTGCACGCCTTCAGCCACATCACGGGCGGCGGCCTGGCCGCCAACCTGGCCCGGGTCATCCCGGACGGGCTGCACGCGATCGTCGACCGCTCCACCTGGACCCCGGCCCCGATCTTCGACCTGGTCGGCAGGACCGGTCAGGTCGAGCGGCTGGAGCTGGAGAAGACCCTCAACATGGGCGTGGGCATGATCGCCATCGTCCCCGAGGAGTCCACCGACGTGGCCCTGGCGACGCTGGCCGACCGCGGGGTCGACGCCTGGATCGCCGGCGAGATCACCGAGCGTGGCGACCACGAGACGGGCGCCGCCCTGATCGGTGACTATGCGAGCTGAGCCCTTGCGGGTAGCACAGAACCCGGTCGGTGACCGAGGTCACCGACCGGGTTGATGCTCAGTGCAAGGTCAAGCGCCGCGACGGTGGCGCGAGGAGTCGTCGTCCTCGTCCTCGTCGTCCTCGTAGAGGTCGGCGTACTTTGCGTACAGGTCGTCGTCGTGCTCATCGTCCTCGAAGCGGTCGCCGTTCGGCGACTGGTTCGACGTCGATGCGCCCAGCTCCTCGGCCAGGCGTGCGAGGTCAGTCCCACCGCTGTTGTACTTCAGCTGGCGGGCGACCTTCGTCTGCTTGGCCTTGGCCCGGCCGCGCCCCATGGCTCGACCCCCTCAACGACGGGGCTCGACGGCCCCAGAGTCTTGACACGCGTTCATGATCCGGAACGGACTCTCCGCGGAGAGGCCGGTCCGTAGGGCTTCCACGGTACCTGAGCCCGCGCCCATACGGTACGTCGCCCGCATGACGTGCCCGCGCCCAGGACCTTCGAGGCGCCCCGTCCTCGCTGGTCAGTGGCGATTTTAACCACTTATTGGCGAACGACCCGCCGGTGGAAGTGAGAGTTGTCTCTAACTGCCCACCGGCAGGTACCGCTCAAACCCGCGCCACGACCCCGCGGGACCGCTCCCGGAACGTCACCATCCGCGTGCCGCGGCGGCCTCGGCCATCCGCTGCTCGGCGATCCGGTCGGCCGCGGCGGCCGGCGGAATCCCGTCCGTCTTCGCACCTGCGAATATGGCGAGCGTGGTGTCGTAGATCATCGCCGCCTTCGCCTTGCACCGCTCGAAGTCGAAGCCGTGCAGTTCGTCGGCGACCTGGATGACCCCGCCGGCGTTCACCACGTAGTCCGGCGCGTAGAGGATCCCGCGGTCGGCGAGGTCCTTCTCGACGCCCGGGTGGGCCAGCTGGTTGTTGGCCGCGCCGCACACCACCTTGGCGGTCAGCACCGGCACGGTGTCGTCGTTCAGCGCGCCGCCGAGCGCGCAGGGCGCGTAGACGTCCAGACCGTCGATCCGGATCAGCTCGTCGGTGTCCTTGACCGCGAGCACGTTCCGGTGCCGCTCGGTGATCCGGCGCACGGCCTCCTCGCGCACGTCCGTGACGAAGACCTCGGCGCCCTCCGCGACCAGGTGCTCGACCAGGTGGTGGCCGACCTTGCCGACGCCGGCGATGCCGACCCGCTTGGCCCGCAGCGTGGGGTCGCCCCACAGGTGCTGGGCGCTGGCACGCATGCCCTGGTAGACACCGAAGGCGGTGAGCACGGAGGAGTCGCCCGCGCCGCCGTTCTCGGGGGAGCGCCCGGTCGTCCAGCGGCACTCGCGCGCCACGACGTCCATGTCGGCGACGTAGGTGCCGACGTCACAGGCGGTGACGTAGCGGCCACCGAGGGAGGCGACGAAACGGCCGTAGGCCAGCAGCAGCTGCTCGGACTTGATCTTCTCGGGGTCACCGATGATCACGGCCTTGCCGCCGCCGTGGTCCAGCCCGGCCATGGCGTTCTTGTACGACATCCCGCGCGCGAGGTTCAGCGCGTCGGCGACGGCCTCTTCCTCGGTCGCGTACGGGTAGAAGCGGGTACCGCCGAGGGCGGGGCCCAGCGCGGTGGAGTGGATGGCGATCACGGCCTTGAGGCCGCTGGCGCGGTCCTGGCAGAGCACGACTTGCTCATGACCCCCCTGGTCCGAGTGGAACAGGGTGTGCAGGACGCCGTCGGTTACGTCGGTCACGGTGGTGACTCCTGAGGTGGAAAACGGCGGGTGGGATTCAGCATCCCGTGCGGGTGGCGGGCGCTGTGAGCACGAGATTAGAGCCTGGGAGCCCCACCGGAAGGACAGTGTTCAGGATCACCTCCTCACGGAGTACCGCCGTGCGACGATTTGCATGGTTTTCCCGCGGCTTCGCCGTCGGGTTCGGCAGTTTTCCCCGGCACCCGGCGGGGGAGGGAGCAGGCGTGCCCAAGGTGTCCTCGGTGATCGTCCCGTACGCGGCCTACCTGCGCGTGTACGAGCCGCTGGCCGCCTTCCCGGAGCCGGAGCGCGGGCACTGGGAGCGTTACGCCCGCCGCCCCGACCGCCCCTCGTACCAGGACGAACTGCGCCGTTCGCTCGCCGATCTGCTGCCCACCCCGCCCGTCCCGGTGCCGGTGCACGAGAGCGGCGACGCGTTCGTGCTGGAGGCCGACGGGGTGGTGTACGTCTGCCCGTGGCGGACCCGGCTGCGCGGCTGGCAGGCGCTCGGTGATCTCGCCGAGGAACTGCCGGCGACGCTCCTGGACGCGGTGCTGCCCCCGGTCGTACGCCACCAGGCCACCCGGGACTACGAGCGCTGGCTCGCCGAGAACCCCGACGCCCGCCCCTGGATCCGCACCGCGACCTGGCAGGTGCCGCTGAACTGGTTCGTCCTCGTCGCCGACGAGGAGCGGGAGTACGACAAGGGGACCGGGGGCGAGCCGGAGGACACCGCACCCGTGCTGCGCTACCGCACGCCCATGGTGCAGGCCCGCCGCCGGGTGGCCCGGGCCCTGCGCACCCTGCGCGAGGCCATGGACGAGGGCCCGCTCATCGACGGCCTGGTGGACGTGGGCCGCTGGCTGGAGGAGTTCCACCCGCGCTCGCTGGTCGAACTGGACTACGGCGGGCTGGTGCACGCCCTGCCGGCCGGCGACCTGGAGGACGACCACTCGGCGGCCGACGTGGCCGAGGGCATCGAGGCGCTGCGCAACGGCGACGGGGCCGCGGCGGGCGAGGCGTACGGTCGGCTGGCGGAACGGTGGCGTTCGGTGCGGGACCTGCGCTCGGCCAACTGAGCCGTGCACCGGGGCCGCAGTGACGCGGGACACGTTACGGGCCGTCAGCTCGGGACGTAGATCCCGATCCGGGCTTATGTGGCGACGGTGTGTCAAGGGTGACGGACCGCACGTAGCACCGCCCTTGCGTCCCTTGCCCCTCCTCGTGCCAAAATAGGACAAGGAGTCCGGGGAGGACTCCATCCGTCCTGGTGCGGTGCACTGTGGGCGGAATCTCAGCATTGCACGCTTTGGGGGGTCTGGTGACTCCTGATCGCCCTGTGACTGATCGTCACAGCGGCGTGACTGTCCGCTATGGCATGGTCCATCGGCTTCCGTCGGTGATGAACACCTGGGAGGGCAATTCCATCGGTTTGGCCGACGCGGCTGGACAGATGGTGTAGTTGTAGTGCCGAGGACAAGCCGTTCGTCCTATAACCGACTCGACTCGCGTCCGCCATTTCGGGCAACGCGGGTCAAGGTGCAGAATTTAGAGGAAAGAACCGAGAAGGTTCGGTTCTCCCGAGGAGGCCGCTCATGACCGCTCGCACCCCTGATGCCGAGCCGCTGCTGACCCCGGCTGAGGTCGCCACCATGTTCCGCGTCGACCCGAAGACGGTCACGCGGTGGGCGAAGGCCGGCAAGCTCACGTCGATCCGCACGCTCGGCGGGCACCGCCGCTACCGCGAGGCCGAGGTCCGCGCTCTGCTCGCGGGCATCCCGCAGCAGCGCAGCGAGGCCTGAACAACTGCATAACCGGGCAATTCGGCAGGTCCCCCAACCCGCCGGGCAGCCCGAACCCTAGCTCCAAGCGACGTGGGCCCTGCCCCAACAGGGCCCTTTCCCGAGGTTCGAGACATCTGCCAGGGTGCGTCGTCGATCGCGCTGGACTCCGCCGGGTCCAGCGCGATCTTTTTTGTGCGCGGAACGAGGAGGGTCGGAGGGCCCTGTGAGCGGGCTTGTCGGAGTCTGGGGAGGGGTGTCGGAACGGCTGTGGGACACCCCTTCCGGGTAGTGCAATTGCACATATTAAATTGACCAGTTGTAGGAGCGGGGTAAGTACCGCCGTTTCAAAAACTCATGCGGTGACACCCGTCACATGCCAGGCTACTTGTTGCCTCCGGCGTATGTGCGCTAGGGGAAGCGCGTGTTCCAGAAGCCGCTCGGCACAAGGGTGTTGAGGCCACCGGCCGTCACGCGGGGGAGGGGCTTTCGTCCTCGACCCGCTCGGCGGCGCCCTCCTCTGGGCCGGCCGTCTGCATGGCCAGGCGCAGCAGCTGGTGGCAGATCGGACAGTGCCGGGTCAGATGGCGGTACGAGGACGCGGCCGACAGATGTGCGCGGAGCAGCGCCCGCGTCGCGTGCCTCGCCGATGCCGCCATACGCCACCTCCGGGGGCCGTACGGGAAACGGTGCCCTGACTCCTGGGGTACCGACGGAATGTGACGCCGTCAAGGGCGCGGGCGCCATCAGGGCGGCCGTATACGGCCCGGGGGCGGATTTGGGATGCCGGGGGCTTCACGAGGGGCGTGAGGGGCCTTCAGGGCCTTCGGCCCGCGTGGGGAGGCGGTGAAGCGGCCCTAGGAGAGCGGTGGAGACGCGAAGAGGGCCCGCTCCCTTTCGGGGCGGGCCCTCTTGCTTCATGCGGTCCTGACGGGATTTGAACCCGCGGCCTCCACCTTGACAGGGTGGCGAGCACTCCAAACTGCTCCACAGGACCAGGTTTCGCGGCGCGATCTCTGCGTTGCGCTGCGAGAAGAGACTCTACAGGAGCCGAGCGTCCTGGTCGAACTCACCCTGGGTGCGGGTGCCGTTACGGCGCCGCCGCGTCGATCGCCTTCACGATCCGCTTGTCGGAGACGGGGTACGCCGTGCCCAGCGCGTGGGCGAAGTAGCTGACCCGCAGCTCCTCGATCATCCAGCGGATGTCGAGGACGGACGCCGGGACCGGGCGGCCCTGCGGCATCTGCTCCAGCAGCCAGGCGTACTCGTCCTGCATCTCCCGGACCTTCTCCATGCGGGTGGTGTCCCGCTGGACGTTCGTCGGCATCTGCTGGAGCCGGCGGTCCGCCGCCACCAGATAGCGCATCAGGTCCGGCAGGCGCCGCAGCCCGGTCTCCGTCACGAAGCCCGGCTTCACCAGCGCGTCCAGCTGCTTGCGTACGTCCTGGAGGTTCGGCAGCAGCGCGGGGCTGCGCACGGCCTTCAGACGGCGCTCGCAGGCCTGCCAGGCCGCCAGCACCTGCTGCACCTGGGCGACCGTGCGCACGGTGGTGTCGACGATGTCCGCGCGGACCTTGTCGTACAGCTTCCGGTACGACTCCTCGTCCCACGCGGGGCCGCCGAAGTCCGCGATCAGCCTGTCCGCCGCCGCCATCGCGCAGTCGTCGAACAGCGCCTGGATGGAGCCGTGCGGATTCGCCGACAGGGCGAGCTTCTGGGCGTTCGTCAGCTTCTCGGAAGCGAACTTCGCCGGGTTGACCGGGATGTTGCGCAGGATCAGGCGGCGGGTGCCCTTCCACATCGCCTCGGCCTGCTCGGCCTCGGTGTCGAAGAGACGGACCGAGACCGTGTCGCCGTCCTCGACGAGCGCCGGGTACGCCTTGACCGGCTGGCCGGCGCGGCGGGTCTCGAAGACGCGGGTGAGGGTACCGATCGTCCAGTCGGTGAGGCCCGTGCGCTCCAGGGACTCCCCGCCCTGGCGTACGGCGGTCGCCGCCGCGGCCTGGGACAGGGCCTTGCGCGCCTTCGGCTTCAGCTTCAGCTTCAGCGCTTCGAGGTCCTTGTCCTCGGCCAGCTTGCGGCGCCGCTCGTCGACGATCCGGAAGGTGATGCGCAGGTGGTCCGGCACCTTCGACCAGTCGAAGTCGTCCGCCTCGAAGGGCACGCCGACCATGCGCTTCAGCTCGCGGGCCATGGTGACGGTCAGCGGCTCCTGGAGGGGCACCGCCTTCTCCAGGAACGCCTTGGCGTAGTTCGGCGCGGGCACGTAGTTGCGGCGGATCGGTTTCGGGAGCGAACGGATCAGCTCCGTCACCAACTCCTCCCGCAGGCCCGGGATCTGCCAGTCGAAGCCCTCGTCGGTGACCTGGTTGAGGACCTGGAGCGGGATGTGCACGGTGACGCCGTCCGCGTCCGCGCCCGGCTCGAACTGGTAGGTGACGCGGAACTTCAGCTGTCCCTGCCGCCAGGTGTCGGGATAGTCGGCCTTGGTGACCGCCTCCGCCGACTCCCGGATCAGCATCTCCCGCTCGAAGTCCAGGAAGTCGGGCTGCTCGTGCCGCTTGCGCTTCCACCAGGAGTCGAAGTGCGCGCCGGAGACGACGTGCTCGGGGACCCGCTGGTCGTAGAAGTCGAACAGGGTCTCGTCGTCGACGACGATGTCCCGGCGCCGGGCGCGGTGCTCCAGCTCCTCGACCTCGCTGAGCAGCTTGCGGTTGTCCGCGAAGAACTTGTGGTGGGTGCGCCAGTCCCCCTCGACCAGGGCGTTGCGGATGAACAGCTCGCGGCTGACCTCCGGGTCGATCCGGCCGTAGTTCACCTTGCGCTGGGCGACGATCGGGACGCCGTAGAGCGTGACCTTCTCGTACGCCATCACCGCGGCCTGGTCCTTCTCCCAGTGCGGCTCGGAGTAGGTGCGCTTGATGAGGTGGCCAGCGAGGGGTTCGACCCACTCGGGTTCGATCTTCGCGTTGACGCGGGCCCAGAGGCGGCTGGTCTCCACCAGCTCGGCGGACATCACGAAGCGCGGCTGCTTCTTGAACAGGGCCGAGCCGGGGAAGAGCGCGAACTTGGCGTTGCGCGCGCCCAGGTACTCGTTCTTGTTGCCGTCCTTCACGTCCTTCATGCCGATGTGGGAGAGGAGGCCGGCGAGGAGGGAGACGTGGACGCGGTCGGCGGGGGCGTCGTCCTCGTTGAGGTGGATGCCCATCTGCTTGGCGACCGTGCGCAGCTGGCTGTAGATGTCCTGCCATTCGCGGATGCGCAGGAAGTTCAGGTACTCCTGCTTGCACATGCGGCGGAAGGAGCTGGAGCCGCGCTCCTTCTGCTGCTCGCGGATGTACCGCCACAGGTTGAGATAGGCGAGGAAGTCGCTGGTCTCGTCCTTGAAGCGGGCGTGCATCTGGTCGGCCTGGGTCTGCTTGTCGGCCGGGCGCTCGCGCGGGTCCTGGATGGACAGCGCGGCGGCTATGACCATGACCTCGCGGACACAGCCGTTCCTGTCCGCCTCCAGCACCATGCGGGCCAGCCGCGGGTCGACGGGCAGCTGGGCCAGCTTGCGGCCCGTCTCGGTGAGCCGCTTGCGCGGGTCCTTCTGCTGCGGGTCGAGCGCGCCCAGCTCCTGGAGGAGCTGCACACCGTCGCGGATGTTGCGGTGGTCCGGCGGGTCGATGAAGGGGAACTTCTCGATGTCGCCGAGACCGGCCGCGGTCATCTGGAGGATGACGGAGGCCAGGTTGGTGCGCAGGATCTCCGCGTCCGTGAACTCCGGGCGGGCGAGGAAGTCCTCCTCGCTGTACAGCCGGATGCAGATGCCGTCGGACGTACGGCCGCAGCGGCCCTTGCGCTGGTTGGCGCTGGCCTGCGAGATCGGCTCGATGGGCAGCCGCTGGACCTTGGTGCGGTGGCTGTAGCGGGAGATCCGGGCGAAGCCGGGGTCAATGACGTACTTGATGCCGGGAACGGTCAGGGACGTCTCGGCGACGTTGGTGGCGAGGACGATCCGGCGGCCCGTGTGCGGCTGGAAGACCCGGTGCTGCTCGGCGTGCGACAGCCGGGCGTACAGCGGCAGGACCTCCGTGAACCGGTACTGCTTCTTCGTCAGGGCGTCCGCGGTGTCGCGGATCTCCCGCTCGCCGGACAGGAAGACCAGGATGTCGCCCGGGCCCTCGGCCATCAGCTCCTCGACGGCGTCCGTGATCGCGGTGATCTGGTCGCGGTCGGCGTCGTCGGAGTCCTCTTCGAGCAGCGGGCGGTAGCGCACCTCCACCGGGTACGTCCGGCCGCTGACCTCGATGATCGGCGCGTCGCCGAAGTGCCGGGAGAAGCGCTCGGGGTCGATGGTCGCCGAGGTGATGACGACCTTGAGGTCGGGGCGCTTGGGCAGCAGCTGGGCCAGGTAGCCCAGCAGGAAGTCGATGTTGAGGGACCGCTCGTGGGCCTCGTCGATGATGATCGTGTCGTAGGCGCGCAGCTCGCGGTCGGTCTGGATCTCGGCGAGCAGGATGCCGTCCGTCATCAGCTTGATGAAGGTGGCGTCCGGGTTCACCTGGTCGGTGAAGCGGACCTTCCAGCCGACGGCCTCGCCCAGCGGAGTCCTCAGCTCCTCGGCCACCCGCTCGGCGACCGTGCGGGCCGCGATCCGGCGGGGCTGGGTGTGCCCGATCATGCCGCGGACGCCACGGCCCAGCTCGAGACAGATCTTCGGGATCTGGGTGGTCTTGCCGGACCCGGTCTCACCGGCCACGATCACCACCTGGTGATCACGGATGGCGGCCGCGATCTCGGCCTTCTTCTGGCTGACCGGCAGCTGCTCGGGGTAGGTCACGGCGGGGACGCGGAGGCGCCGCTCGGCCATTCGGTCCTCGGCCTTGGCGACCTCCGCATCGATCTCGGCGAGAACGGCGGCCCTGGCCTCCGGCTTACGGATCTTGCGTGCGCCTTCGAGCCTGCGCCCGAGCCGGTGCGCGTCGCGCAGGGACAGCTCGGTCAGGCGGGGGGCGAGGGTGCCGAGGGCGGGGGCGGGATGCGTAGACATACGCAGTCCAGGATCGCATCCCGGGGAAAGAAGGAGCGAACTCTTTTGCGTCCGCCCCTGCTCACATCCCCGCGCCCGCCCTCCTCACCCGCCTTGTGTCACCGCTCGCCTTCCCGGCGGGCGGCACCGCACGTCGACGTAATCCTCCGCGCCGCTGCCGACGAAGTGCCTGCCGTCCGGCTCCGGGAAGACGGGCACCCAGGTGCCGTCCTCGTGCGCGGTGCAGCCCTTGCCGAAGGATCTGTGGAAGAGGATCTGCACCTTCTTGCCGCCGTATGCCTTCCAGGTCGTCGTGCCGGGCGGGCGCTCCTGGAGCACGCCCTTCACGGTGATCGTCCGGCCGTACGACCAGCTCCAGCCCCAGGCCCCTCATCCCTGACAAGCGGCAGCGACTTCATCACCGACACCACCAAGACGTACATCAACACGGCGATTCATCCCTTTGCAGTAGTGCCTGATGCCGAATTCGGGGCGGGGGCGGCTGGCGACCGACCCATCACCCCCCACATGGCGCATCAGGTAATGCCGCGTTGAGCTACCTGCGTGTTATCTTCTGTAGCTGTCCGAACACTTCCGTAATGGGCGTGGGCGTAGTGATTAAAGTTTGCTCCGCCTTTTCCCAGTCGTGGTAACCGGATTACGCCGAACGGACTTGTGGGCTTCTCCGAGTTCTTCGCGCGGCGTTATAGAGAGTCGGGCCACGCGCGTTCGTGCGAGGCCCGACTCTTTTTTCGTATTGGGTGCAGTGATCAAGGCATTTGACGCTTGCTTCTCCCGCCTTATCGAGATTCCTCTGCCGTGCCGGCTCTGCGCCAATTATTAGCCTCATATGGCGTATCGGGGAATTGCGTCCTCGATTGATCTCCGTGGTATCTTCTGTAGCCGTCCGATCACGTTCCGTGATGGATGCACGTGCGAGAAGAGACCGGAGAAGTGATGAGCAAGTTCAAGAAGGTCACGGCTGTAGCAGTCATGGTCGGCGGCATGGCTCTCGGTGGCGGAGTTGCCCACGCCGGTGACGGCGACTACATGGACGACTACAAGCACGTATACGAGTACGACATCAAGGACTACCTCCTCGTCGGCAACCTGCAGGCCGTCGACTGCGACCAGGACTTCAACGCCGGCGCTGCCTTTGCGCCCATTCAGACTACGGGGACCGGCGACAACACCCAGCTGATCGGGAACTTCTGCACGGTGGTCGGGCCTGTCAGCGACTGATTCCGCGGCATGGTGACGAGGAGCCAGGCTTGCGCAGAATGCGCGAAGCCTGGCTCCTTTCGTGCTCGCAGAAACATCTGGTTTCGAGGCGCGCGAGGCCCGAAACGCAAGAACTGTTCCGACGTCGACGCTCAGTCCTCTGAAAGTGATGCAGAAGACCGCGTGATCAAGGCCGTCTCCATACCACGCTGTACAGGCGCAGGTGCCGCCGCTGCGGGCTTGCCGGGTCAGGCTGACTGCACGCTATCGACGTCGGGAGAAGAGGGTGACCCATCAGCCGTCACGGCAGTCCGTCCCGGAAGAGACCGACCTGGCACGCATCGCGTTGCGTCCCGCCCGCCAAGCCGCCCGACGGGCGAGCCGGAACGCAGAAGCGGGCGGCACCCGGTTGGGGCCGCCCGCTTCGTGTGGTCGTGGTCTGGGCCGGTAGTCGCCCTCAGGGCTCTGTCAGCGTTGTGCCGGGGCGGGGCCGAGCAGCAGATCCATCGCGATGACCTTGAACCCCCCGGGGTTTTCTTGCTGTTGACCGGAGCCGCGCAGGTTGGGGCGGTCCAGCAGAGGGTCGGTGAAAAAGCCGCGCTGCCCTTCGCTGTGCTGTTGTCAGCCGCGCTGGTGCTTGACGACTACCTTTTTGCGGTCCTCCTCGAAGGCGAACACCCTGCTGGTCCTCCTGACGGTTTGGTCGCCGGACCCGACCGGCAGGTTGACCGTGATATTGCACGTCTGGGTCTGGGCGTTCCCCGAAGCAGTGGCTGCCCCGCCCGTCGCGGTTCCACCCCCAGCGTCCGCGTCACCGCCGGTGGCGGTGATGGATTGGGTGCACAGTGGGCCCGCCGGTACAGCGGCGAGGGGAGCGGGGCTGCTTTCGTCGTCAAACCTGGCGTACTTCGCCCGGTGAGACTTTGCGAAGAGGAAGAGATCTTCGGCGTCGGAGGAGTGGTCCTTTCCGGAGTGGGGCTCTCGCATGTGGGCGGGCTGGTGATCGTCGGCGTAGGCGCTGCCGGCGCCCGAGACCGTCAGCACGCTGATCGCGGCGCCGAGTAGGGCGGCTTTTGGGCCAAAGCGCATGTGAGCCTCCATGTAGTCGTTGCCCAGGGTGTATCCACGGACGCTTTAGCAACGCGGCAACGACCATATGGTTCTGTTTTCCTCACCCGTCTGGCTCGCACGCTTCCGGGGGACGTTCAGAGCCGAAAGGTGTCGCCCGCACGGACGTTCGAACTGCTCTACGCGAGCCGCAGTGCTGCGCGGCGGGGAAGTGCTGCCAGACCCTCCTGTCCCGCCGCATGGTGCAGTCCATCCATGCGGTACTGCCGAACGCCCTCCAGAGAGCTGTTGGGGCTCTGCTGGGACGCGGTGGATCTCGATCGCGAGACTCTGACTGCGTCTGGAGATCCGCTTCCATGATCTCCGTCACTCCGCCGTCTCGTTCCTGCTCGACCGGGGGTGCCCCCGCACATCGTGCGGCAGATCGTGGGTCACAGCGACATCGGAGCCTGAGGGCGTTGGTGTACCGGCTGGCGTAGCCGACATGAAAACACCCCCTGCGGGAAAATCCCGGAGGGGGTGTATGCCCTGACAGGGCGGTTGTGGCTGGGGCCGGGGTCGAACCGGCGACCTTCCGCTTTTCAGGCGGACGCTCGTACCAACTGAGCTACCCAGCCACGAGGTTTCACGTGAAATGAAACCTCAGCGGTCCTGACGGGATTTGAACCCGCGGCCTCCACCTTGACAGGGTGGCGAGCACTCCAAACTGCTCCACAGGACCAGGTGTGGGTTGTGTGCGAACCAACGTAGGTAAGTGTCGCACACCGTACTGCGTGCCCCCAACGGGATTCGAACCCGTGCTACCGCCTTGAAAGGGCGGCGTCCTAGGCCGCTAGACGATGAGGGCTATCGGCCCGCCTGGGCGCTTCTCAGCGCGTCGGGGACGTGAGAAGCATATGGGATGGCGGGAGGGATCGCCAAAACGGTTTACGGAACGGGTCGCGGGGACGGGCTCGCCGGGCCGGTCGGCGGGGTGCCGGGGCCGGTCGGGGAGGCCGTCGGCGAGGGGGTCGCGCCCGGGGTGTTCTCCTCCACCAGATGGCGGCTGACCTCCGCCGTCGTCTGGCCGAGGCCGCCCAGCCGGATGGCGTCCCAGGCCTGGAGGCGGCGGGTGTCGCGGTCGAAGTAGAGGATCGACGCCTCGATCGGGTCCGGGTACTTGCCTTCCACGGCCCGCAGTCCGCTGCCGCCGGTCGAGCCCTCGATGCGCAGCCGGGTTCCGTACTTCATGACCTCCATCTCCTGGTGGTGGACATGGCCGGCCAGCACCAGGGGCACCTCGCCGTCCGTCTGGCGGGCCGCGGCCGGCTCGTGGGCGATGGCGACGTCCACCGGTGTGCCGGCCGCCCGCTGGTCGCGCAGCGCGGAGGCCAGCCGGGCGCCCGCCAGTTCCTGGGACTGCTCGGCCCCCGGCTTCTCGGTGCGGTCGGGGGTGAACTGGGGGTCGCCGATGCCCGCGAACCGCAGACCCCCGACGGACACGGCGCTGCCGTCGTCCAGGACGTGGACGTTCTCCAGGCCCCCCAGGTAGCGCTGGGTGAGCCGGGAGTCGTGGTTGCCCCGGACCCAGACGTACGGGGCGCCCAGGTCCTCGACGGGGTCGAGGAAGCCGTTCTCCGCCGCCGTGCCGTGGTCCATCGTGTCGCCGGAGTCGACGATCACGTTCACCTCGTACTGCTCCACCAGGGACGCGATGATCTTCCAGCTCGCCGGGTTGAGGTGGATGTCCGAGACGTGCAGCACGCGGATGGTGGTCGGGTCGGGCGCGTAGGCCGGGAGCGTCGACGTGGCGTCGTACAGCTTGGTCACGTTCGTCACCAGACGGGCCAACTCCTTCTGGTACACGTCGAATTCGGTGACGATGCTGCGGGCATCCCCGACCAGGGAGGGCGCGGAACTGAGCAGCCCGGAGAAGCGGGGCTCCAGGACGGACTTGGGGTTCCAGGTCGCCCACGCCGTCACCCCGGACGCCGCGAGCAGCGTCAGGGCGAGGCCGCCCGCGGCGAGGGCGCGGCGCGGGCGGCGGTAGACGGCGAGACCGAGGGCGGTGGCTCCGGCGACCACGGCGACGCCGGAGCGGACGGCCAGGTCGAGGGTGCCGTCGCCGACGTCGCGGGTGATCTCGTCCTGGAGGCCGGAGATGCGTTCGGGGTGGTCGACCAGGGCCTGGGAGCGGACCGGGTCGAGCTGGTCGACGTTGACGTCCAGGCGGACCGGGGCGATGTGGCTGTCCAGGTGCAGTGCGCCCAGCGGCGAGACGTTGATCTTCGTGCCGCCGGTGAAGGACGGGCGCAGGGTCATCGTCGTGTCCATCGGCCCGACCGGGACCCGCACCTGCCCGACGGCCAGCAGCCCCAGCCAGCCGCCGAACAGCACCACCGCGACCAGACCGAGCGCGCGGGCCCAGGGGCGGGACCGGCCGGCGAGTTCGAGCGAGGGTTGTTCGGGCGAGGGGCGACGGGTACGGGACGGCGTGCGCATGCGGTTCAGGACGTTCAGGACTGCGGCGAGGACGCGGGCCATTGGGGCCTTGTGCCCAGGTGCGCGGGTGGCTATGCCGGAGGCGCGCGGGGCACGGAAGCGGCGCCGGGGCCTCTCGTACGGCGTGGGCGTACCGGACAATGGGCCTGTGCTGGAGATGACGCGCGAGGAGTTCGAGGAACTGGTCGCCGAGGCGCTGGACCGGATCCCGCCGGAGCTGACGCGGCTGATGGACAACGTCGCGGTGTTCGTCGAGGACGAACCGCCCGCCGACGATCCCGAGCTGCTCGGGCTCTACGAGGGGACTCCGCTGACCGAGCGCGGCGAGTGGTACGCCGGGGTGCTGCCGGACCGGATCACCATCTACCGGGGGCCCACGCTGCGGATCTGCGAGAGCCGGGAGGACGTCGTCGCGGAGACCGAGATCACGGTGGTGCACGAGATCGCCCATCACTTCGGGATCGACGACGCCCGGCTGCACGCGCTCGGGTACGGGTGAGCGGGCCGGGGTGAGCCGGGCCGGGTGAGCGAGGCCGGTTGCGGGAGGCGGGTCGGGCGCGGCGGGGATCCGCGCGGTTTCGAACGGGTCCGCGCGTGTCCTCTTGCGGGCGGCGGGAGTTGGGCACATTGACTCTTCACCGGCCCCCGGAGGTGGCTGCTCGTGCGCCCCTTGTACGTACCCGTCCGCCTGGCCGCCACCGTCGTGGCCGTCGCCGCCGCCACCGGCTGCATGAGCGTGGGTGACGACGACGCAGGCCGGGCCAGGCCGTCCCACTCGGCCGGGCCCGAGGGCGGCGAGGCGCCCGACGGGGGCCCGGCGGTGTCCGGCGGCGCCGGGTACGAGGGTGTGGCGGCCGGTGACGCGGAGCGCGCGGGCGGCAAGGGCCGGGGCAAGGAGAAGGGCAAGAAGGGCGACGACGAGCCGGGGGAGTCCGCGGCACCGTCGGCCTCCGCGCCGGGCCGCGGCGGCGCGTCCGCCTCGCCGGCGCCCGGACCCGGTCAGACCGCCAAACCCGGGGGCGGCGGCCCCCGGCCCACCCCGGTCCAGCCGACGCCCACCCGCACCACGCAGGCGCCCGAGCCGCCCCCGCCGTCGACGCAGCCGCCGCCCTCCCCGCAGCCGACGGCCGCGGAGCCGTCGTCGTCCGCCCACCCGGAGCCGGGACCGCAGCTCGCGGAACGCGAGCCGGCACCGGAGGCGGGGGCGCCGGCGTAGGCGGCTGGGCGGCAAGGGCGGCTGGGGGCTTCGGCGGTGGCCGGCTGGGGGCGCCGACGTGGTCTGGCCGGGTGTGGTGTACGCCGCTGGGCTCGCGGTTTGCCTTCGGGGGTGGGGAGTGCGTATGGTGGTAGATCGTTTGATCCCATTTGCCCGGCGCCAACGCAGAGCGCGCCGTGTGGCGCGTACTCTCCTTTGCCGTGGCGGACCGCATCGAGGCGGTCGTGTGCGAATCACGGAGTTGACGGGCGCGTGCCGATGAGACTCCGGAAGGTTTCGCAGACGTATGTCCATCATCAGTTCTGACCATGCCGTCGTGTCCGAGGACGAGGTCGTGACGGAGGCCGCCGCCGAGGCGGTCCAGCCGACCGAGGCGGCCGACTCGATCGAGTCGGCCGAGTCCGCCGAGGACACCACCCCCGAGATCACCTTCGCCGACCTCGGCCTCCCCGAGGGCGTCGTGCGCAAGCTCGCGCAGAACGGCGTGGTCAGCCCCTTCCCGATCCAGGCCGCGACCATCCCGGACGCCCTGGCCGGCAAGGACATCCTCGGCCGGGGCCGCACCGGCTCCGGCAAGACCCTCTCCTTCGGTCTGCCGACGCTGGCCCGGCTGGCCGGCGGCCGCACCGAGAAGAAGCGCCCGCGCGCCGTCATCCTCACCCCCACGCGTGAGCTGGCCATGCAGGTCGCCGACGCCCTCCAGCCGTACGGCGACGTGCTCGGCCTGCGGATGAAGGTCGTCTGCGGCGGTACGTCCATGGGCAACCAGATCTACGCCCTGGAGAAGGGCGTCGACATCCTCGTCGCCACCCCGGGCCGCCTGCGCGACATCATCAACCGCGGCGCCTGCTCCCTCGAGGACGTGCAGATCTCCGTCCTCGACGAGGCCGACCAGATGTCCGACCTGGGCTTCCTGCCCGAGGTCACCGAGCTGCTCGACCAGGTGCCGGCCGGCGGCCAGCGCATGCTCTTCTCCGCCACGATGGAGAACGAGATCAAGACGCTCGTCGACCGCTACCTGACCGAGCCCGTGCTGCACGAGGTGGACGCGGCGCAGGGCGCGGTGACGACCATGTCGCACCACATCCTGATCGTGAAGCCCAAGGACAAGGCGCCGGTCACCGCCGCGATCGCCTCCCGCAAGGGCCGCACCATCGTCTTCGTCCGCACCCAGCTGGGCGCCGACCGCGTCGCCGAGCAGCTGCGCGACGCCGGCGCCAAGGCCGAGGCGCTGCACGGCGGCATGACCCAGGGCGCCCGGACCCGGACCCTGGCGGACTTCAAGGACGGGTACGTCAACGTGCTCGTCGCCACGGACGTCGCCGCGCGCGGCATCCACGTCGACGGCATCGACCTCGTGCTGAACGTCGACCCCGCCGGTGACCACAAGGACTACCTGCACCGGGCCGGCCGTACCGCCCGCGCGGGCCGTACCGGCACCGTCGTCTCGCTGGCCCTGCCGCACCAGCGGCGCCAGATCTTCCGGCTGATGGAGGACGCGGGCGTCGACGCCTCGCGCCACATCATCCAGGGCGGCGGCGCCTTCGACCCCGAGGTCGCCGAGATCACCGGCGCCCGGTCCATGACCGAGGTGCAGGCCGAGTCCGCGGGTCACGCCGCGCAGCAGGCCGAGCGCGAGGTCGCCCAGCTCGCCAAGCAGCTGGAGCGCGCCCAGCGCCGGGCCGCCGAGCTGCGCGAGGAGGCCGACCGCCTGGTCGCCCGTATGGCGCGCGAGCGGGGCGAGGACCCGGAGGCCGCGGTCGCCGAGGCCAACGCCGCCGCCGAGACGCCGGCCGCCGAGGCCCGCGTGGAGACCGTCGCGGTGCCGGAGCAGCCGGTGGCGCAGGACGTGGACCGGGCGGAGCGCGCGGAGCGCCGGGACGGCGACCGGGGCGGCGACCGTGGCGGCTTCCGCCGCGAGGACCGCCGGGACGACCGTCGCGACGACCGCCGTCCGTTCGACCGGGACCGGGACCGGGACCGTGGTTTCGACCGTGGTGACCGCAACCGTGACCGTGGTTTCGAGCGCCGTGACGACCGTGGTGGCCGTTCCTTCGAGCGTCGTGACGGTGAGCGTGGTGGCTTCCGCCGGGACGACCGCCGTGACGACCGTCGCCCGTTCGACCGTGACCGGGACCGGGACCGTGGTGGCCGTTCCTTCGAGCGCCGGGACGGTGAGCGTGGTGGCTTCCGCCGGGACGACCGCCGTGACGACCGTCGCCCCTTCGACCGCGACCGTGACCGGGACCGTGGTGGCCGTTCCTTCGAGCGCCGCGACGACCGTGGTTTCGAGCGCCGTGACGACCGTGGTGGCCGTTCCTTCGAGCGCCGGGACGGCGAGCGCGGCGGCTTCCGCCGGGACGACCGCTCCGGTCACCGTGGCAGCGACCGCCCGTTCAACCGCGACCGCCAGGGTGACCGCCCCGGTTTCCGCACCGGCGGCCACGAGCGCCCCTACGGCCGTCGTGACGACCACCGCACCGGCGGCTCCTTCGGCCGCCGCGAGGACAAGCCGCGCTGGAAGCGCAACGGCTGACACACCGGCTGACATCAGCCGAGTGAGCGGCGGCTGACGCCGATCGCCTCCGAGGCACCCCGAGGGCCCGTACGACTCCGGTCGTACGGGCCCTCGGCGCATATCGAGCTGTGACGTGTGTCACGCACTCCGCGTGGGAATCGCTGGGGGCATGACAAACAACGCGAGGCTGTCGGACGAAGAGCGGCTGGCCCAGCTCGGCTATACGCAGGTTCTCGCCCGCCGGATGTCGGCGTTCTCCAACTACGCGGTCTCCTTCACCATCATCTCGGTGCTGTCGGGCTGCCTGACCCTCTACCTGTTCGGCATGAACACCGGCGGGCCCGCCGTGATGACCTGGGGCTGGGTGGCCGTGGGCCTGATGACGCTGTTCGTCGGCCTGGCGATGGCGGAGATCTGCTCCGCCTACCCGACCTCGGCGGGACTGTACTTCTGGGCGCACCGGCTGGCCCCGGAGCGCAGCGCGGCGGCCTGGGCCTGGTTCACGGGCTGGTTCAACGTGCTGGGGCAGGTCGCGGTGACCGCCGGGATCGACTTCGGTGCGGCGTCCTTCCTGGGCGCCTATCTGAACCTGGAGTTCGGCTGGGAGGTCACCCCCGGCCGCACGATCCTTCTCTTCGCGGCGATCCTGCTGCTGCACGGCCTGCTGAACACCTTCGGCGTGCGGATCGTCGCCCTCCTCAACAGCGTCAGCGTGTGGTGGCACGTGCTCGGCGTGGCGGTGATCGTCGGCGCGCTGGCCCTCGTGCCGGACCACCACCAGCCCGCGTCCTTCGTCTTCGGCGAGTTCGTGAACAACACCGGGTGGGGCAGCGGGGCGTATGTGGTGCTGCTGGGGCTGCTGATGGCGCAGTACACCTTCACCGGCTACGACGCCTCCGCCCATATGACCGAGGAGACCCACGACGCGTCGACGGCCGGCCCGAAGGGCATCGTCCGGTCGATCTGGACCTCCTGGATCGCCGGGTTCGTCCTCCTGCTCGGCTTCACCTTCGCCATCCAGTCCTACGAGGGCGCCCTCACCTCCCCGACCGGCGCGCCGCCCGCGCAGATCCTGCTCGACGCCCTGGGCGTGACCGCGGGGAAGCTGCTGCTGCTCGTGGTGATCGGGGCGCAGCTCTTCTGCGGCATGGCGTCGGTCACCGCCAACAGCCGCATGATCTACGCCTTCTCCCGCGACGGCGCGCTGCCCTTCTCCCGCGTCTGGCACACGGTCAGCCCGCGCACCCGTACGCCGGTCGCGGCGGTGTGGCTGGCCGCGGGCGGCGCCCTGGCGCTGGGGCTGCCGTATCTGATCAACGTCACGGCGTACGCCGCGGTGACCTCGATCGCCGTGATCGGGCTCTACATCGCCTACGTCATCCCCACCCTGCTGCGGCTGCGCAAGGGCGACGCGTTCGAACGCGGGCCCTGGCATCTGGGGCGCTTCTCGCGCGCGGTCGGGGTGGTGGCGGTGGGCTGGGTCGGCGTGATCACCGTCCTGTTCATGCTGCCGCAGGTCTCCCCGGTCACCGCCGAGACCTTCAACTACGCGCCGGTCGCCGTGCTCGTGGTGCTCGGCTTCGCCGCGACCTGGTGGGCGGTCTCGGCGCGGCACTGGTTCCTCAGGACACCGGCGGACCGGCCGGCCGTGGCGGAAACCGCCGATTCGTAGCCTCCGGTGCATTTCGTTCGCCGCCCCGGCCGTCCGCGCGATCGCCGACCGGTCGCCGCTGGACCACTGACGGACCGCCGGTGGACCGCCGGGCCGCGCCGTGTCACCGATACCCGATCGGAGACGCGGCCCGATCCGGCTATGCTCGGGGTGGCGAACATCGCCAGGGGCCGTTAGCTCAATTGGCAGAGCAGTGGACTTTTAATCCATTGGTTGTGGGTTCGAGTCCCACACGGCCTACGGTTCGCGGACGGAGGCCTGGCCTCCGAGCCGCCGAAGCGCCCCGACCGGGAACAGAGCGGTCGGGGCGCTTCGTCGTTCGGGCGGGCGTCGGCGCGCCGCAGGGAAACGGGGCCGGGGAAGCGGGGCCGGTACGCCCGTGGAGGCCCTGTGGAAGCGCCCGTTGCGCCCCTGTCGCCTCTTGTACACTCCCCACGCTTCATCGCGCCAACTCGGGGGAAATCCATGGGTGTTCCCGTCAGCCGCGTCGTCCGTCAGGTGGTCACCGAGCACGCACCCCAGGAGCGGGAACTGCTGGACGCGGTCGAGCGGATGACGCCGCGGGACAGACGGCGGCACCTGGAGACGAGCCGGGAGCGGCGCCAGGAGCCTTCCACCGTCGACTTCGGGCTCGAGGTCGTCGTGCCGCTGGTGACACCGGTGCTGTGGCTGGTGCTCACCGAAGCGGCCCGGGAGACGGCGGCCACGGCGGTGCGGGCCTCGGCGCAGGCGGCACGGTCCCGCTGGCGGCGGTTCCGGGGCCGGGGCCGGGAGCCGGAGGGCGAGCCCGAGATCACGCTGCCGCTGTCGGCGGAACAGCTGGGCATGGTGCGCGACACGGTGCTCACGCAGTGCGTGGAGACCGGGTTGAGCACGGCCCGCGCCACGGCGATCGCCAACGCCGTGTTCTACGAGCTGTCCACGTCGGCTGGGCGGGAGGAGTCCTCGGGCCGGGAGGAGTCCTCGGGTCGGGAGGAGTCCTCAGGGCGCGACGAGTCCTTAGGGCAGGGCGAGTCGGCAGGCCGCGACGTGACCCCGGACGGGGATGACGGCGGCCGGGAGCCCAGGTGAGCGCCGGCCCCGGCCACTCCGACGAGCCGACCGCCGCTGGACCCGGCATCACCCCCGAGCCCGGCCCCGTCGCCGGCCCCGGCACAGCCCATGAGCCCGCCCCGGCCGCCGACACCGTCACCACCCAAGAGCCCGTCACCGGCCCCGGCACACTCCAAGGGCCCTCCCCGGCCGCCGACACCGTCACCACCCAAGAGCCCGTCACCGGCCCCGGCACAGCCCAAGGGACCGCCCCCACCGCCGGCCCCGGCACCACAGAAGAGCCCGCCCCCGCCGCCGACCTCGACCGCCGCGTCCTCGCCGCAGGCACCAACCTCCGCTTCGCCCTGCTGGTCGTCATGATCGTGTCGGCGTCGGTCAATCTGATCTCCGCCGGTGTCCCGCAGCGGGCGGACGCGAAGTGGCTGTGGACGGTCGCCGGCACCGTCATCACGCTGGGCGTCGCCAGCCTGCTGTACGCGCTCGCACCGGCCTGGACGCGGCGCCGCGCCGGACTCGTCGAGATCCGCGACGCGGAACTCCGCGCCGAGCTGACCCGGTTGGCCGAGCGGGCCGGCGTCGCCCCGCCCCCCGCCTTCCGGTTGGCCCCGTCGGCCGTGACGGCGAGCGCCTCGGCGTTCGGGCACCGGCGCTCGCGCACCGTCAGCCTGAACGCGGGTCTGCTGGCCCGGCGGGCCGACGACCCCGAGGGGTTCCGGTTCGTCGTCCTGCACGAGCTGGCCCACCTCCGCAACCGCGATGTCGGTGTCGCCTACGCCACCGAGGCGCTGTGGCGCGCGGTCGCCGTCCTCGTCCTCCTCCCCTGCACCGTGCTCGCCCTCTATCCGAGGCCCTGGGCCCACTCACCGGCCGAGGTGCTGGACCTGTGGCGCGCACACTGGTCGCCGGCGCTGCGCGGGCTGTTCCGCGTCGCCTTCGTGGCCGCGCTGATCCTGCTGGCCCGGGGAGACGTGATGCGCACCCGGGAGCTGTACGCCGACATCGACGCCGCCCGCTGGAACGAGGCCGCCCGCCGGTTGCCCACGCCCGGAGCGGGACGACCCGGTGGCGGCCGTCGGCGGGGGCGGCTGCGGGACCTCTGGCGGACGCATCCCGCGTGGTCGGAGCGGGCGGTCTCGCTGCTGGACCCCGGCCCGATGTTCGGTGTCCGCGCCTCGACGATGTTCCTGTCCGGTGTGGTGACCGCGCAGGTGGCCGTCGGTCTCGACGTGGCCGTCCACGAGCTGGCGGGGTCCGGGACGTCGTGGGCCTCGGACCTGCCCGAGTGGACGGCCGCCGCGCTCGTCACCGGGATCGCCGGGGTCGCCGTATGGCGGGCGGTGGCGTACGCGGTGGCCTGCGGGCTGCGCGTGCCGTCGGGGCTGCGGGCCGGTCTGTGGCTGGGGCTCGGGCTGGGCCTCGGCGAGCTGCTGACCTTCCAGCACGCGGGCACGGGCTGGCTGCCGCCCGCGCCCCAGGTGCTGCTCGTCCTGGTCGCCGGGTCGGCCGTCCTGCTGTGGTGGGCCGCACAGTGCGCCGAGCTGTGGGTGACGACCTGCCGGGGCCGTTCCCTGGTGCCCAGCCATCTGATCGGCACGGCCGCGCTGCTGGTGGTCTACGGCGGCTGGTTCACCTGGTGGGCCTCCCGGGGCCATCTCTTCGTGGGCGGCGACTTCCTCGCCGGGGTCGACTGGGACGGCCTGCTCGGCCGGATGTATCCCGGGACGCCGCCCGAGCAGATGCCGTATCTCACCGTGCTGAAGTGGCTGGCGTACGTGCCGCCCGCGACCTCGTCGCCGATGGTCCACGTCGGCGGCACCGTCCTCTGGTTGTTCCCGCTCGTCGTCTGGGCCCGCCCGCAGGGCTCCGGCCCGGCGCCGTGGCTGCGGCGGGCCCGGCCGCGGGGCCCGTGGCCCGGCCTCGACGGGACCGTCCCCGCGATGCGGTGGCTGCTGACCCGGGTGGCGGTGGGCGGCGCCCTGACCGTCCTGGTGCTGCTCGGCACCCGGATGTGGCTGCACCACACCCGGCCGCCCGCGGGGTACCGGGGCGCGGCCTGGATCACCCAGGTGTCGGCGCTCAGCCTCCTCGCCGTCCTGACGGCGGTCGCGGTCACGACCGGCGCGGTGTACGCGACGACGCGGCGGCTCCGGCTGGCGCTGGCCCTGACGGTCGGCGGCTCGGTGCTGATGACCGGCCTGGCCGCGGCCTTCGTCCTCGCCTCCGCCGACGGCTGCGTGCCGGGCGCGCAGGCGGTGGTCTCGACCTGCGTGTGGGAGAGCCGGGCCGGATGGCTCATGGTCCATCTCCACCTCGGCCCGCACGGACTCGGCCTCGGCTTCTACGCCGTGACGGTCACCGCGCTGCTGATGGCGGCGGTGAGCCGGCGTCCGGTGCGGATCCGGTGGGGCCGGCGGAAACGGTCGTACGGCCGCCGCGCGTCCGTACCCGGGGAACGGGTGAGGCCCGCGCGGCGCCGGCTGCCGGCCGCCGCCGTGTGCGCCGGGGGCGCGGTCGTCGCGGTCGTGGTGTGCCGGGCGGTGCTGTCGGGGGTGCGGCCGTCGAAGGCCGAGGCGCTGCGCGGTGGCTGGCTGCCGGAGGTGATGCTCTGGACGGCGGTGGCGCTGGTCACGGCGGCGGCGGTCACGGCCGTGGTGGTGGCGTTGCGGGCCCGGGGCGGCTGGTGGCCCGCGCGGGCCGTCGGCGCGGCGGCGCTGAGCCTGCTCGCCGGAACCCTCACGGCGACGGCACTCACCGCGGCCGAGGGCTGTGTGCCCGGTCTGACCACGCTGTGGGCCGGCTGCGAGCCGCGACCGGGGCCCGTGTGGGACCTGACCCGGTTGATGCTGCTGCCCCGGCTGTCGGCCCTGGCCGTACCCGCCGCCGCGCTGACGGTGCCGGTCGTGCTCGCGCTGCGGGCGCTGCCGCCGCTGCCGCCCCGGGTCCGGAGGCGGCGCCTGGCGCTGCGGCGGGCGTACGTCGTCGTGGCCTGCCTGGCACCGGTGCTGCTGCTCAGCGGCCAGCGGGAGCTGGAGGCGTTCGCGGACCCGTCGACCGCGCAGGGCAGGCAGGGCGCCCAGGCGCGGGAGAAGGCGCGGCAGCGGGAGCGGCTGCGGGACTGGCTGGAGCGGGGCGGCCAGACCGCGATGAACGCGTACGCGGCCGACTACCGCGCCCTGCGGGACGCGCTGGCCCGGCATCCGCCCGCGCGGGGTTATCCCCAGGATGTGTACGCCCCGGTGTGCGCCTTCTGGTCCGTGGACGGGGCACAGGCCGCGCGCCTGCCCGCTCCGCCGGTCGACGTCCCCGAGGCGGCCGACTGGGCGGCGATCGCCGAACTCGCCCAGCGCGGCGGCGGCATCTGCCGCAGCGGCCTGGCCGCCGGATCGGACCCGGTCACCGAGCGCGGCCTCAGCGAGCTGGCCACGGCGGCGGACCGGTACATGGCGCTGTCGCTGGCGCTGTACGACGTCCTCCGTCCCGGAGGGAAGGGGAAGGAGGGGGCGGGCTCGTGACCGGGCGTGCTGACCGGGCGCGGTGACGGTCCGCGGGTCGGGTCAGCTCAGCAGATGGCGGTTCGGCGCCTGGGCCGTCTCGGCGTACTCGGGGAGCACCACGACGTCCACGCCCCGCGCCGTGAGCGCCCCGACGCCGTCGGCGTCCGCCACGAAGGTGTCGGGCTCCCGCCACGCCGTGACGACCCTGCGGACGCCGGCGTCCAGGATCAGACCGGCGCAGGGGCGGGGCCGGGAGGCGCGGCGGGTGCAGGGCTCCAGGCTGCTGTAGACGGTGGCGGTGGGCAGCCGCGGGTCCGCGGGGTCGATCTTCGCCAGGGCGGCCTCCTCCGCGTGGACGACCGGGTCGTCGCCCTCCCGGGAGTGGCCGCGGGCTAGTTCCGTGCCGTCCGCGGCGACGACGATCGCGCCGACGCTGAAGGCGGACGCGGAGGGCGGGCACTGCGCCGCCAGGGCGCAGGCCTGGGCCAGCCAGTGGTGGTCCGCGGCCACCGCCGTCGTGCCCGTGCCGGGAGCGGTCGGCTGGTAGCGCACCAGGACCACGTCACCGACCGGGCGGGTCTCCACCAGACGCAGCCGGCCCGGCTGGTAGGGGCCGGGGCCGAACAGACGGGGCGCCTCCGGATCGCCGACGAAGAGGGGCGCGAGGGCGAGCTGGAGCTCGTCTGCCAGGCCCTGCTGGAGGAGTTGGGTGTGGACCGTCCCGCCGCCCTCGACCATCAGCCGCCGTACGCCGCGGACGTCGTGCAGGTCCGCGAGGACCGTGCGCCAGTCCCAGTCGCCGTCCAGCGGCACGACGTACGCCGTGTCCGTGATGCCCGACGCCCGCAGGCGTTCCGCGCCCTCCGGGGTGGTGTAGACGATCTTCTCCCCGCCGGTGTGCCAGAACCGCGCCTGCGGGTCCAGGTCGCCCGAGCCGCTGACCGTGACCTTCAGCGGGTACTCCGGCTTCCCGGCCGCCGTCCGGGCCGCGCGGCGCTCGGCGGAGTAGACCAGCAGCCGAGGGTTGTCGGCGCGGATCGTGCCGGCGCCCACCAGGATCGCGTCGACGGACGCGCGGACCTCGTCGACCCGGTCGAAGTCGGCGGGGCCGGACAGCAGCAGACGCTCGGGGCCGGTGTCGTCCAGACAGCCGTCCAGGGAGACGGCGGCGGAGAGCAGGACGTACGGGTAGGGCATCGGCGCACCCATCTGGAGACGGCGGGATCCTGGTTCGCTTTCCAGGGAAACTACCTCTGGCGCGAGGGGTCCCGCGCATGGCGTACACTGGTGTCAACGACGCGGGGTGGAGCAGCTCGGTAGCTCGCTGGGCTCATAACCCAGAGGTCGCAGGTTCAAATCCTGTCCCCGCTACTGAAGGCTCAGGGCCGGAATCCATGAAGATGGGTTCCGGCCCTGAGTGTTTTCGGCGGCCCTGCTCGCCGTACGGCGGCCCTCCGCTGTCACCGGGAGTAAACGAGCAACCCCACTCCGCATAACATCTGAGTCACCATCAAAAACGAGAACGCTGCTGAAGTGATTCTGAGTGAGGGTCAACTCGCCCGGTTTTCGCCGCTCGTGGGCACTACGTCCACCCGGCGAACCGTAATGATCAAGCGGAACGGCTTGGAAATCACCCCCTGGTTCTATTAACGTCCGATAACGCAGCGCGGTCGTCCCAGCCGTCACAAGAGGCGGCTCCGTGCGCACGCGCCGAATCCCGTGAGGGAACCGGGGAACCACCACCTTGGGGTGAATCGGGCGTAAGGGGTCGAGTCCACACGCGGCTGAAAACCGCTCAGGGCACGGCTTGTTTACGCGCGTAGGAGACCTTCCTGCTCCGAACCCGTCAGCTAACCCGGTAGGCGAGAAGGAAGGAAAGGAGTACGCCCACGTGGCGTCCAACCGGCCTGCCCCCGGGGCCCCGTTCGTGCCCGGCCAGCGCACCGCCGACCCCGCCGACACCTTCGTGTACGGCGATCAGCGCACCGACGAGGGCCCGTGGGAGGAATGGAACCCCACTGCGGAATCCATTCGCCCCGTACGCGGCCGGCATCGCGTCACCAAGCAGCGCGGCGGACTCGCCCGCAGCTCCACCGTCCTGGGCGTCGGTGTCATAGCCGCCGTCGGCGCGGGCGGCATGGCCACCGCGCAGACCGGCAAGCCGCCGGTGTCCATCTCGATGCCCGACCTGCCGAACGTCGGCTCGCTCATCTCCGACGACACCGAGGCCGAGGCCCCCGAGGCCGCCGCCACCCCGCTCAGCAGCATCGGGGTCACCGCCGCCGACTCCGGGCAGGGCACCACCGACGCCGGCGAGGCGCTGCGCGCCCGCATCATGGCGCAGGCCGAGCAGCAGCAGGACCAGGTCGAGTCCAAGGCCGCCGCCGAGGCGCTGGCCGCCGCCGAGAAGGAGGCCGCCGAGGCCGCCGCCAAGGCGGAGAAGGAGGCGGAGGCCAAGGCCGCCGCCGCGAAGAAGGCCGCCGAGGAAGAGGCCCGCAAGAAGGCCGAGGCGGAGCGCCTGGCCGAGCTGGCCAAGCAGTACACGCTGCCGACCTCCTCCTACGTCCTCACCGCCAGCTACGGCCAGGCCGGCGCCATGTGGTCCTCCGGCTACCACACCGGCCTCGACTTCGCCGCGCCCACCGGCACCCTCATCAAGGCCGTGCACTCCGGCACCATCACCGAAGCCGGCTGGGACGGGCCGTACGGCTACAAGACCGTCCTCACCCTGGAGGACGGCACCGAGATCCTCTACGCCCACCAGTCGTCGATCGGCGTCAGCGTGGGCCAGAAGGTCACCACGGGCGAGGTCATCGGCCGCGTGGGCGCCACGGGCAACGTCAGCGGCGCGCATCTGCACATGGAGGTCCACACCGGGGCCGGTGGCGCGCTCGACCCGATGGCCTGGCTGCGGAGCAAGGGCCTCACGCCCTGAGCGGACGCCCGCTCCCTCTCCTTCTTTCTCTTCCGAACCCCGGTTCCTCTTCCGGTCCCCGGCGGTCCTGACGGCAACCCCCCGACGTCAGGGCTGCCGGTCGGCATGCCGACCGGTCACGTCCGGTACGGGTTGTAGGCCGGGTACGGCGCCGGGTGCGCGGTGTGCGGCGTCCGCTGCACGGGATGCGGCGGGCGGTACTGCGGGTACGGCGGCCGGTGCCCCGGGTACGGACCCGCGGGGCCCGGCATCGGCCACGGCATCATCACCGGCACCGGCGGGGCCGTCACGCGCGCCGCGTACTCCAGCGCCGGGCGGGCCACCTCGCGGCGCCGCCACAGCTCGTGCAGCAGCTCCCGCTCCCGCAGGACGAAGTCCGCGCCGGCCCGGCCGCTGCGCCCCCGGTGCCGCAGGAACGCCAGCGACGTCGCGTACGACTCGTACTCGGTGACCGCGCGGGCCGCCGGTTTGCCGAGGTGGTGCCGGGCGTAGTCGCGGGCCAGGTGGCGGGCGCGCATCGAGCCGAGCGCGAAGGGCTCCGCCGGGCCCAGCCAGCCGGCGGCCACATACGCGGGCAGCTCGTCGCGCACGGTGCGCAGCTCCCGCTGCCGGGTCCAGATCACGAGCCAGGTCAGCAGCCCGAACGCGGGCACCATGAACGCGGCGTACACCGCGAGGAACGCGTAGCCGCCGAAGCTCGCCGAGCCGTTCCACAGCGCGTGCATGCCCATCGCGAGCAGCAGGCCGCACGGCGGCAGCAGCAGGCGGCGCATCCGCTGGCGGGGCCCGGACAGGGCGGCGATACCGAAGCCGATGCCGGTGAAGACGGTGAACAGGGGATGCGCGAACGGGGACATCACGACGCGCACGAAGAAGGTGGCGGCGGTGACGGAGGCGATGCCGCTGTCGCCGGAGAGCTGGTCGGTGCCGAAGGCGGTGCCGAGGTAGAGGATGTTCTCGGTGAACGCGAACCCGGTCGCGGTCACCCCGGCTATGACCACGCCGTCGACGATCCCGGTGAAGTCCCGCCTGCGGAAGAGGAAGAGCAGCAGGATCGCGGCGGCCTTCGCGGACTCCTCCACGACCGGCGCTATCACGGTCGCCCCGAGGGTGTCCGCGCCGGCCGGGTCGGCGGTCGCCGTCGCTATCCACTGGGTCGCGAAACTGTTGGCGACGATCGCGATCAGCGCCGCGGCGCAGGCACCCCAGGCGAACGCGAAGATCAGGTTCCGCCAGGGGCCCGGCTCCACCCGGTCCAGCCAGCGGAACGCGGCTATGAGGAGCGGGACGGGCAGGACCGCCAGGCCCAGACCGACCAGGAACCCCTCGGTGCCGGTCTCCTCGCGCACCAGGGCGAGGATGACGAGCCCGGACAGCGCGAGCAGGGTGATGAGCGCGCCGTAGCGCACCCAGGGGCGCTGCCACCAGTGCGCGGGCCGGGGCGCCCCCGCGACGGGGACGGAGGCACCGGGGGGCGTGGGGTACGGGGGACTGCTGGCCACGGCATTGACCCTTACGAGGGACGGAGCCGCCCGCGGTGGATCAGGCGTCGGCGGGAGGCTGAGCTGACGTTGTGTGTGGTACGCGGCGGAAGAGCAGGTCGTTCACGACATGACCCTTGTCCAGTCCCTGACCCTCGAAACGGGTGAGCGGACGGAACTCCGGGCGGGGCGCGAAACCGCCGTCGGCCTGGGTGTTCTCGAAGTCCGGGTGCGCGGTGAGCACCTCGAGCATCTGTTCCGCGTACGGCTCCCAGTCGGTGGCGCAGTGCAGGATCGCGCCGGGCTTCAGCCGGGTCGCGGCGAGGCTCAGGAACGCCGGCTGGATGAGCCGCCGCTTGTGGTGGCGCTTCTTGGGCCACGGGTCGGGGAAGTAGACGCGCAGACCGTCGAGGGAGTCGGGGGCCAGCATCTCGCGCAGCAGGATGATGGCGTCGCCGTTGCCCACGCGGATGTTGGTCAGGCCGCCCCGGTCGGCGAGGCCGAGGAGGTTGCCCTGGCCGGGGGTGTGCACATCGACCGCGAGGATGTTGGTGCCGGGGTCGGCGGCGGCCATCTGCGCGGTGGCCTCGCCCATGCCGAAGCCGATCTCCAGGACGACGGGGTTGTCGTTCCCGAACAGCTCGGCGAGGTCGAGGACCCGGCTGCCGTCGATGTCGAATCCCCACTTCGGCCACAGCCGCCTCAGCGCGTCCGCCTGCCCCGCGGTCACCCGGCTCCGCCTCGGCTGGAAGCTCCGGATGCGCCGCTCGAAGTGCGAGCCGGCGGGGTCCGCCTGGGGACCCTCGGGGAACCGGGGCGCACCCTTGGGGCGGCGGGGGGCGGGGGCGGCGTTCAGGGAGTCAGACACAGTGGCATCGAGTCTACGGGGTCGGGTGGCCGGAACCGGTGTGGTGCTCAGCGCTCCTCCAGGGCTGCCAGGGCCCGGCGGGCGACCTCCCGGCCGATGGGCAGGGACGCCGTCGCGGCGGGGGAGGGGGCGTTGAGGACGTGCACCGTGCGGGGGGCCTCCTGGATGAGGAAGTCGTCGACCAGCGTCCCGTCGCGCAGCACCGCCTGCGCGCGCACGCCCGCCGCCGCCGGCGCGAGGTCCGCCTCGGTGACGGCGGGCAGCAGTCTGCGGACGGCCTCGGTGAACGCCGCCTTGGACACCGACCGGTGCAGCTCCCCCGCCCCGTACCGCCAGTGGCGGCGGGCCAGCTGCCAGGCTCCGGGCCAGGCCAGGGTGGTGCCCAGCTCGCGGGGCCGGACGACGCCCCAGCCGTACCCCTCGCGGGCCAGGGCGGGGACCGCGTTGGGGCCGATGTGGACGCTGCCGTCGATACCGCGGGTGAGGTGGACGCCGAGGAAGGGGAAGGCGGGGTCGGGCACGGGATAGACCAGCCCGCGCACCAGCTCGGGCCGGCGCAGGTCGTAGTACTCGCCGCGGAACGGGATGATCCGCATTTGTGGGTCGTCCCCGGCCAGCCGGGCGATCTCGTCGCAGTGCAGCCCGGCGCAGTTGACCAGGACGCGGGCCCGCACGACCGCGCCGTCGGCGGTCTCCACGGCCACGCCCAGCTCCGGGCGGCGGTCCACCCGGACGACCCTCGCGCCGTACCGGATCTCCGCGCCGGACGCGGTGGCCAGCCGGTGGGCGACGCCGGTGAAGTCGCAGATGCCGGTCGTGCCGACGTGTATGGCGGCGAGGCCGCGCACCTCCGGCTCGAACTCCGCGATCTGGGACGCGCCCAGCTCCCGCACGGGGATGCCGTTCTCCCGGCCGCGCTGCACGAGGGCGTGCAGGCGGGGCAGCTCGGCGCGGTCGGTGGCGACGATCAGCTTGCCGGTGACGGCGTGCGCGATGTCGTACTCGGCGCAGAACTTGACCAGCTCGGCGGCGCCGCGGACCGCGTACCGCGCCTTGAGGGAGCCGGGGCGGTAGTAGATGCCGCTGTGGATGACGCCGCTGTTGCGGCCCGTCTGGTGCCGGGCCGGGCCCGCCTCCTTCTCCAGCACCATGACCCGCGTGCCCGGCGCCCGGCGCGTGATCGCGTACGCCGTCGACAGGCCGACGATCCCGCCGCCGATCACCAGCACGTCACAGTCGTAGGCGATCTTCCGCACCTGCTCCACCTCCCGGCTTCGATAGTGCACTGCGCCACTGACAATGCCCTCAAACCCGGGAGGCGGGCCGCTGTGCGACCGGTCTCACGCCGGGGCCATGAGCAGCGGGCGGGCCCGCTCGCGCAGCTCCACGACGCGCGGCTCGTCGCCGTACGGCTCCAGGCGGTGCAGGAGGTCCTTCACGTACTCCGTGGTCCGCGCGGACGATATCCGCCCGGCGACCTCGACCGCCCGGACGCCCTGGGCGCAGGCCGCGTCCAGGTTGCCGGACTCCAGTTCGGCGACCGCGCCGACGATCAGCCGCAGGCCGTGCGAGCGCACGAACTCCTCGGTGGGTTTCGACAGGGCCTGCTCGGTGAAGCGGCGGACCTGGCGGGGGGCCTTCAGATCGCGGTAGCACTCGGCCGCGTCGGCGGCGAAGCGGTCGTAGGAGTAGAAGGCCAGCCAGGACGGGTCGTGGTCGCCGGGGCGGGCGCGCTCCAGCCAGCTCTCCGCCGCCTTCAGGGCCGCGCCGGCCGCCTGGGCGTCTCCCGCGCGGGCGTGGGCGCGGGCTTCGACGAGGCGGAAGAAGCTCATGGTGCGGGCGGTGGCCAGACCGCGGTTGCGCTCCAGGGCCGCCTGGGCGAGGTCCACGCCCTCGTCACCGAAGCCGCGGTAGGTGGCCTGCAACGACATCGACGCCAGGACGTATCCCCCGAGGGGGACGTCGGCCGCCGCGCGGGCCAGGCGCAGGGCCTGGATGTAGTACCGCTGGGCTGCCTCCTGCTGGCCGGTGTCGAAGGCCATCCAGCCCGCGAGACGGGTGAGTTCGGCGGCGGCGCCGAACAGGGCGCGGCCGACCTCGTCGGAGTAGGAGCCCAGCAGGAGCGGGGCGGCCTCCACGCGTAAGCACTCGGGGACCATGGAGGAACGCCAGTCGCCGCCGCCGTACTTGGAGTCCCAGCGGCGGGCGTCCTCGGCGGCCTCGCGCAGTTTCCGCACATCGCTGTGGCCGACTTTGATCGGTGCGCCGGAGCCCTCCGCGGGGTTCGCCTCGCGCGCCACCGAGCTGTCGGCCGGGGTTATCAGCCACCGCGAGGCGGGCGTCGCGTAGGCGCTCACCGCGAAGGAGCCCGCCAGCGACTGCCAGATGCCGCCGGAGCCGGCGCGGCGGCCGGCGAGGTCGAGGCGGTACAGCTCGGTCGCGGACTTCACCGCCTGGCCGACGTCCCGGGGGAAGGCGAGGCCGACCTCGGGCGCGGGGTCCGCGTCCGCCAGGCCGATCTCGTGCAACGGCACCGGGCGGCCGAGCTTCTGGCCGATGGCGGCCGCGATGAGGTGCGGTGCGGCACCCTGCGGGACCATGCCCTTGGACACCCAGCGGGCCACCGACGTCTTGTCGTACCGAAGCGTCAACCCGCGTTGTGCGCCAAGGTCGTTGACGCGGCGGGCGAGTCCCGCGTTGCTGATTCCCGCGAGGGCGAGAACGGCGCCGAGCTTTTCGTTCGGCCCGCGTTGCTCCCTGGACATGCGCCACCCCTCGACACAGACGGCTGCCGCGATGGCATAACCACGCGGCATTCGTAAACCCAGCGTAGTTCGCCGCATCCCAAGCGTTAAGGGGCATTCTTCCGGATGGCGGGATTGTGGTCCGTACGGAAGTGCGGGCCCTGTACGCACCGTTGCGACGTGCTCCCGGTGTGTGGCCGTGCGCCCGTCCGTGCGCTCTTCTCCGGCCATCTCGGGAGCGGTTCCATGGCTCCTGCGTGGGTCGGCCCGCTGTACTGACCAGTGGGCTGGGGGACACCGCCGCCTCACATCCCCGCGGGCGGCGGTCCGGCCCGGGGGCGAGTTCCGTTTCCCGGGCCGTGCGCCCACCCGGCAATGCGCAGAGCCTGTACGGAGCGTGCACGGCGCGCGGGCCGAGAGAGTTTCGTGGTCTTGGAATGGCCGAAATTCGACCCCTCGTAAGAGCGATGATCCCTGCAACGACCATGTGGTTTGAGGGCGCGTTGAGGGTTTGTGGGGGGCGTATCGGGGGCGCATTCGCGCCGCCGGGGTCGTGATCTCCTCGCCGGTCCAACAAGGCCGCGTGTGCAGCCCGTCGGGGTCTCCCTCTGCCGGTGCGTCCCGAGCGCTTCCTGCGCGGGTGCCAACCTCCCTGGGGAGCCCGGTCGTCGGGATGAGGCCTGGGCACGTTCCCGCGGCGCATGCCAGGGCGCGTGGGGCGCATTCAGGGGATCGCAAGCGGCTCCGCCGTCGCTCCCCGGCGCGTCCTTCGTGGCAGCATGGTGAACCGGTTCCTGCGGTGCACTGGTTGTCCACAGCCTGTGGAGGCGTCGATGCGGTGGTTGGTGGGTTGGAGCAGCACCGCCGCGGGCGCCGCCGCGACCGGCACGGCGGGCGCCACCGGGTACGACGGCGAGACCCTGCACCCGGTCGGCTCCCAACTCCTGTGGGGCGACCCGGATCCGCTCTGGGCGGTCGGCGACTGGCGCCCCGACGAGGTGCGGGTGGTCACCGCAGACCCGCAGACCCGTATCGCCGTCCTCGGCACCTGCGGCGCCACCGACGAGCAGCTGCGGGTCGGACTCTTCGCCGCGCGCGGCGGCGCCCTGCGGCATCTGACCGCCTGGCCGGGCAGTTACACGGCGGTCGTCCAGGTCGGGCGCCGCATCACCGTCTGCGGCGACCTCGCGGGCGCCCGCCCCGTCTTCCACACCCCCTGGGCCGGCGGCACCGCCTACGCCACCGCCGCGCTGCCGCTCGCCGACCTCGTCGAGGCCAACCTCGACTTCGGGCACCTCGCCGCGCTGCTGGCGGCCCCCGACGTACCGGCCGCGGTGCAGGAGTCCACGCCGTACGACGGCGTGCGGCGCATTCCGCCGGGGCATGCGCTCATCCTGCGCGCCGGTGCGCGTGAGATCGCCGGGTACGAGCCGGTCGCCTCCCTCGCGGTGGCCGCGCCCCCGGCCGATCCCGACCGCGCGGTGGACGCCGTCCGCGACGCCCTGGTCGAGGCGGTGCGCGCCAGGCTCTCCGCGCCGCGGCACGTGCCCGGCGCCGACATCGACCCCGGGCCCGTGCCCGGCATGGGCCCCGCGGAACGGCGCGCCGCGCGGGGCATGCCCGTGCCCGGCATCGGCGCGGACCTCTCCGGCGGGCCCGCCTCCGCGACCCTCGCCCTGCTCGCGGCCGGCCTGCCCGGCATGCCCGGCACCGTCCTCGGGCACGGCACCGGAGCCGGGGAGCGGCTGCTGGCCGTCACCTTCAACGACCTGACCGTGAGCGGACGGGAAGCCGAGCTGGAGCGGGCCGGTGCGCTCGCCGCCGGGCCCCGGCTGCACCACGTGGTGGTGACCGGCGGCGAGGAGACCCTGCCGTACGCCGAACTGGACGGCCCGCTGACCGACGAGCCCAGCTCCTGCCTGGTGTCGGCAGCCCGGCACCGCGCCCGGCTCGCCGCGGGCAGCGCGGACCATCTCACCGGCTACGGCGCCCGCCAGGTCCTCGACGCCCATCCCGCGCGCCTCGCCGACCTCCTGATGGACCGCCGCCGCCGGCACCTGGTGCGCCCGGTGGCCGCCCTCGCGAAGGCGGACGGTTCGGTGCTGGTCCCCGCGCGCGTGTACGCCGCGGCCCGCCGCCTCGCCCGTACGCCCTACCGCGCGGGCGTCGAAGGACTCGCCGAACGGCTCATGGAGCGGTGCTTCGACGACCCCGGAGGTGCCGCCGAGGCGTCCCTCGCCGCGCTCACCTGGGCCAGACCCGGCCCCGCGGCGCGCTGGCTGACCGGCGAGGCACTGGCCGAAGTATCGGTTCGCCTCCAGGGCGTGCTCCAGCGCTCCGCCGTCGGACCCGGTCTGCGCCCCGGGGACTTCCGCGCCCGCGCGGCCCTCGCCCGCACCGCCGCCGACGTCCGCGTCCTGGAACAGGCCGCCGAGGTCCGCTTCCAGCGCCTGCACACACCCTTCCTCGACAACCAGGTCGTCCGCGCGTGCCGCGAACTGCCCGAGGCGCTGCGCGTACAGCCGGGGGCGCGCGCCGCGATCCTGCGCTCCGTCCTGACCGGGGCCGGGGTCGCCGAGCTGCCGCCCGGCTGGGGCGCCACCTCCCAGGCCCCGGCGGCGGCCGCCGCCCGCACCGGGCTGCGCGTCGCCGCGGACTCCCTGATGAACCTCTTCGACACCCCCCTGCTGGCCCAGGCGGGCCTGGTCGAGGCCCGCGTGGTCCGCAAGGCCCTGCGCCGCGCCGCCGAGGGCGAGCCCCTGCCCCTCGACGGCCTCGCCGACCTCGTCTCCCTGGAACTCTGGCTCCGCCGCCTCCTCGCCCGCCGCGGCACCTGCTGGACCGGCACCCCGGCCCGCGCCCGCGCGGTCCCGGCGGGCATCGTCCCGCAGCGGGGGGCATTGGGGGCGGGGGCGACGGGGCGGCGGGCCTGAGCGGCGGACGACCGACTTGCGGGCGAGCGCACTTCCTGGCTGAGGCAGTGGGGCGGCGCGCGGCTTCCTGCTGAGGCAGTGGGGCGGCACGCGCGCGTGGGCGCTGTGCCGGGGTGTCGGTTGGGCGCGTGAACAGGCCGTCGTGCCTGACTGCCACACGGCAACCTTCTCAGCCCGTCGGGCAAGCCGGCCCGCTCCGTCGCATCACAGAGGCACGCCGCCGCGCCCCCACAGGCGGGCTGCTGAGCGAAGCGCCGCTCCCCCACAGGCCCGCCGCCAGGCGAACCTCCCGCCCCCGCGGCACGCGCTCCCGCTCGAATCCCGATGCCCCGCCCCCGCCCCCCGGCGACAATGATCCGGTGCGGTACAGAATCCTGGGCGTCACCCAGGCGGAGGACGACCACGGTGACGTCGTACCCGTCGGGGGCCCACGCGTGCGTGCCCTGCTCGCCGCGCTTGCCGCGCGGGCCGGGCGGGTGGTCACGCCGGAGACCCTGATCGACGAGGTCTGGGCGGACGATCCGCCGCAGGATGCCCAGGCCGCTCTCCAGGCCCTGGTCGGGCGGCTGCGCCGCGCCGTGGGCAAGGGTGCCGTGGTGTCCGAGCCGGGCGGGTACCGCCTCGCCGCCGACCGGGACGACGTCGACCTGTTCGTGTTCGAACGGCTGGTCCGGCAGGGCACGAACGCCCTCGATCGTGGTGATCCGGCCGCCGCCGCCCACGACCTGGCCGACGCGCTCGCCCTGTGGCGCGGCCCCGCCCTGGCCGACCTCCCGGACCGAACCTCCGCCACCCGCCCGGAGACACTGCGGCTGGAGGCGGTCCGCGCGCGGATCGACGCGGACCTGCGCCTGGGGCGCGCCCAGGACGTCGTACCCGAGCTGACCGAGCTGACCAAGGCCCGTCCGTACGACGAGACCCTGCACGCCCTCCTGCTGCGCGGCCTGCGCGACACCGGCCGCGGGGCCGAGGCCCTCGCCGCCTACGAGACGGCCCGGCGCGCGCTGGCCGAGGGGCTGGGCATGGATCCGGGGCCGGAACTTCGTGCCCTGCACCAGGAGTTGCTGGGAGGCACAGACGGCGGGACGCCGCCCGCGGCCGTGCCCCAGCTCAGCCCGCCCCGCCCCGAACCCACCGGCAACCTCCGCCCCCGGCTGACGAGTTTCGTGGGCCGGGAACTCGAACTCGGCGCGATCCGTTCCGAACTGCACAGGGCCCGCCTGGTCACCCTCACCGGACCGGGCGGCTCCGGAAAGACCCGTCTCGCCGAGGAGGCCGCCGCCGGGCTCCCCCAGGCGTGGCTGGTCGAGCTGGCCCCGCTCGACCGGCCGGAGGCGGTGCCGGGTGCGGTGGTCAACGCGCTGGGTCTGCGCGAGACCACGCTGATGACGCACGACCTGGCGACCCCGCAGGACGACCCGGTCGCCCTGCTCGTAGAGCACTGCGCCACGCGCAGCCGACTCCTGATCCTCGACAACTGCGAACACGTCATCGGCGCGGCGGCCGACCTCGCCGAAACCCTGCTGACCCACTGCCCCGGGCTCACGATCCTCGCCACCAGCCGCGAACCCCTGGGCGTCCCCGGCGAGTCGGTGCGCCCGGTCGACCCGCTCGCCCCCGCCCAGGCGCGGCGCCTCTTCGCGGAGCGCGCGGCGGCCGTCCGTCCCGACGCCGACGCGCTGCTGGGCGACGAGGAGGCCATCACGGAGATCTGCCACCGCCTCGACGGCCTGCCCCTCGCCATCGAGCTGGCCGCCGCCCGGCTGCGGATGCTCACCCCCCGGCAGATCGCCGACCGCCTCGACGACCGCTTCCGCCTGCTGACCTCCGGCAGTCGCACGGTCCTGCCCCGCCAGCAGACCCTGCGCGCGGTCGTCGACTGGTCCTGGGACCTGCTCGACGAGCGGGAGCGGACGGTGCTGCGCGAGCTGTCCGTCTTCGCGGGCGGCTGGGACCTCGCCGCGGCGGAGGCCGTGTGCAGCGGCCCGGTGGTGGACCTGCTGGGTGCGCTCGTCGACAAGTCCCTGGTCGTGGCGGCCCCGGCCGCGCGGCAGGGCGCCGAGGGCATGCGGTATCGCCTGCTGGAGACCATCCACGAGTACGCCACCGAGCGCGCCGCCGAGGCCCCCGGGCAGCGCGCCGCCGCCGAGCGCCGGCACCGCGCGTGGGTGCGCTCACTCGTCGAGGAGGCCGATCCGCGGCTGCGCTCCGCCGAGCAGCTGCCGTGGATCTCCCGCCTGGAGACCGAGCTGGACAACATCCGCGCGGCCCTGCACCGCGCGACGACGGCCGGCGACGAGGCGGAGGCCGCCGCCATCGCCCTCGCCATGGGCTGGTTCTGGTGGCTGCGCAACTACCGCCACGAGGGCGCCCACTGGATGAACCGCGTACTCCTCCTGAGCACACCGCCCGACACCCCCGACGACGCCGACGCCTTCGCCGAGGCCCCGCCGGACGACGAACGGCACTCCCTGCACGCCCTCCGCATGGACCTGCGGATGTTCCACCTGTTCCTCACCTCGGAGACCGACCCGCGCGACCGGACGGCCGCCCCGCGCTACGAGCGCCATGTCGCCCGCCTGCGGGCCGCCTACGAGCGGGGCGGTCCCCACGCCGCGCGGATGCCCGGCATCGTCTGGCCGCTGACCGTCTTCCAGCGACTCGGCGCGGACCTGCGCGAGGTCCTGGACGCGACCGTCGCCAACTGCCGGAAGTACGGCGGCGACTGGGAGCTGGGCGTCGCCCTGATGCTCCGCACCCACATCGTCGTCGACTCCTCCGGCGGGCTGCGCGGGGTGGACGAGGACCTGGCCGAGCTGCGCGTCCTCAGCCGGCGCGTCGGCGACCGCTGGATGCGGGCGCAGGTGTGCAGTGCGGCGGGCGAGGCGGCCATGGCGCGCGGCCGGTTCACCGCGGCCCGCGAGGAGTACGGGGAGGCGCTGCGCCTCGCCCACGAGGTCGGGGCGTACGCCGAGACGCCGTTCCTCATCGCCCGCCTCGCGGAGATCGCCTACCGCTCGGGCGACCGCCGCGCCGCCGAGGCCGCCCTGACCGAGGCGGACGAGGCCGCCGACCGCTACTGGGTGGCGGATGCCCGGGCGTTCGTGTCGCTGCTGCGGGCCTACATGGCGCTGGACGACCGGGACACCGTCCGCGCGCGCGAGCTGTGCGGGACGATCCGCGAGCAGATCTCCCGAGGTACGCCCCCGCCCCAGTTCATCGCGGCGCTGCACCTGCTGGACGCGATGATCACGGCCGCCGAGGAGGGCCCGGAGAGCGCACTGCCGAAGCTGGCCCGCGCCCTGCGCCGCGCGGTGGCCGAGCACTGCGCCGAGACGGTCACGGGGAGCATCGTCGACGAGGCGGCGAACCTGCTGGGACGGCTCGGCGACCACCCGCGCACGGCCCGCTTTCTCGCGGCCGGCGAGCGGCTGCGCGGCGGCCTGCCCCGCCCGCGGCCGGAGGGCGCGGAGACCGACCGGACCGAGGCCGCGGCCCGCGCCGCGCTCGGCCCGGAGCGTTACGCCTCCGAATGCGCCCGGGGCGCCGCCCTCACCCTGGAGCAGATCGCCGGCGAACTCGACGAGGCCACCGCCACCCGCCCCGCGCGGACCCCTCCGAGCCGGTGAACCTCTACGAGCCGGTGAACTTCTACGAGCCGGTGAACTTCTACGAGCCGGTGAACTTCTACAAGCAGGTGAACTTCGACTCCGCCCAGTCCGCGACCGCCACGTGGTCCAGGGGGGCGTGCGGCTCGACCACCAGCCGTACGGTGTCCCGCCCGGCCAGGTTCACCCACACCGGGACGGCCGGGTCACCGCCCTTGACCATCCCGGACCTCCACAGCGGTACGCCGTCGGCGTAGACGGAGAAGTACACCTTGCCGAGCTTCAGCGTCATGTCGTCGACGCCGACCAGCGCCTCGTAGGAGGAGCAGTCACGGTTGAGGTCGATGGTGACGGAGGACCGGCTGTGGACGGTCACCCCGCGCGCGTACGTCGTACCGCCGATCGACAGGCCCTGCCGCTGCCACACCCAGCCGCTCTCGCCGATCCGCATCTCGGGCCCGGTGCCGTCGCCGCTGACGTCGTACGCCAGCTCGTTCCACTGGTAGACCACCGGCGCGGGCGGCGGAGTGGGCGTCGGAGTCGGGCTGGGCGTGGGCGGGGGAGTCGGGCTCGGGGTGGGCGGGGGAGTCGAGCTCGCGGTGGGTGTCGGGCTCGACTCGGGCGTGGGGGTCGGCGTTGGCATGGGCGTCGGGGTGGGGCTCGGCACCGGTGACGGGGCGGCCACGGGCGCGATGACCGTGGGCCGCGGTGCGGGCCTCTTCGGCGGGGCCGGGGACGGCGGCTCCGGCTGGGGCGCCGGCGCGGACACGGGCGGCTTCGCCACCGGCTTCTTGGGCGTGCTGTCGTCGCCCACGAGCACGAGCGTGACGGCCGCGGCGGCCACCGCGACCACACCGGCCGCGACACCGGCCTTCACCGGGGCACCCACGCCCTCGGCTGCCGCGCCGCCCACGGCGCCCGCCCCGCCGGAAGAGCCCACGGCGCCCGCCCCGCCGGACGAGCCCCCAGCCGCCGCGGCCGCGCCCGCGGCCCCCGCCGCGCCGGCTCCGGCGCCGCCCGCGACGAGTCCGGCCGCCTTGGCGTACCCGGCGGCGCCGAACCAGCCGATGACGGCCACCGGCACGACGGCCGGGATGCCGCCGGCGACCTCTTCGATCTGGCCGGCCGCCACCCGGCACTTGGCGCACTCCTCCAGGTGCTTGCGCAGGCCCCGTTCCGCGCGGGTGCGCAGTTTGCGGCGGGCGTAGGTGCCGAGCTGGTCGGCGTAGCGGGCGCACTCCTCGTCGGCGGTGAGGGTGGCGGAGACATGGGCCTGGAGGTAGGCCTGCTTGAGGCCCTCGCGGGCGCGGCTGGCGAGCACGCGGGTGCCGTTGGCGTCGAGCCCGAAGAGGGTGGCGACCTCGCTCGGCGACTCGTCCTCGACCTCGGTGTGCCACAGCACGGCCTGCCAGCGCTCGGGCAGCGAGTGGAAGGCCCGCATGGCGAGCGACTGCTCGGCCTCGTGCATCGCCCGCACGTCGGCGCCCAGGTCGAGACCGGCACCGAAGGAGCCGGGGGAGGCCGTCGTGCCGGACATCTCCGAGACCCGCGCGGCCTGCGCGGCGAACACGGCGAAGTCGTCGACGAGCTGCTCCCGCTTGGCGGAGTCGGTCCAGTTCGCGGCGACGCGCCGGACACTGGTCAGCAGATAGGCGCGTACGGCGTGCTCGGGGCCGGAGCCGCCGCGCACCGCCTGGAGCATCCGGGCGAAGACCTCGGCGGTGAGGTCGTCGGCGGTGTGGGCGTCGCGGCAGCAGGTGCGCGCGTAACGGCGTACGGCGTCCGCGTGGCGCCGGTACAGCTCCTCGTACGCCGTGTCGTCACCGGACCGCATACGGTCGATCAGCTCGGCGTCGGAGGGCGGCAGTTCCCGCGGCGGCGGCAGGATGCCGCCGCCGTCGCGCCGGTCCCGCTGCGCCGGTACGGTCCCCTCCGCGGGGCGGCCCGCCGACGGAAGTCTCGCGCCCCCGCCCTGGCTGGGCACCTGGGGCGGAAGCGGCCCGCCGTCCTCGGGATCGTCGCCACCCAGCGACCCGTCCCGCCCGTCAACACTCATCGCGGAAAGCCCCCGCCGCCTGCCCGACCCGTCCCGGCCACCGCGTCAGCGTGCCATACCGGATTTCGGCCCATCCCTGGCGGGAGACGTCATCCACTCGTCCGAGCGCACTTGCACCGGATCGGTACTGACGGTCACCCATTCGGGGAATGCTCCCTGGGCGTCTCTGGACGACTCTGGACGTCTCTGGACGTTCCCGGACGCGAGGACGCACCCAGTGCCCCGAATGCGCCGATTGTCCAGGTGGCCGGTGAGGGGCGCGGGCGGCACGGCACCCACGCCCCTGTCACCTCGTCGAGTCACCCGGGGCGGCCCGCTCGGTCACCCACCGGGACGACCGTCACGCCGGCCGCGACCGCAACCCTTCCAGCAGGATGTCCAGCAGCCGTGCCGAAGCCGCCGCCTGCTGGGCCGCGTCCGGCAGGGACGGTGCCGCCGTGGCGATCACCAGCAGCACGTCCGACACGGACACGTCCGGCCGCAGCTCACCCGCCGCGCGGGCCCGCTCCACGAGCTGGCCCACCACGGCGAGCAGCGCCGCCGCGCCCGCGTCGTCCTCGGCCGCCGGCTGCTCCGGCACCAGCCGCAGCTCACCACCGCCGGGCTGAGACCGCTGCTGCGGCACCCGCGCCTCGTCCGCCTCGTCCGCGACCCCGACCCGCAGGATCTGCGGCGGCAACAGCCGCCCCGCGCCCGACGCCACCGACGTCCGCAGGAAGCGGGACAGCGCCGACCACGGTTCGTCCTCCTGCCCGAGTGCCGCCCGCGCCTGATCGGTCAGCCGCGCGGTCTCCTCCTCGGCTATCCGCCGGACCAGGACGTCCTTGCTCGGGAAGCGCCGGTAGACCGTGCCCACACCGACGCGTGCGCGCCGCGCCACGTCCTCCATCGGCGCGCCGTACCCCAGCTCGCCGAAGACCTCACGTGCCGCGCGCAGTACGTGCTCCAGGTTGCGCTGTGCGTCCACGCGCAGCGGTGTCGTGCGCGCGCCGTCCGCGCGTCCGCCGCCCATCGCCGCGCTCACCGCGCCGCCGGATGCGACGGCCGACGCGGAAGACCAACGAGAGTCCTGAATGTGCATAAGAAATCCCCCGGTAATGACGTCTCCCCCCGGAGACTCTCCCCGCCATTGGATGCCGGAGCGAGTGGAACCGCCCGAACCATCGAGCCGGCCGGTCGAGCCCGCCCGTCGAGCCCGCCCGTCGCGGACACGAGAGGCTTCCCCCTACACCCCGTCGAGAGACGAACATAGTTGAGAGACAGTCAATTCAGAAGGGGCAGGTTCCGCACAGAGCGCCCCCCGATCGGAGTACGGGCCGTATACGTCCCGGTTCCACCCCCCTACCGTCCCCGGCTCACACCCCCTGACCTGCGCGGCTGCCCCGCACGCGGGTGATTCGGCCAACCCGGGGCCCGCCGCGTGCCCTGTCACACAAATTGCCGGGCCTGTGGACAAACGCAGGCGCCGGGTGCGTCATGGGATGGTGAAGGAACGTGCGCGCATTCTCGTTGTCGGCGGCGGCTACGTCGGGATGTACACGGCCCTGCGCCTCCAGCGGAAGCTGAGACACGAACTGAAGCGGGGCGAGGCGGAGATCACCGTCCTCACCCCGGACCCGTACATGACGTACCAGCCGTTCCTCCCGGAGGCGGCCGCCGGCGCCATCTCCCCGCGCCATGTCGTCGTACCCCTGCGCCGCGTCCTGCCCCACTGCCGCGTCGTCGTCGGCGAGGCCCGGTCCGTCCGGCACGCCGAGCGCACCGCGACCCTCACCACGCTCGCCACCGAGGAGCGGGCCGCACCCCCCGAGGAACTGCACTACGACGAACTGGTCCTCGCCCCCGGCTCCGTCTCGCGCACCCTCCCCATCCCCGGTCTCGCCGACCACGGCATCGGTTTCAAGACCGTCGAGGAGGCCATCGGCCTGCGCAACCACGTCCTCGAACAGATGGACATCGCCTCCTCCACCCGCGACCCCGCGATCCGCGACGCGGCCCTCACCTTCGTCTTCGTCGGCGGCGGCTTCGCCGGCGTGGAGGCGCTCGGCGAGCTGGAGGACATGGCCCGCTACGCCGCGCGGTACTACCACAACATCCGCCCCGAGGACATGAAGTGGATCCTCGTCGAGGCCTCGGACCGCATCCTCCCCGAGGTCGGCGAGGAGATGGGCCGCTACGCGGTCACCGAACTGCGCCGCCGCAACATCCAGGTCCTCCTCGGCACCCGCCTGGAGTCCTGCGCCGACCGGATCGCCGTCCTCAGCGACGGCAGCCGTTTCCCCACCCGTACGGTCGTCTGGACGGCCGGCGTCAAACCCCACCCCCTGCTCGCCGCCACCGACCTTCCGCGCACCACGCGGGGCCGCCTGAAGTGCACCGCCGAGCTGGCCGTCGACGGGCACGCGCACGCGTGGGCCGCGGGCGACGCCGCCGCCGTCCCCGACGTCACCGCCGCCGACCCCGGCGCCGAGTGCGCCCCCAACGCCCAGCACGCCGTCCGCCAGGCCCGCGTCCTCGGCGACAACCTCGTGCGGTCCCTGCGCGGCGAACCCCTCGAGACGTACTCCCACAAGTACGTCGGCTCCGTCGCCTCCCTCGGCCTGCACAAGGGCGTCGCCCATGTCTACGGACGCAAGCTGAAGGGCTATCCCGCGTGGTTCATGCACCGCGCCTACCACCTCAGCCGCGTGCCCACCTTCAACCGCAAGGCGCGCGTCCTCGCCGAATGGACCCTCGCCGGCCTCTTCAAACGGGAGATCGTCTCCCTCGGATCACTCGAACATCCCCGTGCGGAGTTCGAACTCGCGGCCGGGGGAAAACGTCCCCACGACCCGAAGGGGTCGTCCTGACCGCAGCGAGGAACTCCCGCGGCGGCCCAGGCGTCTGACGGATGTCGGTCCGGTCGGCCACACTGCCAGACTGGTCCACGCCGACAGAGCGGGCCGCCGCCCGCCCTGCCCGCCGAACCCACGAGGCTTTCCCAGTGCTGCACTTCCCAGGGGCGGTGTCCCCCCGCGGTCACCACCGTGCCGCCCCCGGAGGACCGGGCCGGGTCCGGAGCCGGCCGACGACGACTACACGAGGCAAGGATTCGTGAACTTCACGCGCTGGAGCGCCCGGCTCCCCGGAACGCAGCGCCGCGCCGCAGCGCGGACCGAACCCACGGTCACCCCGGACCGGTGGGGCGAGGGCCGAGGCGAGGGCTCCGTCCCCGCGGCCCGCGCCGAACACCTCACCGACGAGTCCCTCTCCGTCCCCGCCGTCGACGAACTGCCGGTGCGCGAGGTCCTCGACCGCGTCCCCGCCCTGGTCGCCCTCGTCCACGGCGCCGACCACCGCCTGGCGTACGTCAACGAGGCGTACGCCACCGCCTTCGGCACCCGCCCGCCCGGCGAACCCGCCCGCGAGGCCCTGCCCGAACTGCGCGAACTGGGCCTGCTGCCCCTCCTGGACCAGGTCCTGCGCAGCGGCAAGCCCCGCACCCTGAAGTCCCGCAAGGCCCCCGACGGCCGCTCGTACACGTTCACCTGCACCCCGGTCCGCGAAGGCGACAGCAGCGGCGGCGGCGTCCTCGTCTTCGCCACCGACGTCACCGACCACGCCGAGGCCGCCGAACGCCTGCGCGCCAGCGAACGCCGCCAGCGCGAGACCGCCGTCACCCTCCAGCGCTCCCTGCTCCCCCAGGAACTCGAACAACCGGACGACCTGCGGATCGCCGCGACCTACCACCCCGGCGGCACGGAGGCGGCCGTCGGCGGCGACTGGTACGACGTGATCACCCTCGGCGGCGGCCGCACCGCCCTCGTCATCGGCGACGTCATGGGCCGCGGCGTCCGAGCGGCGGCCGTCATGGGCCAGCTCCGCACCGCCGTACGCGCCTACGCCCGCCTCGACCTCCCTCCGCACGAGGTCCTGCAACTCCTCGACGGCCTCGCCACCGAGATCGACGCCAACCAGATCGCCACCTGCGTCTACGCCATCCACGACCCCAACGAGGGACGGCTGGTGTACGCCTCCGCCGGCCACCTGCCGATCCTGGTCCGCGACGAGAGCGGCACCGTCCAGCGCACCGACGAACCCACCGGCCCACCGCTCGGCACCGGCGGCTGGATGCACTCCTCCGGCTCGATCGCCCTGGGCCCCGGTTCCACCGCCGTCCTCTACACCGACGGCCTGGTCGAACGCCGCGACGCCGACCTCGACGAGGGCATCGCCGCCCTGGAACGCGCCCTCGCCGGCGCCACCGGCACCCCCCAGGTCGTCTGCGACCGCCTGGTCCGCACCGCGGGCGTCACCGCCGACCACGACGACGACGTCGCCGTCCTCGTCCTCCAGCACCCGGCCCGCACCGGCCCCGACGCCGAACTCTTCCGCAACGCCGCCCTGGAACTCCTCGGTGGCGTCGAAGCGGCCCCCCGCGCGCGTGCCTTCGCCTCCGGCGTCCTCACCAGCTGGCGCTTCCCGGCCGATCTGCACGACCTCGGCGTCCTGGCCGCGAGCGAGCTGGTGGCGAACTCCCTCCAGCACGGCACCCCACCCATGCGCCTGCGGCTGCGCCGCACCGACCGCCGCCTGATCATCGAGGTGACGGACGGCGACGACCACCTCCCGCGCCGCCGCCGCGCGGAACCCGGAGACGAGTCCGGCCGTGGCATCGCGATCGTCGCGACCATCGCCTCCAGCTGGGGCTGTCGCCGGACCCCGGGCGGGGGCAAGGCGGTCTGGTGCGAGTTCGCCCTGCCCCGCACCCCCTGACAGCGAAACGCCGGCCGGGTGCCCCACGCACCCGGCCGGCGCCCCGACCGCACTCTTACTTTCACGCCTCCGCGGACACCGGCTCCGCCGCCGACCCGCCGCGCGCGACCACCCGGTTCCGGACCAGCCACGGCTGGTCCTGCGCCTCGGTGAGCCGCCGTCCCAGACGGATCGCCAGCACGCTGATGCCGAGCGAGAACAGCAGGAAGGTCACGATGTACGGCGCGTGCAGGGAGGCTCCCATAGGGCCGCCCACCGCCGGGCCGACCGCCAGGGCCAGCTGCTTCACCAGGGCGAACGCCGAGTTGTACTGCCCGGCCAGGCCCTCCGGCGCCAGATCCGCGACCAGCGGCGCGACGGTCGGCGACAGCATCGCCTCACCCAGCCCGAACAGCGCGTACGTCGAGACGAAGGCGGCCGTCGCCATCTCCTGGCTGCCGTGCCCCAGCCCCGCGTACCCGGCCGCCAGCCACGCCACGGCCCAGATCAGACCCACGGCCGCGATCACCCGCGACCGCCGGCGCCGCTCGACGAACCGCAGCACCAGGAACTGCGCGACCACGATCATCCCGGTGTTCGCCGCGAGCGCGGTGCCCAGCGCAGACGTGGAGATCCCGGCGGCCTCGACACCGTAGGCGCTCAGACCCGACTCGAACTGCCCGTAGCAGGCGAAGAACAGCACGAACCCGAGCACACAGAGCTGCACCATCGCCCGGTTCCCGAGCAGCTGCCGCCAGCTGCCCTTGCCGGTCTGCTTCGGCGCGCTCTCGATCCGCGGCGAGTGCGGCATCCGCACCGTCGCCATCACCACGACCAGCAGCAGGAACATCGCCGCCTCGATCGCGAACAGCAGGGTGAAAGAGGAGACGCGCGTGGTGTCGACGAGGTGCCCGCCGATCAGACCACCGACACCCAGGCCCAGGTTCTGCAGGAAGAACTGCGTCGCGAACGCCCGCGACCGCGTCTCCGCCGACGAGCAGTCCACGATCATCGTGGCCAGCGCCGGCTGCATCACGGCCTGCCCGGCCCCCAGCAGCGCAGCCGCCGCGAGCACGCTCGCCGCGCCACCCGCGAGCCCGAGGCCCAGCGCACCGACGGCGGCCGTGACCAGGGCGGTCTGCAGCACCGGAAGCGGGCCCTGCCGCACGATCGCCCGCCCGGCGAACGGCAGCACGATCAGCGCGGCCACGGCGAACACGGCGAGGACCAGCCCCGCCGTCACAGCACCGAGCCCCCGCACCTGCGCCACATAGACGTACAGGTAGGGGACGGTGAAGCCGAGCCCGAACGCGCTGAGTGCGTTGCCCACATGGATCCGGCGCATCGCAGCGCCCATCGCCCTGGTCACGTTCACCTCTCTCACTAGTTAGACGTGAAGACTTCGAAACTAAACTTCGAAGCTAAAGAGTACACATCGAAGGACTTCAAGGCAAAGCAACGTCGTGCGATACTGCGCCCATGGGCGACATCCCCGGCACACTCGGCGCCGAGCCGACACTCGAAGAACAGATCGCCGCGTACCAGCGCGAGTTCCAGGACCTCGACCCCCAGGTCGAGAAGATCGTTTCGGCTCTCTCCCGGCTGAACCGCCGCATGAACGTCGCCTACGGCCGGCAGACCGCCGCTCTCGGCATCAGCAACGCCGAGTGGGAGGTCCTGAAGGCCCTCGTCCTCTCCGGCGCCCCGTACCGCATGGGCCCCGGCGACCTCGCCAAGCGCCTCGGCCTCACCCCGGCCGCCATGACCCACCGGATCGACCGCATGGTCGCCGAGGGTCTGGTCACCCGGGAGCGGGACGAGAACAACCGCGTCCGGGTGATCGTCGAGCTGACCCCCGAGGGCCGCGAGAAGTGGCTGGAGGCCATGCGCCTCGCCACGGTCTTCGAGGAAGACCTGCTGCAGGACCTCACCCCCGCCGAGCGAACCGCCCTCGGCGAGGTCCTGACCCGGCTCCTGCGCCGGGTCGAGCACGCCCAGCCGGACGCCGGCGGACGCCTCTCCGACCTGGACTGACGCGGCCACCGCCGAGGTCGGAAAAGATCTTGACAGGGGGTACTTGACACCCCCCTGGCCGATCCGTAAGGTTCTTCGGGTTGTCAGGGAGCCGGAACGGTTCTGCGACGACACTTCCGCCGCGAGAGCGGCACCCTCAAACACAGGCAGGATCTCCCGACGGGGTCGATTTCGGCGTGCCCGAATTCAATTCGAATAGGGACTCGGCGGCCCGATTGGGAATCGCCGGACGGATCCGCTAAAGTTTGAGACGTCGGAACGGCCCAACAGCCGGGAAGGCAATCCCCCTCTGACTGGGAGTCAGGCCCGAAAGGATCTGATAGAGTCGGAACCGCCGGAAAGGGAAACGCGAGAGCGGGAACCTGGAAAGCACCGAGGAAATCGGATCGAGAAAAGATCTGATAGAGTCGGAAACGCA
>NZ_JBITZX010000006.1:0-493343 GCF_044547145.1 Streptomyces sp. NPDC052773 | reverse complement strand
GCCTTCTGGCAGCGGGCGAACGCGTTCTTCACCGCCCACGGCATCACCGTCGAGCGAGTCCTGACCGACAACGGCTCCTGCTACAAATCCAAGCTGTTCACCCAGACCCTGACCGCGGCCGGCATCGTCCACAAGAAGATCCGGCCCTACCGGCCGCAGACCAATGGCAAGGTCGAACGGTTCAACCGGACCCTGCTGGACGAGTGGGCCTACCTGCGGCCCTACACCAGCAACACCGAGCGGACCGAAGCCCTGGCACACTTCCTCCACACCTACAACCACCACCGCTGCCACACCGCACTCGACGGACACCCGCCAATCAGCCGCGTAAACAACGCTACGGGTCAATACACCTAGGTGACACCCCGACGAGAGCTCCACCCCGGCAGCGTCCATTGGTGGACCGAATCGGACCGGGACGACCCGGACCCGGAGTTCCACACTCACACTCGCCTCTACGCCGATCGGCGCCGCTGGCGACACGGCTGCGCCGATGATCTGCTGCGCGCCGTCGCCGACGAGGCGGTCATCGAGGCATCCTCACCAAATCCCGCGCGTACTCGACGACATATGCGGCGCTGCGCGCCGACCGAGCTAACTACTTGGGGAACGTCAACGTGCCTGATCCGGTGATCGAACGGCACTGGCGCTATGTCGGGTCCGGACACACACCCGGCACGGCCCTCATCGCAAATCGGCATTGCCGAGGATCTCGTTGCATCCCGCATTGCAGCTCGTGAGCAAGCCCATCTGCTCAGGGGCTGCCCATGACACACGTCAGCGCCCGCGAATGGGGCCGGGAACAAGCGAAGAGAGCGCCAGGGTGGAGTGAGGAGCGATGGCGTCGCATCGCCAGGATTCTGGGAGTCGAACTGCTCGAGGAGCTGCCGAGAGAACGACAACGCAAACGTCGATTGTGCGACGAATGAGAAGTGGGGGTGGGGCTGCGGATCCCATTCCAGTCCTGAACTGGGGCCGCATACCCACCCCCTCATGGCCACCAGTCCCTGAGCCACGGACACGGACAAGGCGACTCTCAGCCGTCCGTCCACTTGAGGACAAGGAGGTCCGGGTTGAAGGGGCGCCTTCCCCCTCCTCCGACCGGTAGAACGATCACTGCATGTAGCGCCTCACGGATGAGTGCCCGCTTCTGCGCCATGTCGAGTTCGCCCGAGAACCAACGCTCCCGCACGTTCGCCGTCACCTTCGATGCTCGTTGAACACGCAACGCGTGCTCGGTGCGCTCCTTACGCAACTCCTTGATGCGGACCTCCATCTTGTGGTTCTCGGGGAAGAACAGCTCGTCTGAGATCAGGTCCTCCTGCCACTTCTGGAGCATGGTCCGCTGCTTCTTCGTGAGTCGCTCCAGCTCCTCTGCCCCACTCCACTCGGCGTCGCCTTCCTGTTTGACAGCGGCGCGCTCCTCCAGCTTGGCCAGGACAGCCTCCGTAACGTACTCATCGACCTTCACGCCGTTCCGTCCGCTGCCGCCGCAACCACCCATGGAGCGGGCAGGGCACTGATAGACAAACCCGCCGGAGAGATCGGGCCGCGTACTCACACGCATGGGGGCGTTGCAGATCTGTCCATCTGGCTTGGGCTTGCCGCACCGCAGGATCCCCGTCAGCAGGTGAGAGGGCGTCCGGTAGTCCGTCACAGTCCCATCGGCTCTAACGTTCGACTTGATCCTCGCCGAAAAGAGGGCATCGATCGCCATCCATTCCTTCGGCGTGATGATTGGCTCCCACTGGCCCACTACGGGAATGCCATCGGCGTCCCGTACCAGCTCCCCGTTGTGACGTCGCCATCCGCACAGGCGGGGGTTCCAGATCGCTAGCTTCAGTGACCGTGCAGTCCATGGATTGCCGTGGACAGTCCGTACGCCTTCCTCGCGCCACTGCAAGAGGATCGAGTGCAGCGACTTCCCAGCGATCACGTCGCGGGCCGCTTGGGCTAGCCGCTCCGCCTCCTCAGGACGCAGCGTCCGCTTGTCGTCGTTCCAGCCAAAGGGGCGCTTACCACCCACTGGGATGCCCAACTCTGCCCGCCGACGGTGCGAGCGGCGCGTTCGGCGCCTGATCTTGCGCACCTCCGCCTTGGAGATGACGACGCCGAACAATCCCATCGACTCGACGTCCTCGTTGTAGAGATCCTTGAGTCCCTTAGCGTCCGCGTACACCCGGCCGTCTTCGTACGTCAGGGCGTCCACGAACCGTTCGTAGTCGCCCACCCGCCTCACCAGACGGTCGTCAGCGACGACGATCGCACCACGCACTGCCTGGCCGTCCGGCAAGCGGCCGGCCTTCAGTGCCTTGAGCATCGCTTCGAAGTCCGGCCGGACAAGGTCGGCCTTCGCTGCCGAAAGATCGTTGTCTGTGTAGTAGTGCACGATCCGGCATCCCACCGCGGCTGCCGTGTCGTCGTTGACCTTGTGCTGGTCCTCCACTCCGTGGCCGTCCCTTGTCAGGTCAGCCGAGATCCTGGCGTAGGCCACCACCGGGACTAAGTGATCGCTGCTGCTCACATCACTCCCGTAGTTCAGCGAGGAGTTCTTACACTGCACTAAGTGCAGCGCTATTACCAGCAGTACTCGGATAGAACCCGGCGGGCTACTGCGGCATCGGCGGCACGGGCGTCTCCTGCCCGATCGGCGTGGCGAAGGCCGAAGGCTGACAGCCCCGGCCGGCCCGGCTTCACCGGCTCGAGGGGAAGGCCGCCGACCTGTGAGGTCGGCGGCCTTCCCGCATGTCGGCGGACGGTCAGATGGTCTGGGTGTCGATCACGAACCGGTAGCGGACGTCGCTCGCGAGCACCCGCTCGTACGCCTCGTTGATCTGCTCCGCGCGGATCAGTTCGATCTCCGCGCCGATGCCGTGCTCGGCGCAGAAGTCCAGCATCTCCTGGGTCTCGGCGATGCCGCCGATCATGGAGCCGGCGAGGGACTTGCCGCCGTTGATGACGGAGAACAGGTTGAGGGAGACGGGCTCCTCGGGGGCGCCCACGTTGGCGAGGGTGCCCTGGGTCTTCAGCAGGGAGAGGTACGCGCCGAAGTCCAGCGGGGCCGAGACCGTCGAGACGATCAGGTCGAAGGTGCCGGCCAGCTCCTCGAAGGTCTTCGGGTCGCTGGTGGCGTGGTAGTGGTCGGCGCCCAGCTTCAGGCCGTCGTCCTTCTTGCGCAGGGACTGGGAGAGAACGGTCACCTCCGCGCCGAGCGCGTGGGCGATCTTGACGCCCATGTGGCCGAGGCCGCCGAGGCCGACGATCGCGACCTTCTTGCCGGGGCCCGCGCCGAACCGCTTGAGCGGGGAGTACAGGGTGATGCCCGCGCACAGCAGGGGCGCGGCCTCGTCGAGCGCGAGCCCGTCGGGGATGCGGACGACGTAGTTCTCGTCGACGACGATCTTCTGCGAGTAGCCGCCGTAGGTGGGCTCGCCGTCCTTGCCGATGGCGTTGTACGTGCCGATCATGCCGCCGCCGGTGCAGTACTGCTCCAGACCGGCCTTGCAGTTCTCGCACTCTCGGCAGGAGTCGACCATGCAGCCGACGCCCACCCGGTCGCCGACGGCGAACTTGGTGACGCCGGGGCCGACCGCGGCGACGACGCCCGCGATCTCGTGGCCGGGGACCATCGGGAAGATGGCCTCGCCCCAGCCCTCGCGGGCCTGGTGGATGTCGGAGTGACAGATTCCGGCGAACTTGATGTCGATCAGGACGTCGAACTCGCCGGGCTCCCGCCGCTCGATGGTGGTGCGCTCCAGCGGAGCCTTGGCGGAGGGGGCGGCGTATGCGGCGACAGTGGTCATGCCGGGGTTCTCTCCTCGTGGGGTCACTCGCGCCCGGCTGCCTTCTCACCGGACCGCTGGAGTGCGGTCCGGTTCGTTCCGGGCACGCTGACCAGCCTCGCGGAGCGCGCGGGGTTCACCCAGACCACGCTTTTGCGTACGTTCGCCGTGCGTACCACTGGCAGGGTCAGGCTCGTGTGCGTACGACCGTGAATACTGGACGTATGGACGAACAGCTCGAAGCCGCCGTATCCGGGCCCGCAGGCGGGTCCGCCGACGGCCCCGGGGCCGGTCTGGACCGGCGGGCGGAGCTGAGCGAGTTCCTGCGCACCCGGCGGGCCCGGCTGAAGCCGGAGGACGTGGGGCTGCCCGACTACGGGCGGCACCGCAGGGTCCCGGGGCTGCGGCGCGAGGAGCTGGCGCAGCTCGCCGGGGTGTCGGTGGCGTACTACACCCGCCTCGAGCAGGGCAACGGGCGCAACGTCTCCGCGGAGGTCCTGGACTCGATCGCCCGGGCGCTGCGGCTGAACGACGCCGAGCACTCCCATCTCATCCATCTGGCGAAGCCGAAGCAGAACAAGAAGCGGCCGGCGGGGCGCACCCAGCAGGTGCGCGGGGCGCTGGGTCAGCTCCTGGACTCGATGGACGGCGTCCCGGCGTATGTCGTGGGCCGGCGCTCGGACGTGCTGGCGTGGAACCGGATGGCGGCGGCGCTGTTCGGCGACTGGGGCGAGCTGCCGGAGCGGGAGCGCAACTGGGCACGGATGGTGTTCCTGAAGCCGGAGTACCGCGACCTGTTCGTGGACTGGGAGCAGAAGGCGTCGGACGTGGTCGGCTATCTGCGGCTGGACGCGGGCTGCCATCCCGACGATCCGCGGCTGTCCGCGCTGGTCGGGGAGCTGTCCGTGAAGAGCGGGGACTTCCGGCGGCTGTGGGCCCGGCACGACGTCAAGGAGAAGACGCACGGCGTGAAGCTGCTGCGCCATCCGCTGGTCGGCGAGCTGACGCTGTCGTTCGAGACGTTCCGCCTGGGTGACGACCCGGAGCAGTCCCTGGTGACCTATCACGCCGAGCCGGGCTCCCCGTCGGCGGACGCCCTGCGCCTGCTGGCGAGCTGGGGCGCCGACGCGGCGGCCTCGGCGCCGTCGGTCTGACCTCTCACACGAGGAAGACCCCGGCGCCGTCGGTGTGACGACGGCGCCGGGGCCCTCAGTGGGTCACTGGATCATTCGATCACTGGATCGCCTGTCGGCTACTTGCCGTAGTAGGCGTTGTAGATCGAGATCGTGGACTTGTTGCCCTTCTTGTCCGTGATCTTGGCGTGGAAGGAGATGGCCTTCCCCTTCGCCGGGTTCTTCACGGTGATCTTGCCGTTCTTCACCGTGAGCTTCTTCCAGGTCTGGCCGTAGTCGTACGAGGCGTAGACGTACAGCGACTTCAGGTTGGAGCCCTTGGCGGAGCCCTCCACGGTGACCGGGAAGGTGACCTTCTGGCCTGCGGTGACCTTGCCGTCCGCGCCCACGCTCGCGTTGAAGCGGGCGGTGGAGGCGGGCAGCTTGGCCAGGTCGGCGGGCTTCTTGGAGCGGAAGGTCCAGCTCGCGTCGATCCGCGTGGAGGCGGCGGCGACCTTGGTGGTGCGCTTGACCGAGGTGGTCAGCTTGTACGCGGCGTCGCCGGACGGGACCTTGAAGGACTTCTCACCGAACAGCGGGTCGTCGTGCGTGCCGACCTTGGTGCCGTTGCGGTACAGGGTCGTGTTCACCGAGGTGAACAGGGACGAGCCCGGGTTCTTCTTCGAGTCGGCGAACAGCGGCAGGTAGCCGTAGATCTCGTTGCCGTCCCGGTAGAGGCCGAACTCGCTGTTCAGGGTCGGGCCGAACACGGCCTTGTTGACCGTCTTCGAGTAGTCCTGGCCGGCCTTGAAGGACTGGTTCGAGGCGAGCGAGTAGAAGGCCTCGGAGATCGGCCAGCCCTCCGCGTCGACTCCGCCCTGCTGCTCGAACTGCAGGTCCCACTTCACGCCGCCCTGCGCGGACAGGTGGAGCGTGCGGGTGCCCGGCAGCTTCTGCGGGATGGCGATGGACGAGGCCGAGTAGCTGCCCGGCAGCCAGCCGACAGCGGAGATCGCGCCCTTCTTGCCCGGGGTCGGAGCGCCCATGGCGATCTTGACGTTCGCCAGGTCGGCGGCCTTGTAGTGCTTGGTGTAGCCGGTGGCGAGCTGCTTCACCTTGGCGCCGATGGTGGTGTCGTACTGCTCCTTGTCACCCTTGGTCCAGTGGCCGTCCCACTTCTGGGTCAGCGAGCCGTCGGTGATCTGCGGGCCGAGGTGGGCGGTGCGGAAGTTGGCGTAGGAGTCCAGCCACCAGCTGAACCCGTACGAGCCGTCGTTCGTCTCGAGCGTGTATTCCGGGGAGGCGAACTCGGACTTGGCGGCGGCGTCCGGCACGGTGATGTTGACCGGCTTGGCCTTGCGCGCGTCCAGTGTGACCGTGGTGTTCTTGGTGACGCTCAGCTTGGGCTGGGCGAGCCAGTCGGAGCCCTCGGGCTTGTTGGGGTCCTCACCCTCGAAGACGCCGGAGTTGAGGACGTAGCCGCCCTTGGGCACGCGGATGGTGACGGTGCCGTCCGGGTCGTACGGCATGTACCACTTGCCGCTGCCCAGGCCGGAGAGGCCGTCCAGGCTGGCCATGTAGTTCTTCGCCGGGTTCCCCGCGCGGTCCAGGACCTTCAGCGTGACGTCGTAGGACTCGACCTCCCGCTGCACGGCCGCCGCGGTCCGCACCGTCTGGCCGCCGCCCGTCGCCGTCACGTACGCCGAGTAGGCGCCGTCGACGGTGCCGCCGAGCTTGGTGTTCACGGTGAAGTCGACGGAGGCCTTGCCGCCCGCCGGGACGGTGACCTTGGTCGCGCCGAGGGTGAAGAAGCCCGCGGGAGCGGCCTGGCCCTTGGGGTTGGTGGCCTTGGACGACAGGTTCAGGGTGACGTCCGTCGTGCCGAGGTTGCGGTAGGTCAGCTGCTTGGTGACCGGCTTGTCGTCGGTGTGCGGCCACTGCTGCACGCCGAAGCTCACCGAGACCGGCTCGGCGACGATGGTCTGCTTGATCGCCTTGTCGACCTGGATACGGCCCGAGCCCTGCTCGAACGGCGTGTACGCGCCGCCCTTGGTGGACGCGGTCAGCGCGGCCTTGATCTCGGCGCCGGTCCAGTCCGGGTGCTGCTGCTTGAGGATGGCGGCGGCGCCCGCGACGTGCGGGGTGGCCATCGACGTGCCGGAGATGGTCAGGTAGCCGGCCGGCTTCTCGCCGACTTCCTGCGCGATGATGCTGCCCTTGGCCGAGGCGGCGGTGATGTCCACGCCGGGCGCGGTGACGTCGGGCTTGATCGCGCCGTCGCCGAGCCGCGGGCCGGTGCTGGAGAAGTCCGCCAGCTGGTCCTTGTCGTCGACGGCGCCGACGGTGAGCGCGGCGTCCGCGGTGCCGGGCGAACCGACCGACTCCGGGCCGGAGTTGCCCGCCGCGATGGCGAACAGGACGCCCTTCTCGGCGGACAGCTTGTCGACCGCCGCCTCCAGCGGGTCGACCTCCGGGGAGTCCGGGCCGCCGAGGCTCATGTTGATGACGTCGGCGCCCTGCGCGGCCGCCCACTCCATGCCGGCGAGGATGCCGGAGTCGTCACCCGAGCCGTTGTCGTCGAGGACCTTGCCGTTGAGGATGTCGGCGCCGGGCGCGACACCCTTGTACTTGCCGCCGGACTTGGCGCCGGTGCCGGCCGCGATGGACGCGACGTGCGTGCCGTGGCCGAACTTGTCGCCGGCGTCGGTGGCCGCGGTGAAGTTCTTCGACGCGACGACCTGGTCCTTGAGGTCCGGGTGGGTGGCGTCGACACCGGTGTCCAGGACGGCGATCTTGACGCCCTTGCCGTCGTAGCCGGCCGCCCAGGCCTTCGGGGCGCCGATCTGCGCGACGGACTTGTCGAGGGTGACCCGGCGGACACCGTCGAGCCAGACGTGCGCGATGCCGGCCGCGGTGCGGTCGCCGTTGGTCACCGCGTCCCACAGCTCGTGCGTGTCCGCGTACGGCGTCTGCACGGCGTCCGCGTTGAGGGACTTCAGGGTCCGGCGGAGAGTGCCCGCGTCCCGGACGTCGGCCTTCGTGGCGCCGGCGGCGCCCTGGTAGCCGACGATCACCTTCAGGCCCTTCCGCTGGGCCTTGCGGGTGGCGGACTTGTTCAGCTCGGTGACGTCGAACAGCCGCCGGTCGAGCTTGCCGGTGGCGACCAGGCGGGCCGCGTCGGCGGGTATGACGAGCGTGTGGCCGTCGACCTTGCGGATCTGTACGGGTATGTGCTCGCGCCCCTTGGCCGGCTGCACGCCGACGACCCGACCCTTGGCGTCCACGGTGACCCGGTCACCGGTGATCAGGGTGATGTGATGCTGGGATGTCAGCTTGGCGCTGCCATGAGCGGGTTGGACGGGCTTCGCCGAAGCCGGGGTGGTCAGTCCCGCGGCGAGGGCCACGGCGGCGGCGGTCGCGACCGCGGCGGCGCCCGCTCTCTTCACTTGTCTGCGCAAAACTCCCCCTGGAGTTGAGGTACCGGGCGAATTCCCCGTTCACCCGGCCGGGGGTGGTCCCGCACACACGCTCGTGCATCCCCCCGGAACTGGAAGTATGCCGGGGGGTGATCAGGCCCCTCAAGGGAGGGTCGTGTCACGAGTTCGCTATAAGAAACGCTCCGGGTCGGGCGCGTAACGGACGGTTCTTCAGGAGTTGTTCTCCTCGACCGTGATGGTTCCCTTCCGGATCGTCGCGAGCCGCGGGGCCTTCCGCGCCAGGGCGGAGTCGTGGGTGACCATGACGAAGGTCAGCCCCAGCTCCTTCCACATGCGTTCGAGTACGTCCATGATCTCGTCGCGGGTCGACTCGTCGAGGTTGCCGGTGGGCTCGTCGGCGAGCAGCACCTTCGGCTGCTTCACCAGCGCCCGCGCGATGGCCACCCGCTGCTGCTGACCGCCGGACATCTCGCCGGGCAGATGCCCGAGCCGCTCCCCCAGACCGACCGACGCCAGCGCCTCGGCGGCCTGTTCCCGTCGCGCCCGGGGCTTCAACCCGAGCGGTACGAGGGCGGTCTCGACGTTCTCCTGCGCGGTGAGGGTGGGGATGAGGTTGAAGCTCTGGAAGACGAAGCCGATGTGCTCGCTGCGCACCCGGGTGAGCCTGGCCTCGGGCAGCCGGGCCAGGTCGGTGCCGTCGAGGACGACCTCTCCGGAGCTGGGCCGGTCGAGGCCGCCCAGCATCTGAAGGAGTGTCGACTTGCCGCCGCCGGTGGGCCCCTGGATGACCAGCCGGTCGCCGTCGGGGATGGTCAGGTCCACGCCGGCGAGCGCGTCGACGGTCTCCCTGCCGCGCCGGTAGCGCTTGGTGACGGCCTTGAGTTCGTACATGGGTGTGCTCCTGGGAGGGCGTGAAGGGGGTGGTGGGCGTGGCCGTGTGGCGCTATTCGACGCGCCGCAGCGCGTCCGCGGGCCGCAGCCGGGACGCCCGCCAGGCGCCGAAACCGCCGGCGATCAGTCCCCCGGTCACCGCGAGGCCCATCGCGAGGGCGATGGTGGTGGCGCTGACCGGCGCGGTGAGGGCGACGTCGAGGGTGCGGGACGCCGTCTGCCGGCCGGGGCCGACCAGCACACGGCCGCCGCCCGCCCCGCCCATGCCGCCGCCGGTGCCTGCGCCCAGCTGCGCCCGGAGGGTCGGGCTGACCGCCGTCACCGCGTACGCCCCCGCCAGACCCAGCGCGATGCCGAGCGCGCCGCCGGCCAGTCCGTTGACCATCGCCTCGCCGGCCACCTGCCGGGTCACCCGGCCGGACCGCCAGCCCAGCGCCTTCAGCGTGCCGAACTCCCGCACCCGCCGGGACACCGCGGAGGAGGTGAGCAGCCCGGCCACCAGGAACGCGGCCACGAGCACCGCGAGGGACAGCCAGGTGCCGACCTTCGTGGCGAGGTCGGAGGCGGTGGAGAGGGAGCCGGAGACGGTCCCGGCGAGGTCGGCGGAGGTGGTGACCGTCGTACCCTCGATGTTCTTCCGGATCTGTGACTTCACCGCGTCGATCCGCTGGGAGTCGGTCGCCTTGACGTAGATCGTCGTGACCTTGTCCGCCGAGTCGCTGAGTTCCTGAGCCTGCTTCAGCGGGATGTAGAGGCCGGCCGCGGCGTCCCCGCTCTCCGGGGTGGCGATGCCGACGACCTCGAACGTCACGCCCTTGACGGTGACGGTGTCGCCGACGGCGAGCTTCTTCTCCTTGGCGTAGGAGGCGTCGGCGACGGCGACCTCGGCGTCGGTCTCGGAGGGCTCGAAGGTCCGTCCGCCGGTGATCTTCGAAGTGGTCAGCGGGCCGAGGGCCGGTTCGGTGACGTCGGTGCCGTAGACGGAGTAGGTGTTGACGTCGAAGTCGGCGCCGCCGCCCTGAACCCGTCCCTCCGGCTGGGTGGTCGAGGAGCCGCCGGGTCCGCTCTGCCGGCCCCCGCCGGGCTGCTGCTGGAACTGGCCCCGCGTGAACTCGCCGCTCACCTTGACGACCTGGAGGCTCAGCCCGCCCACCGCGTCCGCGACACCGTCCTGTGCGGCGACCTTCCCGACGGTGGAACTCGGCAGGGTCGCGAAGCCCTGGACCATCACCCGGTCGCTGCTCTGCTCCTCGCCGGAGCCCTCCTCCTCGGCGTCGAACCGGAACCGGGGCCGCTGGGCCTGCCCCTCCTCGGCGGGGTCGGCCGCCTTGGTGACGGTCATGTCGGTGCCCAGCCCGTACAGCGACTGAAGGACCTTCTCCTGCGCCCGGCCCATGCCGGAGGACACGGAGTCGACCACGATGACCAGCGCGATGCCCAGTGCGAGACCGGAGGCGACGACGAGGGCCGCCTTTCTGCGGCGGCGCAGTTCGCGCCTCAAGTAGGTGAAGAACATGCGCCGCAAGCTAGGAAGGGCGCGTGATGACGGGATAAGGCAGCGTTAAGAGCGGCATGAGAAGGCCGGAAACGCGCGGATGCCGCCTCCCCGGGAGGGGAAGCGGCATCCGAAGCGGCATCCTCGGGCCGGGTTGAGTCCGCGTCAGATCGCGGAGCCCGCCTTCCACTGCGCCCAGTCCATGTTCCAGCCGTTGAGGCCGTTGTCCGGGGCGATGGTCTTGTCGCCGGTGTTCTTCACGACGACGACGTCACCGATGATCGAGTTGTTGTAGAACCAGGCGCCCGGAGTGTTCGGGTCGTCGGCGCCCTTGGTGTCGGACAGACCCACGCAGCCGTGGCTGGTGTTCACGCTGCCGAAGATGGACTTCGCGCCCCAGTAGTTGCCGTGGATGAAGGTGCCGGACGTCGACAGACGCATGGCGTGCGGCACGTCCTTGATGTCGTACTCGCCCTTGCCGTCGTCGTCGGTGAAGCCGACCGTCGCGCCGTTCATCCGGGTCTCCTTGAACTTCTCGGAGATCACCATCTGGCCCTCGTACGTCTTGTTCTCGGGCGAGCCGGCGGAGATCGGGATGGTGCGGATGACCTTCCCGTCCTGCATGACCTTCATCTGCTTGGTCTCGGCGTCGACGACCGAGACCTGGTTGCGGCCGATGGTGAAGGAGACCGTCTTCTGCTGGACGCCGTAGACACCGTCGGCACCCTCGACGCCGTCGAGCGCGAGCTTCAGGGTGACCCTGGAGCCTTCCTTCCAGTACTCCTCCGGGCGGCAGTCCATGCGGTTGGCGTTGAACCAGTGGCAGGCGACCTCCTGGCCGCTGGTGGTGGAGACGGTGATGCCCTTCTGGACCTCCGCCTTGTTGGTGATCGCCTTGTCGAAGTTGATCGACACCGGCATGCCGACACCGACGGTGGAGCCGTCCTCCGGGGTGAAGCTGCCTATGAAGCTGTTGTCCGGGGAGACCGTCGAGAAGGAGGCGTTCTCGTGCGCCTCCCGCCCGTCGGAGTCCTTCGCGGTCACCGCGATCTTGTAGGTGGTCGCGCGCTCCAGCTGGGCGCTGGGCTTCCAGCTGGTCTTGTCCGCGGATATCTCACCGGCGACGGCCGTGCCGTCCGCGGTGGTCATCTTCACCTCGGTGAGCGTGCCCTTGCTCACCGTCACCGTGGCGGAGTTGTTGATGGAGGCGTTGTTGGAGCCGTCCTTGGGTGTGATCTTGATCTGAGCCTCGGAGGTCTTCTGCGCCGCCGCCTCGTCGACCTTGGCCTGCGAGGAGTCGTTGCCCTCGTTGCCGGAGGCCTCCTCACCGCCGGTACAGGCCGAGAGCACCAGCACACCGCCGAGCAGTGCGGACGCGACCGTCAGGCCCTTGCGCCGCTTACTGTTCGTCATCACACGCTTCTCCATCGTTGCCGATTCCCCAGAACCCCGAGAGTCCCCGTTTACAAGGTTTCAACGCTACGACCGGTTCGTCCCGTTCCACATTCCCTGGATGTGTGGGGCACACCACGTCCGCCGCCGGGCCGGCCGGGTGCGGGTGTCGGTCAGTGCGCCCCTTGAGACGAACGAACCCCGGGCGGCGGTTGCCCCCCGGGGTCACTATTTTTCCCGCGCTTTCCCCGGGCGCCCAGCCGCCCTACGTCTCGTTCGGGTCCTCTTCGTCGTCCTCGTCGGCATCATCCTCGTCGGCGTCCCACTCCGGCGCGTCCGGGTCGTAGTCGACCTGCTCGGCGCTCCAGGAGGCCTGCTGGAGTTCGATCCCCGGCACCTCGCCGACCAGGTCGAACGGGTCCACGAGATAGGCCAGGGCCTCCGCGGTGTCCTCCGTGACGGCACTCTCGGCGTGTACCCGCTCCTCGGCCGGCATATCCGGATCCTCGGCGATCCGGCGCTGCGCGGCCTTGGTGACCGCGTCGGCGTCCGCCACCTCGACGACGAGTTCCACGCGAAGCCGTACAAAACGCGATGTCTCTGCAGTGCTCATGCCCGGAGCGTACGGCCCGGGCGCCCGTGACTTTCCCGTGACCCGCGCCTTTCACTAACATCGCCCCACACGGCCAATTCGCCAGCGCCACAAGGGGATCGATATTCCGTGTCATCCGCTCGCCGTCCGTTGCTGACCGCCACCGCCGCAGGGACCCTGCTGGGCGCTCTGTGGTTCGTCCCCTCCGCCAACGCGACCTCGGACGAAGCGGCCAGACAGCAGGATTCGGCCACCCGGGCCGCCCAGGCCACGCAGACCACCCAGGCCTCCCGGACCTCGCAGTCCGAGCAGGCCGCGCAGTCGGACCAGGCCGCGCAGTCGGACCAGGCCGCGCAGTCCGCGGGGACGGCGCAGGACGGGGTGGTGTCGCTGACGACCACGTCCGAGGGCGAGACCCGGCTCGCCGACACCGGCAGCTTCGACAGCACGCCGTACGTCGTGGGCGGCACGCTCTCGCTGACGCTGGGTGCCGGTTTCGTGGTGTATTCGGTGCGCAGGGAACGTCTTGGGCTGTAGGTCCGGGAAGATAATCCGGCTTGACGTGTTCTTGACTCGCCCTTCATAGTCCGCTCATGAAGAGATCATCGGGCGCGCGACTGGGCGCCACAGCTGTTGTGGGCGCTCTGTCGCTCGCCCTCATCACGGGCTGCGGCTCGGAGTCGGACGACAAGAAGGACTCCGGATCGGGGTCGCAGGCCGAGGCCGCGAAGGCGCTCACCGCGGCGGAACTGAAGGACCTGATCGTCGCCCAGGGCGATGTGGACGGGTTCAAGTTCAGCGCCGTCAAGAAGGCCGACTTCCCGGCCGACAAGAAGGTCATCACGGGCGACGAGCAGTGCAAGCCGCTCGCGTACGTGATGAGCGGTCTGGCCCCGGGCGACGCCGCGGCCGAGACCAACACCATGGCGACGGAGGAGAAGTCGCCCACCGACACCGCCTCGAAGTCGCTGGACGAGCTGACCGAGGGCGAGCTCGAGGACGCGCTCGGCGACTCGATGAACCTGAACGTCACGGTGGTCGGCCTGTCGTCCTACGACGGTGACGGCGCCGAGAAGACGTTCAAGACCGTCTCCGACGCCGTCGCGGCCTGCGCCGGCGGCTTCACCGTCGGCTCCGGCGGCGAGGACCAGAAGTTCACCAAGGTCGCCGAGACGAAGGCCTCGGGCACCGGTGACGAGTCGATCGCGTTCGCCGCGACCGGCGACATGGACGGCCAGCCGGGCGTGGTGCACGGCGAGGTGGTGCGGCACGGCAACAACGTCGCCGCCTACTACACGATGAACATCGGCGCGCTGATGACCGGCAAGGAGTACGACGTGCCGGCCAAGCTCATCGACGCCCAGGCGGGCAAGCTCAAGTAACCACCCACTCATGGAAGGGCCCCGTCCGGTCTGCGGACGGGGCCCTTCGCGGTGCACCGGCGTCAGCGGAGCGGTCCGGTGACCTTCTCCACCGCCGCGACCAGCAGGCCCTCGCGCACGAAGGCGTCGGCCGCCGCGAGGTCGGGGGCGAGGAAACGGTCGGGGCCGGGGCCCTCGACGCCCGCCGCGCGGACCGCGTCCAGGACGGCCCGGGTCGCCGGGGCCGGGGTCAGGCCCTCCCTCAGCTCCACGGCGCGGGTGGCGGCGTACAGCTCGATGGCGAGGACGCGGGTGAGGTTGTCCACGGCCGTGCGCAGCTTGCGCGCCGCGGACCAGCCCATGGAGACGTGGTCCTCCTGCATCGCGGAGGACGGGATGGAGTCCGCCGACGCCGGTACGGCCAGCCGCTTCAGCTCGCTGACCAGCGCCGCCTGGGTGTACTGGGCGATCATCAGCCCGCTGTCCACGCCCGCGTCGTCGGCGAGGAACGGCGGCAGGCCGTGGCTGCGGTTCTTGTCCAGCAGCCGGTCGGTGCGGCGCTCGGCGATGGAGGCTAGGTCGGCGGCGGCGATGGCGAGGAAGTCCAGCACGTACGCCACCGGGGCGCCGTGGAAGTTGCCGTTGGACTCCACCCGCCCGTCGGGGAGGACCACGGGGTTGTCGACGGCCGAGGCCAGCTCGCGCTCGGCGACCAGACGGGCGTGCGCGAGGGTGTCGCGGCCGGCACCGGCGACCTGCGGGGCGCAGCGCACGGAGTAGGCGTCCTGGACCCGGGGGGCGTCGTCCTGGTGGTGGCCGGTGAGGCCGGAGCCCTCGAGGACGGCGAGCATGTTGGCGGCGGCGTCGCCCTGCCCGGGGTGGGGGCGGATGGCGTGCAACTCGGGCGCGAGCACCTTGTCGGTGCCGAGCAGGGCTTCGAGGCTGAGGGCGGCGGTGACGTCGGCGGACTTGTAGAGGGTCTCGAGGTCGGCCAGGGCCATGATCAGCATGCCGAGCATGCCGTCGGTGCCGTTGAGGAGGGCGAGGCCCTCCTTCTCGCGCAGCTCGACGGGGGCGATGCCGTGCTCGGCGAGCAGCTCCCCGGCGGGCCGTACGACACCGTCGGGGCCCTCGGCGTCACCCTCGCCCATGAGCGTGAGGGCGCAGTGGGAGAGCGGGGCGAGGTCGCCGGAGCAGCCGAGCGAGCCGTACTCGTGCACGACCGGGGTGATACCGGCGTTGAGGATGTCCGCCATGGTCTGCGCGACCTCGGGCCGCACGCCGGTGTGCCCGGAGCAGACGGTCTTCAGCCGCAGGAACATCAGGGCCCGGACGACCTCCCGCTCGACGCGCGGGCCCATGCCGGCGGCGTGCGAGCGGACGATGTTGCGCTGCAGCTGGGTGCGCAGCTCCTGGCCGATGTGCCGGGTCGCGAGGGCGCCGAAGCCGGTGGAGACGCCGTAGACGGGGTCCGGCTTGGCCGCCAGCGCGTCCACGATCTCGCGGGCCGCGGTGAGGGCGGCCACCGCCTCCTCGGAAAGCTCGACGCGGGCGCCGCCGCGGGCCACGGCGAGGACGTCGGACGCGGTGACGCCGGACGTCCCCACCACCACAGTGTGCATATCCATATTCAGGAGCGTACGCAGTGAATTCGAAAATGTCACCAGTGGGGGTGGGGTTCACCCCTTACTCACACGTCGCGCCCCCGGAACCGCCGCCGCTCGGTGCTCGCGTCCTGGGAGGGCTCGTCGGCGAGGCGGACGACGGGGTCGTCCGGGCCCTCCTGGCCCGCGACCACCGGCCGGGCCGCGCGGTCGGCCTTGGCGCGGTACTGCGCGGCGTCGGCCAGCCGGAACAGCCGACGGGCGGAGCGGACGGCGCCGATCGGCTCCTCGGTGGAGGCGACCCCGCAGGCGACGCCCTCGCCCAGCTCCAACTCGGCGGCCCTGCGGCACAGTTCATCGGCCACCTTCACCACGTCCTGCGCGGGCGGGCCGACCGCGAGCAGACAGAACTCGTCCCCGCCGAGGCGGGCGGCGAGGGTGTTGGGGAGCATCGCCCCGCACAGCGACAGCACCGACCCGAACCGCTCCAGCAGCCGGTCCCCGACGGCGTGCCCGAGCGTGTCGTTGACCCGCTTCAGCCCGTTCAGATCGCAGACCACGAGGCTGACGACCACTCCTTCCCTGCGATGCCGCTCCACCGCCTCGTCCAGCCGCATGTCGACGGCGCGGCGGTTGGCGAGGCCGGTGAGGGCGTCGGTGAAGGCGAGCCTCCGGGCCTCCTCCAGCCGCTCGGTCTGCGCGATGCCCGCGGCGACCACGGAGGCCAGCACGGTCGCGAAGTCCGCGTCGTCCCGGCCGAACACCGGCGCCCCGGCCGGGCGGGCGACATACAGCTCGCCCCAGGCCCGCCCGTGCAGCACGATCGGCGCGACGACACACGACCCCCGCCCGCGCCGGCGCAGGGCCGAGACCCGCTCGTGCACGAACCCGGCGCGGCCCTCGGTCGGCCCGTCGGCGGTCTCCACCCAGGCGTCCGGCTCACCCCCCGCGGCCCACTGCTCGTGCAGGAACTCGGCGATCTCCGCGAACTGGTGCACCGGATACGCCTCGTCCTCCGGGAACTCCGCCTCGTCCGGCGCCCGGTCCCCGACGTTCACCAGCACCCGCAGCCGCCCCAGCTCCCGCTCCCACACCGACAGCGCGGCGAAACTCCCGTCCAGCGCCCGGCACCCCCCCAGCGCCGCCGCCCGCCACGACTCCCGCGGAGTCCGCGCCGCGGCCATCCCCTGCGCCAGCGCGACGACGTCCGCGAGCCGCTTGTCCTCACCCATTGCTCCAGGCTAGGGAGGTTCGGCCCGTTGTGGGACGTTGAAGCTGCGCATGGAGTGATCACGGTGGGGGTGGGTGGGGGCGGTGGGGGCAGGCGCCCCTGCCGTCGGCTCAGCCCGGCGGGCCCCGCCGGGGGCCCGCTCCGGCATCGCCGGCCGGGCAAGCGGGGGCGCGGAGGCCGGTTGTCGCTCGCCCAGTCCGGGAGGCGAGGCGGACGCACGATGTGATTCGCCCGGCCCGGCAGGCGAGGCGGACGCCGCTCTCACTCACCCGAACCGGCGAGCCCCACCGACACTGGATCTCACTCACCCGAACCGGCCAGCCCCACCGACACTGGATCTCACCCACCCGAACCGGCAAGCGCGGTCGGCGCCCGGTCGCACTCGCCCGGCCAGGCAGGCCCGGTGGACGCCGGTTCTCATCCGCCCAGCCCGACAAGCCCGACCAACGCCCGGTTCGCACTCGCCCGAACCGGCAGGCCCGCTGGACACCTGATCTCACCCGCCCGAACCGGCAAGCCCGACCGACGCCGATCTCACCCGCCCGAACCGACCAGTCCGGCCAACACCCGGTCCGCACTCGCCCCGCCCGGCAGGCCCGGTGGGCGCCAGATCTCACCCGCCGGGCCCGGCAGGCCGGACCGACGCCAGATCTCACCCGTCCAGCCCGGCAAGCCCGACCGACACCGAAAGTCCCACTCACCCGAACCGGCCAGCCCGACCGACGCCCGATCTCACCCGCCCGAACCGGCCAGCCCGGCGGACGCCGGCTCTCACTCGCCCGGCCACTGGGGCTTCCGCTTCTCGTTGAAGGCGGCCACTCCCTCCGCTCGGTCGCCGGAGAACGCCACCGAGCGCCAGGCGGCGTCCTCGACCTCGAGGCCGGCGGGGAGGTCGAGGCCGTGGCCGAGGCGGAGGGCGCGCTTGGCCGCGCGCAGGCCGACCGGGGAGTTCGCGGCGATACGGGAGGCCAGGGACAGGGCCTCCGCGCGGTCGCGGCCCTCGTCCACCAGCACGTCGACCAGCCCCAGCTCCCGCGCCTCGGCCGCCTCCACCCGGCGCGCCGTGAAGATCAGCTCTGCCGCGCGGGCCGCGCCCACTCTCCGGGGCAGCAGCTGCGTACCACCACCCCCGGGGATCACCCCGACCGACACCTCCGGCAGGCCCACGACCGCCGTACGGTCCGCCACGATCACATCGCAGGACAGCGCCAGCTCGAACCCTCCGCCCAGCGCGAAGCCGTGCACCGCCGCGATCGTCGGCATCGGCAGCTCCAGCACGCCGGTGTACGCCCCGCGCGTGACCGGGCGCTGCCGGAAGAGGTCCGCGTCGGTGAAGGAGTTGCGCTCCTTCAGATCCGCGCCGACGCAGAACGCCCGCTCATGCGTCGACGTCAGCACGACCACCCGCACCTCCCGGTCGGCGGACAGCGCCGCGCACGCCCCCGCGACGGACCGCGCCATCTCGGTCGACACCGCGTTCATCGCCTTGGGCCGGTCGAGCGCCAGCTCCGCGACATGGCCCTCCTCATACCGCCGGACCAGCACGAACTCCCCGAACCGCTCCTCGCTCACAACGCCCTCGTTCACGACACCCTCCGGTTAACGCGGGTTAACAGCACTCCCACGATCATGGCAGCCCCGCCCCGCCGGGAAAAGGGCCGCCGACCCCGACTCGCCCCTGGTCCACCCCCGACCCCACCCCGACGCCTTTCTCAGGGCCGACACCCCGTTCGAGTGACATCCGGCCCGACTCCCGCCCCCGCACCCCGGGGAGCGCATAGCGTGCTCCGCCACGGCGCACCGGGGGCGCACTCATCGGGGAGGGATCGATCGCATGGCACGCGAAGCGAAGACCGACACGACGGGCACTACGGGGCCGAGGGACACGATGCGTGCGACTCCTGCGCCCAGCGCGCCACCTGCGACTCACTCGACTCGTGCGACCGGTACGACCGGTACGACCGGTACGACAGGCGGAACCCGTACGACGGTTGCGACCGGCACAACGCCCAGGACCTCCACGCCCCCGAGGGCCGCCGCGACCGCCGCCACCCCCAGCGCACCCGCGCGAACCCCCACCGCCAGGACGCCCGCCACCGCCGGGACGCCCGCCCCCAGCAAGACGGCCACCACTGCCAGGACGCCCGCCACCCACGGGACGCCATCCACCGCCAGGACGCCCGCCACCCCCAGGACGCCATCCACCGCCAAGCCTGCGGCCACCACCGGCACCCCCGGAACCAGCAAGCCTTCCCCCAAGCCCCCCACCCGCGGCCGCCACCGGCGCCCCCGCCCCCGCAAAGTGCTGCTCGCCGCGGGTGGGCTCGCCGTCGCCGTGGGGGTGCTGAGCCTCATACGGCTGACTCCGGACACGGGCGTGGTCGGCGGATACGACACCGCGCGGTCCGGCCCCAGCCCCGATCCGGCAACGGCCGACGGCAACGGCGTCGACATCGGCAGCGGCAGCGGCAGCGGCAGCGGCAGCGGCACGCGCACCGGTGACCCGGCGACGACCACGGCCACCACCCTCGCCACCCCCGAACACAGCGCCTCCGCGCCGTCCGCGCTGGGCGGGGCGGACGGCGCGGCCACCGGCGTGCCGATCCCCGTCGCGACCGCCTCCCCCACGCACATCGGCATCGGCGTACCCGGCACCACGACCATCCCGCAGATTCCGAACCCGCCCGCGCCCCCACGGGCCACGAACGCGCCCCCGGCCCCTCCCGGCACCGGCCCGCGGCCGAACCCCGAGTCGCCGACGAACCCCAAGCCGAAGCCGGACCCGACCACCGCCCCGGGCCCGAGCACCGGTGCCCCCACCCCGGATCAGCCGGACGAGCCGGGCCTGTGCCTGCCGATCATCGACCTCTGCCTGGACCAGCCGGGGTAGAGCAGGCCGATCCGGCCGCCCGCCCCCGGCGCCGCGCGCCCTACGCCGACGACCCGTCCCTCCGGGTCAGCAACCACGGCTCCACCACACCCAGCCCACGCACCGGCCGCTGCCACATCGGCTGGAGCGCGAAGCGGTACACCGGCGGCTGCTCGCCCTCCTTCTCCGCGGCGGCCGCGGCCTCCGCCGCCTCCGCCTCGGAGGCCGGGGCCTCCCCGGTGCGGATCAGCTCCTCGGCGAAGGCGCTGTCGACGAGCACGGCGTCCCGGGGCGCTATCGACGTCAACCGGGAGGCCAGATTCACCGTCGTACCGAAGACATCACCCATACGGGTCGTGACCGTGCCGAAGGCGATGCCCACCCGCAGCTCGGGCATGGTCGCGTCGTTCGCCATGGTCTCGATCAGCCGCAGCGCGATCTCCGCGGCGACCCCCGCGTCGTCGGCGGCGTACAGCACCTCGTCGCCGAGGGTCTTGATCAGCCGTCCGCCGCGCGCGGCGACCAGGTCGGCGGCCGTGGTCTCGAACGCCTCGACCAGCTCGCCCAGCTCCTCCTCCTCCAGCCGGCGGGTCAGCCGGGTGAAGCCGACGAGGTCGGCGAAGCCGACGGCCAGCCGCCGGTCGACCATCTCCTCGTCGTCGGCAGCCTGGACGACCCGGCCGGTCGCGGCGGCGAGCTGCCGCCGCCAGACGTAGACCAGGAACTCCTCCAGCTCGGGCAGCAGCAGTTCCACCAGGGGATACGTGACCTCGGTGCGGGTCATGCCGGGCTCGGGCGGCTCGGTCAGGCCCTCCAGGAAGGAATCGATCTGCCACTCGGCCAGACGGGCGGTGGTCTGGCCCGTCGACCGGGCCACCTGCACCGCCATCGCCTCGCTCAGCAGGCCCGCCTCGACCAGACCGGCGAGCCGGCGCAGCGCGAGGACGTCCGCCTCGGTCAGCGCCTTGGCCTGCCCGATGTCGGCGAAGCCCATCGCCCGCCAGAAACGGGAGGCCAGCTCCATGGAGACACCGGCGCTGCGGGCCGCCTGGAAGGGGGTGTAGCGGCGTTCGGCGCCGAGGATGAGCTGTTCGAGGCGGAGTGCGAGGGGGTCCTCGCCGGGGTCGGTGCCGTCGGGCGCTGGGTTACGACCCATGCCGGAGCCCGTGTCGTCGACGGTCACGCCTGTTGCCCTTCCGATCTGCCACGGTCAGGTATCGACCGGCCTCAACTCTACGGCAGATGTGCGCCAGCTCACTCCGTCGGGCTGAGCGGGGCGGCGCATCAAGTGGTGGGTTCCTCCTGTGTGCCGGGTGCGGGTGGTTTGTGGCTGATCGCGCCCACGCGGCGGAGCCGCACATCGATACAGGCCCGCGCCCCTTACCGGGGCGCCCCATCAGGCGGGTCGCAAGTGGACGATGTCTCCCGCGCCCACGGGCTCCTGCACGCCCTCCTTCGTCGCGATCACCAGCCTGCCGTCGCCGTCCACCGCGACCGCCTCACCGATCACCGACCGGTCCCCGGGCAGCTCCGCCCGGACCACGCGCCCCAGGGTCGCGCAGCCCGCCGCGTAGGTGTCCTGGAGTCCGCAGGCCGCCGGGTCGCCGCCGGCCGCGCGCCAGCGGCCGTACCAGTCCTCCAGGGCCCGCAGCATGCCGCGCAGCAGCGGATCGCGGTCGGTGCCGACGGCCCCGGCGAGCGCCAGGGACCCCGCCTGGGGGACGGGCAGCTCGTCCGCGCGGAGGGTGACGTTGACGCCGACGCCGACGACGACGCCGTCCGCGCCGGCCCGCTCGGCGAGGATGCCGCCCGCCTTGCGTTCCTCGCCGCCCACGGTCACCAGCAGGTCGTTCGGCCATTTGAGGGCCGTGTCGACGCCCGCCGTGCGGGACAGGCCGGTGGCCACGGCGACGCCGGTGAGCAGCGGGAGCCAGCCCCAGCGGGCCACGGGCACGTCGCTCGGCCGCAGCAGTACGGAGAAGAACAGCCCGGAGCGGGGCGGGGCCGTCCACTGGCGGTCGAGGCGGCCCCGCCCGGAGGTCTGCTCCTCGGCGACGAGGATCACGCCCTCGGGCGTGTCGCCCGCGGCGGCCCGGGCCACCAGGTCGCTGTTGGTGGAGCCGGTGCGCTGCACGACCTCCACGTCCGACCACAGACCGCCCTCGCGGACCAGTGCCCGGCGCAGCGCGGCGGCGTTGAGGGGCGGCCGGTCGAGGTCGGACCAGCGGCTGTCTCCTGATGCATCTCGCGGCGTCATGCAAGCCACCCTAGGTGTGGGAAACACCGCACTGCCGACCGGTGGGTCCCCCACTACTGTACGGATGAGTAACCGTCCCCCCTTTTGAGCAGGCAGGGAGCCGCATCCCGATGTCCGAGCCGGAAGAGATCGACATTCACACGACCGCGGGGAAGCTCGCGGATCTTCAGCGCCGCATCGAGGAGGCGACGCACGCCGGCTCCGCCCGCGCGGTGGAAAAGCAGCACGCCAAGGGCAAGCTGACGGCCCGTGAGCGGATCGATCTGCTGCTGGACGAGGGCTCCTTCGTGGAGCTGGACGAGTTCGCCCGGCACCGCTCCTCGAACTTCGGCCTGGACGCCAACCGCCCCTACGGCGACGGCGTCGTCACCGGTTACGGCACCGTCGACGGCCGTCCGGTGGCCGTGTTCTCGCAGGACTTCACCGTCTTCGGCGGCGCCCTCGGCGAGGTCTACGGCCAGAAGATCGTCAAGGTGATGGACTTCGCGCTGAAGACCGGCTGCCCGGTGATCGGCATCAACGACTCCGGCGGCGCCCGTATCCAGGAGGGTGTGGCCTCGCTCGGGGCGTACGGCGAGATCTTCCGCCGCAACACCCACGCCTCCGGGGTCATCCCGCAGATCAGCCTCGTCGTCGGCCCGTGCGCGGGCGGCGCGGTCTACTCGCCCGCGATCACCGACTTCACGGTGATGGTCGACCAGACCTCGCACATGTTCATCACCGGCCCGGACGTCATCAAGACCGTCACCGGTGAGGACGTCGGCTTCGAGGAGCTGGGCGGGGCCCGGACCCACAACACGGCCTCCGGCGTGGCCCACCACATGGCGGGCGACGAGAAGGACGCCATCGAGTACGTCAAGCAGCTGCTGTCGTACCTGCCGTCCAACAACCTCTCCGAGCCCCCGGCGTTCCCGGAGGAGGCGGACCTGTCCGTCACGGACGAGGACCGCGAGCTGGACACCATCGTCCCGGACTCGGCGAACCAGCCGTACGACATGCACACCGTCATCGAGCACGTTCTCGACGACGGGGAGTTCTTCGAGACGCAGCCGCTGTTCGCGCCGAACATCCTGACCGGCTTCGGCCGGGTCGAGGGCCGTCCGGTGGGCATCGTGGCCAACCAGCCGATGCAGTTCGCGGGCTGCCTGGACATCGACGCGTCCGAGAAGGCCGCGCGGTTCGTGCGCACCTGCGACGCGTTCAACGTCCCGGTCCTCACCTTCGTGGACGTGCCGGGCTTCCTCCCGGGCGTCGACCAGGAGCACACCGGCATCATCCGGCGCGGCGCCAAGCTGATCTACGCCTACGCCGAGGCCACCGTCCCGCTGATCACCGTCATCACCCGCAAGGCGTTCGGCGGCGCCTACGACGTGATGGGCTCCAAGCACCTGGGCGCCGACCTCAACCTGGCCTGGCCCACCGCGCAGATCGCCGTCATGGGCGCGCAGGGCGCCGTCAACATCCTGCACCGCCGCGCCATCGCCGAGTCGGACGATCCGGAGGCGACCCGCGCGCGCCTGATGCAGGAGTACGAGGACACGCTCCTCAACCCCTACGTCGCGGCCGAGCGCGGCTACGTCGACGCGGTGATCATGCCCTCGGACACCCGCCGGCACATCGTCCGCGGCCTGCGTCAGCTGCGCACGAAGCGGGAATCCCTGCCCCCGAAGAAGCACGGCAACATCCCCCTGTAACCCCTGGACCCGCGGACCCTGGGAGCGGTCATGAACATCAAGGTCGTACGGGGAAACCCGACCCCGGAGGAGCTGGCCGCCGCACTGGCGGTGGTCCGCGTCCGCGCCGCGGCGGCGGCCGCCCCGCCGCCCGGCGCGCCCACCCCCCGCGACTCCTGGTCCGACCCGTCCCGGATCGCCGCGCGCCGGCTGCCGCAGCCGGGCCCGGCGACCTGGACGCGCACGTACTGGCCGAGCTGAGGCCGAGGGCTCAGCGAAGGGCCGGAGCCAGGCCCTGGCCGAGGGCCGGGGCCATGTCCTGGCCGAGGGCCGGGGCCACGCCCTGGCCGAGGGCCGGGGCCACGCCCTGGCTCAGCACGTCCGCGACGGCTTCGGCCATCACCTCGAACCCCGTGTCGTTCGGGTGCAGGTGGTCGCCGAAGTCGTACGCCGGGTGCAGCCGGTCCGGGTCCGCCGGATCGGCCAGCAGCCGCTGGAAGTCGACCACGGCGTCGTACTCGCCCGCGCCGCGGATCCACTCGTTCAGCTCGTGGCTCACCTTCGCCGCGTGCTCTCCCCAGTGGTCGGACCCGCCGAACGGCGGCAGCGTCGCGCCGATCACCCGCAGGCCCCGCTCGCGCGCCTGCCGGATCAGCTCCCGGTGGCCGTCGACGAGCTCGGCGGGCTCCACGAGCGGCGCCGGATGGTAGGTCGGCTGCTCGTCCGTCTCGCTGAAGCCGATGTCGTTCACCCCGATCAGCACGACGAGGGTGTCCACGCCCGGGTGGTCGAGGACGTCCCGGGCGAGCCGGTTCACACCCTTCTCGCCGTACCACGCGGAGTCGTTGAGCAGCAGGTTCCCGCCGATCCCGGCGTTGAGGACGGGGCGTCCGGTGCGCCGGGCGAGCGCGTCGGACCAGCGGCGGTCGGCGCCGGGCGTGGACCCGAAGCCGTCGGTGAGGGAGTCGCCGAACAGGGCGACGCCGTCCGCGCGGCCCGCGTCCACCTCGACCGCGGACAGGACGTACCAGGACTCGGTGACCGCGTCGAAGCCCGCACCCGTGACGTCGGCGAGGAGGTCTCCCGGGCCGCGGTGGCTGCGGGTGAAGGCCTGTGCGTGGAAGGTGGCCGGGCCGGTGGCGGCGTCGAAGTACAGGGTGACGGCCATCGACTCCCCGGCGGCCACCGCGAGTTCGGCCGGGTCGCTCAGGATCTGCCCGCGGGCCGGTATCGCGACCTCGTGCGCCCCCGCGAAGGTGAGGCGCCGCAGCGAGCCGGGCTCGACGGCCGCACCGGACGCCGTACGGGCGACGGAGGCGCCGGCGAGGCGCAGCGGGGAGGTGCCGTACGCGTTCGACAGCCGGATCCTCACCCGCCCGCCGCCCGCGGTGAGCCGGACGGTCTGCCGCACGGACCGGCGCCAGAAGCCCTCGCGGGACCAGTTGGGGGTGAAGCCCTCACTGGGGGCCTGGGGTGCGGCGGTCCAGGCGGTGGTGAAGTTGTCAGCGCTCATGACACACGACCCTTCCAAACAGGACTGAGGTTCCTTTAGCTTAACGGAACTCCAGCCCCTTTTGGTGAAGTTGAGTACGCGTACTCAGGCGACGCCCCGGACCGCCGCCGGACGATGGCAGGCATGCTGTGGTCCGACCCGGAGAACGAACCGCCCCAGGAGCTGCGCGACATGCAGGCCATGCTGCGGCGGCTGGGCGTTCTCATGGCGCTGGCCATGGTGCTCGCGATGATCGTCATCGGGCTCGGGTGAGACCGGAGGGACAGGTGAACCGGGGCGGCCACGCCGTTAACCTGACGGCATGACCGATCAGCCGCGCCGCCGACTCGTGCTCGCCTCCCAGTCCCCCGCCCGCCTGGGCCTGCTCCGCCAGGCCGGGCTCGACCCCGAGGTGATCGTGAGCGGCGTCGACGAGGACGCCGTCACCGCCCCCACCCCCGCCGAACTGGCCCTCGCCCTCGCCGAGGCCAAGGCCTCCGTCGTCGCGGCGCGGCCCGAGGTCATGGGTGCCATCGTGATCGGCTGCGACTCGGTCCTCGACCTGGACGGCCAGGCCCTCGGCAAGCCCGGCGACCCGGAGGAGGCCACCGCCCGCTGGAAGTCCATGCGCGGCCGGGCCGGCACCCTCCAGACCGGCCACTGCGTCTACGACACCGCGAGCGGCCGCTACGCCTCCGCCACCGCCTCCACCGTCGTCCGCTTCGGCGACCCCACCGACGAGGAGATCGCCGCCTACGTCGCCTCCGGAGAGCCCCTCCACGTCGCCGGCGCCTTCACCCTCGACGGCCGCTCGGCCCCCTTCATCGACGGCATCGACGGCGACCACGGCAACGTCATCGGCATCAGCCTCCCCCTCGTCCGCAAGCTGCTGGCCCAGCTGGGCGTCAACATCACGGACCTGTGGACGTGACACCGGGCCGGTGACCCGCGGGGGCGGTCAGGCCCTGGCCGTCCCGCCCTCCGGCAGCGTGTCGGTGGGCCGCTCGGGTGAGGCGGAGTCCGACGTCCCCATGACACCAGAAGGCCTCATGGCGTCAGAAGGCCCCATGGCGCCAGAAGACCCCGTGACGTCAGACGACCCCGTGACGCCAGACGACCCCGCGGGGTCAGAAGGCCCCGCAGGGCCGGCGGCCTCCGCGGGTGCCGCCCCCCGCCCGTCGTACGTCATCAGCAACAGCACGATCAGCCCGAGCACCAGCACCATGAACAGGAACGCCGGCCACCCCACCAGCCCCCACACGAACGCGCCCAGCAGCCCGTGCACCACGGCCGCGCTGATCAGCAGGATGCGCCCGAGGCCGGCGGCGGGACGGTCCCGGAGGGCCACGAGCAGGGCCACGAGGCCGCACAGGGCGAAGTAGAGGCCGAAGACCACGCCGCCGATCTTCGACGAGGTCGCCATGACGTCGGGGTCGAGCCCGGCGAGGGACATGTCCTGACGGTCGACCACCACTCCGAGGAACCAGTTCAGCCCCGCGATGCCCAGGGCCTCGGCGAAGAGCACGACCGCCACGATCCATGCCACCGGCCTGCGCACCACGGTTCCACCCACCTTCGACCCTCGCCGGAGCAAGGCTGCTGTTACCCCAAGTACGTTCTGGACATCGCGAACGCTACTAACGGGTAAACCACGGGACAAGACTTCCGCGCGGAGCAAAGAACCATTGGGCCATTCGTAGGGACTCCACAAAGAAACAGAGTGGCCCGCAGCACCTGATGACAGAGACCTTGACCACAGCGGACGGCTAGGGTTTCCCGCAGGAGTCCTGCGTACCACGGTGCGACAAGGGATTTCGCGGGTCGAGCGAGCCTCGAATCACGCTCCGTGTGGGCAAGCTCACCATTGGGGACGGGTCGAAGTGCCGTGTCGGCAGTCCCTAAACTCGGCTTGTTTCAAGGAGGGAGCCTCATCGTGCGCAAGGTGCTCATCGCCAACCGTGGCGAAATCGCTGTCCGCGTTGCCCGGGCCTGCCGGGACGCCGGTATCGCGAGCGTTGCCGTCTACGCCGACCCGGACCGGGACGCTCTGCATGTCCGCGCCGCGGATGAGGCGTTCGCTCTGGGCGGTGACACTCCGGCCACCAGCTATCTGGACATCGAGAAGGTCCTGAAGGCCGCCAAGGAATCCGGCGCCGACGCCATCCACCCGGGCTACGGCTTCCTCTCGGAGAACGCCGAGTTCGCCCAGGCGGTCCTCGACGCGGGCCTGATCTGGATCGGCCCGCCCCCGCAGGCCATCCGCGACCTCGGCGACAAGGTCGCCGCCCGTCACATCGCCCAGCGCGCCGGCGCCCCCCTGGTCGCGGGCACCCCCGACCCGGTCTCCGGAGCGGACGAGGTCGTGGAGTTCGCGAAGGAGCACGGCCTGCCCATCGCGATCAAGGCCGCCTTCGGTGGTGGCGGGCGCGGCCTGAAGGTCGCCCGCACCCTCGAAGAGGTCCCGGAGCTGTACGACTCGGCCGTCCGTGAGGCGGTCGCCGCCTTCGGCCGCGGCGAGTGCTTCGTCGAGCGCTACCTCGACAAGCCCCGCCACGTCGAGACCCAGTGCCTCGCCGACAAGCACGGCAACGTGGTCGTGGTCTCGACCCGTGACTGCTCCCTCCAGCGCCGCCACCAGAAGCTGGTGGAGGAGGCCCCGGCCCCGTTCCTCTCCGAGGAGCAGGTCGCCGAGCTGTACCGCGCCTCGAAGGCCATCCTGAAGGAGGCCGGCTACGTCGGCGCCGGCACCGTCGAGTTCCTGGTCGGCCTCGACGGCACGATCTCCTTCCTGGAGGTCAACACCCGCCTCCAGGTCGAGCACCCCGTCACCGAGGAGGTCGCGGGCATCGACCTGGTGCGCGAGATGTTCCGGATCGCCGACGGCGAGGAGCTCGGCTACGACGACCCGGTCCTGCGCGGCCACTCCTTCGAGTTCCGCATCAACGGCGAGGACCCGGGCCGCAACTTCCTGCCCGCCCCCGGCACGGTCACCAAGTTCGCCCCGCCCTCCGGCCCCGGCGTCCGCCTGGACGCGGGCGTGGAGTCCGGCAGCGTCATCGGCCCGGCCTGGGACTCCCTGCTCGCCAAGCTCATCGTCACCGGCCGCACCCGCAAGGAGGCCCTGGAGCGGGCCTCCCGCGCGCTGGCCGAGTTCGAGGTCGAGGGCATGGCCACCGCCATCCCGTTCCACCGCAAGGTGGTCACCGACCCGGCCTTCGCGCCGGAGCTGACCGGCTCGACCGACCCGTTCACGGTCCACACCCGCTGGATCGAGACCGAGTTCGTCAACGACATCAAGCCGTTCACGGCGCCCGCCGACACCGCGGACACCGATGAGGAAGCCGGCCGCGAGACCGTCGTCGTGGAGGTCGGCGGCAAGCGCCTGGAGGTCTCCCTGCCCTCCTCGCTCGGCATGTCCCTGGCCCGCACCGGCCTCGCCGCCGGCGCCAAGCCGAAGCGGCGCGCCGCGAAGAAGTCCGGCCCCGTCGCCTCCGGCGACACCCTCGCCTCCCCCATGCAGGGCACGATCGTCAAGATCGCCGTGGAGGAGGGTCAGGAGGTCAAGGAAGGCGACCTCGTCGTCGTCCTGGAGGCCATGAAGATGGAACAGCCCCTCAACGCCCACAAGTCGGGCACCATCAAGGGCCTCACCGCCGAGGTCGGCGCCTCCATCACCTCCGGCGCCGCCATCTGCGAGATCAAGGACTGACCCGGACCGCGTCAAACGGTTCGGCCGCGCGCCCGGCGGGGGTTTCCCCGCCGGGCGCGCGGCGTTGTCCGGCGTACGTACGCGTCGTACGGCACGACAAGCGGTCACCCTGCGACGGACACGACCGCGGGAGCGGCACCCGGCCCGCAGGAGCGGCACTGCACACCGCGGGCCACGCCGGAGACCGCCCCGCCCGGACCGCCGCGCGCCTCACCGTCGCCGCAGATCGGCCACCCGCGCGCCTCGCTCCGCCCCGGGCGGCTGTTCGGTGCCCATGACCGTGGCCGCGCGCAGCTGACCACCGGGGACCTGGCCACGGCGAGGCCCCGGAACGGGTACGTCCCGGCGCTGCTGGCGCCCCGGCGCGTCACCTCCCGCGCTGCCGTGGCCCCCGGAATTTCCCGGGGCGCCGGTGCCCGCGACGGCGATCTGGACGCCCTGGTCGGCCAGGGCCTGGAGCTCGGTGGCCGCGCGGTCGTCGTGCGGCGGGGGCTCGTCGGTGACGAGGCGGGTGATGACGTCCGTCGGCACGGTCTGGAACATGGTGTCCGTGCCGAGCTTGGTGTGGTCGGCGAGGACCACCACCTCCGCGGCGGCCTGCACGAGCGCGCGGTCGACGGAGGCGGAGAGCATGTTGGACGTGGACAGCCCGCGCTCGGCGGTGAGCCCGCTCCCGGAGAGGAAGGCCCGGGAGACCCTGAGGCCCTGGAGGGACTGTTCGGCGCCGGAGCCGACGAGGGCGTAGTTGGACCCGCGCAGCGTGCCGCCGGTCATCACGACCTCCACCCGGTTGGCGTGCGCCAGGGCCTGGGCGACCAGCAGGGAGTTGGTCACGACGGTCAGCCCGGGGATCCGGGCGAGCCGGCGGGCCAGCTCCTGCGTCGTGGTGCCCGCCCCGACGACGATGGCCTCGCCCTCTTCGACGAAGTTGGCGGCGAGGTCGGCGATGGCCGTCTTCTCGGCGGTCGCGAGATGAGACTTCTGCGGAAAGCCGGACTCCCGCGTGAATCCGCCCGGCAGTACCGCACCGCCGTGCCGGCGGTCGAGGAGTCCTTCTGCCTCCAGCGCGCGCACGTCCCGTCGTACGGTCACTTCGGAGGTCTGGACGACGCGGGCGAGTTCACGGAGCGACACGGCCCCGTTCGCTCGCACCATTTCGAGGATCAATTGGCGACGTTCTGCAGCGAACACGAAACTGACAGTAACCCCAACGACCGTCTGCTTTCAGCAGTATGCGCCGAATAACAGAAGTTGTTCGCACAGGAGGGGCGGAAGTGGTATAGGAGCCCAATTCCGCCCCCTATGCCGCACGCACGGTCGGCAACTCGCTGTGACCAGCGGGGACTTGGTTTCGGCCGTCAGCCGCCGTCGCCCGCCTTGCGGGTGTGCAGCTGCCGGGCCACCTCGGCGATCGACCCCGAAAGGGAGGGGTACACGGTGAAGGCGTTCGCGATCTGTTCGACCGTCAGATTGTTGTCGACGGCGATCGAGATCGGATGGATCAGTTCCGAAGCGCGCGGCGCCACGACGACACCGCCCACCACGATCCCGGTGCCGGGCCGGCAGAAGATCTTGACGAAGCCGTCCCGGATGCCCTGCATCTTCGCGCGCGGGTTGCGCAGCAGCGGCAGCTTCACGACCCGGGCGTCGATCTTCCCGGCGTCCACGTCGGCCTGGGTGTAGCCGACGGTCGCGATCTCGGGGTCCGTGAAGACGTTCGACGAGACGGTCTTCAGGTTCAGCGGCGCCACGGCGTCGCCCAGGAAGTGGTACATGGCGATACGGCCCTGCATGGCCGCCACCGAGGCCAGCGCGAACACCCCGGTCACGTCACCGGCGGCGTACACACCGGGAGCCGTCGTCCGGGAGACCTTGTCGGTCCAGATGTGCCCGGAGTCCCGCAGCCGGACCCCGGCCTCCTCCAGCCCCATGCCCTCGGTGTTCGGGATGGCGCCCACGGCCATCAGGCAGTGCGTACCGGTGATCACCCGCCCGTCGGCGAGCGTGACCTCGACCCGGTCACCCACCCGCTTGGCGGACTGGGCACGCGACCGCGCCATGACGTTCATGCCGCGCCGCCGGAACACGTCCTCCAGCACGGCGGCGGCGTCCGGGTCCTCTCCGGGCAGCACCCGGTCCCGCGACGACACCAGCGTCACCTTCGAACCCAGCGCCTGGTAGGCACCGGCGAACTCGGCACCGGTGACACCGGACCCGACCACGATCAGCTCCTCGGGGAGCTCGGTCAGGTCGTACACCTGCGTCCAGTTCAGGATCCGCTCACCGTCGGGCTTGGCGTCGGCCAGCTCGCGCGGATGCCCGCCCGTCGCGATCAGCACCGCGTCGGCGACCAGCGTCTCCTCGGTCCCGTCGGCGGCCCGCACCACGACCTTGCGCGACCCGTCCAGGGCCTGCTGCCCCTCCAGCCGCCCGCGCCCGCGCATCACCCGGGCGCCGGCCCGCGTCACGGACGCCGTGATGTCGTGCGACTGGGCGAGCGCGAGCCGCTTCACGCGCCGGTTGACCTTGCCGAGGTCGACCCCCACCACCCGGGCGGGCGTGTCGATGTGCGGGGTGTCGTCCGCGACGATGATCCCCAGCTCCTCGTACGACGAGTCGAAGGTGGTCATCACCTCGGCCGTCGCGATGAGCGTCTTCGACGGCACGCAGTCGGTCAGGACCGACGCACCGCCCAGACCGTCGCAGTCGACGACGGTCACCTCCGCACCGAGCTGAGCGGCGACCAGCGCCGCTTCGTATCCGCCGGGTCCGCCACCGATGATCACGATCCGAGTCACGTACTCCATTGTCCCGCACGCTTCAAGATGCGACTGCCCCGGGGGCCCGCCCGGGGTACCACAGATGTCCCAGCAACAAAAGTGACGGCCGAGCCGACTGCCGTACCCTCTCCCCATGTCGCTCTACGCCGCCTACGCCGGCAATCTCGACGCGCGGCTGATGACGCGCCGCGCTCCTCACTCGCCGCTGCGCGCCACGGGCTGGCTGAACGGCTGGCGGCTGACCTTCGGCGGCGAACAGCTCGGCTGGGAGGGCGCCCTCGCCACGATCGTCGAGGAACCCCTCTCCCAGGTTTTCGTCGCGCTCTACGACATCGCCCCGATGGACGAGGAGTCCCTGGACCGCTGGGTCGGCGTGGACCTGGACGTCTACCGCCGCCTCCAGGTCCGCGTCCACACCCTCGACGGCGAGGAACAGGCCTGGGTCTACGTCCTCAACGGCTACGAGGGCGGCCTGCCCTCGGCCCGCTATCTGGGCGAAATCGCCGACGCCGCCGAATCCGCCGGGGCACCCCACGACTACGTCATGGAACTGCGCAAACGCCCCTGCTGACCAGGTCACAACGCCCCACCAGCCCCCGCGCCCCCACGTCTCGTCGGAAACGACAAGACAACGATCGCAATCCCGTGAGCTCTGTCATCTACGCGCGTAGGCAATGCTCGGCTACCCTCGACGGCGTGAACGCATCTCTTCTTCCGGACGACATCCAGGGCGACCCCTACGCCGCCGCCGACGCCGCCGCCGCGCGCCTGCGCGAACTCACCGGCGCCGAGTCCCACGACGTCGCCCTCGTGATGGGCTCCGGCTGGGCGCCGGCCGTGGACGCGCTGGGCGCTCCCGCAGCCGAGTTCCAGGTCACCGAGCTCCCCGGCTTCCCGCCGCCGGCGGTCGAAGGGCACGGCGGCAAGATCCGCTCGTACGAGATCGGCGACAAGCGCGCCCTGGTCTTCCTCGGCCGCACCCACTACTACGAGGGCCGCGGCGTCGCCTCCGTCGCGCACGGCGTCCGCACCGCCGTCGCCGCCGGCGCGAAGACCATCGTGCTCACCAACGGCTGCGGCGGCCTGCGCGAGGGCATGCGCCCCGGCCAGCCGGTGCTGATCAGCGACCACATCAACCTGACCGCCACCTCCCCGATCGTCGGCGCCAACTTCGTCGACCTCACCGACCTGTACTCCCCGCGCCTGCGCGCCCTGTGCAAGGAGATCGACCCCACCCTCGAGGAGGGCGTCTACGCGCAGTTCCCCGGCCCGCACTACGAGACCCCGGCCGAGATCCGCATGGCCCGCGTCATCGGCGCGGACCTCGTCGGCATGTCGACCGTTCTCGAGGCCATCGCCGCCCGCGAGGCCGGCGCCGAGGTCCTGGGCATCTCCCTGGTCACCAACCTCGCCGCGGGCATGACCGGCGAGCCCCTCAACCACGAGGAAGTCCTTCAGGCCGGCCGCGACTCCGCCGCCCGCATGGGCTCCCTGCTGGCCCAGGTCCTGGGCCGCCTGTAGGCCCGACGGGGTGCCGGGCACCCCCCACGCACGGCCGACCGCCAACGGCGGGAAGGGGACGTGCCGGGGGGTGTCCGCCCGCAGCGTCCGGCGTCCAGCACCGGTCACCCTGCGAGAAACGGCCCCGCCGGACCGAGGACGGACACCCCCCGGCACGGCCCCGGCCCCGAAACGCACCGCAGGCGCTACAGCAACCCCCACACGGCCGCACAGGCCGCCGCAGGCACAGGCACAGCCCCACGCACCCGCACAGGCCGCCGCAGGCACCCGAACGCACCCCCAACCGGCACCCGCCCCCACGACGAAGCAAGACGACCGAGAGGCGACCCGACGTGACGACCGACGACCTCATCGCCCGGGCCAAGGCATGGCTGGCCGAGGACCCCGACGCGGAGACCCGCGACGAACTCGCCAAGCTCATCGAGGCCCACGACGTCCAGGAACTCACCGCCCGCTTCAGCGGCACTCTCCAGTTCGGCACCGCCGGCCTCCGCGGCGAACTCGGCGCCGGCCCCATGCGCATGAACCGCTCGGTCGTCATCCGAGCCGCCGCCGGCCTCGCCGCGTACCTGAACAAGAACGGCCACACGAACGGCCTCGTCGTCATCGGCTACGACGCCCGCCACAAGTCCCAGGACTTCGCCCTCGACACCGCCGCCGTCATGACCGGCGCCGGCCTGCGCGCGGCGATCCTCCCCCGCCCCCTCCCCACCCCCGTCCTCGCCTTCGCCATAAGGCACCTCGGCGCGGTCGCCGGCGTGGAGGTCACGGCCAGCCACAACCCGCCCCGCGACAACGGCTACAAGGTCTACCTGGGCGACGGCTCCCAGATCGTCCCGCCCGCGGACACGGACATCGCCGCCGAGATCGCCGCGATCCCGTCCCTCACCACCGTCTCCCGCCCCACCGAGGGCTGGGAGACCCTCGACGACAGCGTCCTCGACGCCTACCTGGCCCGCACCGACGCCGTCCTCTCCCCGGACTCCCCCCGCACGGCCCGCACGGTCTACACGGCCATGCACGGCGTCGGCAAGGACACCCTCCTCGCCGCCTTCGCCCGCGCCGGCTTCCCCGCCCCGGACCTCGTCGCCGAGCAGGCCGACCCGGACCCGGACTTCCCGACCGTCGCCTTCCCCAACCCGGAAGAGCCCGGCGCGATGGACCTGGCCTTCGCGAAGGCCCGCGAAACCGAGCCCGACCTGGTGATCGCCAACGACCCGGACGCCGACCGCTGCGCCGTGGCCGTCAAGGACGGCGGCGACTGGCGCATGCTCCGCGGCGACGAGGTCGGCGCGCTCCTCGCCGCCCACCTGGTGGCCCGCGGAGCCCGCGGCACCTTCGCGGAGTCGATCGTCTCCTCCTCCCTCCTCGGCCGCATCGCCGAGAAGGCGGGCCTGCCCTACGAGGAGACCCTGACGGGCTTCAAGTGGATCGCCCGCGTCGACGGCCTGCGCTACGGCTACGAGGAGGCCCTCGGCTACTGCGTCGACCCAGAGGGCGTCCGCGACAAGGACGGCATCACCGCGGCCCTGCTGATCACGGAACTCGCCTCGGCCCTCAAGGAGCAGAACCGCACCCTGCTCGACCTCCTCGACGACCTCGCCGTGGAGCACGGCCTGCACGCCACGGACCAGCTCTCGGTCCGCGTGCAGGACCTGTCCCTCATCGCGGACGCGATGCGCCGCCTGCGCGAGCAGCCCCCGACCCAACTCGCCGGCCTGCCGATCACGAACGCCGAGGACCTCACCCAGGGCACGGAGAAGCTCCCGCCCACCGACGGCCTGCGCTACACCCTGGAGGGCGCCCGCGTCATCGTCCGTCCCAGCGGCACGGAACCGAAGCTGAAGTGCTACCTGGAGGTCGTCGTCCCGGTGGCGACCCACGCCGACCTCCCGGCCGCCCGCACCCGGGCGACGGACCTGCTGGCCGCGATCAAGCGCGACCTCTCGGCAGCGGCGGGCATCTGACACGAGGGGTGCCATGGGGAACCCAGGGGCTCTCCATGGCACCCACCCCGCACCTCACCGGCGCGGTGAGAAGGAGCGAGCGTGCGGTGGCAACCCTCCTCCCAGGCACCCACACCGCCCAGGCACCCACAGGGCCCGGGCATCCACAGGGCCCGGGCATCCACAGGCCCCTTCGGACTCAGCCGAGCCCGAGCAGCACCCCCAGCAGCACCGCCCCCACCACCGCCGGCGCCACGATCTCGTACGCCCACCGCACGGTGACCTGCCCCTGCGCCGCCTCGGCCGTCTCGTGCGCCTCCAGCAGCTCCCGCAGCTCGTCCATGATCTGGTCGGTCTGCGCCCGCACCGGCCCGTCCGGCACGGCCCCGCCACCCGGCACGGCCCCGCCACCGAACCCGGCGAGCCCCCCGAGCCCGCGCTCGCGGCCGGCACGGCCCCCGGCCGGCTCCACCGCCCGCCGGGCCTCCCGCCGCGCCGCCTTCTTCCGGGCCCGCAGGGACACCGGTATGGCCCACAGCTGGTACTTCCTGCCGGACTTGGCGACGACCTCGTTCGAATACCCGGACCGCAGCGAGGCGACCTCGCCCCAGGGCAGCACGACGACCCGGAAGGGGTTGCGGATCCGCAGCCGGTCGTCGTTCGCGGCGACGGCGGGCCGCAGCGTGAAGGCGGTCACGAGCGGCACCACCAGCAGCAGCGTCGCCAGCGCCAGCCACGGCGTGCGCCCGTCACCGGCGACCATCGCGTCGATGCCGAGCCACGCGGCGAGGCCGAGCAGCAGCACACCTCCGGCGATGCCCGCGGGCGACCGGTAGATCCGATCCTTGGACTCGGTGGTCGTCATGGCCCCGATTCTGCCCGACGCCACCGACAACGCCCACGGCCCGCCGCCCCAGCCACCACCCGCCCCCCCCCACCGCGCCTCGTCCGCCGACGCTCATCCGTGGCGCCGAGCCCCCGATCGAGCACGGATGACCGCCGGGGGGTGTACAGCAGCTACGCGCGTAGATATGCTCGTCTGGTGACCATGCCCACTACTGCCCCCGCCGCACACGCACTGAGTGACGTCACCGCGTCCGACAGCACGCTGCGCCGTTTCCTGCACGGGCTGCCCGGCGTCGACGCGGTCGGCCTGGAGGCGCGCGCCGCGTCTCTCGGCACCCGTTCCATCAAGACGACCGCCAAGGCCTACGCCATCGACCTGGCCATCTCGATGGTCGACCTGACGACGCTGGAAGGCGCGGACACCCCGGGCAAGGTCCGGGCGCTCGGCGCCAAGGCGGTCCACCCGGACCCCACCGACCGCTCCACGCCCGCCACGGCCGCGGTCTGCGTCTATCCCGACATGGTGGCCGCCGCGAAGGAGGCCGTGGCCGGCTCCTCCGTGAAGGTCGCGTCGGTCGCCACCGCCTTCCCGGCGGGCCGCGCCCCTCTCGAGGTGAAGCTGGCCGACGTCCGCGAGGCCGTCGCCGCGGGCGCCGACGAGATCGACATGGTCATCGACCGGGGCGCGTTCCTCGCGGGGCGGTACATGAAGGTGTACGACGAGATCGTCGCCGTGAAGGAGGCCTGCGGGACGGACGCCCGCCTGAAGGTCATCTTCGAGACCGGCGAGCTGTCGACGTACGACAACATCCGCCGCGCGAGCTGGCTCGGCATGCTGGCGGGCGCGGACTTCATCAAGACGTCCACGGGCAAGGTCGCGGTGAACGCCACCCCGGCGAACACCCTCCTCATGCTGGAGGCCGTCCGGGACTTCCGGGCGCAGACCGGCATCCAGGTCGGCGTGAAGCCGGCCGGCGGCATCCGCACCTCGAAGGACGCCATCAAGTTCCTGGTCCTGGTCAACGAGACCGTCGGCGAGGACTGGCTGGACAACCACTGGTTCCGCTTCGGCGCCTCCTCGCTCCTGAACGACCTGCTGATGCAGCGTCAGAAGCTGGCCACCGGCCGCTACTCCGGCCCCGACTACGTGACGGTGGACTGATCACCATGGCATCGGCATTCGATTACGCACCGGCTCCCGAGTCCCGCTCGGTCGTCGACATCGCCCCCTCGTACGGCCTGTTCATCGACGGCGAGTTCACCGAGGCGGCCGACGGCAAGGTCTTCAAGACGGTCAGCCCCTCCACCGAGGAGGTCCTCTCCGAGGTCGCCCAGGCGGGCGAGGCGGACGTCGACCGCGCGGTCAAGGCCGCCCGCAAGGCCTTCGAGAAGTGGTCGGCGCTGCCCGGCAGCGAGCGTGCCAAGTACCTGTTCCGTATCGCCCGGATCATCCAGGAGCGCAGCCGCGAGCTGGCGGTCCTCGAAACCCTGGACAACGGCAAGCCGATCAAGGAGACCCGCGACGCCGACCTCCCGCTGGTCGCCGCGCACTTCTTCTACTACGCGGGCTGGGCCGACAAGCTCGACCACGCAGGCTTCGGCGCGGACCCCCGCCCGCTGGGCGTGGCGGGCCAGGTCATCCCCTGGAACTTCCCGCTGCTGATGCTGGCGTGGAAGATCGCCCCGGCGCTCGCGACCGGCAACACGGTGGTCCTGAAGCCCGCCGAGACGACCCCCCTGTCGGCCCTGTTCTTCGCGGACATCTGCCGCCAGGCGGGCCTGCCCAAGGGCGTCGTCAACATCCTCCCGGGCTACGGCGACACCGGCGCCGCGCTCGTCGCCCACCCCGACGTGAACAAGGTCGCCTTCACCGGCTCCACGGCCGTCGGCAAGGAGATCGCCCGCACGGTCGCCGGCACCCGCAAGAAGCTCACGCTGGAGCTGGGCGGCAAGGGCGCCAACATCGTCTTCGACGACGCCCCCATCGACCAGGCCGTCGAGGGCATCGTCACCGGCATCTTCTTCAACCAGGGCCAGGTCTGCTGCGCGGGCAGCCGTCTGCTGGTGCAGGAGTCGATCCACGACGAGCTGCTCGACTCCCTCAAGCGCCGTCTGTCCACCCTGCGGCTGGGCGACCCGCTGGACAAGAACACCGACATCGGCGCGATCAACTCCGCCGAGCAGCTGGCTCGGATCACCGCGCTCGCCGAGCAGGGCGAGGCGGAGGGCGCCGAGCGCTGGTCCCCGGCCTGCGAGCTGCCGGAGAGCGGCTACTGGTTCGCCCCGACACTGTTCACGAACGTCACCCAGGCCCACACCATCGCCCGCGACGAGATCTTCGGCCCGGTCCTGTCGGTGCTGACGTTCCGCACGCCGGACGAGGCCGTCGCGAAGGCCAACAACACGCAGTACGGCCTGTCGGCGGGCATCTGGACGGAGAAGGGCTCGCGCATCCTGGCGGTGGCGAACAAGCTCCGGGCGGGCGTCGTCTGGTCCAACACGTTCAACAAGTTCGACCCGACCTCGCCGTTCGGCGGCTACAAGGAGTCGGGCTTCGGCCGCGAGGGCGGTCGGCACGGCCTGGAGGCGTACCTCGATGTCTGAGCGACTTTCCGTACTGAAGACCTACAAGCTGTACGTCGGCGGGAAGTTCCCGCGTTCCGAGAGCGGCCGGGTGTACGAGGTGACGGACTCCAAGGGCAACTGGCTGGCCAACGCGCCGCAGTCGAGCCGTAAGGACGCCCGGGACGCGGTGGTCGCGGCCCGCAAGGCGTTCGGCGCCTGGTCCGGCGCGACGGCGTACAACCGCGGCCAGGTCCTCTACCGCGTCGCGGAGATGCTGGAGGGCCGCCGGGACCAGTTCACGCGCGAGGTCGCGGACGCGGAGGGCCTGTCGAAGTCGAAGGCGGCGGCGATCGTGGACGCCACGATCGACCGCTGGGTCTGGTACGCGGGCTGGACCGACAAGATCGCCCAGGTGATCGGCGGCGCGAACCCGGTCGCGGGCCCGTTCTTCAACCTGTCCTCCCCGGAGCCGACGGGCGTGGTGGCGGTCGTCGCCCCGCAGGAGTCGTCGTTCCTCGGCCTGGTCTCCGTGGTCGCCCCGGTGATCGCGACGGGCAACACGGCGGTCGTGATCGCCTCGGAGCGGTCCCCGCTGCCCGCCCTGTCCCTGGGCGAGGTCCTGGCGACCTCCGACGTCCCCGGCGGCGTGGTCAACGTCCTGTCGGGCCGTACGGCGGAGCTGGCGGCGCCCCTGGCCGCGCACCAGGACGTCAACGCGATCGACCTGGCGGGCGCCGACGAGGCGCTGGCGAAGGAGCTGGAGATCGCGGCGGCGGACAACCTCAAGCGCGTGCTGCGTCCACAGCCTGTGGATTATTTCGCGACGCCGGGCATCGACCGCCTGACGGCCTTCCTGGAGACCAAGACGGTCTGGCACCCGACGGGTTCGCTCGGCGCGTCCGGCTCGTCGTACTGACGGAAGCCGCCCACAGCGCAGAGGGCCGCGTCTCCCCTCCGTCCAGGGGAGCCGCGGCCCTCTGTCCGTCGGCGCGGGTCAGCCCTGCACGCCGCCCAGCAGCCCGGCCGCCTGCCCCACCACCGGCAGACTGCCGACGGACGGAGGGCGCGGCGGCCGGCCGGAGTCTGGGTGGAGTCGTGTCGGGCCATCACTGCTGCCACCTTCTACCACTCACGGTGGTCCATCGAGCACAGAGGGTAGTTGACGTGTGACGCGTGCTTCAAAGCCGACCCTCGGGGTCGTTGACGGGCCGCCCGATGCCGCACACTGGTGACCCGTGAGTTCCCATCCGCCCATACCCACCCGCGTCGTGCTGCTCTGCGGCCCGTCCGGCTCCGGCAAGTCCCTTCTCGCGGCCCGCTCCGGCCTCCCGGTGCTGCGGCTCGACGACTTCTACAAGGAGGGCGACGACCCCACGCTGCCGCAGGTGGCGGGGAGCTCCGACATCGACTGGGACCACCCCGACTCGTGGGACGCGGACGCCGCGGTCGCCGCGATCGAGGAACTGTGCCGCACGGGTCGTACGCATGTGCCCGTCTACGACATCGCGCTGAGCGCCCGCACCGGCGCGGACGCGATCGACATCGGGCGGACCCCGCTGTTCATCGCGGAGGGCATCTTCGCCGCCGAGATCGTCGCCCGCTGCCGGGAGCTGGGGGTGCTGGCCGACGCGCTCTGCCTGAGCCGCGGCCCGGTGACGACGTTCCGCCGGCGTTTCCTGCGGGATCTGAAGGAGGGCCGCAAGTCGGTGCCGTTCCTGCTGCGTCGCGGCTGGCGGCTGATGCGCGACGAGCGGTCCATCGTGGCCCGCCAGACCGCGCTGGGCGCGTACGCCTGCGACAAGGACGAGGCGATGGGCCGGCTGGCCGCCGCGGCGGCCGGACGCTGCGCCACGGCCCGTACGGCGGCGTAACGCCACCGAGCGAACGGAACGCACACAGCGGAACGGGACTGGACGGACCCCCCGGCCCTCCAGTCCCGCTCCTGTGCTCCCCCGTGGATCCCCCCAGGATCCCCCGTGGTCCCCCGTGACCCCCGTGGTTCCCCTCCCGTTGGTGCTCCCCCGTGTCCCCCCGGGACCTTCAGGCGACGAGCTCCCCGAAGGCGTCCTCCTCGTCACGGCCGAGGCTGAGGACCTCGTCCTCGCGCAGCCGGCGCAGCGAGCGCCAGATGCTGGACTTCACCGTGCCGACACTGATGTCGAGGATCTCCGCGATCTCCGGGTCCGTGCGACCCTCGTAGTAGCGCAGGACCAGCATGGTGCGCTGGAGTTCGGGCAGCCGGGCGAGCGCCTGCCACAGGACCGCGCGCAGCTCGGTGCCGCGCATCGCGTCCGTGTCGCCGGGCGTCTCCGGCAGTTCCTCGGTCGGGTACTCGTTGAGCTTGCGCCGCCGCCAGGCGCTGATGTGCAGGTTGGTCATGGTGCGGCGGAGGTATCCGCCGACCGCCGCCTTGTCACTGATCCGGTCCCACGCCCGGTACGTCGAGAACAGCGCGCTCTGCAGCAGGTCCTCGGCCTCGAAGCGGTCGCCGGTGAGGTGGTAGGCGGTGGCGTACAGGGAGGCGCGGCGTTCCTGTACGTAGGCCGTGAATTCGGCCTCCGACAGCGAGCGGCGCTCCCCCGATTCCTCCCTGTACGCGGCTCCCCCGTTGGTTTCCCCCGTGAAACCGTCAACCACCGTCATGATCGCGGTGTGCTGACGCCCGGTGCCGCGAGCGCACCCCCGCCCGCTCACGGCACCGGACTTCTCGGAACCCCGGTGCGTGTGCACGTCGTGCAGACGCGTGATCACTGCGCTGGTGCTGGTGCCGTGCAGCGTGTTCATCTCGCGCCCCCCGTCGTGGACTTCCGGTGTTCGGTCTTGCTTCCGTGCTGGTGTCCACAACTCTGCCCGGGGGACTTCATCGCCGTGTCCGCCGACTGTCACAGAGCTGTCACAGGGGTGGGTCACGGAAGAACGGCGCGGTGACAGAGACGAGCGGTACGGCTACGCGGTTGCCCGAGTGTCGAATCCCGAACCGCCATGGGCCAGAATGAGGCCCGTGCCTTCCCTGTTGCTGATCGAGGACGACGACGCCATCCGTACGGCCCTGGAGCTCTCACTGACGCGCCAGGGACACCGGGTGGCGACCGCTGCCAGCGGAGAGGACGGTCTGAAGCTGCTGCGTGAGCAGCGGCCGGATCTGATCGTGCTGGATGTGATGCTGCCCGGCATCGACGGGTTCGAGGTGTGCCGGCGCATCCGGCGCACGGACCAGTTGCCGATCATTCTGCTGACCGCGCGCAGCGATGACATCGACGTGGTGGTGGGCCTGGAGTCCGGTGCCGACGACTATGTGGTGAAGCCGGTGCAGGGGCGGGTGCTCGACGCCCGGATCCGGGCGGTGCTGCGGCGCGGGGAGCGGGAGTCGAACGACTCGGCGACCTTCGGCAGCCTGGTGATCGACCGCGCGGCGATGACGGTGACGAAGAACGGGGAGGATCTGCAGCTCACGCCGACCGAGCTGCGGCTGCTCCTGGAGCTGAGCCGCCGTCCTGGTCAGGCGCTGTCCCGGCAGCAGCTGCTGCGGCTGGTGTGGGAGCACGACTACCTCGGCGACTCGCGCCTGGTGGACGCGTGTGTCCAGCGGTTGCGCGCGAAGGTGGAGGACGTGCCGTCGTCCCCGACGCTGATCCGTACCGTCCGTGGTGTCGGTTACCGGCTGGATCCGCCTCAGTGACGGACCGGCAAGGGGGTTTCCGCGGCTGGGCCGCGGCACGCAAGGGAGTTCTGTCCGGGCTGCGCTTCACCAGTCTGCGGCTGCGGCTGGTGGTGGTGTTCGGGCTGGTCGCGCTGACGGCCGCGGTGTCGGCGTCGGCGATCGCGTACTGGCTCAACCGGGAGGCGGTGCTCAGCCGTACCCAGGACGCGGTGCTGCGGGACTTCGAGCAGGAGATGCAGAACCGCGCGGGCGCGCTGCCGGAGCATCCGGGGCGCGACGAGTTGCAGCACACGGCGGGCCAGATGGCGGCCGGGGGCCAGCAGTTCACCGTGCTGCTGGTCGCCGAGGGCCACGACGGGCGGACGGTGTACGGCAGTTCGGGCGGCCTGAACGGCTTCTCGATCGAGGACGTGCCCGCGTCGCTGCGCGAGGCGGTCAACAAGGAGCAGCCGCTCACCTCCGGCAACAAGTCGCCGTACCACCTGTACTGGCAGCGGACCGTCGACGACGGCACCCCGTATCTGGTGGCGGGCACCCGGGTGATCGGGGGCGGGCCGACCGGCTACATGCTCAAGTCGCTGGAGCCGGAGGCCAAGGACCTCAACTCGCTGGCCTGGTCGCTGGGGATCGCCACCGGGCTGGCGCTGATCGGCTCGGCGCTGCTCGCGCAGGCCGCCGCGACGACCGTGCTGAAGCCGGTGCACCGGCTCGGGGTCGCCGCGCGGCGGCTCGGGGAGGGCAAGCTGGACACGCGGCTGCGGGTCTCCGGGACCGACGAACTGGCCGATCTGTCGCGGACGTTCAACAAGGCGGCCGAGGCGCTGGAGAAGCGGGTCGCGGACATGGCGGCGCGGGACGAGGCGTCGCGGCGGTTCGTCGCGGACATGAGCCACGAGCTGCGTACGCCGCTGACGGCGATCACCGCCGTGACGGAGGTGCTGGAGGAGGAGCTGGACTCCGAGGCCGGCGGTATCGACCCGATGATCGAGCCCGCCGTACGGCTGGTGGTCAGCGAGACGCGGCGGCTGAACGACCTGGTCGAGAACCTGATGGAGGTCACCCGGTTCGACGCGGGCACCGCGCGGCTGGTGCTGGACGACGTCGACGTCGCCGACCAGATCACCGCGTGCATCGACGCGCGGGCCTGGCTGGACGCGGTGGAGCTGGACGCCGAGCGCGGCATCCACGCCCGGCTCGACCCGCGCCGCCTGGACGTGATACTCGCCAACCTGATCGGCAACGCGCTCAAGCACGGCGGGTCGCCGGTGCGGGTGTCGGTGCGGGAGGCGGACGACGCGGTGGTGATCGCGGTGCGCGACCACGGGCCCGGCATCCCCGAGGACGTGCTGCCACATGTCTTCGACCGGTTCTACAAGGCCAGCGCCTCCCGGCCGCGCTCCGAGGGCAGCGGGCTGGGGCTGTCCATCGCGCTGGAGAACGCGCACATCCACGGGGGCGAGATCACCGCCGCGAACTCGCCCGAGGGTGGCGCGGTGTTCACGCTGCGGCTGCCGAAGGACGCCTCGGAGCTGGCGCGGCAGGACTCCGAGAAGGCCGCGGAGAACGCGGGCGACGGCGGCGCGAAGGGGAAGGGTGCCTGATGAACGTACGCCGTCCGCTGTCGGCCGTACTGCTCGCCGGGGTGGCCGGCGGGCTGCTCGCCGGGTGCGGGATCCGGGCCACCGAGGTGCCGACGGACTTCGGGCCCGCGCCGTCGCGCGCGCACTGCTCGCTCACCGCGCCGGACGTGACGACGCAGGCGTCGCGCGGGATGCCGGTGCAGGTGTTCCTGCTGTGCGGGTCGTCGCTGGTGACCGTCGACCGGACGGTGCGGGTCGCGGAGGGCGCGACGGACACCGAACGGCGGGTGCTGGTGGCGCAGGGGCTGCTGGACGAGCTGGCGAAGTCCCCGTCCCAGGCCGAGACGGAGGCCGGGTACAAGACGGAGGTGCGCGGCGGTACGACGGTCGCCGGACCGCGCCCCGGGGACCCCGAGGACACACTGCGACTGAGCACCGCGCCGTCCGCGCTCGCCGCCTCCGCGCTGGCCCAGATCGTCTGTACGTTCTCCGACTCGGCGGCGGCCGAGGGTGACGGCTCGGTCATCCTGGGCGGCCCCGACGAGGCGGAGCCGCGCCGCTACGAGTGCACGGACGAGGTCCGCGCCCATCCGGCCTCGACGGAGCCGCCCTCGACGGGCGTGTCGAACGGCTGACCCCGGGCGCTCCCGGGCGGGACGGCGCGGCCCCGCGGCGGCGGGTGTGGTGGACGCCTCACCCGGATGGGCCGTGGTGAAGCGGAACCGATCCCGGCGAAGGTCGCGTCTAGGGGGGCGTGCAGCGTCAAGGCTCCAGGGGCGGCAGCGCCGCGATCCGCATCCGGGTGACAGGGGGTGTCCTCCTCGTCGCGCACCTCGCGCTCGTCGCCTGGCTGACGCTGCGTCCGCTGGACCTGCCCTGGGTGATGCCCGCCAATCTGCGTCCGCTGGACGGCATCAGGGCCGATCTGGCGCTGGGCTGGCCGCAGGCGGCCCGGCGGATCGGGGAGGGGCTGGCGCTGCTGGCGCCGCTCGGGGTGCTGCTGCCGATGGCGGGCGGGCGGCTGTTCGTCTCGCCGCTGGTCTCGTTCGTCCGGACGACCGCCGCCGGGGTGCTGATCTCGCTGGCCATCGAGCTGCTGCAGAGCGGCGTGCCGGGCCGGGTCGTGGACGTGGACTCGCTGCTGCTCAACACCACCGGGGTGGCCCTGGCGCATCTGCTGGTGGTGCCGGCCGGGCGGGCGTGGCTGCGGCGGCGGGCGGGGCACCGGCCGGCGGCCTCCCAGGAGGGGCCGTCTCAGGGGCGTACCCCGACGATTCCCAGGGTCGGGATCGCCCCGTGGAGTGACGCTTTGCCCCCTTCGTCTCCGTAACGTGGAAGGGAGAGGGGGCGGCCGGCCGGGCTGCCTCGCCCGACGCTCATCGCGAGCATGAAGGAGTCGCCATGTCCCGCCTTGCCCGCCCCACCAGCGGCCGGATGATCGGCGGAGTGTGCGCAGCGCTGGCGCGGCGCTTCGGCACCTCCGCGACGACGATGCGGGTGATCTTCCTGGTCTCCTGCCTGCTGCCCGGGCCCCAGTTCCTGCTCTATCTCGCGCTGTGGATCCTGCTGCCCTCGGAGGGCAAGGCCGGCGACGCGACGCGTACGGCCTGGTGATCCGGCCGGCGCGGACACACCGACGGGGCGCACCCCCGGGAGGCCGGAGGTGCGCCCCGTCGGCGCGTGCGGGCGGCGGGTCAGCCCAGCGGGACGCCGTTCACCGGCAGGCCGTGCGTGGGCAGCCCCTGCACCGGCAGACCGCCGAGCAGGTGGGCGGCCGGACCGTTCGGGCCCTCGGCGAGCAGCTGCTCGGCGGCGGGCTGCGCGGCCCTCAGGCCCGGCTCCAGCGCGGTCTGCCCCTGGGCCAGCGCCTCGCTCGTGCCCGGCATCGTCTGGTCGAGGTTCTCCGCCGGGAGGGTGCGGTTGGCGGTGTCCAGGACCGTGCCGGTGGTGTCCGCGAGGCTGGGGGCGGCGTTGGCGGCACCCGCTCCGGCGGCGGCGAAGGCGGCGCCGAGGGCGGCGACACCGAGGGTCTTGGCAGCAGACTGCTTCATGGTGAATTGCGTCCTTGACTGATCGTGGGGGGATGACGGTGGGATGTGAGAGGCGTCCAGAAACGTAAACACGCGGGCCCGGCCGTCGCAAACATAAAAATGCGAACGGATGGTGAAAGCCCCTTCACGACCCCGGTCTCCCGACCGCCTCGAATCAGCCTTGCGGAGGGGTGAAACCGCTGGTGGAGGCCGTCTGCTGAAACAGCCATTCGGATTTCAGCTCGGCATATCCGGGTTTGATGACGTCATTGATCATGGCCAGTCGTTCATCGAAAGGAATGAACGCTGATTTCATCGCATTGACGGAGAACCACTGCATGTCGTCGAGCGTGTAACCGAATGCCTCGACAAGGTGCTCGAATTCCCGGCTCATGCTCGTCCCGGACATCAGTCTGTTGTCCGTGTTGACCGTGGCGCGGAACCGCAGGCGGCGCAGCAGGCCGATGGGGTGCTCGGCGTAGGAGCGGGCGGCACCGGTCTGGAGGTTGGAGGTGGGGCACAGCTCCAGCGGGATCCGCTTGTCGCGGACGTAGGAGGCGAGGCGGCCGAGGCGGACCGTGCCGTCCTCGGCGACCTCGATGTCGTCGACGATCCGCACCCCGTGCCCGAGCCGGTCGGCGCCGCACCACTGGAGCGCCTGCCAGATGGACGGCAGGCCGAAGGCCTCGCCGGCGTGGATGGTGAAGTGGTTGTTCTCCCGCTTCAGGAACTCGAAGGCGTCGAGGTGGCGGGTGGGCGGGTGGCCGGCCTCGGCACCCGCGATGTCGAAGCCGACGACGCCCTCGTCACGGTAGCGGTTGGCGAGTTCGGCGATCTCCAGCGAGCGGGCCGCGTGCCGCATGGCGGTGAGCAGCGCGCCCACGCGGATGCGCCGGCCGGCCTGTCCGGCCCGCCGCTCGCCCTCGCGGAAGCCCTCGTTCACGGCCTCGACGACCTCTTCGAGGCCGAGCCCGCCGTCGAGGTGCTGTTCGGGGGCGTAGCGGATCTCGGCGTAGACGACGCCGTCCTCGGCGAGGTCCTCGACGCACTCGGCGGCGACCCGGAACAGCGCGTCGCGGGTCTGCATGACGCCGACGGTGTGCGAGAAGGTCTCCAGGTACCGCTCCAGAGAGCCGGAGTCGGCGGCCTCGCGGAACCAGAGACCCAGTTTGCCGGGGTCGGACTGCGGGAGGTGACGGTAGCCCGTCTGGTGGGCCAGCTCGACGACGGTGGCGGGGCGCAGGCCGCCGTCGAGGTGGTCGTGGAGCAGAACTTTGGGTGCCCGGCGGATCTGGTCCGGGCTCGGGGTGGTCCCCATCCGGTCAGTCTGGCTCGTCATTTTCGCACCATAACGCCTACGCGCGTAGAGCGCGTTCCGTACGCCGGCGTCGATACGGAACGGTGACCGCACGGACGGATGGCGTACCCGGCGTCTTCTGACACTGTTCTGTCATGGCACAGCAAGCGACGGCGGTTCGCAGGGCCCGGCTGGGGCGGGCGTTCGGTGCGGAGCGGACGGCGGTGAGCGGTGTGGTACTGCTGCTCCCCGGCGGCGAGGAGACCTCCGACCGCAGGCCGTCCGCCCTCCTGGCGGCCGCGTCCGTACGGGCGTTGGGGCGGCGGCTGATGCGGGCGGGCGGCGGTGACGGCCTCGCCGTCCACGTCGTGCACTACCGCTACCGCGGCTGGAACGGCGGCGAGGCGCGGCTGGCGAGCGACGCGACCTGGGCCGCGGACGAGATCGTGCGGCGGTACGGCGATGTGCCCGTGTGTCTCGCCGGGGTCGACATGGGCGCGCGGGCGGCGCTGCACGCGGGCGGGCACCAGGCCGTCAACTCGGTGGTCGCGATCGCCCCCTGGCTGCCGGAGGAGGATCTCGCGGCGCCACCCGAACCGGTGAAGCAGCTGGCGGGGCGGCGGGTGCTGATGGTGCACGGCACGAACGACGAGCGGACCGATCCGGAGCTGTCGTTCCGGCTGGCGGCGCGGGTGAAGAAGGTGAACCGGGAGGTGTGCCGGTTCGAAGTGCACTCGGACCGGCATCGGTTGCGGCAGCACCGGGACGAAGTGGCGGCGCTCGTCGAGGACTTCGTGATGGGGGCGGTGTTCGGGCGGCCGTTGTCGCGGCCGGTGGAGGACGCGCTGGCGGCTCCGCCTCCTCTGGGGTTGCGGATGCCGCTCGCTTCCGGGTTCGGGAAGTCGTTGCGGCGGTAGCGCCGTTGGGGTGTCTGTTCGTCTTCGGGGTGCGGGTTGTGGGTGGTTGCTCGCGCAGTTCCCCGCGCCCCTTCGAGTGGGTCCGGTCGCCCTCAGTTCAAGAGGTTGCCCTTGCGTGAGAGGAGGAACTTCTTGAAGGCCGCGACCGGAGGGGTGTCCACGCTTCCCGCCATCCAGGCCACGCCGATCTCTCGTACGGCCCTCGGGGCAGTGACCGTCAGTTCCGCCACTCCGGGGCGGGGGACGGCGGGCGGGGGCAGGAGGGCGACGCCGAGGCCCGCGGCGACCAGGCCCCGCAGGGTTTCGGCCTCCTCGCCCTCGAAGGCGACCTTCGGGCGGAAGCCCGCCTCCTGGCAGAGCGCGTCGGTGATGCGGCGCAGGCCGTAGCCCGGCTCCAGGGTCACGAAGGACTCGTCGGCGGCCTCGGCGAGGCGGACGCGTTTGCGGGTGGCCAGGCGGTGGTCGGCGGGGACGACGAGGCGGAGCTTCTGTTCGTCCAGGCGGCGGGCGACGAGGTCGGGGGCGTCGGGGACCGGGGAGGTCAGGCAGAGGTCGAGTTCGCCGGCGCGCATCCGTTCGATCATGGCCTCGCCGTAGTTCTGGACGAGGGTGAAGCGCACGCGCGGGTGGTCGGCGCGGAAGGCGCGGATGAGGCCGGGCACGGTCTCCGTGCCCATGGTGTGCAGGAAGCCGAAGGCGACCTTGCCGGTGGTGGGGTCGGCGTCGGCGCGGACCTCCTCGGCGGCGCGCTCGATCTCCGCGAGGGCGCGCTCGACGGAGGTGAGGAAGGTACGGCCGGCGGGGGTGAGGGCGACGGTCCGGCCGCGGCGGGCGAACAGCTCGACGCCGAGGTCCTGTTCGAGGCGGACCATCGCCCGCGAGAGCGTCGACTGGGGGACGTTCATCTCCTGGGCGGCGCGGGTGACGTGCTCGGTGCGGGCGACGCCCGCGAAGTACGCGAGGCGGGGGGCGAGCGTCGTCGCCATGTCTTCTGTGTCACCGGACTGTGACAGGTGGGGCTGTGACCTCTGTTGATGCACCATGGGAACGATTATGGCGAATCCATGCATTGGACGGATGAGTGGTGGGGTCCGTACGTTCGAGGCATGTCTCCCGCCAGTACCGGGGCGTCCACCACCGTGGGCGCCGTATCGACCGTTTCCGACTCACGTATGGCCCCGGGCGGGCCCGGCTACCGCCGGATGAGCTTCGCCCTCTTCCTCGCGGGCGTGGCGACCTTCGCGCTGCTGTACTCCACCCAGGCCCTGCTGCCGCTGATCTCCGGTGACTTCGGGGTGACGGCGAGCGAGGCGAGCTGGACCGTGGCGGCCTCCACCGGCGCGCTGGCCCTGTTCGTCATCCCGATGAGCGCGCTGTCCGAGCGGTTCGGACGCCGTACGGTCATGACCGCGTCCCTGGCGGTGGCGGTGACCGTCGCGCTGCTGGTGCCCTTCGCGCCCTCGCTGACCGCGCTGGTCCTGCTGCGGGCGGTGCAGGGCGCGGCGCTGGCCGGGGTGCCGGCGTCGGCGACGGCGTATCTGGCGGAGGAGGTCCGGCCCCGGGCGCTGATCACCGCGATCGGTCTGTTCGTGGCGGGCAACAGCGTCGGCGGGATGAGCGGCCGGGTCATCACCGGCTGGGTCGCGCAGGAATGGGGCTGGCGGGTCGCGCTCGGCGCGCTGGGCCTGGTCGCGGTGGGCTGCGCGGTCGCCTTCCGGCTCCTGCTGCCGGCGCCGCGGCACTTCACGCGGGGCTCGCTGCGCCCGCGGGTGCTGGCCCGCACGGTCCGCGACCACCTCGCGAACCCGCTGCTGCGGCGGCTGTACGCGATCGGCGCGCTGTTCATGACCGTCTTCGGCGGGGTCTACACGGTGATCGGCTACCGGCTGACGGACGCGCCGTTCTCGCTGCCGCAGGGCGTCGTCGGTTCCATCTTCCTGGTGTACCTGGTCGGCACCGTGTCGGCGTCGGCGGCGGGGCGGCTGGTCGGCCGGCTGGGCCGTCGCGGCGCGCTCTACCTGGGCGGCGGTACGACGGCGGCGGGGCTGCTGCTGTCGCTGGCGGACTCGCTGCCGCTGGTGCTGCTGGGCCTGGTGCTCATCACGGCGGGCTTCTTCGCGGGGCACGCGGTGGCCTCCTCGGCGGTCAGCAGGACCGCGACGCACGGGCGGGCGCAGGCCTCGGCGCTGTACCAGTCGGCGTACTACGTCGGCTCCAGCGTGGGCAGCACGGCGGGCGCGGTGGCCTTCCACGCGGGCGGCTGGGCCGGGACGGTCGGGGTCGGGCTGCTGGCGGTGGCCGGGGTCGTCGGCATCACCGTGCTGGGGACGCTGGCGGCGGCGCGCGGCCGCTCCCGGACGGTCGCCCGGGCAGCCTGATCCGCGGAAACCCTTTCACCTGCGGCTTTTCCCGCTCCGGGGGCCATTGTCAGTGGGCTGCGGTAGCTTCCGAAGTGCTGGGGCGCGAAGGCGCGGCACGGAACGGCCACATGGGGTGGGTGGACGATGAGCGACACCACGGCGACGACGGACCTCGACGTCGAACTGGAGAAATACCGCGTCGAACTGACCGGCTACTGCTACCGCATGCTCGGCTCCTCCTTCGAGGCCGAGGACGCGGTCCAGGACACCATGGTCCGCGCCTGGCGGAGCCACGACAAGTTCGAAGGCCGTTCCAGCCTCCGTTCCTGGCTCTACCGGATCGCGACCAACGTCTGCCTGGACATGCTGACGGCGGGCAACAAGCGCGCCCGGCCGATGGACCTGACCGAGGCGACGCCGCTCGCCCAGGCGGCCCTCTCCCCCCGCCCGGACCACACCTGGCTGGAGCCGATGCCGGACGCGCGGGTGCTGCCGGCCACTGCGGACCCGGCGGAGGCCGCGGTCGCCAAGGAGTCGGTGCGGCTCGCGTTCATGGCGGCGCTCCAGCGGCTGCCGGCCAAGCAGCGGGCGGTGCTGATCCTGCGGGAGGTGCTGGCGTGGAAGGCGAGCGAGGTCGCCGAGTTGCTCGACACCTCGGTCGCCTCCGTGAACAGCGCGCTGCAGCGGGCCCGGGCGACGCTCTCCGAGCGGGCCGAGTCGGGCGCCGACGCGGCGGTCTCCGACCCGCTGGACGAGGAGCAGAAGAAGCTCCTGGAGCGCTATGTGGCGGCCTTCGAGGGCTATGACATGTCGGCGCTGACGGCGTTGCTGCACGAGGACGCCGTGATGACGATGCCGCCGTTCGACCTGTGGCTGCGCGGCCCGGCCGACATCACCGGCTTCATGACCACCCTGGGCTCCGCGTGCGCGGGCTCGAAGCTGCGGCCCGTCGAGGTCAACGGCCTGCCGGGCTTCGCGCACTACAAGCCCGACCCGGACAGCGGCGGCTTCGTCCCGTGGGCGGTGCAGGTGCTGGAGATCTCAGACGGCCGGATCACCGGGTTCCACTGCTTCCTGGACACCAAGCGGTGGTTCCCGCTGTTCGGGCTGCCCCTCCACCTCGAAGCGGAGGCCGACCAGGTCGAGAAGGGCGTGTAGCGCGGGGTCCGGGTCCCGCAGCCGGATCCGGCCCCCGGCGCGGCGGGCCGTCAGATGAAGCCGGGCGAGCAGATCGACGGCGGCGAGTCCCGGTGGCCCGAGCCCGCCGACGTCACACACCACGATCCGCGCCCCGCCGCCCTTTCCTTCCAGCAGAGCGCGCACGTCCTCGCACAGGCCCCTCACCTCGTCCCGGGTGACGGGGCCGGCCAGCACGAGTTCCGCGGGTGTCATGGCGTCCACGTGCGGTAGACCGGGCGGGCGGGCGGAACTCATCGCGGCGTGTCGCCGAGTGGGGTCGTCGGCGTCACATTGACCGGGGCGGGCGCGGTGACCAGGGTTGCGTGCATGCCCCATCGATCATCGTCGCGCTCCCCCGGCCGTCTGTGCCTCCGTCTCACCGAGGGGGCGCCGTGCAGGGGGTGCTGAGCGGCTTCGCGGTGATCGCGGTGGTGATCGCCGTCGGCTACGCGATCGGCCGGCTCGGCTACCTCGGCGAACAGGGCCGGGAGGTCCTGACCAAGCTCGCCTTCCACGTCGCGTCTCCCGCGCTGCTGTTCACCACGCTCGCGGAGGCCGACCTGTCGGTGGTCTTCTCGACCCGGCTGCTGGTGACCGCGCTCAGCACGGCGGCGATGGCGGCGGCGTTCGTGGCGGTGGGGGTCGTACGCCGGTGGGGGGTGGGCCGTACGACGATCGGCGCGCTGTGCGCCGGGTACGTCAACTCCGGCAACCTCGGCATCCCGATCGCCGTGTACGTCCTCGGCGATGCCTCGCTGGTGGCGCCGGTGCTGCTGTTCCAGCTGGTCGGGGTGACCCCGGTCGCGGTGACGATCCTCGACCTGGCGTCGGGCGGGGCGAAGCGGCCCCTGTGGCAGCGGCTGCTGACTCCGCTGCGCAATCCGATCGCGGTGGGTTCGCTGGCGGGGGTCGCGGTGTCGGCGGCGGGCGTCTCGGTGCCCGGGCCGGTCATGGACCCGCTGACCCTGATCGGCAACATGTCCGTCCCGGCGGTGCTGCTGGCCTTCGGCATCGCACTGCGGGGCAGCACCCTGCCGCTGCGGGACGGGGAGAGGGGGCCGGTGCTGCTGGCCGTGGGACTCAAGACCCTGGCCATGCCGGTGGTCGCCTGGGCCCTGGCGGCGGGCGTCTTCGGCCTGCGGGGAGCGGCCCTGCTGGACGTGGTGGTGACCTCGGCCCTGCCCGCCGCGCAGAACCTGTTCACCTACGCGAGCACCTACCGGGTGGGTGAGGTGCTGGCCCGCGAGGCGATCCTGCTGTCGACGGTGGTGTCGGTGCCGGGGCTTGTGGTGGTGGCGGCGGTGCTGGGGTGACGCCGGGTCAGCCGATGGGGAACTCGCCGGTGTCGAGGGTCAGGCCGAACGGCTCGGGCAGCTTGATCGGGTCGCCGAACTTGACCGCGCTCAGGACTGTGTAGACGTCGCCCTTCGGCTCGCCGTGGAGCGTCACGGTGGGGCCGCCGGGGGCCCAGCGGTCGACGAGGAGGTAGAACGGGATGCCGGCCATCGCGTAGGCGGCGGGCTTGCTGACGCGGTCGTGGCGGGCGTTGGACTGGGAGGTGACTTCGACGACGAGCTCAGCGAGGGCGGCTGACATATGGGACTCCGCTTCCTCGAATGCCCGCACCGGTGCCACCAGCAGATCCGGGATGAAAAGGCCCATCCGCGACGGCACAGCGACAGCCTGGGTCTGGGACATCTCCAAGTGTTCGGGAAGCACGGTGTAGAGGCGACGCTGAATGCGGGACGCGATCAAATTGTGGCGGGCCGCGGGAGCAGGTGTCACGGTGACGATCCCCTCAATGATCTCCACCTTGCTGCCCTCAGGCCATTCCGCCTCCTCCCAGAACCGGACGAGGTCGTCCCAGCCCAGCCCGGGGTCGTGGCTGACGGTGAGTGCGCTCATGGCGGTCTCCTATCGGTGCGTCACCGATCCCAGCATGCCGAACGGGACCGGTGGTGGTCCACCGATCCCGTTCACCCGTACGAGGAAACCGCAGGTCAGGCGATACGTTCCAGCACCACCGGGGACGGGGTGAAGTCCGTGCCGGGGGCCGCGATGTCGTACGAGCCCTCGGCCGCCTCCAGCGCGTACTCGAAGCGTTCCGGAGTGTCCGTGTGGAGGGTCAGGAGAGGCTGGCCCTCGGTGACCGTGTCGCCCGGCTTGGCGTGCATCTCGACGCCGGCCGCCGCCTGCACCGGGTCCTCCTTGCGGGCGCGGCCCGCGCCGAGGCGCCAGGCGGCGATGCCGATGTCGTAGGCGTCGAGGCGGGTCAGGACTCCGGAGGACGGGGCCTTGATCACGTGCTGTTCGCGGGAGGTGGGCAGCGGGGCGTCCGGGTCGCCGCCCTGGGCCGCGATCATGCGGCGCCAGACGTCCATCGCGGAGCCGTCGGCCAGGGCCTTCGCGGGGTCGGCGTCCTTCACGCCCGCCGCGTCGAGCATCTCGCGGGCCAGGGCGATGGTCAGCTCGACCACGTCGGCGGGGCCGCCGCCGGCCAGGACCTCGACCGACTCGCGGACCTCCAGGGCGTTGCCGGCCGTGAGGCCGAGCGGGGTCGACATGTCGGTCAGCAGCGCGACCGTCTTCACGCCGTGGTCCGTGCCGAGGCCGACCATCGTGGAGGCCAGCTCACGCGCGTCCTCGATGGTCTTCATGAAGGCGCCGGAGCCGACCTTCACGTCCAGGACCAGGGAGCCCGTACCTTCGGCGATCTTCTTCGACATGATCGAGGAGGCGATGAGCGGGATCGCCTCGACCGTGCCGGTGACGTCCCGGAGCGCGTAGAGCTTCTTGTCGGCGGGGGCGAGGCCGTCGCCCGCCGCGCAGATCACCGCGCCCGTCCCCTCCAGGACCGACAGCATCTCCTCGTTGGAGAGCAGCGCGCGCCAGCCGGGGATCGACTCCAGCTTGTCCAGGGTGCCGCCGGTGTGGCCGAGGCCGCGGCCGGAGAGCTGGGGGACGGCCGCGCCGCACGCCGCGACCAGGGGGGCCAGCGGCAGGGTGATCTTGTCGCCGACGCCGCCCGTGGAGTGCTTGTCGGCGGTCGGGCGGGACAGGGAGGAGAAGTCCATGCGCTCGCCGGAAGCGATCATCGCGGCGGTCCAGCGGGCGATCTCCCGGCGGTTCATGCCGTTGAGCAGGATCGCCATCGCGAGCGCGGACATCTGCTCGTCGGCGACCTCCCCGCGGGTGTACGCGTCGATGACCCAGTCGATCTGCTCGTCGCTGAGTTCACCGCGGTCCCGCTTGGTGCGGATGACGGAGATGGCGTCCATGGCCTGGCTTTCCTTCCGATGGTCCGGGAAGTGTCCGGGAAATGCGCGGCCCCTCTGATCAGTGTCGGTTCAGAGGGGCCGCGAACAGGAGTTACTTGGTGAGATGGTCCGGGCCGAAGGCCTGGGGCAACATCTGAGCGAGGCGGAGGATCCCCGCCGGGGTCTCCAGCAGGAGGTCCGGGCCGCCGAACTCGTACAGCAGCTGGCGGCAGCGCCCGCACGGGACGAGGATGTCGCCGTTGCCGTCGACGCAGGTGAAGTGGGTCAGCCGGCCGCCGCCGGTGCGCTGCAGCTCGGAGACCAGCCCGCACTCGGCGCACAGGCCGAGGCCGTAGGAGGCGTTCTCCACGTTGCAGCCGGAGACCGTGCGGCCGTCGTCGACGAGGGCGGCGACGCCGACCGGGTAACCCGAGTAGGGGGCGTAGGCGTGGGACATGGCCTCCCGCGCCACCTCCCGCAGGGCGTCCCAGTCGACGGTCACTTGCCCTGCCCCTTCCGGTACGGCAGTCCGTTCGCCTTCGGCATCCGCAGGCGCTGCGCCGACAGGGCGAGGACGACCAGCGTGATGACGTACGGCGTGGCGGAGACGACCTGGTTGGGGACCTCGTTGGTGCCGGCGTACCAGGCGAAGACGAGGGCGCCGACCACCAGGGTGATCACGGCGTGCACGTACTTCTTGCGGACCGCCAGCCAGATCGCGCCGACGAGCAGCAGGATCGCGCCGAGCAGCAGCAGGGCGTGGACGTTCTCGGAGCCGCCGCGCAGGTTGAGACTGTCGGTGTAGCCGAACAGTCCGGCGCCGAGGGCGAGGCCGCCCGGCATCCAGTTGCCGAAGATCATCGCCGCGAGGCCGATGAAGCCGCGGCCGGAGACCTGACCCTCCAGGTAGAAGGGGTTGGCCACGAGGGACAGGAAGGCGCCGCCGAGGCCGGCCAGGCCGCCGGAGATGATCACGGCGAGGTACTTGTACTTGTAGACGTTGACGCCCAGGGACTCGGCCGCGACCGGGTTCTCGCCGCAGGAGCGCAGCCGCAGGCCGAACGCGGTCCGCCACAGGATCCACCAGGTGGCGGGGACCAGGGCGACGGCGATCAGGGTCAGCCAGGACACGTTGGTGACCAGGCCGCCGAGCAGGCCGGCGATGTCCGAGACCAGGAACCAGCCCTTGTCGTTGAGGTCCCGGAGGGCATCGGACAGGCCCGGCACGGTGAAGTGGCCGAGGGGCTCGACCGCCGGGGACTGCTTGGCGGAGCCGCCCTGGTGGCCGACGAAGGCGAGCGGGGCCAGGTAGCGGGTGGCGCCGAGGGCGAGGATGTTGATCGCCACACCGGAGACGATGTGGTTGACGTTGAAGGTGACGGTGACGAAGGCGTGCAGCAGGCCGCCGAGGCAGCCGCCGATGATGCCGACGAGGACACCGGTCCACGGGCCCCACTGGAAGCCCGCCCAGGCACCGAACCAGGTGCCGAGGATCATCATGCCCTCGAGGCCGATGTTGACGACGCCCGCGCGCTCGGCCCACAGGCCGCCGAGGCCGGCGAGGCCGATCGGCACGGCGAGCTGGAGCGCGGTGGACATCTGGCTGACGTTGGTGATGCCGTCGGCGCCGGTGATGATGCGCACCAGCGAGGTCAGCGCCAGGGCTCCGGCGATGACCAGGAGCAGTACGGGCCACGACATCCGGCGGCCGGTCGGCGCCGTGGGCTGGAGGGTGGGCTGGTTGACGTCGGTCGCGGTGGTCATCGGCCTGCCGCCTCCTTCGTGTTGTTGTCGGCGCCGAGGACGTGACCGGCGGCCAGCTCCGCGCCGACCCGGCGCTGCTGGCGGCGCAGGCCCCACTCGCGGACGGCCTCGTAGGAGACGACGACCGAGAGGACGATCAGGCCCTGCATGATGACCGCGATCTCCTTGTCGTAGCCGTGGAAGTCCAGCTCGGGCGAGGCCTTGTCGAGCCAGGCCCACAGCAGCGCGGCGAAGGCGATGCCGACCGGGCTGTTGCGGCCGAGCAGGGCGATGCCGATGCCGAGGAAGCCGATGCCGGTGGGGAAGTTCAGGCTGTAGGTGTGGGTGTCGCCCATCAGGATGGGCAGGCCCGCGAGGCCGGCGATGGCGCCGGAGATGAGCATCGCGGTCAGGACCATGCGCTTGGGGTCGACGCCGCTGGCCGCCGCGGCGGTCTCGGAGGCGCCGGAGGCGCGCAGGTCGAAGCCGAAGCGGGTGCGGTTGAGGACGACCCAGTAGCCGATGCCGAGCAGCACGGCGAGGACGACCAGGCCGTAGATCTCGCCGGCCTTGCCCAGGTCGATGCCGGGGATCCAGCCGGAGGAGTGCATCTCGCCGGTGGTGTTGTTGTTGCCGACCTTGACGCCGAAGACGTCCGGCAGCCACAGGTAGGCGATGACGGAGGTGGCGATCGCGTTGAGCATGATCGTCGCGACGACCTCGCTCACGCCCCGGGTGACCTTGAGGACACCGGCGATGCCGGACCAGAAGGCGCCGGTGAGCAGCGCGGTCAGCAGCAGCAGCGGCACCTGGAGGACGGCCGGCAGGTTGGCGTGGGCGCCGACGATGGCGGCCATCATGGCGGCGAGCTGGTACTGGCCGTCGACGCCGATGTTGAACAGGTTCATCCGGAAGCCGATGGCCACCGCGAGGGCCGCGATGTAGTACAGCGTGGCCTGGTTGAGGATCCGGACCTGGATGTCGGAGAAGGTGGCCTGCTCGAACATCACGGCGAACGGCTCGACCGGGTTCTTGCCGGAGGCGATCAGCACGATGGCGCTGAGCGCGAAGGCCACGGCGAGCGCGATGACCGGCCCGGCCACCGCGAGGAGCACGCGCTCCTTGTCGAACTTCTTCATCAGCGGGCCTCGTCTTCCGGAGACTCGTCAGACTTGCGCAGGCCGGGAGTCTCGGGGGTCTCTTCGTGTTCCAGGTGGCCGGTGGCGGCGCCGGTCATCGCCGAGCCCAGCTCCTCGGGGGTGATGGTGGCCGGGTCGGCGTCCGCGACGAGCTTGCCGTTGTAGATCACCCGGAGGGTGTCGGACAGGCCGATCAGCTCGTCGAGGTCGGCGGAGATCAGCAGCACGGCCAGGCCTTCGCGGCGGGCCTCGCGGATGTGGTCCCAGATGGCGGCCTGCGCGCCGACGTCCACACCGCGGGTGGGGTGCGCGGCGATCAGGAACTTCGGGTTGTGGCTCATCTCGCGGCCGACGATCAGCTTCTGCTGGTTGCCGCCGGAGAGAGAGGCCGCGGTGACGTCGATGCCGGGGGTGCGGACGTCGTACTCCGTCACGATCCGGCGGGTGTCGTCCTGGGCCGCCTTCGGGTCCAGCCAGACGCCCTTGGCGTTGGGCTTCTCGGTGACGTGGCCGAGGATGCGGTTCTCCCAGAGGGGGGCCTCCAGGAGCAGGCCGTGGCGGTGGCGGTCCTCGGGGATGTAGCCGATGCCCTGCTCACGGCGCTTGCGGGTGGCCCAGGCGGTGATCTCCTCACCCTCCAGGGTGATGGTGCCGGAGTCGGCGTGCCTCAGGCCGATCAGGGCGTCGACCAGTTCCGTCTGGCCGTTGCCCTCGACGCCGGCGATGCCCAGGACCTCGCCCGCGTGGATGGTGAAGGAGATGTCGTCGAGGATCGCCTTGCCGCCGGGGGCCGCGAGGCGCAGCTTGTCGACGGTGAGCACCGGGCGGTCGGTGACCGTGGACTCGGCGGTCTCGGGGGTGGGCAGCTCGCTGCCGACCATCATCTCGGCGAGCTGGCGCGGGGTGATCTCGGAGGGGACGGCCGTGCCGACGGTCGTGCCGCGGCGGATGACGGTGATGTCGTCGGCGACCGAGAGGACCTCGCCCAGCTTGTGGGAGATGAAGATGACCGACAGGCCCTCGGCCTTCAGCTCGCGCAGGTTGGCGAAGAGCGCGTCGACCTCCTGCGGCACGAGCACGGCGGTCGGCTCGTCCAGGATCAGGGTGCGGGCGCCGCGGTAGAGGACCTTGAGGATCTCCACGCGCTGGCGGGCGGCGACACCCAGCTCCTCGACCAGCAGGTCGGGCTGGACGTCGAGGCCGTAGCGCTCGGAGATCTCCTTGATCTTGCGCCGGGCCTTAGCGCCGATGCCGTACAGCTTCTCGCTGCCCAGCACCACGTTCTCCAGCACGGTCAGGTTGTCGGCCAGCATGAAGTGCTGGTGGACCATGCCGATGCCGCGGGCGATGGCGTCGGCCGGGGACGAGAAGGAGACCTGCTCGCCGTCGATCGCGATGGTGCCCTCGTCCGGCTTCTGCATGCCGTAGAGGATCTTCATCAGGGTCGACTTGCCGGCGCCGTTCTCGCCGACGAGGGCGTGGACGGTGCCCTTGCGGACGGTGAGGTGGATGTCGTGGTTGGCCACGACTCCGGGGAATCGCTTGGTGATCCCGGCGAGTTCGACGGCGGTCGCCTGACCGTTGACCGCCGCTCCGGCCGGAGGGCTGCTGGACGCGTTGATGGCGCACTCTCCTGGGGACGGGGGTCGTCTACGCGCGTAGCGCCCCTACGGCATACAAGGGGGCCGACGCACCGCGACAACGGGGTACGAGGAGCGGACTCCCCGTACCCCGTCGAGCGGACGCAACCCCGTGGTTACACGCTGCTCAGGGTGTACTCAGGGTGCAGCGGACGATCAGCTGTTCTTGACCTTGATCTCGCCGCTGACGATCTTCTCCTTGGCGGTCTCGACGGCTTCCTGGACCTCGGCGTCGTCCGCGAACTTCGGGTTGGAGTTCGACAGGCTCACCTCGCCGGACTTCAGATCGCCACGAACGATACCGGTCTGGGGCTTACCGTCCTCGACCGACTTCGCCAGGTTGTAGACCGCCTTGGCGACGTCCTTCATCGCCGAGGTGAGGATGTAGTCCTTGTACTTGGCGAGGGCTTCCTGCTTGTACTGGTCGGAGTCGACGCCGATCGCCCACACCTTGTTGGCGGCGGCGGCCTCGATCACGCCCTGGCCGGACAGACCGGCGGCCGCGTAGACGACGTCGGCCTTCTTCTCGATCTGGCCCTCGGCGGCCGTCTTGCCCTTGTCCGGGCTGGAGAAGCCACCCTCCTCGGCCGTCTGGGTGAGGTACTGGGAGAGGACCTTGACCTTGGGGTCGGTGTCCTTGACGCCCTGCTCGAAGCCGGCCTGGAACTTGTGGATCAGCGGGATGTCCACACCGCCGACGAAGCCCACGACGTTGGACTTGGTGGACTTGGCGGCGGCGACGCCGGCCAGGTACGAGGCCTCCTCCTCGGAGAAGACCAGGTCGGCGACGTTCTTCGCCTGGACCGTGGAGTCGTCCACGATGCCGAAGGTGGTGTCCGGGTACTTCTCGGCGGCGCCCTTGACGGCGGCGGCGTACGCGTAGCCGACACCCACGACCGGGTTGTAGCCCTGCTTGGCCAGGGACTCCAGGCGCTGCTGCTTGTCGGCGTCCGTCTCGCCCTCGGTGGGCTCGATGTCGGCCGTCTCGTACTTGAACTCCTTCTTCGCCTGCTCCAGGCCCGCGTACGCGGCGTCGTTGAAGGACTGGTCGCCCTTGCCGCCGACGTCGTACGCGATGGCGAGGCCCTTGTCGCTGTCGGCGGACGAGCCGCTCTCGGTGGAGGTGCCGCCACAGGCGGACAGGGCGAGGGCGAGGGAGGCGGTCGCTGCGCCTGCGACCGCGATGCGGGAAACCCGGCGCATGGTGTGGTGCTCCTGTCGTACAACGCGCCGCGAGAGGTTCAGCATCGGCGCTGGCTTCGCCGCAGATTAACGCGCGTAGACCTGCCTGAAAACCCCTTCTGTCCACCTTGTTATCCGCCCGTGGCCAACGCCACGGAAGCCACGGCGGAAGGCTTGCCGACCGCAAACGCGGGGTGGCGGTGGGTGACCTGGGCGCCGTCGTGGCCCGCGCCGGCGGGAACGAAGAAGCGGGCGGGGCGCGTGGGGCGCCCGCCCGCTTCCGGTTGATACGTCCCGGTTCGCCCGATCAGATGGGCGGGTACGCCGGGACGCGTGCCGAGGCTCGGCTGTTCGGTTACTCGGTCTTGACCTTGATGTCGCCGTCGACGATGCCCTGCTTGGCCTTCTCGACGGCGTCCTTCAGGCCCGGGATCTTGGCGTACTCGGGGTTGCTCTCGGACAGGCCCACGCCGTTCGCCTTCAGGTCGAAGGTCTGGGTGCCGGTCAGCGGCTTGCCGTCCTCGACGGACTTGGCGAGGGCGTAGACCGCGCCGCCGACGTCCTTCAGGGCGGAGGTGAGGATGGAGTTCTTGTACGCAGCGAGGGCTTCCTGCTTGTACTGGTCGGAGTCGACGCCGATCGCCCAGACCTTGGCCTTGGCGGCGGCCTCGATGACGCCCTGGCCGGAGAGGCCGGCCGCCTGGTAGACGACGTCCGCCTTCTTCTCGATCTGGCCCTCGGCGGCGGCCTTGCCCTTGTCCGGGCTGGAGAAGCCGCCCTCCTCGGCGGTCTGGGTCAGGTACTGGGAGATGACCTTGACCTTGCCGCCGCTGGTGTCCTCGACGCCCTGCTTGTAGCCGGCCTCGAACTTGTGGATCAGCGGGATGTCCACGCCGCCGACGAAGCCGACGGTGTTCGTCTTGGTGGCCTTGGCGGCGGCGACGCCGGCGAGGTAGGAGGCCTGCTCCTCGGCGAAGACGAGGGAGGTGACGTTGTCGCCCTCGACGACGGAGTCGACGATGCCGAAGGTGGTGTCCGGGTAGTCCTTGGCCACGGCCTCCATCGCCGGGCCATAGGCGAAGCCGACGCCGATCACCGGGTTGTAGCCCTGCTTGGCGAGGGACGCGAGGCGCTGCTCCTTGTCGGCGTCGGTCTCGCCCTCGGTGGGCTCGATGTCGGCGGTCTTGTAGCCGAACTCGTTCTTGGCCTTGGTCAGACCGGCGTAGGCGGCGTCGTTGAAGGACTGGTCGCCCTTACCGCCGATGTCGTACGCGATGGCGAGGCCGAGGTTCTCCTTCTCGCCGTCGCCGCCGCCTTCGCCGCTGGTGCCGCCGCAGGCGGTGGCGGCGAGGGCGAGGGACGCGACGCCCACCGCGACGCGGGTCAGTTTGGATATCCGACGCATCTGAAGTTCCCCATTCTCCAAAGCCCCGCAGTGGGTGCTCGGTTCGGCGCACATTAACGCGCGTAGACACTCCAGGGAACGGGGTTCCGTGTGGCCGTTATCCATTCGTGCCGGTGGTCGTTACGTGCAGGTGAACCACTTGCTCGAAAGGTGTGCTCGGGACACTTCCTAGGCTGCAACGGCGCTGCGCTGGGCACAAGCGGGGGGGTCGTCGAGGTGGGTGCCGGTCCCACGCCTCGGCTGCGCCATCGCCCCGGGTCGTCTCCCACCCGCACCACCCGTGCGGCAGTCGTCGCCGGGTGCGGGTGGCCCCCGAGGGGCTCGTTCGCCGTCGGCGTCCGCACCTCCGTGGGGCGGGGCGGACGGGAAGGGGGCGGGGCGTGCTCAGACCGGCGAGCCGGGGGCGGCAGGGAACCTTCGGGGGTGGGGCGCCCGCCAGGGACTACTCGGCCCGCCGCCGACGACCGCACGGGCGGGAAGCCGCGACGGCGGACGCGCCGCACGGGGGTCACCCGCACCCGACGACGCATCCCGCACGGGTGGTGCGGGTGGGAGACACGGCGGGCGGTGGCGCAGCCGAGGCCGCACGGCCCCGCACGGGCGGGAAGCCGCCGACGGTGGACGCGTCCCACGAGGGGCCACCCACACCCGACCACGCATCCCGCACGGATGGTGCGGGTGGGAGACACGGCGGGCGACGGCGCAGCCGAGGCCGCACAGCCCCGCACGGGCGGGAAGCCGCCGACGGTGGACGCGTCCCACGAGGGTCCCGCCCCCTCCCCGGAGGGGTCAGTGGGCGCCGTCCAGCAACGCTGCTGCTGTGAAGAGTTCCACGCCGACCGTGATCGCGTGTTCGTCGACGTCGAAGTCGCCCTGGTGGAGGTCGCGGACGGTGCGTTCGCCGGGGGTGCGGACGCCGAGGCGGGCCATGGCGCCGGGGACGTGCTCCAGGTACCAGGAGAAGTCCTCGCCGCCGAGGCTCTGCTCGGTGTCCTCGACGGAGTCCATGCCGCGCCGCACGGTCATGGCGTCGCGGAGGAGCTCGGTGACGCCGGCGTCGTTGACGACGGGCGGGACGCCCCGGACATAGTTGATCTCGGACTTGGCCCGGTGCAGGCCCGCGACCTCGTCGATCGCGGCGTGGACGAGGTCGGGTGCCTGCCGCCAGGCCTCCAGGTCGAGGCAGCGGACCGTACCGGACAGCTCCGCGTGCTGGGGGATGACGTTCGGGGCGTGGCCGGACTCGATACGGCCCCAGGTGACCGAGAGGCCGCTGCGCGCGTCGACGCGGCGGGCGATGATCGCCGGGACGTCGGTGACCACCCGGGCCACGGCCGTGACCAGGTCGGTCGTCAGGTGAGGCCGGGCGGTGTGGCCGCCGGGGCCGTCGAGGGCGATCTCCAGCCGGTCGCAGGCCGAGGTGATCGGGCCGTGGCGCAGCCCGACGCGGCCGGCGTCGACCCGCGGGTCGCAGTGCACGGCGATGATCCGGGCCACCCCGTCGAGCACCCCGCCGTTCTCGATGGCGTCGGCGGCACCGCCGGGGAGGACTTCCTCGGCGGGCTGGAAGAGCAGCCGGACCGGGCGCGGCAGCAGGCCCTGCCGGTGCAGGTCGGCGAGGACGAGTCCGGCGCCGAGCACGACCGTGGTGTGCACGTCGTGGCCGCAGGCGTGGCAGCGGTCGGGCACGGTGGAGCGGTAGGCGCACTCCGTCTTGGCGTCCGGGATGGGCAGGGCGTCGATGTCGGCGCGCATCGCCAGCATCTCGGGCCCGCCGCTCCACTCGCCGCCGTCCGCGCCGATGTCACAGACGAGGCCGGTGCCGCTCGGGAGTACCCGCGGCTTCAGGCCGGCCTGCTCCAGCCGGGCCTTGATCGCCTTGGTGGTGCGGAACTCCTGGTTGCCCAGCTCGGGGTGCATGTGCAAGTCGCGGCGGAACGCGACCAGTTCCGCGCGCAGCGGCTCCGGCAGGGTGCCGGGCAGCATCGCTTCCCCGGGGAGATCGGCCTCGGACTCCAGTGACATCAATTGCTTCACCCTCTGAAGGGTAGGACGTCCGGACGGCCAACTGTCCTGAGATCAACAAAACTTCAACCCGTTAGGGGAAGAAAAGTTGGCCGCCGAGCGCATAGGTACCGGGTCGGGTGGGTAAACTCGCTCGACTCGGCCGACCTCGACGACCGCCCGGGCCGGTGCAAGACCCACCCACTTCTCCACGGATACCACGCCCTGCCCCACCCACGCTCAACTGTTCACCCACCGGAACGGCCCGTGGCGGGGCCCGGGGCCTAGACCGCCCGCACCGCCGACAGCCGGTGGACGTCGCGTGCGGTGCCCGTCACACCCTTCAGGAAACCCTGGGCGCGGGGCGAGGCGGTGCTGGTGAGCCAGGCCGGGTCGATGTCGCAGACGGCGACGCGCACCTCGGTGCCGGCCAGGGCCAGGGGCAGGGTGTGCACGACGGTCGAGGGAAAGCTGAGGATCGTACGGCCGATCGGGCCCCGGCGGGCTATCAGCTCCAGGGGGAGGTCGGGGCGGACGACCTCCAGGCCGGTCTCGACGGCCAGCCGGTGGAGTTTCTCGGCGCTCTCGCGGCGGTGGGCGAAGTAGCGCAGCGCGCCGTGGGTGTGCGCGAGGGAGCGTACGGCGGCCAGATAGCGGTCGCCGTCGACGACGCCGGTCTCCACCAGGGAGGTGCCGACCATGTCGGCGCCCTTGGTGATGCGGGGCGGGCCGAAGCGGGACCGGGTCCAGGAGAAGTCGTTGGCGCGGACGGTCACGCCGCCCGGGGCCTCCTCGATGGGCATCGAGGAGAAGATCTCGACCCGGCGGTCCTCGGCCGGGGTGAGGCGGCGGCGGGCCGAGGAGGAGACGGGGGCGAAGGCCAGGTCGCGCGGTCCGGGGCGGGTGCCCTTGCGGTGCCAGCGGACCAGGCGTTCGCCGCGGGCCAGCTGGGTGACGAACTCCATCGTGGCCGTGCCGTCGTCCACGACGACCAGGTCACGGGCGCGGGTGATGGTCAGCAGCAGCTGGACGTAGCGGGAGAACGGGTCCCCCATGACGATGCGGCGGGCGCGGCGCAGGGGGCCGGTCAGTCCGCCGACCGTCTGGAAGGGGGCCAGCGCGCCGCCGCGCGCCTCCTCCCAGCGGACCTCGTGGCCCTCCCGCCGGGCCAGCTCCGCCATCCGGCGCAGCTGGCCGCGGGTCATCGGGTCGACGGGCGACAGGACCACCAGGGTGAGCCCCGCGCCGGGTGCGTGGGCGTGCGCCCACTCCAGCACGTTCAGCAGCTGTACCGGACTCTCGACGAAGGCCAGGGTGTCGAGGGTGCGCGGACCGGCGTGGTGGCCGGCTTTCCCGGCGCGGGGGCTCATCGGCGTACGACCGTCCCGTCGTCAGTGATTCGGATTCACACCGTGACCGGCTCGCCCGCCGCCGCGGCGATCTCCGCCTCGGCGACCACGCCGGTGACGCGGCGCAGCTTCTTCATCGGGGCCAGCTCGGAGTCGTAGACCTTCTTCACGCCGTCGCCGAGGGAGGCCTCGATGGTGCGGATGTCGCGGACCAGGCGGGTGAGGCCCTGGGGCTCGACGGAGGCGGCCTGGTCGGAGCCCCACATGGCGCGGTCGAGGGTGATGTGGCGCTCGACGAAGACGGCGCCGAGGGCGACGGCGGCGAGGGTGGTCTGCAGGCCGGTCTCGTGGCCGGAGTAGCCGATCGGGACGTTCGGGTACTCCTTCTCCAGCGTGTTGATCACGCGGAGGTTCAGCTCCTCGGCCTTGGCCGGGTAGGTGGAGGTGGCGTGGCAGAGGAGGATGTTGTCGCTGCCCAGGACCTCGACGGCGTGCCGGATCTGCTTCGGCGTGGACATGCCGGTGGAGAGGATGATCGTGCGGCCGGTGGCGCGCAGGGCGCGCAGCAGCTCGTCGTCGGTGAGGGAGGCGGAGGCCACCTTGTGGGCGGGGACGTCGAACTTCTCCAGGAAGGCGACGGCCTCGGTGTCCCACGGGGAGGCGAACCAGTCGATCCCCTTCTCCTTGCAGTACTCGTCGATCTGGCGGTACTCGTCCTCGCCGAACTCGACGCGGTGGCGGTAGTCGATGTAGGTCATCCGGCCCCAGGGGGTGTCGCGCTCGATGTCCCACTGGTCGCGCGGGGTGCAGATCTCCGGGGTGCGCTTCTGGAACTTGACCGCGTCGCAGCCCGCCTCGGCGGCGGCGTCGATCAGCTTGAAGGCGTTCTCGAGGTCGCCGTTGTGGTTGATGCCGATCTCGCCGGTGATGTAGACGGGGCGGCCGGGGCCGACCTCGCGCGAACCGAGCGTGCGCAGGCGGGAGTTGGTGCTCATGGCAGTACGTTCCTTACTTGGTGACGGGGGCGGGAGAGTCGAGAGAGGGTCCGAGGATCCAGCCGGCGATCTCTCGGATCGCGCCGTCGCCACCGGGGAGGGTGGTGACCGCGCGTGCGGCGCCGCGTACGACGTCATGGGCGGAGGCGACCGCGACCGGCCAGCCGACGAGGGCGAAGCAGCCCAGGTCGTTGACGTCGTTGCCGACGTAGAGCACGCGCTCCGGCGCGATGCCCTGTTCCTCGCACCACTGCTTGAGCGCGAGGTCCTTGCGGTCGATGCCGTGCAGCACCGGGAGCCTCAGCTTCCGGGCGCGGGCGGCGACGACCGGGTTCTGTTCCGTGGACAGGATCAGCAGCTTCAGGCCCGCCTTGCGCAGGGCCGCGATGCCGAGTCCGTCGCCGCGGTGCACGGAGACGAACTCCCGTCCGTCGGAGTCGATCAGCACCCGGTCGTCGGTCTGGGTGCCGTCGAAGTCGAGGACGACCGCGTCGATGTCGTCGGCGGTCGGGAGGGCGCCGGGCCTTTCCGCGTCGAAGAGCGGCGCGAGGGCGCGGGCGCGGGCGAGGTCGTGCGGGTCGTCGATCTCCAGCACGCGCGCGGGGTCGGTGCGCACGAGTTCGGTGCGGCCGAAGAAGCGGTGCTGGTGCTTGCGGAAGCCGGGCGCGTCCATGGCGTAGGCGGCGCCGGTCTCCAGCAGGTCCTGGGGGCGGTCCTGGCGGCGGGGGCGGTACGCCTTGTCGTGGTTGACGCCGTGGCCGCCGTCCCCCTCCGCGTCGCCGTCGCGCCAGACGAAGCCGTGGAAGGGCGCCACGGTGACGGCGGTGTCGGCGCCGTTCTCGGCGACGGCCGCGGCGACGCCGTCGACGTCCTCGCGGGTGAGGAAGGGGCTGGTGCACTGGACGAGGAGGACCACGTCGACCGGGGAGCCGTGCAGTGCCTCGTGGGCGTCCAGGGCGTGCAGGACGGCCGCCTCGGAGGTCGCGGTGTCACCGGCGATGACGGCGGGGCGCAGCACGACCTCGGCGCCGGCCGCGCGGGCGGCCTCGGCGATGGCCTGGTCGTCCGTCGACACGACGACGTCGGTCACCAGGCGGGCGGCGCGGCACTCGCGGACCGCGCGGGCGACCAGCGGCACACCGCCGACCGGGGCGAGGTTCTTCGCGGGCACGCCCTTGGAGCCGCCGCGCGCGGGGATCACCGCGAGCACCCGGCGTACGGTGGCGCCGTGGCCCGCTTGCGGGTGGGACATGGGTTCTGCTCCTTGGGGTGAGGTCCCGCGGCTCACAGCTCGCCCATCCGCCGGATCACCGGTGCCACGCGCTGCACTCCGTGCCGGTAGGCGCCGCGGGCCGCGCGGCGGACGATCTGCCGGACCGGGCCGGGTTCCCTGTCGTGGGCGGGGGCGCCGGGCAGCGGGGTGCCGTCGGGGCCGAGGTGGTGGCGGGCGAGGATGCCGGGCAGATAGCCGGGGGCGGTCGCCGGGGTGTAGTAGGGGGTGAGCGGCGGCAGCGCGTCCGAGGCGAGGAGTTCCGCGATGCGGGCGCGGGCCGCGTCGAAGGCGGTCGCGTACTCGCCGTCCGCGGCGACGCCCTGCCGGGCCACCCACTCCGGGTCCGGCGCGGGCCGGTGGCCGGCGTCGAGCTGGTCCCAGGAGGCGAGGCAGCCGGAGCCCACGAAGTGGTGGTTGCCCAGCACCTCGCGGACGCCGAGGTCGGTGAGGACGACGGTGGGGATCCGGCGGTGCAGGGACTCCAGGGCCGCGGTCGAGCTGACCGTGACCAGCAGGTCGGTGCGGTCGAGGACCTCGCCCATGTTGCCGTAGACGAGCCGGAAGTTGGGCGGCAGGTCGAGCTTCTGGGCGAGCTTCTGGTAGGGCAGCTCCTCGATGTGCGTGGTGTGCTCGCCGGGCTTGGAGCGCAGCTTGAGCAGCACCTCGCGCTCGGGGTGCAGCCGGGCGTGCCGGACGAGCCGTTCCAGCAGGTAGGTGCGGTCCTTGCGGCTGTCCGGGACGGACGGCTGGGCGGCGAAGACGACCGTGTAGGGATCGTGTTCACCGGCGTACGGCGCTCCGCCGAGGAACGGGAGTGCCACCTCGGTCACGGCGGAGTAGTCCGCGCCGACACCGTCGTAGACGGCCCGGAAGCGTTCGGCGTCCTGGCGGGAGTTGGCGAGGACGAGGTCCGCGCCGTGCCGCAGCAGCAGGCCGTCGGCGAGCTTCTCGTAGACGACGCCGACGTAGCCGGTGACGACGACGGGCCGCTTGGGGCGGTCCTCCCACACGCGCTTGAGCCCGTGCAGCATCGCCTGCACACCGCCGCCGACCAGGGCGAGGACGAGCACGTCGTACGGCTCGCGCGCCATGGTGCGCAGGAACTCGACGGCGGTGACCTCCCGCAGGGAGTCGGCGCGCACCCCGACCTCCGCGAGCTGGCGCGGGGTCGGGGTGGCCCGGCCGCGCAGCAGGAATCCGTCCAGGACGGGCGCGGTTTGCGCCCCTTCCGCGGGGGCGGTTTCCATGGACGGGACGGACGGGCCCGCGGCGATGCGGTTCGCGGTCAGCGCACCCCATTTCCAGCGGGTGTCGGAGTCCGCGAGTACCGCGACGCGTGGGGGCTTCGTTGGACTTGGTGGCACGTCCAAGACGCTAGGAAGCAATTCCGTGTTGTGGCCCAACCGGGACTCAACAAAAAGTTAACAGCGCCCCACCGAGAGCCGAACTGGCTTGTCGCGGGCCGGAAAGTACACGGCATGCACCGTTCCGACACATGGAGTTCACCCCCCGTACGGCCACCGGAAAGTTCCGCAGCCGGGCCGCCTCCTAGGCTTTCTCGAGTGCCAAAGCTTTCCGTGATCGTGCCGTTCTACAACGTTCAGCAATACGCGCCGGACACCCTCAGAAGCCTTCGCGCGAATGCCCGGCCAGACTTCGAGTTCATCCTGGTGGACGACAAATCGAAGGACGAAACACCGGCCATTCTCGAACGCGCGGCCGAGGAACTTTCCGAGGTCGCGCGGGTGCGCTGTATCCACCGTGAGGAAAACGGCGGGCTCGCCACCGCGCGCAACACCGGGCTGGACGTGGCGACCGGCGAGTACGTGGCCTTCCTGGACGGTGACGACTGGCTCGCGCCCGGCTATCTGAGCGAGCTGGTCGCGGCCATCGAGGGTCTGGGCTGCGACTTCGTACGCACCGACCATGTGCAGGCCACCGCGCGGGCCCGCTCCGTGCACCGGGTGCCGGTCGGGCGGCGCGGCGAGGTGCTGAACCCGCGCGACGCGATCCTGCCCGCCGACCGCACCACCTCGGTGGACTACCCCTACGCCTGGGCGGGCGCCTTCCACCGGCGGCTGCTCGACAAGGGGCTGCTGCACTTCACCGACGGGCTGCGCACCGCCGAGGACCGGCCCTGGATCTGGAAGCTGCACCGCGAGGCCGAGTCGTTCGCCGTGGTCGGTCTGCTCGGTGTGTTCTACCGGCGCGGGGTCGCCGGGTCGCTCACCCAGATCGGTGACGTGCGCCAGCTCGACTTCATCCGCGCCTTCGACCAGGTGATCGGGGAGACCGCCGCGGACCGCGACGCGGACCGGCTGCTGCCGAAGGCGGTGCGCACCTACTGCGCGATCATCGCCCACCATCTGTCGGAGATCGGCAAGTTCGAGCCGGCCGTGGCCCGGCAGCTGCGCGCGATGAGCGCGGCGGCGATCAAGCGGATGCCGCAGGACGCGCTCGGCGACGTGCTCGACACCATGGACTTCCAGCGCGCCTCCAGGCTGCGGCGCCTGCGGCGCCGGATCACCACAGCGAAGGCGGCGGCCTGATGTCCCGTACCACCCAGATCTTCTGCGTCTCCACCCTGTACGGCGGGGCCACGCTCGCCGCGGCCCTCGACGCCGGCTGCTTCCCGGAGCCGGACCGGCGGGTGCTGCTGGTGTTCAACAACTCGGCGACGCCGGAGACCACCCCGGCCGTCGACGAGATGCCGGGCTTCGACACGCTGCGCCACCACTTCGGTGACGTGCTGTCGTACAACGAGGCGATCAGCCCATTCCATCCCGGCGCCTGGCAGCCGCGCTCCGACGACCTGCCGCTGTTCGAGCGCTATCTGCGGCAGCTGTGGGGGCTGGGCGACGACCGGGTCGAGCTGGTCGTGGAGTCGCTCCAGGTCAACCCGGCGCTCGGCCTGGCGCAGATCTTCACCGACGCCCCCGTGCACGTCTACGCCGACGGCCTGATGAGCTACGGCCCCACCCGCAACAAGCTCGACCCGCTGGTCGGCACGCGGGTGCGGCGGCTGTTCCACCTGGACCTGGTGGCGGGTCTGACGCCGATGCTGCTGACCGAGTTCGGCGTGCCGGCCGAGGTGGTGCCCACCGACCGCTTCCTGAAGGTGATGAGCGACCTCACGGGCGCCGCCGGGGACCTGCCGGACGTGCCGGACGGCGCGGCCCTGCTGCTCGGCCAGTACCTGTCCGCGCTGGGCATCCTCACCCCCGCCGAGGAGGAGGAGCTGCATGTGCGGATGTTGCGCGGAGCCGTCGGACGCGGGCACCGCTCCGTCGTCTTCAAGCCGCACCCCACGGCCCCGGCAGGCTACAGCCTGGCGCTGCGCGCCGAGGCCGAACGGCTCGGCGTCGACCTCCTCGTCCTGGACACCCCCGTGCTCGCCGAGGTGCTGTACGCGAAGGCGCGGCCCGCGCTGGTGGTGGGCTGCTTCTCCACGGCCCTGTTCACCGCGTCGGCGTTCTACCAGCTGCCGGTCGCCCGCATCGGCACCGGCATGCTGCTGGACCGGCTGGCGCCGTTCCAGAACAGCAACCGCGTCCCCGTCGCCCTCGCCCACGCGCTGCTGCCGGACCTGGAGTCCACCGGCCGGGACGACGACCGGGCCCTGCCCCGCGACCTGCTCCAGGGGCTCGTCACCGCCATGAGCTTCGCGATGCAGCCGCAGATCCATCCCTCGCTGCGGCCCGCGGCCGAACGGTTCCTGGCCGAGCACTTCGGTCCCCGCACCCAGCACTACTTCAAGCGGCGCCGGCTGACCGCGCTGGGGCTGCCCGGCGGACTGCCGCAGCGGCTGGCGTTCCTGCCGCGCAACTCCGCCGCCCGCCGGGTGGCGCATCGCGGCCGGGTGATCCTGAAGGCCGTACGCCGCTGAGCGGTGCGCGGGGAGAGTGTTCACCCGCCGTCCACCGGAAAGGCACCCGCGTCCGGGTGCCTTGGGGCACATTCGGCGTCCGGTCGAACGAGCCGGCCCGCGGCCGGCCGGTTCGGCCTCCGGTCGGACGAACGGTGGAACACATGACGAACCCCCTGGCGGGACTGTTCAAGCCACGGCAGAAGGAGGCCGCCGGGCCGGCCCTGTACGCCCGGGCCGTCCGTGAGTGCGGGGAGTACCTCGCGGCACGGGACGACAGGTCCGCTGCCGCGCACGCCCGGCTCGTCCGGGCGGTCGGCGTCCTAGCCGCCTCCCTGGCCTCCCTGGCCTCCGCGGGCTCCCCGGGCGCCGTGCCCGCCGATCCGGGCGCCGCGTCCGCCGACCCCTTCGACGCCCTGCTGCGGACGGCCGAGCGCGCGCTGGAGGCCGGCGGGGAGGACGGGCTGGGCCTCGCCCTGGCGGTCACCGGGACGGCGACGGAGATCCGGCGCCGCTCCAAGGGCGCCTGGCGGCTGCGCGGCCTGGCGCTGGACGGGCTCGGCCGCGACGCGGAGGCGCTGGAGTGCTACGAGCGTCATCTCGCGCTGGCGGGCGACGGCGGCGCGTCGGCGGAGGTGGTCCGCAGGGCCGCCACGCTGCGGCGCCGGCGGGAGTGCGTCGAGGCGGCCGTGGCGCTGTTCCCCGAGGTTGGGTCCCCGCTGCGCGAGCCGACCGCGGCCACCACGGCGCGGGTGGCGCCGGAGTTCGCCGCGTTCGTGCGGGCGCGCGTCGCGCAGTACGGCGTCGGGCAGCCCGAGGTGCGGCGTCTGCTGCGGCTGTACGGCGCGTACCGAAGGCTCGTGGAGCGGGACGGGCCGCTCGTGGCGGGGGACGACTCGGACGGCCCGCGTCCCGGTGGATGCGCGCCGATCGGCGTCAGCGGACTGCGCGGTCTGCTCGCGGGCCGGACGGTGTGCCTGGTCGCGGACACCGAGGAGGTCGCCGCGAGCACGCTGGGCCCCGAGATCGACCGCTACGACGTCGTGATGCGCTGCGACTCCTTCCGCCTGCGCGCCCCGGGCACCGGCGAGCGCACCGACGTCCACGCCGTCTCGCTGCGCGGCGCCACCCCGTGGGAGGGGCCCGCGTGGACGCGGCCGGCGGGCGTCCGGCTGGTCTTCGGCGACCCGGCCGCGGCGTGGCGCCGCGCCGTCCGGCAGCGGCTGGTGCCCACGGCGCAGGAACACATCGGCGACGCCTCGCTGCGCCGGCCCCTGAGCGACCCGGCGCTGCTGGGCGAGGACGGCTGGGACGGCGGGACGACCACCGCCTTCACCCTCCTGCGGCTCCTGGACTTCCTGGACGCCGGAAGCAGCCTGGACCTGATCGGCTTCCGGTCGCCCGGCGCGCTGCGCCCGCGCGAGGCCGAGTGGGTCATGGACCGTGCGACGCGTGTCGACGACAGCAAGATGAGGATCGCCCTGCGATGACCCACCCGACCCACCCCGTCACCGGCTCCTCCGGGAAGGGTTTCCCGGACTCCTCCGCGGACGACAGCAGGACCGTCACCGGCAAGCGCCGGATCGCCTTCGCCGTCCACACCGACGGGGACCGGCTGCCCGCCGTGGCCACGCTGATACGCAGTCTGGCCCTGACCAATCCGGGCGTGTGCGAGGACGTCGTGGTCCTGCACCCCGGGCTGCCCGACTCCTCGTTCGACGCGCTGCGCGCGCTGCACCCGCGGATCGTCCCGCGCCGGGCGGACGGCCGCGGGGACGTCCTGCGGCTGGAGGGCTACGACACCGTCATCGCCCTCACCCCGTCCATGGTCGTCCTCGGGGACCTCGGCGAGCTGCTGCGGATGCGCCACGGCGTGGGCGCCGTACGGCAGTTGCTGGACGGCGGGGCGGCCGGCGAGCGGTGGGCCGTGCTGCCGGACGGGCTGCTGGTCGTGCAGCGCGCCGACGTGGACGACGCCCTGGCGGCGCGGTTCGCCGATGCCGATGCCGGTGACGGCGGTGGCGGTGACGGCGACCTGGACGCGGCGCTCGGTGAGGTCCTGGTCCCCGTCGACGCCCGGTACGACTTCCTCACCCGCCGGCTGCACGGGGACACGCCCGTGCCCGCCCATGTCGCCGTCCTGCGCTTCACCGGCCCGTTCGACGAGCCCGGTTACGGCCCGGCCGCCGAGGCCCGGCGCCGTTTCGAGATGAGCGACGAGGAGTTCCGGGCCGCCTACCGCGCCGTGCCGGGCGGCAAGCACCCCGATCTCCTCGCGCACCTCGCGCCGCCGCTGCTGCGCGCGCGTCCCTCCCTGGACCTGGCCCGCACGGTCGCCGACGGGTACCGCCGGCAGGGCCGGTACGACGAGGCCGTCGGCGTGCTCGCCCCGGTCCTGGGCGACCGGCTGGACGCGCCGCGCTGCCAGGAGACACTCGGCCTGTGCCTGATGGCGCTGTCCCGCTACGAGGAGGCGGAGGCGCGTCTGCTGCTGGCGGCGGCGTCCCCGGACGTCGCGCCGCGTGCCTTCGCCCAGCTCGCCCGGCTGGCCTGGATCCTCGGGCGGGACGAGGACGCGCACGCCTACGCCCGCGAGGGACTGGAGGCCGACCCCACGGACGCGGGGTGCCACGCCTGGTCCGTCCGCACCCGCCCGGGCGCCGACCCCGAACCGCCGCGGGCGGCGCGTCCCGCGGAACAGCTGGCGCACGTGGCGCTGTTCGCCGAGGGCCGGGAGAACGCGGGTGACAGAGTGCTGCCCGAGGCCGTGCGGCTGTGCTTCGGCCCGGACACCGGCCCGCGCCGCTGGTACCCGCAGCCGGTCCACCGGCTGGTCGACGAGGCGGCGCTGGCGGAACTGAACGCCCGCCGCGGGGTGATCGTGGGCGGCGGCGGGCTCTTCCTCCCGGACACCTCGCCCAACGGCAACAGCCACTGGCAGTGGAACCTCCCCGACGACGTCCTGGCCCGGATCACCGCGCCGCTGGCGGTGTTCGCGGTCGGCTACAACGTGTTCGACGGCCAGCTCTACCGCCGCGCCCGGTTCGCCGAGAGCCTGCGCGCGCTGGTCGAGCGGTCGGCGTTCTTCGGACTGCGCAACCACGGCTCCATCGAGCGGGTCCGCGACCTGCTTCCCGCCGGACTGCGCGACCGGGTGCGCTACCAGCCCTGTCCGACCACGGTGGCCCGGCACCTCGTCCCGGGCTGGACCGATCCGGCGCGGCGCTCCGACACGGTCCTGGTCAACTGCGCGTACGACCGCGCGGGCCTGCGCTTCGGCCACGACTACGGCCACTTCCTCGGCCAGATGGCCCTCGCGCTGAAGGAGCTGCGGGGAAGGACCGACGTACGGTACGCGGCGCACATGCCGGACGACGAGAGGTTCGTGCACGACCTGCGGCGGGAGCACGGCATCGCGCTGCCCGTCGAGCAACTGTACGACCTGTCCAACGACGCGATCCGCGACCTGTACGCCCGGTCGCGGCTGGTGATCGGGATGCGGGGGCACGCGGGGATGATCCCGTTCGGCTGCGGCACGCCGATCCTCAGCCTGGTCTCCCACCCGAAACTCGCCTATTTCCTCTCCGACATCGGCCATTCCGAGTGGGGGCTGTCGGTGCACGACCGGTGGCTGGGCCCCCGGCTCGCCGAGCGGGCGGGCGCGATCCTCGACGCCCATCCGGCCGCGGTGGCGGAGGTGCACGGCGCCCAGGAGCTGCTGTGGAAGACCACCCGGTCGAACATCGGGGAACTCCGGGAGATCTTCGGTCAGGCCTGAGACACCGAGAATTCACGCGCACCGAGTACGGAATTCACCTTTCCGCGCCTCGGACGACACCGCCCTCTCCGGGGTCGTAGCTAGCCTGTTCCAATCGCCACCCTTCAAACAGGAGAGGGCCCTGTGCCTAAGCTGTCCGTCGTCGTACCCATGCACAACGTGGGGGAATTCGCCGAGAGTACGCTTCGGAGTCTCGCCAACAACGCGGACGACACCTTCGAGTTCCTTCTCGTCGACGACTGTTCCACCGATTCCACTCCGTGGGCCATCGACCGCTGGGCGGCGAAACTCCCGAACGCCAGGGTGATACGGCACGAGAAGAACATGGGGATAGCCCAGGCGCGCAACAGCGGAATCGACGCGGCGGGCGGGGAGTTCATCACCTTCCTCGACGGCGACGACTGGTACGGCCCCAGCCACCTCGCCGAACTGGTGTGCGCCGTCGAGGAGCTGGGCTGCGACTTCGCCCGCACCGACCATGTGCAGGTCACCGGGAAGGAACGGGTGATCCGGCGGCCCCCGGCCCGGGTGCGCGACGCCGTGATGGACCCGCGCGACGGCATCGCGCCGGCCGACCGGGAGACCATGGTCGACTATCCCTTCGTCTGGGCGGGGATCTACCGGCGGCACCTCTTCGACGACGGCGGGATGCGCTTCGCGACCGAACTGCGCACCGCCGAGGACCGGCTGTGGATCTGGCGCCTGCACCTGAAGGCCCGGTCGTACGCCTCCGTCGGCCTGCACGGGATCTTCTACCGGCGCGGTGTGGCGACCTCGCTCACCCAGATCAAGGACTCCCGGCAGCTGGACTTCATCCCGGCCTACGACATGCTGCTGCGGGACGTGCTGGACGACCCGGAGTCCGACCGCTTCCTCCTCAAGGCCGTACGCACGTACTGCGCCATGATCGCCTTCCACATCGGCAAGGCGGACGAGTACGAGCCCGCGGCGGCCCAGCGGCTGCGCCGCGAGGCGAGCGCGGCGCTGCGGCGCATGCCCGAGGCGGCGCTCGAGGAGACCCTCGGAACCATCGACAGGAATCGTGGCAGGTTGCTCAGCCGCCTGCGTGACGGGCGGAAGGCTGCCTGATCCATGCCCCACAGAACCCAGATCTTCCAGGTGTCGACCCTGTACGGGGCGGCCACGCTCGCCGCGGCGCTCGACGCGGGCCGGTTCGGACCGCGGGAGTCGGCCCGGCGCATCCTGCTGGTCTCCAACAACGCCGCGATACCGGAGACCGCGCTGCGCCTGGACGAGATGCACGGCTATGAGCGCATAGCCTCCCGGTTCGACAGCGTGGTCAGCTGGAACGAGGCGATCCGCCCGTACCACCCCAGCACCTGGGGCCCGCGGGGGAACGACACGGTGATCTGGCAGAAGGCGTTCCGTCTCGCCTGGGGCATCGGCGAGCGGGACCGGATCGACCTGGCCGTCGAGTCGATCCAGGTGAGCCCGGGCCGCGCCCTCGCGGCGATCTTCTCCGAGGCCGCCGTCCACGTGTACGCCGACGGCCTGATGAGCTACGGACCGACGCGGAACAAGCTCCCGCTGACCATCGGGTGGCGCATCCGGCGCCTGCTCCACCTCGACCTGATACCGGGTCTGAAGCCGCTGCTGCTGTCCGAGTTCGGCGTGGAGTCCGAGGTCGTCCCGGACGCGGCGTTCCGCCGGGTGCTCGACGAGATCTCCGAGGACGCGGCGGACGACCCGCGGCTGGCCCCCGTCCTGGCGGAGAAGCCGACGGCGGTGCTGCTGGGCCAGTACCTGGCGGCGATCGGCATCCTGAGCGCGGACGAGGAGGAGGACCTGCACGTCCGGATGCTCACCGGGGCGGCGCGGGCCGGGCACCGGTCGGTGGTCTTCAAGCCCCACCCGACGGCCCCCGCCAGTTACTCGGCGGCGCTGAGCAAGGCGGCGGCGGAGGCGGGCGTCCGGCTCACCGTGCTGGACGCGCCGCTGCTGGCCGAGACGCTGTACCACCACGCTCGTCCCGAACTGGTCGTCGGCTGCTTCTCGACGGCCATGGTGACCGCCTCCGCCTACTACGACGTGCCCGTCGGCCGGGTGGGGACCGCGCTGGTGATGAACCGGCTCACGCCGTACGCCAACAGCAACCGCGTGCCGCTGGCCGTCGTCGACCACCTGGTGCCCGACCTGGAGCGCGGTGGGACCCCGGCCGTCGTCGGCGCCGCCCCCGAGTCCCTGGCACCGCTCATGCGCGCCATCGGCTTCTGCATGCAGCCCGAGACGTACAAGGACCTGCGGGAGCCGACGGCCGCCTGGCTGCGCGCGCATCTGGCGAGCGGCCCCCGGCACTACTTCCCCGAGCTGCGGCTGGCCGAGCTGGGTCTGCCCGGCAGCCGCCCGCAGGTGCGCGCCAGGCTCCAGGTGAGGCGCGCGAGGCGCGTCGTGCGCCGGGCGGTGCGCCGCGGCGACACCCGGAAATGACCCGCCCGTCCCCCACGGTTCCCACGTCCCCAGCCATCCCCCAGGAAAGGTGCGCGGTGCAGAACCACACAGCCGTACTCCTGCCGCAGCAGAGACAGGACACGTCCGAGCAGCCCGCGCGGGAGCGGGAACACCGCTACGACGTGGACCTGATGCGGCTGATCTGCTCCGCCACCATCATGCTGGGTCACGTGGGCGCGCAGTTCATCCTCGCGACCAGGAACGACCCGGCCAACGGCGGCGGTTCGTACTGGGCCGGGCATGTCGCCGAGGCGGTCAACCCGTACGCCGTTCCCATGTACTTCGCCATCGCCGGCTGGGCCGTCCTGGTCGGCGCGCCCCCGCGCGACACCGGGAAGATGTGGAAGCGGATCGTCCGCAACACCGTTCCGCTCTTCGCGTGGACGGCGATCTACCTGGTGTGGGCCTGGCTGCGGAACCGCAACGACGAGCCCATGACCGAGCTGGCCGCGGACTCCCTCTTCGGCTCCGTGCAGCCCGCGTACCACCTGTGGTTCATGTACACGTACATCCCCATCATCGTGCTGCTGGCCTTCGCGGTGCTGATCCGGGCCGGGCAGCGGCCCTGGCGGCTCGGAGCCGTCCTGCTGGGCATCGCGGTGCTGCCGAGCGTGATGACCACCCTCTCCGAGGTCACCGGCCGGGAACTTCCGAGCGTCGCCTGGGGCTTCGGCACCTACTCGCTGGTGTACGCGGTCGGCGGGGCGCTGCTGTTCTCCCTGCCGCGGGTGAGCGCGCGGTGGCGCCGGCTGCTCCTGGTGCTGCTGCCGCTGACGATGGCCGGGAGCCTCTGGTACAACACGCAGATCCACTACGTGATGCCCAACGCGCACCTGTTCGTCGCCGTCATGAGTATCTGCGTGCTGCTGCTGGTCAGCAGGGTCCGGGTGCCCGAGAAGTGGCGGCCGGGGCTGAAGAGGCTGGCCGGCGCGGCACTCGGCGCGTACATGGTGCACGTGCTGTTCGTGGAGGAGATCGTCCGGCCCCTGGTGTCGCCGGACCTGAGCGGGCCGGTGGCGGGGCTGCTGCTGGCCGGTCTGGTGATCACGGTGATGGTCCTGTCGTTCGCCACCAGTCTGCTGTGGGGCCGGCTGAACCTGCGGCGCCTGCTCGGCTGACCGGGTTCACCGGCTGTTCACCGAGCGGTCGACTCCGCGGGCCTCTGCCCCGGATGCCGCCGACCTAGCCTGGCTCCAGTTATCGGACCGCAACACTCCGACCCGACTTCCGACGGATTGAGGTTCTCGGTTCCATGAAAAGCCGCTCCCTGCTCACCAGTCCGGCCTCCCGGCGTCTGCTGCGACCGGTCGCCGAACTCATCGACCAGCGCATCGAACGTCGGCTGCGTTCCGCGGCGGCCCGGGACGCGGCGGAGAGGGAACGGCTGCGGGACGCCGTGGAGCTGATGAAGCAGCATCAGCTCACCCTCGACCTGCTGCTCGGATCGCGGGCGCGCGGCCTCTCGCGGATCGTGCACCAGGGCCCCCTGGACCGGCTCCAGAACGAGGTGGCCGCCCTCGTCGGGGACCGGGACGCCGCCGTCCGCAATGTCGCCACCGCGTTCCGGCTGCTGGTCGCGCTGGAGTCGCTGGGGGTCGGCCGGATCGCCGGCGGCACCATGAACATCTGCGGCAAGCTCGGCACGATCCCCCTGCTCGCGCCGCCGGACAACGACGAGATACTCGAGATCGGCACGCTGTACGGCATGTTCTCCACGGGGCTGATCCGGATGATGGAGCGCGACGGCCGCAGCCCGAGTGTGACGATCGTCGACCCGTTCGCCGGTGTGCAGCTCCAGCCCGGCACCCCCGAGCGTCCCGACCCCACCGGCGCGCCGGTCGACGAGCACGCCGTGCGCACCAACCTCGCCCTGGCCGGCCCGGCGGGTGCCGCCGCCCGGATCCAGCGCGGTTTCTCCGAGGACCCCGAGACCCGGGCGGCCGTCTCCGACCGCTCCTACGGCGTGATCGTCGTCGACGGCGACCACTCGGCCGAGGGCGTCCTCGCCGACCTCCAGTGGGCCGAGCGGATCGCCGCCCCGGGCGCCGTGATCGTCCTCGACGACTACGGCGACCCCAAGTGGCCCGGCATCAAGGAGGCCCTGGACAAGCACCTGAGCGGCGAGACGCGCTTCACCTATCTGGGGAAGGCCTCCCTCTCGGCGTATCTGCGCGCCGCGTGACCGGTGTTGGTGGGAAGCGAAGGGTGTGAGGGTGGCTGAGACGATCGTGAGCCCGGCCCCCGTGCGGCCGGTGACGACGGCGCTCACGAGCCCGCCGGCCGAGCGCGGCCGGCTGCGCGCGCTGGACGGCCTGCGGCTGGTGGCCGCGCTGATGGTGGCCCTCTACCACTACGGCGGCCGGGGCGGCGAGATCGCCGAGGCGTGGGGTTCCTCGCCGAAGCAGCAGTTCCCGACCCTGCACACCTGGTTCGCCTACGGTTGTCTCGGCGTCCAGATCTTCTTCGTGATCAGCGGTTTCGTCATCTGCATGAGCGGCTGGGGCCGTCCGTTGCGCTCCTTCTTCGCCTCCCGCGCGGCCCGGCTGCTGCCCTCGTACTGGGTGGCCGTCGTGCTGGTGACCGCGGTGTTCGCGCTGCCGGGCGTGGCGTTCGCGGCGGTCTCGCCGAGCGACGCGCTGCTGAACCTGACGCTGCTTCAGCAGCCGCTCGGCGGCGACCGGGTGCTCGGCGTGTGCTGGACGCTGTGGGTGGAGATCCGCTTCTACGCGCTGTTCGCCCTGTGCGTGGTGCTGCCGGGCGCGAACCGGCGGCGGGTGGTGCTGTTCTGCGCGGCCTGGACGCTCGCGGCGGCGATCGCCGAGGCCGCGGACGAGCCGCTGCTCGATCTGGTGCTGATGCCCGCGTACGCGCCGTTCTTCATCGGCGGCATCGGCCTGTACCTGCTGCACCGCGACCGGCGGGACGCGCTCGCCTGGGGCATCGTGGCGGTGAGCTGGCTGACCGGGCAGCACTACGCCGTGGCGGAGCTGTGGCACAGCCCGAGCCCCGGCCAGTTCTCCTACCGCTCGGCCTCCGTCATCGTCCTGATCGTCACGCTCGGCTTCCTCGCCGTGCTGGCGGTCGCGCTGGGGTGGCTGCGCCGGGCGGACTGGCCGTGGCTGACCACGGCGGGCGCGCTGACGTACCCCTTCTACCTCGTCCACGAGCATCTGGGCTGGGTGGCGGTCGAGGTCTTCCACCAGAGGCTGGCCCTGCCGTCCTGGCTGACCCTGACCGCCACCCTGCTGACGATGCTGCTCCTGGCCCGCCTGCTCAACCGGTACGTGGAGGACTGGGCGACACCCCGATTGCGGCGCGCGCTCGGCTAGCTTCCCGACGGCTCGGCCTGCTCGTCGCCGTGGAGAAGCATGTCGACGGACAACTCGAGGGGAACGCCCACGGACTCGGGGACGGGGACGGTCTGGCCTCGCTTGTAGCGAACGGGGTCGGGGTACTTGCCGTCGGCCGGATTCTGGAAGAGGAGAACTTCGTTGTGCCGCCGGTCGGCGATCAGGTACACGGGGATGCCGGCCTGGGCATAACAGTCCACCTTCGGGCCGAGATCGTCGGACCAGTTCGATGACGTCACTTCCACGACCATGCGGAAGACATTGGGCGCGTAGTAGTTCTTCGTGACATGGGCGTCGCGGAAGTCCGGGTCGACCACGGAGAAGTCGGGGATCGCGAAGTCCTCCGGCAACGTGGGCAACCAGAGCCCGACGCCCTGGACGTACTCGTACCCTGCCTCGACGAGCCCCGCCCGGTCGAATGCCCTGCCCAGTTTCGTCAGCGCCAGGGCATGCGAACCATCCGGCGGCGGTGTCACAGTGAGCCTCCCCTGGAGAATCTCCACGCGGTGGCCAGGCAGTGCGCGGGCGAGCTGATCGGCAGCCTCGCCCAGGGTCAGCTCCTGCTGCAGTACGGCCATGGCGTCCTCCTTCGGGGCCCACTCTCCACGAGAGTAACCGGGGCCGGGCAGCTTCCGCCCCCGGTCACTCGTTCGGAGGATCCGCCCAGATCAGAAGGCGTCCGACGGGACGTACGTCCCCCACACGTCCCGCAGCGCGTTGCACACCTCGCCCACGGTCGCGCGGGCCCGCAGGGCGTCCCGCATCGGGTACAGGACGTTGTCCTCGCCCTCGGCGGCCTTCCGCAGGGCGGCGAGGGCCGTGTCCACCGCGCGCTGGTCGCGCTCGGCGCGCAGCTTGGCGAGGCGCTCGGCCTGCTGGGCCTCGATGGCGGGGTCGACGCGCAGCGGCTCGTACGGCTCCTCCTCGTCGAGCTGGAAGCGGTTGACGCCGACCACGACCCGCTCGCCGGAGTCGGTCTCCTGGGCGATCCGGTAGGCGTTGCGCTCGATCTCGTTCTTCTGGAAGCCGTGCTCGATGGCGGAGACCGCGCCGCCGAGGTCCTCGACCTTGCGCATCAGCTCGACGGCCGCCGCCTCGACCTCGTCGGTCATCTTCTCGATGACGTAGGAGCCCGCGAAGGGGTCGACCGTCGCCGTCACGTCCGTCTCGTAGGCGAGGACCTGCTGGGTGCGCAGGGCGAGCCGGGCGCTCTTGTCCGTGGGCAGCGCGATGGCCTCGTCGAAGGAGTTGGTGTGCAGGGACTGGGTGCCGCCGAGGACCGCCGCGAGGCCCTGCACGGCCACGCGCACCAGGTTGACCTCGGGCTGCTGGGCGGTCAGCTGCACGCCCGCGGTCTGGGTGTGGAAGCGCAGCATCATCGACTTGGGGTTCTTCGCGCCGAACTCCTCCCTCATCACCTTCGCCCAGATCCGGCGGGCGGCACGGAACTTGGCGACCTCCTCCAGGATCGTCGTGCGGGCGACGAAGAAGAAGGACAGGCGGGGCGCGAAGTCGTCGACGTCCATGCCGGCCGCGACCGCGGTGCGGACGTACTCGATGCCGTCGGCGAGGGTGAACGCGATCTCCTGCGCGGGGGACGCGCCGGCCTCGGCCATGTGGTAGCCGGAGATCGAGATCGTGTTCCACTTCGGGATCTCGGCCTTGCAGTACTTGAAGATGTCGGCGATCAGGCGCAGGGAGGGCTTGGGCGGGAAGATGTACGTCCCGCGCGCGATGTACTCCTTCAGCACGTCGTTCTGGATCGTGCCGGTCAGCTTGTCCGCGCTGACGCCCTGCTCCTCGGCGACGAGTTGGTAGAGGAGCAGCAGGAGGGCCGCCGGGGCGTTGATCGTCATCGACGTCGACACCTTGTCCAGCGGGATCCCGTCGAACAGCACCCGCATGTCGTCGACCGAGTCGATGGCGACACCGACCTTGCCGACCTCGCCGTGCGCGATGGGGGCGTCGGAGTCGTGGCCCATCTGGGTGGGCAGGTCGAAGGCGACCGACAGGCCCATGGTGCCGTTGGCGATGAGCTGCTTGTAGCGGGCGTTGGACTCGACGGCCGTGCCGAAGCCGGCGTACTGGCGCATGGTCCAGGGCCGGCCGGTGTACATCGTCGGGTAGACGCCGCGGGTGAACGGGTACGCGCCGGGCTCGCCCAGCTTCTCGGCGGGGTCCCAGCCTTCCAGGGCGTCCGGTCCGTAGACCGGCTCGATGGGCAGTCCGGACTCCGACTCGCGCGCCATGGTGTTGCCTCCCGCCGAGCGCTCACGCGCTCTGATCGCCAGTTGCTCGTTTGCCAGTTACTCGCCAGTACGTATCGACCCTCGCGACGGACTGTAGCGGCGGCCGGTGCGCCGGGTGGAGGGCCCCACGCTGGGACCTTCCTCACAACGATGCCGCGCCGTTCGCGACGCGTCACGCGCGGGGAACATGACAGGTGACACCGGAGGGGTACCGGAGTGCCGAGGGGGCTGTCATGCGTACGACAGGGAGAAGGCGGGCGGTCGCGCCGCTGGCCGCGCTGGCCGCGCTGCTGGGGGCCGCCGGCTGCGAGCCGCAGACGACCGGCGCGGACGGCGCGTCCGGCGGGCCGGTGCGCATCGAGGTGACCACCACCGGGCCCGCGACTCCCTCCTCACGTCCCTCCGCGCCTCCTTCCGGCCCGGTGGGCGGCACCTCGGGCCCGGCGGGCGGCGCCTCCGCCCCGGAGGCCGCAAAGCCCGCCGCGCCCCCTCCCCCGGTGCTGTGGTCACGCGGCGACAGCGGCCGGGACGTCCGCGAGCTCCAGGCCCGGCTGCGCCAGGTGGCCTGGCTGTACGACGGGCCGACCGGGACGTACGACGACCTGACCGAGCGTGCCGTCAAGGGGTTCCAGGGCAAGCGCGGACTGCCGCGCACCGGGCGGACGGACACCGTCACCTGGCAGCGGCTGCTGGGGATGACCCGCGAGCCGGGCCACTGGGAGCTGTATCTCATGGGCGGCCAGCCCGCCGACGCGCCCGACCCGCGCTGTCTGACCGGCCGGGTGCTGTGCGTCAGCAAGTCCAGCCGCACGCTGCGCTGGATGATCGACGGGCGGACGGTGACGACGCTGCCGGTCCGCTTCGGCTCCGAGTACACCCCGACCCGCGAGGGCGAGTTCGAGGTCTACTGGAAGTCCCGCCACCACCACTCCACGCTCTACGACGCGCCGATGCCGTACGCGATGTTCTTCAGCGGCGGCCAGGCCGTGCACTACTCGTCGGACTTCGCCGCACGCGGATACGCGGGCTCCTCGCACGGCTGTGTGAACGTGCGGGACGAGGCGGCGATCGCGGAGGTGTTCGCGCAGGTGCGGACCGGCGACAAGGTCGTCGTCCACTGGTGAGACGCGGGGTTGCGCACGGCGCGGGCCGCGGGCCGGGCGGCGGGAGATTGCGGGGCGCGGGCGGGACCGGGGGAACGTGTCCCGCCCGCGCCGTGTGCACGAGCCGTGGGTACGGGGGGAACCCCGGCTCCGTGCGACGGCCGATGACCAGTCGGCTCACTCTCTACTGCGCCACGGCGGCCGAAAACGTCACACCCTCGCGGAAAAAAGTTGAGCGACTTAGAAAACCGCAGGTCAGCGAGTTGTGTAGGGAGGGGTGACGGAGGGCTCGGGGGTGGGGGCGGTGCGGTCCCGGGGCTCCTGGGTGTCCTGGGAGTTCCCGGAGTCCTGGGGGAGCCGGCGGTCCTCGGGCTCCTGGAGGTGCCGCTGCTTCTGACGGCCGGAGCCGCCCTCCTGGCCCGCGCCGGCGTTGCCGTGACCGTTCCCGCCGGGACGGCCTATGCCATGGCCGTCGTCGTCACCCTTGCCGTCCTCGCCCTTGCCGTCGCCGCCCTTGCCGCCCGCGTCGTTGCCGCCGTTGGCGTTGTCACCGTTGTCGCCCTTGCCCTGGCCCTGGCCGGCGGTGGACCCGGCGAGCGAACCGCCCGTGGTCCCGGCGAGGGAACCGCCGGTGGATCCGCCGGAGGCCGCGCCGGTGTCCCGCAGCACGTTCTCGCAGTAGCGGCCCACCCGCGAGGAGCCGCCCGCCGCGCCCTCCAGGGCGCGCCGGCGGTCGGCGTCCAGGCCGCGGCCGTCGCGCACGGCGCGGCAGGCCGAGGCGATCTCGTTCCACGAGCGGCCGGAACCGCCGGGGCCGCCGGACGGGGTGGCCCGGTCCTCGCCGTCCCGGCCGGTCTCCGTGCCCCGCGCGCCCGGCTCGCGGCCCGTCGCGCCGGGCCCGGCCGTACCGGCGCCGCCGTGGGTGCCGTCCGGGGTGGGCGTGAGCAGCGGGCGGTCCGGGGTGGCCGCGGCGGACACCGAGGCGGCGGGGCGCGGCTCGGTGCCGTCGAACGGCGTCGGCAGGACTCCGGTTCCGGCCGCGAAGGCGACTCCGCCGACCATGCCGACGGCCAGCGTGGCGGCCAGCGCGAGGCGCAGCGGGCGACCGCGGCGCGGGCGGCCGGAGGCCGTCGTACGGCCGTGGGCGCGGGCGCCCATGCGGAACAGGCCGGCGGCGGACGGGCGGGTGCGGACGGGGTCGGCGAGCGCCGCGTGGTGTTCGTCGCGCTCCGCGCGCGCCTTGCGGAAGGCGGCCAGCGCGGCGGCCTCTCCGGGAAGCTCTTCGCTGGTCAGCGGGGGTCTCGCGGCCAGCGCGCCGAGCGCTTCGGCGAGCCGTTCGGCCTGGTCGCGGGCGTCCGCGCCGACGGCGTCCGGTGACTCCCCGCGCAGCAAACGCTCCGCCGTCTCACGGTCCAGCCACCTGTACTGCTCGTCGGCCATCACATGTCCTTCTGCGTCCGCGGGCGCGTATGCGTCACACTCGCGGACGTCACCGCGCGGCGGCGCGGTTCTCGCGGGGGCGGCACGGCGTCGAGCACCCCTGCGGATTCCGGATCGCCGCCGCTCTCACCCAGGAGTTCGGCCAGCCGTTTCAGTCCGCGGTGCGCCGCCGTGCGGACCGCGCCGGCCCGTTTGCCGAGCGTCTCGGCGGCGGTCTTGGCGTCCAGGCCGACGACCACGCGCAGCACGACGGCCTCGGCCTGGTCCTGCGGGAGCCGGGCGATCAGGGAGAGGGTGCGGTCGGTGGTCAGCGCCTCGATGGCCTCACCGGCGGTGTCGGACTCGGCGGCCTTGCCGGTCAGTTCCGTCTCGTCGCCGCCGATGGCGGGGCGGCGGCCGCGCATGCGTATGTGGTCCAGGGCGCGGTTGCGGGCGATGCGGGCGGCCCAGCCGCGGAAGCGGTCCGCGTCACCGCTGAACCGCTCGAGGTCCCGGGCTATTTGCAGCCAGGCCTCGGACGCCACGTCCTCGGCGTCGGGTTCGCCGACCAGCGTCCGTACGTATCCGAGCAGCCGCGGGTGCACCGAGCGGTACACAGTACGGAACGCGGTCTCGTCCCCGTCCTGTGCCGCGAGCACCGCTGCCGTCAACTCGGCGTCGTCCCCCAGCACCGCACTCCCTCTGCGCCTCACCGGCGCCGCTTTCGCGCGGGCGTCTGCCACTTCGCTCTGTCTTTCCACCTGTCCGCGGTCCGGTGCGAATGGCACGTTACGACCTGAAACCGCTCCCCGTCCATGTCCCCGGAAGATACGTAGAAGATGCAACTAACTCGTGACGCGGCGGGAGTGCGCGGGGGTGGGAGCGGGGGTGTGACACAAAGCGCACCGGTGGCGCTGTATCAAGTACGGGCCGCCGCGCGGCCCGTGCCGCGCGACGGCCGGGGCCTCTCCTGTGGGGGGTGGCGGCCCCGGCTGTTGCCTCGGCGGGGTGAGCGGGGCGGCGGATGTGACGAGCCGCACAGGATCCGAGCCCCGCGTCCCAGCTCTGCGGGCGGCCCTGTCGCTGGTCGGCCCTGCAGGAACCGGCCTTGCCGAAAGTCCTGCGGCAACCGGCCCGGTTACGAGCCCTGTTTCCCCGTCGCCTTGTCCGGCCTGCTCTGCCGCGCCTGTCCGTCGGCGTCCGTCGGCCTGGCCTCGGGGGTGGGCGCGGCGTCCGGCGCGGGCGGGGCCTCGGGGCGCGTCCGGTCGTTCGGCACGCTCGTCCGGCCCGGCGCGCTCGGCGTGGCCGGGCTGCCCTGACGCTGCTGCCGCGCGCAGTACTCGGCGACCTTGTCCGCGCCGCCCGCCGCCTCGGTGAGCCGCTTCCAGGCCGTCGCCGCGAGGGCGTGGCCACGGCCCTCGACCCGTTCGTAGGCGCGGCAGTGGGCCTCGGTGTCCGCTGCGGTGACCGGGTGCTCGGGCCGGGCGGGGCCGGGGGTGGTGGAGGCCGGGGCGCTGGTGTGGCCGTCGTCCCGGGCGGGGGTGCTGTGGGTCGGGGCGCTGCGGCGCCGGTCCTCGCCGGAGTCCTCCGGGCCGGGTTGGCCCGAGCCGATCGTCGCGAACGCGACGCCGCCCAGCGTGAGGCTGACCGCGAACAGCGAGAGCACGCCCTTCACCGACCGCGCCAGGCCGCGCTCCCCGCGCGGTCGCCAGTCGTCGCGCCGCCGGGTCCGCGCGCGGTGCGCCCCCGCGTCCCGAGCGGCCCGGAACGCGGCCACGGCCCGGGTCTCCCCCTCGGCGTCCAACCGCTCCTCGCGGAGCACGGCGGCGAGCAGCTTCCGCATCCCGGCCTCGTCGAGGTCGCCGGGACCACCGAGATCGGACACGGCGCCCGCGGGACGGCCGGAGGTCGTGGCGGCGGGGTGTGTGGGCCGACGGCGGTCGGGTGCCCCGTCGTCGCTCAGCCGTTCACCCATGTCCGCTTCCCGTTCTGTCCGGCCCCTGCCACGCGTCCGGCCGGGTCTGTCGCTCTCACCGTCGTCGTCACGGTTCAATTCGGCGTTCATCGTTCGTTTCGCCGTTCTTTCCGACGTTCGTGCCGACGTGCCCGTCGACGTTCATTTCGACTCCCCCAGCGTCCCGGGGCCGCCATCCGTCACACCCCGGTCGCCGAGCTGCCGGGCGAGCCGCCTCAGTCCGCGGTACGCGGCGGTGCGCACCGCGCCGGGGCGCTTGCCGAGGACGCGGGCGGCGGCGGGGCCGTCGAGGCCGACGACGATCCTCAGCAGCACCGCCTCCGCCTGGTCCCGGGGCAGCCCGCGGACCAGCTCCAGGGCCCGCGCGGTGGAGATGGACTCCAGGGCCTGGTCGTGGGTGGTGTGCGCGGCGGGCAGCTCCAGTACGTCCTGCTCCAGCGCGGAGGAGCGGGGCCGTACCTTCTGCCGGCGCAGATGGTCCAGGGCCCGGTGCCGGGCGATGGTCGCGGTCCAGCCGCGGAAGCCCGCGCCGTCGCCCTTGAACCGTCCGAGGTCGCGGGCGATCTCCAGCCAGGCGTCGGACGCCACGTCCTCGGCGTCGTCGCCGACGAGTCCCCGCAGATAGCCGAGCAGCCCCGGCTGCACCAGCCGGTAGGCGACCGCGAAGGCGGTCTCGTCACCCTCCTGGGCCCGCGCGACGGCCGCGCCCAGTTCCCCGTCGTACGCCTGCGCGCGGCGGGGTTCCCCTCCCTGGCCCAAGAACTGTCCTCGCCCTAAACCGGTCTGTGGCGGATCGGCACCGGGGACACGACCGCCTCTGCCCCGCGTCCCCAAGGTCATCTGCGTCGGGCCACACGGAAATGTCACAGCCGGTGAGGGCGGCACCGGCGAGCCGGGCCCGCGCCACGCCGGGACCGCCTCCGCCCGGGCCCCGACGCCGGGACCGCCCCCGCCCGGCCCACCAGGCCCGGACCACCCCGCGGGACCGACCGGTCCGGACCGGCCGCCCCCTCCGGGCCCTTGCCGCCGCGCCGGGACGGCCCGCGCCCGGACCCCCCTCCCCGTCCGGACCGCGTGCCCGGCCCACGATGCCCGGACCACGATGCCCGGACCGCCACGGCGGGACCGCCCGCGCCTGACTCAGGCCACCGCCCGGCGCGCCCGCCCGTGCAGCGTCAGATAGAACGTCTGGAGCGACTCCTCGGGGCCGCCCGAGTCGAAACGGTTGTGGACCTTGCCGAGCGGGTTCCAGACCCGGCCGTCCGGCATCCGTACGCCGAGCGGCTGGCCGAAGTACGCGCGCTGCTCGGCGTCGAAGTCCACCCACACCGCGCCCGCGCGCCGCACCAGCACCTCGCCGACGTACGCGCCGAGTCCGAACAGCGTCTCGCGCAGCCGCTCCCGCTCGGCTCCGCCCTTGCGCAGCCCGTCGATGAGGAAGTCGACCACCCGCAGGCTGGCCACGGAGTAGTCCAGCGGCAGCCGGTTGCGGGAGGTGACGCGCGCCACGAAGGCCATGGTGTACGGGCGCATGTCTCTCGCGCATGGCCTCGTGGTGTTGTCCGCCCCGTTCATGAGCCCGTCCCTTCGCTCAAATGGGAGAGCCCCTTCCAGCCCCCGGATGACCAAGCGGACGGACCCTCAGGAACATCACGGGGCGCGGGTGTGTCCATTCGCACACAGGCAAATCACAGAAGTCGTACAACCTTTTCGCCCGTTGGGCGTCGTCGATGGCATGCGCGAAGACCCGGTGACGTTTCGTGTTCCCGGCGCGCTGAGTGAGTGTTGCCTGTGTGACAGGTGATGCGACCGTGTCCATTTTCTAGGGGTGGGGAAGTTGAGTCCTCGCAAGGCCCATGCGTACAGACCGCTCAGTCTCAAAAGACGGGCATGGCTGACGGTCGGAGCCGTCGTACTGAGCGGCGCCGGCGTCGTCACGTACGCGATGGCCGATCCGTCCGAGCCGGCCGGCGACCAGGCGGCCGAGGTCCGCGAACCGGCGATCCACACGCTGAAGCTGAAGGACCGCGGCGCCGGCCGCAAGGGCCTGGAGCGGCGGAGCACCGAGCAGTTCAGCGCCGTGGTGCTGACGTGGAACAACCCGGAGGCCGAGACCAAGGGCACGCCCCAGGTGCGGACCCGCGACGTGGAGACCGGGAAGTGGTCCGCCTGGCAGGAGGTGCCCGCCGAGCCGCCGCAGGCCGACGGCGCCGAGGGTGAGCGCGCCGCGCTGCGCGGCGGCACCGAGTCGGTGTGGACCGGCGCCTCCGACGGCGTCGAGGTGCGGGTCGTGAACGCCGACGGCACCGAGGCCACCGGCCAGCCCGCCGGCATGGACATCAAGCTGCTCGACCCGGGCGTCCTGCCCGAGGAGACGGACCAGACGTCCCGCAGGTCCCGAACGGACCTTCAGCCCGCCGCGTTCGCCGCGGAGGAGACCGTGACGCCGACGCCGTCGCCGACGGTCACGGAGACGGAAACCGCTTCGCCGGCCCCGACCCCCACCGACACGGTGACCGGCTCGCCCACGCCGACCGTGTCGCCCACGACCACGGCGCCCACCACCTCCCCGTCGCCGACGGCGAGCCCCTCCCCCACCTCCACGGTCCCGGCGCCCCGCCCCTCCACGGTCGTGAAGCCGCCGATCATCACGCAGGCCGAGTGGGGGGCGTCCACGGACTACGACGGCACGCCGAGCTACGGCACCGACATCAAGGCCGCCGTCATCCACCACACCGGTATCGACGCCGACAACACCATCTCGTGCGCCGAGTCCGCGGCCCGCCTGCGCTCCATCCAGCAGGCGCACTTCAGCCAGGGCTACTTCGACATCGGCTACAACTTCGTCGTCGACAAGTGCGGCCAGATCTTCGAGGGCCGCAGCGGCGGCATGGACCTGCCGGTGATCGGCGCGCACGACGCCGGGTTCAACACCGACACCCTCGGCATCTCCTACATCGGGAACTTCGAGAAGGCCGCGCCGAGCCGGGCCGGGATGGACGCGATCGCGCGTGTCATCGCGTGGAAGTTCGGCATGTACGGCATCGACCCGACCGGCAAGGTCACGCTGACCTCGCGGGCCCCGCTGAACTACAGCGGCAACAAGGTCCCGGAGGGCCAGCAGATCACCCTGCCGCGGGTGTTCGGGCACAAGGACACCAACGCCACCGCCTGCCCCGGCGTCTCCCTCTACAACAAGCTCTCCCTCATCCGCACGCTGGCCAAGACCCCGGGCATCTCGCACGCCCTGGCCACCTCGGACTACAACCGGGACGGCATCTCCGACCTGGTCGCGGGCGTGCCCAAGGCGAACCTGGTGAAGGTGGTCCCCGGCGGCCTCAACGGCCCCGACACCGCTGCGGACCTGACGCTCACCCAGAACAGCACCGGCGTCCCCGGCTCCTCCGAGACCGGTGACAACTTCGGCGCCTCCACCGCCTGGGGCGACGTCAACGGCGACGGCCACGCCGACCTCGCGATCGGCGCCCCCGGCGAGGACGACACCAGCGGCAACGCCGACCGCGGCCAGGTCACGGTGATGTACGGCCCGACGCTCGACACCGGCTTCTCCTTCACCACCTCCGGCGTCACCGCGGCCGGCGCGAAGCTCGGCTCCACGGTCACCGTGGGCGACTTCGACGCCGACGGCAAGGCGGACGTGTTCACGGCCGGCACCGGCAAGGGCGGCCACTACAACGTCAAGCACACCGGCGGCACCACCAAGACCGGCACGCTCACCACCGCCACCGGCGCGATCTCCTACCTGGACGCCGCGACCGGCGACTTCAACCGCGACGGCTACGCGGACGTCGCCCTCAACTACCGCGACACCGGCGGCATCGGCCGCGTCGTCCGCTTCGCGGGCTCCGCCTCCGGCCTCACCAAGGTCGGCGTCATCTCCGTCAAGGGCGGCCGGTCCATCGCGGCCGGCGACGTGAACGGCAACGGTTACGACGACATCGTCATCGGCCAGCCCGTCGCCTCCGAGTCCGGTGCCATCTCCGGCGGCCAGATCACCATGGTCCCCGGCACCTCCACCGGCTTCACCACCACCGGCATGACCGTCATCCACCAGGACTCCGCGTCCATCCCCGGCGGCAACGAGTCCGGTGACGCCTTCGGCACCTGGGTCTCGGTCGGCGACTTCAACGCCGACGGCTACCTGGACGCCCTGGCCGGCGCGCCCGGCGAGGACCTGGCCCGCAGCGGCGTCAACTACGCCGACGCCGGCACCGCGATCCTGGTCCGCGGCAGTTCCTCCGGCCTGACCGGCACCGGCTCGGTCGCCATCTCGCAGGACACCACCGACATCCCGGGCTCCGCCGAGAAGGACGACCGCTTCGGCTCCGCCGTCACCCTGACCGACCTCTCCGGCTACGGCCGCGCCGACCTCACCTTCGGCGCCGACGGCGAGGACGGCACGGACGGCATCCTCCTCCACATCCCGAGCAACTCCACGGGCCTCGGCTACAAGGACGCCCTCATCTACAGCAAGACCACCCTGGGCACCCCCACGGACGCCCGCCTGGGCCAGTCCCTGACGCCGTAACCCCCACATCGGCCACGACACGAAACGGCCGGGACCCCGCCACACGGGGCCCCGGCCGTTCCTCATGGGCGCGTCGCTCAGGCCCTTATGTGATATCCACCGCGAGACTATGCCACGGCGTCTCGACCTCGGCCGGTAGAGCGGGGTCAATGTTCTCGATCTCCGCCAGAATGAGCCCGGCATACGATTCACGCTGATCGTATTCTGCGAGGACATCCTCTTCTGTGAAAGGCCACTCGACCCGGGGGAGGTTCAGCATCAGTTCACGAGCCGCTCGCCAGCGCCAGGAGATACCGACGAACCGAGTGAGAGAAGAACTCAGGAGCAGGGGCTCCTGTACTACTGAAGGAAATGCAAGGACCCTGCCCTGATCCACCTGCACCCCTATTTTGGGAGTGAATTCATTGGCGCCCCAATGGCCGAGATCGTAGGCTTCGCAGCGCGCAACGGCTCCGCACTCATGTCGATCGGAATCCGTTGCACAGGCAAGCCGTGGTTCGGCTCCGTCCTGGTACTCCGGCTGCATCAGGAGGTCATCGGGCAAGCCGAACTCGACGAGCGCACCCGATTGGTCTTCAGGCAGCCGCCATCGGGCAATGATGCCCTGGTCCGCACAGACTTGATGCGCCGGATCAATCAGCTCTTCGAGAGGTCCTCGCATGATTCTGGTGATCCGCTGCTCTACGACATCCATGTATCAACCTTGTCGGGAGTTTCGTCCTCGATGTTCTTCGTGGACCGGTCGGCCATCAGCACCTTGGCGCCCGGGAGGGACACCTTGGCGAAGCGGCCCGAAGCCGTGCTCGCCGGGAATACCGGAGAGCACCCGGTAAGAGTCGCGTCCTCCATCGCCGTCTCGCCCCACGAGCTCATCAGAAGAGCGTGTCACCAGGTGGGGCGACATGTCCCTCAGGTCCGGGCAAGTCGCCTGAGCTCTGCCCAAGTTCCGAGAAAACCGATACTCCTTCCACCTCGACGTCCGGTTCGTCAGGGGCAGGTGTGTACAGAGCAATGCCACTCCCCCGCAGGGTGCATCCGGAATCGTCGAGGTCGACTGCCACACCGTTACGAAGAAGATCTGAAACAACCACCCCGAAGGGACGCCCGGAGAGAACTGTTCCCGCAAACTCCACTTCTGCGGGCTTTACGATCTCGATGAAATCCAGACGATCGGAGGCGTCGAAGCTGAGCAGAAGCCCCGCCTCAACGTAATGGTCTATCAGCGGCCCGTGGGGTTCCCTTCGGAAGGAAGAACGGTCACCACCGATGCGTTCCCTCAGAGTCGCCCTGGATTCACCGAACCGCGCCATCTCGACACCGACCCAGGAACTAATCTCCATTACTCAGCCTCATCACTCCTTGCCGATGGCAGCCGCACGGCCCGAGCCCTTTCGTCACCAACTCCCGATGATCCCCGGCCACCAGCCGAACTTCCCGCCCTCTGCCACTTGCGGATCCAACGCGCACGCCAGCTTATGGAACCGCTCAAGACTGTCGTACAGCTGCTCATAGTCGTCCATACGCCTGAGCACAGGGATCGCGAGTCCCCATCGCCAAGCCGTCTCCACAAAAGGCCGAGCCCCGGAATTCACATAGGCGACCGGCCGGCCCGACTCGGCCGGCACAGCCACCACCTCACCCGTGCCCTCCAGCACACCGAGAGATCGCCCCCAGTAGGTACCGAGCCGGAACACCGGCCCGGCGGCGGAATCGATGACGGGGTGTTCGGAGGACTGGACGTCTCCGACCAACTGCACCCCGTGACGCCCCCCTCCAGGCTCGAAGACCGGGACGCCGAAATACCGAAGGGCCCGTTCGTCCTCCGCCCTCAGACGCCAAGAAGCCAGGTCCCCGTGCGGGAAGGACACCCCCATGGCATGGCGAGGAAGCTGCCACAACTCGCTGTGCAGAAGATCGTCGAATTCCCGCTGCGCTTCCCTCTCACTCACCGTGCCCTCCTCCACGACGTCACAGAACGACGCGGCACATGCGGTGGCTCAGTCGAACCCGCCCACCATGCCGCCCCACATCGAATCGTCGGTCGCGAGGGGGTCCATCTCGCGGAATCTCTCCCGCACGGTGCGGCAGAGACTGCGGTACGGCGCGGAAAGATCCGGCATGGGCTCCCGGGAACCGGCTGCCCGCGACTGCTTCCACGCCGCCATCTCGGCTGCGTCGACGGCCGTTTCCTGTTCCGCCAGCACAGGCGCCAGCCGGGTCCAGCGCCAGGCGAAGTCCACAAGTCGGCCGACGCTGGAATTGATCTTCTCGTCCCGGATGCCCTCCGGAGCCAGACGAGCGAGTTGCGGAATCAGTTGCCGCGACTCCGGGACGGCCAGCACGAGGCCCGAGCTTTCCAGCGCGACGATGCGCGCGCTGCCACACACCCCGAGTACATAGGCCCGTCCTCCGGGGCTCGGATATTCGGGCTGCTCGGAACACTGGAACATCCCGCCAACGCCCAGGTGGTCCTCCGTCGGGCCGAGCTTCGGAAGTCCGTGGGTGAAGAGAGAGGACTTGTCACCTTCGGGCAGATTCCACGCATGCCCGGCAGTCGGCGGAAACACCGGGGGAGGTCCGTCTGTGACGAGGTCTCTTAGATCGGCCGCGAGGATACGCGCCACTTCCGAGCTTGCTTGCCGGCTGTCCATCGCTTCTCCCCTCCTGGCCCGCCCGTGAGCGGGCGGGGTCCGGTCTGCTCGCTACCCCGCGGGCTCCGGTACGACCGCCACTGCCACCGAGGGCAGGGAGTCGTCCCCGGCGCGGGCCGTCCACACGCTGAACCCCGCCTCCGGGAAGCGGAGCGCCGCCTCTTCCGGCCGTACCGGCAGACCTCACTCCCGTGCGGCCGCGACGATTTCGCCGAGCGGCCTGCCCAGCAGCTCCATCCCCTGGTACGTCACACGCGCCGGCCCCGTGATCACCACACGCGTGGCGTGGTCCGACTGGTCGTAGCCCACCACGATCCCGCCCGCGAAGAAGTTGTCCTGCGCGGCGGGCCCCACGTCCGGCACCGACGCCATGCCCGCCCCGAGCAGCTCCCGGAGCTCCTGACGCGCCAGACCGGTGCGGACCGGGCCGAACCCGGCGTGCGGTACGACCTGGAACTCCTCGGGCAGCGGTGCGCCCGCTCCGCCTTCGAAGAACGAGATGGCGTAGTCGACGCGGGGACGGGAGGAGACAAGCACGCTCTCGAAGTCCTCCGGGGTGTCCTGGCGGGGCCGCCCCAGGGCGATGCCCAGCTCCGGCAGCACCCATTCCTTGTCGACTTCCACAGGCGCCACCCCGGCGGCCCGCAGTTCCGCGAGCACGGCCCGGTGGTCCCGGCCGATCAGCCCGACTCCTCGCAGACTGACCGGCGCGGGAAAAGCCACCTCGACCGAGTGCAGAAGATCCCGCTCGTCGTAGTTCAGCATCAGGCCCTGACGAACGTACGCATCCGTGAGCACCGGAGAGTACGCCGCCCTCCGGAGCGCCCATGCCTCCCTGACGGACCACCTGGACCGGCCGAACGCCAGCGTGGCCAGCCCTTCCAGGGGCCGAATCTCCATGCCGGTCACCTCACTGTCCCCGGGGCAGCGTCAGAAGCCGGTCGCGATAGACGTGCGCCAGGTGGAGTGACGCCTCGTCCAAGGGATCGGTGACCGTCCGGCCGACAGCACACCCGCGGACCGCCTCGAGGTCCCGGCTCCGGCGCACGGCCTCCAGGTCGGTCAACGGCGGCGCACCCTTACCCGCCGCGGGCGGGCTCATCTCCTCGACCATGTCGACGAACGAGTCCACGGCGATGAGCGCGTCGAGGCACGCCTCCTCGTTGTCCCCGTCCTCGACTCCATGCCACCCGGTGACGGCGTAATCCGCCACGTCCAGAACGTCCGTGCTCCACGCCGCGGGACCCTCGGGCTCCTCGGCGTAGTCGCCGTCCACCTTGACCAGCGCCTCGTACTCCGCACGCAGCGCCCGCGGGCCGAGGTCCGTGACCTCCTGCCGCATACGGGCCACGCAGTACGCCAGCGCCCGCCGAAGATACGGCCGGGCGTCCGGCAACGGCTCGGCGAACCGGTCCTCCTCGACGACCAGCGACAGCCGTCGCAGGGCCAGGGTCGCGAGCACCGCCCGCGCCTCGGGAGCGACCCGGCCCAGCTCGGTGCGCAGCCGCTCGTCTTCGCCAGCCGCGTCAGTGCTCACGGAACCAGTCCGATCCAGCACCGCGCAGGGCGCGGGTGAGGTAATCCCGCAGGGAGAAGGCCACACGCCACCTGCCGTCGCTTTTCCTGACGAAGGCGGAGAGATCACCGCCACCTCCGCCACCGAAAAACAACAGCGGTTGGAAAGGTACGTACAGCTCGGCTAGGCCTGCGGAGTTCCGCAGCTTCAAGTCCTTGCGAAGGATGACCGTCACCACCCACGCGATTCCATTTCACCGCATTCCACCATGAAATCCACGAAATCGATGAAGTCTCGGCACATCACAACGGATTACGAAACGCCCGAGGAGTCAAAGGGCTGGGAACCATCGGCCAGCGGTCGGAAGCCGAACTCCTGCCATGTCATCCAGTAGAGGTGTCGCCAGTAGCTTTCTGGCTGCTCGAAAGCTTCAGAGTCAGCTGCCCTGAACAGGGGAAGATACTTCGAGTAGACAGCCCACATCGATTCATCGTCGCCTGGAGAATCCTCGGATACATCACGTGCCGAGACGGCCCCGAAGAGCTCCATGTACTCGGCCCCAACCAGTTGAAGGCAATCTACGAACTGGCGAACAGACGAATTCACGAGGCGGGCCGGATGGAACTCCGTGGCGGGGTCAACCTGCACGGTGGGAGTCACGGGATGCGCACGAAAGACTCGCCCCGTTCCCCTCTCCACACCGAAACACGCATAGGCGGTGTCGGGGTTCCACCGGGAAACAACACGGCATACTTCATACAGTGGATCGAGCTCAGGGAAGTGGAGCTTCGGATCACTACCTCTTTGAATCCGAGCGGTGATCCAGAGGCCTACCATCGCCGGAATGCCCTCCAACCGGAGAACAAGCTTACAGTCGTGCGGAATGTCCCAATCGGACACTTCCACCCCTGCCAGAACCACGTCTTGGCCGCAAGAACCAGAAGCGTCTACCAAAGCAAACCTCCGTCGGAATCAGACTGCCACGGATCGAGAACGAGGGCCGAGGCATGAGAATGCCTCGGCCCCCTCCGGTCACAGGATACCTAGATACCGGACCGCCACTTGGCAGCCCTGATCAGGCCGTCCAGGATTTCCGTACTGTCCTTCATGACTTGAGCGTCGTTCACCCATGCCACCGAGTAACTCACGGGAACACCAGGGAATTCCGTGGCAACAAACGCCGCACAGTCCTGGTCCCAGGGCCCGCAGGGTGCTCGTTCTGTGTAGATCCCGGCTACATCCCCCTTCCCGTACCCGGCCTTGCCGATCGCATCAGGGAGCAGCTTCTCCGAATGGTTCGGTCCCCCCTTGCTGATCGCCCCCACGAATGTCCCATCGTTCATCTTGGCGACGGCGACGTTCCTCCCGGAAGAGAAGTTCTTGATCTTCTTCCGGAAGTCGAAGGCTCCCTTGCTCATGCCTTCGTGGCCGTACAGCTCATTCACCTGCCCGACCGGGCACGTCTCGTCGTTGTGGACGAGGACCGGCGAGTCGCCCACCAACACGTAGTACGTGTGCTGGCCCTCGACGGTGAGGTTGTGAACCTTCTGGCTGCGGTGGGCGTCGTCGACGGCGGTGATCTGGACCCAGGTACCGGATGCGGTCTGCAGCCACATGCCCGGTTCGAGGTCACCGGCCTCGGCCCATCGGCCGTAGTCGGGCAACCAGAACGGGTGGTTGGCCGTGGCCGTTATCTTGCTGGCCTTTGCCTTGCCGTCCTTGCCGTCGGGGTCGATGGTCAGGGCCACCAGGTGCTTGAGGCCGTCACCAGTGATGGTGTCGGTGACCTGACGGGCCTGGAGGCTACCGGTCTCCGGGTCGGAGGTCAGTACCCATTCGCCGACCTTGACGTCCTCGATGACCTTCGTGGACCCGTCGGCCATCAGCACCTTGGTGCCGGGGACGAAGCTGTTCTTCTTCTTGGTCCCCTTCTTGCACTCACCACCCTTCTTGGACGGCTTCTTCTGCTTGGGCTTGGCGTGCTTGGGCTTGGAGCTCTTCGGCTTGGTCGCCTTGGTGCCCTTGCCGCCCTTGCTGCCGCCCTTGACCGCGTCAACGGCCTTGGCGCCCTTCTTGGCGTACTTGGCGGCGGTCGCCGCCATGCCGATGCCCGGGACCGCCGCCGCCATGGACAGCGCCGCGTCCTCGTAGTTGCCCTCGGCCGCGTACCAGATGCCGTTGGCGACGTCGGCCGCCTCGCCGATCACCGGGACCATGCCCGCCACGTCGAGGGCCGCGTGGCCCACGTCGGACAGGGAGATGTCGATGTCGAAGAAGTGGCCGTCGATCTCGACGAAGGAGATCGGGTTGCCGCCCGCGAAGGCGTAGCGGTTGCCGGTGTACGGGTCGGTGGCCAGGGCCATGTCGTCCAGGGCGCCGCCGTACATGTCGCGGGTGAGGAAGCGGTTCAGGCCCGGGTCGTAGTTCCGGAAGCCCATGTCGTAGGTGCCCGAACCGTCGTCGTACCGCTGGGCGTTGTAGCGGTAGTTGTTGTACTGCTCCTTGTCGGGGTTGGCCGCGTCGGGCTTGTCGACGCCGGTGAACTGCTTGTCGTCGTCGGAGCCGTAGGCGGTGTAGCCGTAGGTCGCCCGGGTGGTGCCGGTGTCCTTGGTGATGGCCTCCACGTCACCCTTGGGGTGGTAGAGGAACTGCGAGTACTCCTTGGTGCCGTCGGTGCCGTGCTTGATCTGGGTGAGCTTCTGGCCCCACGGCGAGTACTGGTAGGACTTGGTCGCCTTGCCGGCGACCTCCTCCCGCAGCACCTTGTCCTCCATGCCCAGGTAGGTGAAGACGGTGGTCTTCCCGTTGGTCCCGGACGTGGTCTCCTGCGCCGTGCGGTCGAAGGCGTCGTACGCGTACGTCGTCGTCTTCGCGGACGTGCCGCTGCCGGAGGTGTACTTGGCGATCCGGTCGAAGCCGTCGTACGTGTACTTCTCCTGGACGGAGCCGTTGGAGGACACCGTGTCCAGGCGGCCGAGCGGGTCGTAGTTGTACGTCGAGGCGACACCCGCCGTCGTCGTCTTCAGCAGGCGGTTGCGGTCGTACGTGGAGTACGTGGTGACCGAGCCGACCGTCTGCTCGACGATGTTGGAGTTGCCGTCGTAGACGTACGTCTCCGTGCCGGCCGCGTCACCGGTCTTGGTGACCTTGGCGATGCGGTCCTGCGGGTCGTAGTCGAACGTCGAGACGGTGTTGAGGTACGCCGCCGCGTTGTCGGCGTTCATGACCTTCGCCGTGTCCTTGGAGCGGTTCCCGTTCGGGTCGTACTCCAGGTCGTGCTGGGCCACGACGGTGCCGGCCGAGGTCTTCTCGACCTGCTGCCTGACCGCGCCGTCGAGCCAGTAGGCGTAGTCGACGGTGTTGCCGTTCGGCTTGGTCTGCTTCAGCGGCTGACCGCGGTCGGTGTAGGTGAAGGTGGTGATCTGCTGGTTGCCGGCCGTCGGCGAGTCCGCGTTGGTGATCCGCCAGATCAGGTCGCGGACGTCGTACTCCGCCTTCGACCACGTCACGTCGTGGGTGGTGGTCAGCGGGTTGCCGTTGGCGTCGTAGGTCAGCGAGGTCGTGTTCTTGACCGTGCTGCCCAGCTTCTCCTCGACCTTGGTGAGCCGGTCGAGCTCGTCGTAGGACATCGTGTACGTGTCGGCCTTGGCCCCCGGCGAGAGGTCCTTGACCTCCGTCAGCAGGCTGTTGGCGTCGTACGTGTACGTGAAGTCCTTGCGCTCGTTGTCCGTCTCACCGGTGTTCGAGCGCACCAGCTTGATCGCGTCGGCGACCACCGTGCCGTTCGCCGCGTCGGTCAGGGTGACCTTCTGCGTGCCGGACTCGGTGAAGGTGTACGAGCCGACCGAGATCCAGGTGTCCGACCCGGTGGACTGGTTGACCGTCTTGGTCACCGTGCCCGTCGAGTGGGTGATCTGGAACTTGGCGTCGGTGGCCGCGCCGGTCACGTCGCCGTGCCGGACGAAGACCTCGTACGTGCCGTTCTGCGGGATGTTGAGCTGCCAGGTGAATGTGTCGGCGCCGGTGCCCGCGGCGTTCGTGCGGACGTCGTAGCCCCACTGGCCCATGGCCTGGGTCGCGCCCCAGCTGCCCTGGACGGCCGTGTTGTTGACGTCGGACGAGTCGACGACCACGACCTGGTTGCCCACCGGGATGCCGTCGTCGCTGCGCGACTTCTGGTTGCCCGACGGGTAGAAGTCCCACGTCATCGTCCGCTGCGAGGAGCCGCCGGCGGAGACGAGCGTGTTCTTCGTCTGCTGGCCAAGGGCGTTGTAGTCGTACTTCGTCGTGATGCCGAAGGGGTCCTCGGCCGACTTGGTCCAGCCGTTGTCGTAGTAGGTGTACTTGGTGTCGTTGCGGACCGTCTGGCCCTGCGACGGCGGCGCGGAGACCCGCTCCAGCTGACCGACCGCGTCGTAGTGGTAGTACGTGCGGTCCGGGGTGGAGTAGCGGGTGTCGTCCTTGTCGAAGGGCGACAGCACCTCCTTGACCCGGTTCAGCTCGTCGTAGACCTTCTCGGTGGTGTAGTCGGTCGGGTCGTCGGTGGTGGCGACGCCGCGCGGGCTGATCTCCTTGGTCTGGTTGCCGACCTCGTCGTACTCGAACCGGGTCGTCCGGTAGGTGATGGTGCCGGCGGCGTCCTTGGAGTGCGGGACCCTGATCTCCTTGACCAGGCCACGCCGGTCGTAGGTGGTCTCCGTGGTGTTGCCCTCGGCGTCGGTGGACCGGTCGGTCCGGCCGTCGAGGTCGTAGTGGACGGTGGTGAACTTGCCGGCCGCGTCCGTCGTCTTCACGACCCGGTGGTTCAGGTCGTAGTCGTACTGCGTGGTGAAGTCGTCGGGGTCGGCGGTGGCGTTCTTCTTCGGGTCGACGACCTTGATCAGGTTGCCGACGTTGTCGTAGTGGCTGGTGATCTTGTCGCCCTTGGCGTTGACCACCGAGACCGGCTGGTAGACCTCGTCGTAGGTGTACGTGGTCGTGTAGTCGCCGGCCGTGGTGGTCAGCGTGCCCTTGGGCTCGGTGACCGTCTTGACGTTGCCGACCTTGTCGTACGTCGTGACGGTGCGCCGCTCCGGGTCGGTGGCCACGTCCTTGGGCGTGATCACGTCGGTGACCTGGTCGGCCGCGTCGTACACCGAGGTGGTCTCGGCGCCGTTGGGCGCGTACGCCTTGGTGATGTTGTTGTTGGCGTCGTAGACCGGGGCCGGCGTGGTGATGTACACGCCCGCGGCCTGGTCCTTGGGCTGCTTCTGCTCCAGCGGGCGGCCGAAGTAGTCGTAGTCCTGGGTGACCTTGGCGCCCTTGGCGTTGATCACCTCACGGGTGTTGCCGCGCGCGTCGTAGACGAAGGTCGTGGTCGCCTGCTTGGCGTCGGTGATCTTCGTCGGGTAGCCGTGCGGGCCGTAGTCCGCGTAGGTGGTGGTGTTGCCGTTGGCGTCGGTGTCCTTCTTCGGCTGGCCGTACACGTCGTACTCGGTCGTCGACATGTAGTCGCCGGCCGTGGCGGACGCGACGCCCTCCGGGTCGGTCACGGACGTCTGGTTGCCGAACTGGTCGTAACCGAACTCCCAGACGTTGCCGAGCGGGGAGGTCTTGCGCCACAGGTCGGCGGAGTAGCCGTCGAGCCGGGTCTGGTACTCGTACTTCGTGGCGTTCGCCGGGTACTTCGCCGGGTCGCAGTAGTCGGTCTGGTTGAACGACGTCCACGTCTTGGTGACCTCGGCGTCCCACTGGCGCAGCGGGTAGCCGGTCTTCTGGTCGTAGCAGGACGCCGTCTTCGCGCCGTTGGCCTCCTCCAGGAGGGTGACGTTGTTGTCGGCGTCCCAGCCCAGCTTGGTGGTGCGCGCCTTGGCGTCGGTCAGCTGCACCGGGCGGGCGAAGTCGTCCGTCACATGGGTGGTGACGTGGTTCTCCGCGTCGGTCACCTTGGTGTCGGTGAACTTGGGGTTGGCCGTGTTCACCGCGTAGGCGAAGCCGGTGGTGTACCGCAGGCGGTCGGTGATGGTCTTGGTCCACCAGTGGTACTTGGGGTCGTCGCCGGCCTGCGGCGCGTAGTACGCCAGGTCGGTGGCGTTGCCCCGCGGGTCGGTGGCCTTGACCAGCTTGACGTTCTTGTTGCCCTGCGTCGCGTCGTAGGTGAAGCCGAAGACCTTCGGCTGGGACGAGTCGGGCCCGTCCGTCACCTTGGTCAGCAGCACCTGGTCCGAGTACTCGAAGGTGAGCTTGCGGCCCGAGATGTCGGTGATCGACTGGACGTGGTCCTCGACCTTCGGGAAGGGCGCCTCGGCCTTGTCGTAGTAGTCGATCGTCAGGGACTGCCGGCCCGCCGGGTCGGTGATGTACTTCAGGAACTTGGTCGGCTTGTTGTGCGACCGGCGCTCCTCGTACGTGAACGTCTGCGTGTTGCCGTCGTTGTCGACCGCCGACGTCAGGTAGCCGTCACAGCCGAACAGGAAACGGGTGCCGTCCGGGCGGGTGAGCGTCCAGGCGTCCGGGATGGGGTCCTTGGCCGGCTGGCAGTCCAGGCCCGCCTTCATCGTGACCTTGTAGTGGACGCCCGCGGGGGCCTTCCAGGTCCCGTCGGCCTGCTTGCGGAAGACGTGCGTGGTGCCGTCGCCGTCCGGCAGCCGGATCTCCGTCGTGTTGGCGTTCGGGTTCGGGTGGAAGTCCAGCGGGGCGCCGAGCCGGGTCGGGCCGGAGACCTGCGCGGACCAGCCGTGGCCCAGGACGGTGTCACTGGTGTCCAGCGAGTTGTACGCGAGCCGGACGAAGGTGTTCAGGCCCCGGCCCGGGTTGTTGATCGCGTTGTACTGCCAGACGCTGTTGCCGGCCGCCACGTTGTTCATCAGCGAGGAGCCGGCGCCGGTGTTCTTGCCCGCGTAGGAGTAGAACTTCTCCAGGCCGAGGGTGTTGGACGTCGGGTCCTCCACCGCCACGTTCTGCTTCAGCGGCGGGATGCCGCCGGTGCCCGCGGACAGCCAGGTGCCGTCGGAGACCTTGCGGATGTCCCAGCCGAGCACGTACTCGGTGCGCTTGCTGCCCGAGTCGGAGTTGACCGGCGTGGCGACCTTGGCCTGGATGGTGGCGGACTTGCCCGGCAGCAGCGCCGGGATGGCGGTGCGCAGCTGGTTGCCGCCGGTGGTGACGTCGGTGCCGTCGGGCAGCTTCCAGGTGTACGACAGTTCCCGCTCACCGGCCGCCCAGGCGGTCGCGGTGGTGTTGGTGACCGTGAACTCCACCGTGTAGGTCGAGTTGGGGGTCATCCGGGCGGGGGTGCGCGGCGCGTAGTACGTGTCCTCGGTGGTCGAGTCGACGTAGATGACCTGGATGTACGGGCGCAGCTGCGGGTCGGCGGCCTCGGCGGACAGGAACAGGGTGTGCTCCTGCGGGCCGGTGGACGACTCGTCCTTCAGCCGGACCGCGACGCCCTTGTTGCTGCTGGGCGTCTTCACCCAGGACTGGGTCAGGCCCGTGGCGTCCCACCAGTGGCGGCCGACGTCGGAGACACTGGCGACCGTGTCGGAGACGGTCGCGGACAGGTCGCCGCCGGGCGTGGTCCAGGAGGTGGTGGCGTTGGCCTTGTTCCAGGTGGCGCTCGCCGCGTCGAAGTCGCGGGTCATGCCGTGCAGCTCGTAGATCGCGCCGTCGGAGCCGGTGGTGGTCTCCGCGCCCCACATGTACATCTTCGAGTCCAGGACCGTGGCGGTCGTGGGGATCGAGGTGGTGGGGAACTTCAGCAGCGCGCGGGTCTTGCCGTAGGTGGGCGAGTCGTTGCCGACCTCCAGCCAGGTCTGCCGGGTGTTGGTCAGCGGCTCGGTCAGTCCGGGGCCGTAGTTGGTGTCCGGCTTGGCGGAGGAGAGCGTGGTGTCGGTGACCCCGCCCTGCGCGCCCTGGATGATCTTCATCGTCCGGCCGGCCTTGGGGATGCCCACCACGCGCGTCGGCGAGCCGAGCAGCTGCCCGTCCTTGGTCTTGACGGCCAGCTGGTAGTAGTACGACTTGCCGATCTCGCTCGCCGAGGAGTCCGGCGTCGGGACGGCGGTGGTGTCGGTGTACGTGGTCGCCGACTTGTCGATCGGCGCGACCAGCGTGGCCGCGGACGGGGTGAACGCCTGCTGCGTGGAGCGGTGCAGCTGGTACTCGACGATGTCCAGGTCCGGGTCGCCGGTGGTGTTGCTGTACGCCTTCCAGCTCAGCTCCGGGCCGGTGGAGTGGACGACGGTCGGCGAGTTCAGGGTGGTGCCGACCTTGCCGTACGTCACCGTCAGCCGCGGGATCGTCGAGGTCTCGCCGCCGTAGTCGCCGTCACCCGACTCGTAGCGGGGCCCGCCCACCGGGGTGGAGGTGGAGGTGTCGTTCTGGGCCTGGATGACGAAGCCGTAGTTCGTCGCCGTGCCCGAGAGCCACTTCTGGACGGTGTCGGTGACCGGGAACTTGTGCCACTGGCTGTGCTCGCCCGCGTTCTTGACGATCTGCGCCGGGTTCACCAGGCGCAGCGCGTCGGCGATGTTGCGGGTGGTGGAGCTGCCGGTGTCACCGAGGACGATCTTCCCGGCGGTGCCCTTCCTGAAGTAGTACTGCGTACTGCTCAGGGCCTTCCACGCGGCGGTCGTCCCGGACTGGTTCACGGTGTGGTTGGCCGTGCCGTCGCGGTGCGTGATCGTGTACGGGGCGGCCGTGGCACCGTCCGAGGCGGGCGGGAAGCGCCCCTCGACGCGGTACGAGGCCTCCTCGTTGATCTTCGGCTGCCAGGTGTACGTCTCGCCGGTGGCGGTGTTCTTGTTGTACGCGTAGTCGTCGTTGACCGCCGCGCCGCCGGTCGTCGTGGCGCGCGGCCACTCGCCGACCGCCGCGGTGCCGGTGTCGCCGTCGTCGATCTGGACGGTGGTGCCGGACAGCTCGCCGACCAGGCCGGTGGTGCTGTTCCAGGTGGCGCCGGTCTCGGTCCACGACTGGGTGGCCCGGCGCACCTCCATGGTGACGTTGTTGGTCTCCCCGGCGTGGACCTGGTCGAAGTACATCTCCAGGCGTGCCGAGTCGATCGTGGTGCCCGAGGGGATCTCGTCCAGCGGGAAGTAGATCAGCGAGCGGGAGATGCCGCCGGTGCCGGTGCGGCCGGCCGACAGCTTCCAGCTGGTGGCGTAGTTGGTCGTCGGGTACTCCGACAGGACCATGGTGTCCTGGGCGCTGGACGGGCTCGGCGCGATGGTGATGGTCGGGTCGATCTTCACCGGGTAGCGGCGGTCCTCGGACGCCAGCCACTTCGCGCTCGGGGTGACGGTGAGCTTCCAGTTCTTCCCGTCACGGGTCAGCTTCTGGGTGACCGCGGTGGAGTACGTGCCGCCGGTGGGCGAGTGCGGGACCTTCGCGGCGTCCGTCATGTGCGGCGCCGGGATCACAATGACCGGGGTGTGCGGCAGTTCGCCGTACAGCTCGATCGCGCCGTCCTTGCGCGCCTTCGGGGTCAGCCCGTCGGTGTCCAGGGTGAAGGTGTAGCTGACCGGGCCGGAGGGGGGCTCGGTCAGGACGATGTTCTCCTTCACCTGGCCGCGGCCGACCGTGTACTCGAGGTCGGCGTCGCCGACGGCGTCCTTGTAGGTGACCGTCGCGCCCTTGGCGGCGGGGGTCAGCCTGCGGTCGGCGCCGTCGAGGCCGAGGGTGACGGCACGGCCGTCGGGTGCCGTGAAGCGCAGCAGCTTGCTGCTATGGTCGCCGAACCAACTCCGGCCGGTGTTGGTGGTGTTGGAGAACTCGAAGCCCTTGGCGTCGGTCTTCTCCACCGAGGTGTCGATGGTCTTCCAGACCTTGCCGTCCCGGTACGACAGCGGCTCGGCCGACAGCTCGGCCTCGATCCGTCCGTCGGACAGCTGCCAGAAGCGCGCGGTCTCGGTGCGCTTGCCCTTGAGTTCCCTGACCCGCTCGGCGGGCGGCAGCACCTTGCCCTTGGGCAGTTTCTGCCGGCTGGGTATCTCCAGCCTGCCGCCGACCGGCGGCTTGTCGTCGCCCTCGTCGTCCTCGTCGTCCACGCCGAACCAGCCGGCGATCGTGTCGACGACGCCCTTGTCGTCATCGTCCGACGCCGTCGCCGGTGTGGCGTACGCGAGCTGGGGCAGCGCGGTGCTCATCACCGCCGAAACGACAAGGCAGGAGATGAGTCTCCCGTATCGGACTTTCACGTCCAATGCCCTTTCCGTCATACGGCGCGACCGTTCCCGAATCGACTCCGAATACGGGCACGCCAAACCGCCGACCGGGAATTCCCGACCGGCAAACGGCCTGTCTAATCAGACGCAGAAGCGCAGGTCAAGCGCCTGGACAAAAGGAGCAAGGGGCTCCGCATCGGAGCATCACGCCGCATTCCAGGAATGAATTCGCACCATTTGTCCAGCCACTGGAAAAGCCAGCCTGCCATGCGCTATAACCACCCGGCTCACCATCGGGTATTCACCTCCGAATCACCTGATCCGGCGGAATGACGGAGAAAGTCCAGGCCCATGTCAGCAACCGAAACCAAGAAAGCGGGCGGCGATCGCGGCGCCCTCGTCGTCGGCGGCACCGTGCTGGCCGCCTGCCTCGGTCTCGTCCTGTTCGGCGTGTTCGGCGGCTTCGGCGGCGAGGAGGAGAAGCCGGAGCGGAAGGTGCCCACCGCGGCGGTGACCTACGAGGTCACCGGCAAGGGCCGCGTCGAGGTCAGCTACCTCGCGCGCAGCGAGGAGGGCCGGGCCACCGTCGAGAAGAACGTCGAGCTGCCCTGGAAGAAGACCGTCCGGGTCCCGCTCGGCCAGCCCCCCACCGTGAACATCGTCCTGGACGGCAAGGGCGGTGAGGCCCGGTGCGCCCTCGCCATCCGCGGCCGGCACGTGCAGACCGCCACCGCCTTCGGCACCTACGGACGCGCCACCTGCTCGGGCGAACTGCCCGCGCCCGAGACCACGGAAGAGGCCGCCTCCTGATGCGTCTGCTGCTCCGCACCGCCGTCGCCACCGCCCTGGCGCTCGGCGCCATCGGTCTGATCGCCCCCGCCGAGCGGGCGCACGCCGCGCCCACCGGCACCGTCCACACCATCGACGTCCCCGGCGCCGACCCCCTGCACCGGGCCGTGTCCCCGCGCACCACCCGGCCGTTCAGCATGATCGGCATCACCTGGGACGACCCGCACGCCACCCTGCGCGGCACCGCCGAGGTGCGCACCCGCTCCGCCGAGACCGGCGAGTGGAGCGGCTGGCAGGCCCTCGACACCGATGTCCGCACCCCCGAGACGGGCCCCGACCACGACCGGTCCGGGGTGCGCGGCGGTACCCAGCCGCTGTGGACCGGCCCGTCGGACGGCGTGCAGGTCCGGGTGTCCGGCAAGGCACTGCCGCGCGGGCTGCGGGTGGAACTCGTGGACCCGGACGGCGGCACCGCGTCCCCGGAACGGGACACGGACTCGGGCGCGCTGCGCACCACCGCCGCCGAACCGACCGCCGCTCCCCGGCCCGCCGTCACCCCGCGCTCCGGCTGGGGCGCCGACGAGTCGATGGTCCAGGACCCGCCGACCTACACCACCGACACCAAGGCGGTGTTCGTCCACCACACCGCGGGCACCAGCGACTACACCTGTGCCGAGTCGGCGTCGATCGTGCGCGGCATCTTCACGTACCACGTGCAGAGCAACGGCTGGAACGACATCGGCTACCACTTCCTCGTCGACAAGTGCGGCACCGTCTTCGAGGGCCGCGCGGGCGGCATCGACAAGCCCGTCCTCGGCGCGCACACCTACGGCTTCAACACCGACACCAGCAGCATCTCGGTGCTCGGCGACTACAACACGGCGACCACCAACACCGCGGTGCGCGAGTCGGTCGCGAAGGTCGCCGCCTGGAAGCTCGGCCTGTACGGCGTCAACCCGTCCGGCACGGTGGTGCTGACCGCCGCCGCCGACAACGGCAAGTACACCGCGGGCCAGAAGGTCACCCTGAACCGGATCTCGGGCCACCGCGACGGCTACCCCACCGAGTGCCCCGGCAGGAACCTGTACGCCGACCTGCCCGCGATCCGCACCCTCGCCGCGAACGCCAACAAGCCCGCCGCGTCCGGTGACGTCAACCGCGAGGGCCACGCGGACCTCGCCGTCGGCGTCCCGCGCGCCAACCAGGTGTCCGTGGTGCCCGGGGCCACGCCCGGCCCCTACGGCGCGAACAAGCAGGTCGTCACCCAGGAGAGCACCGGCGTGCCCGGCAGCACCGAGGCGGGCGACGCGTTCGGCGCCGCCACCGCCTACGGCGACCTGGACGCCGACCGCGACGCCGACCTCGCGATCGGCGCACCCGGCGAGGGCGCTACCGACGCGGGCGCGGTGACCCTGCTCGACGGCACCGTCAACGCGCTCGCCCCGAGGGCCGCGGCCGTCTCCCCGGGCGTGGCCGGTGAGCGGTTCGGCGCGGCCCTCGCGAGCGGCGACTTCGACGGGGACGGCGACGCCGACCTCGCCGCGGTGGCCCCGGGCGGCGGACGCGCCTACCCGGTCGACGGCCGCACCGGCGCCCTCGGCACCCCGCTCGCCCTCGCCGACGGCCCGGTCGAGGACCCGGCCGCGGCGGCCGGCGACTTCGACCGGGACGGCTATACCGACCTGGCCGTCACCTTCCGCACCGCGGACGGCGCCACGCCGCTGGTGGTGGCGCGCGGCTCGGCGGCCGGACTGACGGCACCGACCGCGCTCCCGGGCACCGGGGGCCGCTCGCTCGCCACCGGCGACCTGAACGGCGACGGCTACGCCGACCTGGCCGTCGGCCGCCCCGCCGCCGGGGAGGTCGGCACCTTCCACGGCTCCGCCGACGGCCTGACCGGCACCGGCGCCGTCCTCACCCAGGGGACCGGCACCGAGGCGGGCGACGGCCTCGGCACCTCGGTCGCCGTCGGGGACACCGACGGCGACGGCTACGCCGACGTCCTCGCGGGCGCTCCCGGCGAGGACCTGACCGTCGCCGGGACCGAGCAGGCCGACGCGGGCGCGGTCACCCTGTTCCGCGGCGGCGCGGGCGGCGCGACCGAGGCCGGTGCGGCCACCTGGCACACCGACCTGGCGGGCGTGCCGGGCGCGGCCGAGGCGGGCGACCGGCTCGGCTCGGCGGTCGCCCTGGCCGACGTCACCGGCGACGGCCACGCCGACCTCGGCATCGGCTCCTCCGGCGAGAACGCGGGCGACGGGACCGTGCTCACCCTGAACAGCGGGCCGGCGGGCGTGATCGCCGCGAGCGGCCTGTACTTCGGTCCGGGCACCCTCGCCGTACCGGCCGGGCAGGGCATCGGGGACGTGCTGGCCCCGTAGCCCGCGCCGCTCGGAACCGCTCAGTGCCGGGGCGCGCCCGCGGTCGCGTCCCGGCACAGCAGGCGCAGCGAGCCATGGCCCGCGAAGCAGCGGCGGGCCTCGTCGATGGGGTCCCACAGCCGGCCGTCCGGGGTGCGCACCCAGTGGTCGCCGCCGCTCGACCACCACTCGGCGCCGGACTGCCGGGCGATCACCTCACCGGCGTACGCCCCGAAACCGCGCAGCACCGTCTCCACGGCCGGGTACGGGGTGTCCTCGCGGCGCAGCTCGTCGATGAACCGGTCGACGCGCCACAGGCTCTGCGCCGAGTAGTCGAGGCGCATCCGCGCCCCCTCCCGCATCGCCGCGACCGCGTCCGCCGCCCACCGCGCCGGCTTCGTCGCGGCGGAGGGCCTGCTCTCCTGCTGTGTCGTCGTCACATGGGGAAGAGCGCGCCGGACCGGTGAACCGTCACGCGGATCCGGCGGCTTCCCGCAACCGGCGCAGGACCGCCGCATCCGACCGCAGGACGGTCACAGAATTCTCGCGCCGGCGCGGGTTTACGCGTGATTCTCGCGCCCGACCGCGATTTCCGCGTGATTCTCGCTCCGGCGTGGGCTACGCGTGCCGCGCCCGCCGTGAGACGACCGCCCGCAGCACCCGGCGTCCCTCGGTGGAGACGTCGAGCGCGCGGCGCAGGCCGCCGGTGCCGTGCTCGGCGAGGAGTTCCAGGACGGTGATCTGGCGGCGCAGTTCGGCGGCGACGAGCGGGGACATGCCGTCGTTCCGGCTGGTGACGAGCGTCCCGCCGGCCGGCACCGAGTGGAGCGTCTGCCGCAGCGACTCGATGGAGTCGGCGTCCTCGCCGGGGTCGAGCAGCCGGTGCACCTGGAGGGCGGCGACGGAGCAGGCGTCGGCCCATACCCGGGCCTCGGGGGCGGACCGGACGGCGGGGGCGGCGGCCAGCATCCGCCTGACGAGCAGCGCGGCCTCGTCCTCGGCGTCCTCGTCGGCCATCTCGTCCGCGACGCCCAGCTCGGCGCGGACCCGCTCCAGCAGTCCGCCCCACGCGCCGGCGTCCCCGCCGTCCACGAGGTTCGCCCACAGCGGGCGCAGCACCTCGTCGTCCCCGCCGAGCAGCGGCACGCACCGATCCAAACAAGCCAGTCCGCTGGCGGCCAGTCCGCGTTCGTCGGCCTGCGCGATCAGTTCCACCAGGCTCATCCACGTCTCCCTGTCCGGGCCTGTTCCGAGGCCTGCTGAGGCCTGCGATGGGCGCCGACATCAACGGAGCCCGCACTTCCCCTTACTGCGTGCGACCGCCCGGTTGTGTCACAGGGGGACGACACCGAGCCGGTCGAGGAGGTGGAAGAAGAGGTTTTCGGCCAGGGGGTCGGGGTCGGCGGTGAGGACGTCGTACAGCGGCTCGGTCGACACGGCGCGCCCGGCCTCCGCCGCCCAGACGACCGCGCGTTCGGCGGCGTCGCGGGGCGGGAGGAAGCAGTCCTCCAGGGTCAGGACCTCGAGGCCGGCGCCGGGATACCGGGCCGTCGCCGCCCGCGCCAGACAGGTCGTCCACACCCCGCGCTCCTCCGCCGCCGCCTCCACGACCCCACAGGCGCTGTCCATGACCTACCCGAAGAGCGCGGGCGCCCCGGTCTCGCGGGCCGGCGCCTGCGCCCCGGCGATCTCGCCGTCCGCACCCGGCCACTCCCACACCTGCCAGCCGTCCGCCGCGCCGGCGTGCCGCCGCAGGCCCTCCAGGCCCGCCGGCGCCGGCAGCCCGGCCGGTGGCCGCTCCGCGCGGCCGACGACGGAGTACCCCCAGTAGCCCGTGCGCGCCGCCCCCGCCCCCGGTCAGTCCAGCTTGTCCGCCAATGTCCTGAACTCGGACCAGGAAAGCGAGGGTTCGCCCGGGTTCCAGAGCTTCTGCACCGTGGCCCGCAGCGGCATCCGGATGCCCGCCGCGACCTGCTCCTGGGTCTGCGACCCGGCGAGATCGCACCAGACGGCGAACACTCCGCCGAGGATCTGCCCGTCGTACCGCGCGGGCACGGCCTCGGTCCCGCGCAGCACCCGCGGCGTCCACTGCTCGTAGATCCGCTGCCCCGTCGGGTAGACGAAGGTCTGCGGCTGCCCGAGCACGTAGTACAGGAACTCGTCGTTGTAGTTGATCACCCGGCGTCCGGCGCTCAGATACTCGGCCGGCGGCCGGGCCCCGATCTCCTTGCCGGTCCAGTACGCGACCTGGATCCGCTCGTCGGCCCGCACGGACGTGTTCCGGTAGAAGCCGTCGTTCCACGCGCGCGGGGCGGCCTTGCCCTGCACCCGGACGGTCTCCGCGCGGTCGTTGAGCCAGCCGGTGGCGAGGTCGGCGACGGTGCCCCCCTCGCCGTCGGCCCGCCGCGCGGCGGCGGCCAGCTGCGGATACGACGCCTCGGGATCGGCCGCGGTGAGCGCCCGGTACTCGTCCCCGCCGAGATGCCAGGGCGTGCCGGGGAACAGCTCGGCGTACTCGTTCAGCAGGTCGTCGACGATCTCGGCGGCGTCCGGGTTCGAGATGTCGATCGCGCCGGTCGCCGCGACCCCCTGCGCGTTGCGCAGCTGGAGATCGGGGTGGGCGGCGATGACGGCGCCGAGATGCCCGGGCGAGTCGATCTCCGGTACGACGGTGATGTGCCGGCTCTCGGCCAGCTCGACGATCCGCCGCACCTGCGCCTTCGTCAGGTGGTCCTCCGACACGACCTCCGGGTGGGTGTCGGACTCGATCCGGAACCCCTGGTCGTCGGAGAAGTGCAGGCCCAGCTCGTTGAACTTCAGGTCGCCCAGCTCGCGCACCCGGTCCTCGATCCAGGCCGCGTCGAAGTGCTTGCGCGCGATGTCCAGCATGAACCCGCGGCGCTCCTTGGCCGGGTCGTCGCGCACCACGCCCTCCGGTGCGCCGCCGCCGCGCACGGCCTGCTTCAGGGTGCGGGTGCCGTAGAAGACGCCCGCGTCGTCGGGCGCGGTGATGGTGACCCGGCCGCCGCGCACGGTCATGGCGTACGACTCCGGGTCGGCCCCCTCGTCGTCGTTCAGCGCCAGCCGTACGTCACCGGTCCGCAGGTCCCCCTTCTGCCCGCCGTACGCCAGCCCCAGCTCCCGGGCGATCAGCCGCCCCTCGTCGGCGAGGTCCGCGTCGCTGACCACCACCCGGTGCCCGCGCTCGGGCCGCCACCCGGGCCCGCGCGCCGGCGAGTGCGCCCGTACGGCGGGAATGGTGCGCGGCGCGGAGGAGAGGGGGTGAGTGCGGCTGGGGCTCGGTGTCTGCCGCTGCTCCGGCGCGGCGGGCGCCCGCCGCTCGGGCTGCTCCGCGGAGGTCCGCCGGGCCGAGCCCACCGGCTCCCCGCCGCCCTCGCCGTCCCCGCCGGCCCACACTCCCAGCCCCACGCCGGCCAGGGCGACCACGGCGGCGGCCCCGGCGGCCATCGCGGCCACCCGCCTCCGCCTCGCCTGAGTCGCCGACACGCGGCGCCTGTGCTGGCTCACGCCGCCAACGTAAGCCCGAAGCGGACGGCGTACGTCCACGGGAGGTCCTTAAACCTCCCCGTCCGGGTGAAATTCGGGCATCCGTCGGACACACCGTGACCACTCTCGATAACGTGAGGGCACAACTTTCACACCTTCCCTTCGAGGACCCACGCTGCCCGCGCACCGTCTCCCCGACCGGCTCGCCCCACCGGGACAGTCCCGCGGCACCTGTGCCCCGCTGGACGCCTTCAACACCGCCCCCGCGGAATCCGTCCGGCAGTCCTTGCTCACCTGCCTCCACAGCCTCCGCTGGGCCACCAGCGTCACCACCCATCGCCCGTACCCCGACCTGGACTCCCTCCTGGCCGCGGCCGACGAGGCGGCGTACGACCTGTCACCGGCGGACGTGGCGGAGGCACTGGCGGCGGAGTCCCTGCCGGTCCTTCCGGACGGGACGTACGAGGCGGCACATACGGCCCTGAACGCGGCGTACGCCGCCTACGAGGCGCGATTCGGACACGTATTCGTCATCCACGCGAACAACGCATCGCCGGACGAAACCCTCAATCACATCCTGACGGCCATCCGGTCACGATTGGCGAACGATACGGAAGAGGAACGGGTCGTGGTCGTGGACGAACTCCGGCGCCTGGCGAAGGGACGTCTGGTCGAGCTCCTGAGGGGCGCGGGGCTGTAACCGACATGCGGCTACCGCCGCGTGGGCGTGACCAGCCACAACGGCGCCGCACCCGGCACATAACAGCACCCACTACCCCAGAACCCCCAAACCTCACCCATCCGCGTGCCAGTTTGATCACACCGACAGGCCCCGTGTAAGCGCCACAGGCAACCGTCGCTACGATGCTGGGGGCCGGTGGACCGTACCCGGCCGGGCCCGTCCGACACCGAAGCCGGCAGGCCCCAATCCCGCTCCCGGAGGGTTCTTCCGTGCCGGCTGGAACGCTGTACCGCGGACGGGAAGGAATGTGGTCCTGGGTGGCTCACCGAGTCACCGGCGTCCTCATTTTCTTCTTCCTGTTCGTGCACGTGCTGGACACTGCACTCGTCCGTGTCTCCCCCGAGGCGTACGACAAGGTCGTAGCCACCTACAAGACGCCGATCGTCGCCGTGCTGGAGTACGGCCTCGTCGCCGCCATCCTCTTCCACGCGCTCAACGGCCTCCGCGTCATCGCCGTCGACTTCTGGTCGAAGGGCCCGCGCTACCAGAAGCACATGCTCTGGACCGTCGTAGGCATCTGGGCCGTGCTGATGCTCGGGGCGATCTACCCCGTCCTCGGCCACGCCGCTCGTGAACTGTTCGGGAGCTGACGCCCATGTCCACCACTGAGACCACCGCTTCCGGCGTGGGCCCCGTCGAGGGCGGCTACAGCATCGACAACCCCGCGCCCTACATCGAGGCACCGCGCAAGCGCACCAAGAAGACCCCGAAGTCGACCCGGGGCAACTTCGAGCTGGCCGCCTGGCTCTTCATGCGTCTGTCCGGCGTGGTGCTGGTCGTCCTGGTCATCGGCCACCTGCTGATCCAGCTCGTGCTGGACGGCGGTGTCTCGAAGATCGGCTTCGCCTTCGTGGCCGGCCGCTGGGCCTCCCCCTTCTGGCAGGTCTGGGACCTGCTGATGCTGTGGCTGGCGATGCTGCACGGCGCCAACGGCCTGCGCACGGTCATCAACGACTACGCGGAACGCGCGAACACCCGGCTGTGGCTCAAGGGCCTGCTCTACACCGCCACGGTGTTCACCATCCTGCTGGGCACGCTGGTGATCTTCACCTTCGACCCGAACATCCGCTAGACGGGGCTACGAGACTCATGAAGATCCACAAGTACGACACCGTCATCGTCGGCGCCGGTGGCGCCGGTATGCGTGCCGCCATCGAGGCGACCAAGCGCAGCCGCACCGCGGTCCTGACCAAGCTCTACCCCACCCGCTCCCACACGGGCGCCGCGCAGGGCGGCATGGCCGCCGCGCTCGCCAACGTGGAGGAGGACAACTGGGAGTGGCACACCTTCGACACGGTCAAGGGCGGTGACTACCTGGTCGACCAGGACGCCGCCGAGATCCTGGCGAAGGAGGCCATCGACTCGGTCCTCGACCTGGAGAAGATGGGCCTGCCGTTCAACCGCACCCCGAACGGCACCATCGACCAGCGCCGCTTCGGCGGTCACAGCCGCAACCACGGCGAGGCCCCGGTCCGCCGGTCCTGCTACGCGGCCGACCGCACCGGCCACATGATCCTCCAGACGCTGTACCAGAACTGCGTCAAGCACGGCGTGGAGTTCTTCAACGAGTTCTACGTCCTGGACCAGCTGATCACCGAGGAGAACGGCGTCAAGCGCTCCGCCGGTGTCGTCGCGTACGAGCTGGCGACCGGCGAGATCCACGTCTTCCAGGCGAAGGCCGTGATCTACGCCTCCGGCGGCTGCGGCAAGTTCTTCAAGGTGACGTCCAACGCGCACACGCTGACCGGTGACGGCCAGGCGGCCGTGTACCGGCGGGGCATCCCGCTGGAGGACATGGAGTTCTTCCAGTTCCACCCGACCGGCATCTGGCGCATGGGCATCCTGCTGACGGAGGGCGCCCGCGGTGAGGGCGGCATCCTCCGCAACAAGGACGGCGAGCGCTTCATGGAGAAGTACGCGCCGGTCATGAAGGACCTCGCGTCCCGTGACGTCGTGTCCCGCTCCATCTACACCGAGATCCGGGAGGGCCGCGGCTGCGGTCCCGAGGGCGACCACGTCTACCTGGACCTCACCCACCTGCCGCCGGAGCAGCTGGACGCCAAGCTCCCGGACATCACCGAGTTCGCCCGTACGTACCTCGGCATCGAGCCGTACACGGACCCGATCCCGATCCAGCCGACCGCGCACTACGCCATGGGCGGTATCCCGACCAACGTCGAGGGTGAGGTCCTGGCGGACAACACCACCGTCGTGCCGGGTCTGTACGCCGCCGGCGAGGTCGCCTGCGTGTCGGTGCACGGCGCCAACCGCCTGGGCACCAACTCGCTGCTGGACATCAACGTGTTCGGCAAGCGGGCCGGTATCGCGGCGGCCGAGTACTCCCAGAAGGCGGACTACGTCGACCTGCCGGAGAACCCGGAGTCGTTCGTCGTCGAGCAGATCGAGCGGCTGCGCAACTCCACCGGCAACGAGCGGGTCTCCACCCTGCGCCGTGAGCTGCAGGAGACCATGGACGCCAACGTCATGGTGTTCCGCACCGAGCAGACGATCAAGACGGCCGTCGAGAAGATCGCCGAGCTCAAGGAGCGCTACAAGAACGTGGCGATCCAGGACAAGGGCAAGCGGTTCAACACGGACCTGCTGGAGGCCATCGAGCTGGGCAACCTGCTCGACCTGGCCGAGGTCATGGCGGTCTCCGCCCTGGCCCGCAAGGAGTCCCGCGGCGGCCACTACCGCGAGGACTACCCGAACCGCGACGACGTCAACTTCATGCGCCACACCATGGCGTACCGCGAGGTCGGCGCCGACGGGTCGGAAACCGTCCGTCTCGACTACAAGCCGGTCGTCCAGACCCGCTACCAGCCGATGGAGCGTAAGTACTGATGGCTACCCCTGTCCTGGACAAGGCGGAAGCGGCCTCCGCCGCCTCCCCCTACATCACCGTCACCTTCCGGGTCCGCCGGTTCAACCCGGAGGTCTCGGCGGAGGCGACCTGGGAAGACTTCCAGCTGGAGATCGACCCCAAGGAGCGCGTCCTCGACGGCCTGCACAAGATCAAGTGGGACCTGGACGGCACGCTCACCTTCCGCCGCTCCTGCGCCCACGGCATCTGCGGTTCGGACGCCATGCGGATCAACGGCAAGAACCGTCTGGCCTGCAAGACGCTGATCAAGGACATCAACCCCGAGAAGCCGATCACGATCGAGCCCATCAAGGGCCTGACGGTCCTGAAGGACCTGGTCGTGGACATGGAGCCGTTCTTCCAGGCGTACCGGGACGTGATGCCCTTCCTGATCACGAAGGACACCAACGAGCCGACGCGCGAGCGCCTGCAGTCGGCCGAGGACCGCGAGCGCTTCGACGACACGACCAAGTGCATCCTGTGCGCCGCGTGCACGTCGTCCTGCCCGGTGTTCTGGAACGACGGCCAGTACTTCGGCCCGGCCGCCATCGTCAACGCGCACCGCTTCATCTTCGACTCGCGTGACGAGGCGGGCGAGCAGCGCCTGGAGATCCTGAACGACAAGGACGGCGTCTGGCGCTGCCGCACGACCTTCAACTGCACGGACGCCTGCCCGCGCGGTATCGAGGTCACGAAGGCCATCGCCGAGGTGAAGAGGGCGCTGATCACGCGCCGCTACTGAGCCTCGCCGGCCCTCCGGCACCGTGGGCCCCCGTTCCCTTTCCGGGAGCGGGGGCCCACTCGTGTGTCCGGCCGCCGCCAATCACCCGATATGCCCGGTGCACCTCTTATTCTGACGGTATGTCAGATGACGAGTCGTACGAGCTGCTCGGGTTCGACAACGTGCTGCTGCCTGTCGGAGACATCGGTGCGGCCGTGGGGTTCTACGAGCGGGCCGGGTTCACGGTCGGGTTCCGGCTCGACGAGGCCGGGATCGCGCTGCTCAAGGTCGGGGGCGAGACGCCCGGGATCCTGCTGCGGCAGGAGGAGGGGCTGGGGCAGCGACCGCCACTGTGGCCCTCGCCGCGGGTCTGGCTGGAGGTGCCGGACGCACGGGTCGCCGCGGAGCGGCTGTCGGCCGCCGGTATCACTCCCCTGGAGGAGCCCTTCGCCGTGGCCACCGGGTGGACGGTCGAGATCGCCGATCCCTGGGGGAACGTCATCGGGTTCACGGACTACGGCAAGCGGCCGGAGTTGGGGCGCAGGCCCTGAGGCGGGGGTCACACCGGCCGGGCGACCCGTTCGGTTGAACACGTTCAAAAACAGGTCTACAGTCTCTCCCGTCAGCGTTTTGAACGCGTTCAAGAAAGGGTGGGGGACATGGACCGTACGGTCGTCGCCTACGTCATCTACCTGCTGGTGAGCGTCGCCCTGACCGTCTGGGTGGCCCGCACGCTGAGCCGCAACGGGCGGGTCTTCCTCGCCGACGTGCTGCACGGCAACGAGAAGCTCGCCGACGCCGTCAACCACCTGCTGGTGGTGGGCTTCTACCTGGTCAACCTGGGCTTCGTGGCGCTCTACCTGGGCGACGACGAGACCATCACCGACACCCGCGGCGTCTTCGAGGCGCTGTCGACCAAGCTCGGCGTGGTGCTGCTGGTGCTGGGGGTCATGCACCTGGGCAACGTGTACGTGCTGAGCCGGATCCGGCGGCGCGGGGTGATGGAGCGCGAGCAGGTTCCGCCGGTCGCGCCGCAGGGCTGGGTCGCTCCGACGGCCGGGGCGTGACGGCGGTGACCGCCGTCACCGGGGGCGCGGGGAGCGCCCCCACCGCCGACCGGGACGCCGCGCGCGTCCCGGTCCGCCGGCTGACCGTGCTGTACGACGCCGAGTGCGGCCTGTGCGCCTTCCTGCGCGACTGGCTGGTCCGCCAGCGCCGGCTGGTCCCCCTGGAGCTGCTGCCGGCGGGGTCGGCCGAGGCCCGGCGACGCTACCCCGCCCTGAACCACGGGGCCACCCTCGAGGAGATCACCGTCATCGGGGACGCCGGACAGGTGTATCAGGGGACGGCCGCGTGGATCGTGACGTTGTGGGCGCTGCGCGAGCACAGGGGACTCGCGCATCGCCTGAGCACCCCGTCGGGGGCGCTGCTGGCCCGGGGCGCGATGCTGGCCGCGGCGAAGTGGCGGGGTGCGCAGGGGGGCGGTAAGGGCTACCGCCGCGCGGACGGATGGGTATACGAACCCGGCCACGGCTGGAGGTACCACCCGCCCGGCTGCGTCGGCGGGGCCTGCCCGCCAGGCCCCGTGGGGCCCTCCCACCAGTCCGTGGGACCCTCCCACCAGTCCGTAGGACCTTCCCCCACTGGTTAGGCTCCTTCCGTGCCTGCGAAGAACGACAGCCCCGGTGCGGGCGACGTGCCCAGCAAGTCCGAGCAGACCCGTGCGCTGATCCTGGAGACGGCCATGCGCCTGTTCCAGGAGCGCGGCTACGACAAGACGACGATGCGGGCCATCGCCCAGGAGGCCGGGGTCTCCGTCGGCAACGCCTACTACTACTTCGCCGGCAAGGAACACCTGATCCAGGGCTTCTACGACCGGATCGCCGCCGACCATCAGGCGGCGGTCCGCCCCGTCCTGGCCCGGGAGACCGACCTGGAGGCGCGGCTGGCGGGCGTGCTGAAGGCCTGGCTGGACGTGGCCACGCCGTACCACGAGTTCGCGGTGCAGTTCTTCAAGAACGCCGCCGACCCGGACAGCCCGCTCAGCCCGTTCTCCCCCGAGTCGGAGCACGCGCGCCAGGAGGCCATCAGCGTCCACCGGCAGGTGCTGGCCGGGGCCACGAAGACCAAGGTGCCGGAGGAACTGCGCGAGATCCTGCCCGAGTTGATGTGGCTGGCCCAGATGGGCCTCTGCCTGTACTGGATCTTCGACCGCACCGAGGGCCGCGAGCGCAGCTACCGCCTCGCCGAACGCGGCGCCCGGCTCACCGCCCGCGGTGTCTACCTGGCCCGCTTCCGCGTCCTGCGCCCCCTGGTGCGCGAGGTCCACGAACTGTTCACGGACTTCCTGCCGGGGATGACGCGGGTGCTGCCGGATCCCGGGGACACGGGGCGGGGGCAGTGACCCTCTTTCCGGGTGAAGGGGGCGGAACGGGACGTCCAGCGTCCGGCCTGCCTACGATGATGCTCTCGACACCAGCCCACGGGAGGCACGTGATGTCCGCAGCACCTGTCGAGTACGGCCCCGAGGAACCGGCGCGCAAGCGGCCGAAGACGCTCCTCGACATGGCCAACGACATCTCGGACCGCTGCCCGGGCTACCGCGTCGAGATCATCGGAGGCCAGATCCTCGTGTCCCCGCCGCCGGACGCCGCCCATGCGCGGGCCCTGACCAAAATCATGGTCCCGTTCATCGCGGCAGGCCTCGACGAAGACGAGACGAGCGTCGTCCAGGGGGTGGGGCTCTGGCTTCCCGACATGGTCGATGACTTCGCCGTCCCGGATCTGTCCGTGGTCGACGCCGACATCGACAAGCACTTGATCAAGCACAACTGCTACGACCCCATCTGCTTCCGGCTCGTTCTGGAAGTCACCTCCAGCAACTTCCGCACGGACCTGCGCGTCAAAGTTGCCGCGTACGCCGAGGCCCGGGTCCCCGTTTACGTCGTCGTCGACCGCAAGCACCAGCGCCTCCACGTTCTCACCGACCCTGCCGGGGACGAGTACGCGAGCCACCGCGTCCACGCCCCCGGCGAGATCGTCGCCTTGCCCGACTCCGTCGGCGCCAAGGTCACCCTCGACGTCGCCCACATCCTCAAAGCAGGCTCACCGGGCTGACGCCAGCTCCACCACCGTGATGTCCGACGGCGCCCCCACCCGGGTCGGCGGCCCCCACGCGCCCGCGCCGCGGCTGACGTACAGCTGGGTGTCGCCGTAGCGCTCCAGGCCGGCCACCGTGGGGTTGGCGGCGGCCGCGAGGAGGCTGCCGGGCCAGAGCTGGCCGCCGTGGGTGTGGCCGGAGAGCTGGAGGTCGACGCCGTGTTCGACGGCGTCGTGGATCTGCACCGGCTGGTGGGCGAGCAGGACGCACGCGCGCGCGGTGTCCCGGTCGCCGAGCGCCTTGACGAAGTCGGGGCCCTGGCCCTCGTCCTCGCCGGCCACGTCGTTGACGCCCGCGAGGTCGAAGTACGGCAGCTCCGTGCGGTCGTTCTCCAGCGGGCGCAGCCCCAGGCGCCGTACCTCCTCCACCCACTGCTCGGCGCCGGAGAAGTACTCGTGGTTGCCGGTGACGAAGTACGCCCCGTGCCGGGCTCTGAGCTGCGCCAGGGGCGCGGCGGCCGGGCCCAGGTCCTTCACGCTGCCGTCGACGAGGTCGCCGACGACCGCGATGAGGTCGGGCTGGGTCGCGTTGATCGTGTCGACGACCTTCTGGGCGAAGCCGCGGCCGAGCACCGGGCCCAGGTGGATGTCGCTGACCACCGCGATCCGGAACCCGTGCGCCCCGCGCGGGAGCTTGGCCAGCGGGACGGTGACCCGCTTCACGCGCGGGCCGCGCAGCACGCCGTAGGAGCCGTGGCCGACGGTGCCTACGGCCGCCGCGGCGGCGGCGCCGGCGACCACGCGGGAGACGAAGAGACGGCGGGAGGGGCCGGAGGGCTCGGAGGGGTTCGAGGGCTCCGGTGCCGGGGAGTTCGCGCCGGGGCTCCCGGGTGCCTCGGTGTCCCGGCCGTCCTCGGCCGGGTCCGCCGTCCGGGGCGGGGCGCCCGCCGGTATCGGCTCGGGCCGGCGCACGTCGGCCGCGGCGGGCGGTGCCGTCGCGCGGTCCCGGCGCTCCAGGTACCGGCGCAGGAGCGGTCGTACGGCCTCGCCCACGAGCAGGGCGAGCAGCAGGTAGATCGACAGTGCCAGCCACAGGAAGCCGGGCCAGGCCAGGGTGCGCTGGAGCCAGAAGGGGGCGCCGGTGCGTTCGGCGACCAGCGCGGCGACGGCGAGCACCCAGCCGCCCGCGATCAGCGCCGCACCCGCTCGGCGGGCCGCCCCCGGGGCGCGGGTGGTGTCGCGGAACAGGCGGCGCCACAGGTACCAGTTGGCCGCCACGAGGACGCTCACCGTGACGAGCAGGAAGACGATCACCATGCCGTTGCTCTCTCCTGGAGGCGGTAGGGCCGCAGTGCTATGACGTTCGGCGCAGTGCGCGCAGTCCGCGCAACCCGATGACCCCGATGACCGTCCCCAATACGAAGGAAACGACGGCGAGCAGCAGGTGGACCCAGAAGTAGGTCGTCGGCTCGCCGTCGTCGAACGCCAGCCCGCTGCTGTCCTTGATCAGGTTTTTGACGAAAGTGACCCAGATGACCCAGCTCCATACCCCGAAGGCGAGCAGGAACCAGGAGATCGGGCGGCTGAGTTTCATGCGTTCAGTATCGCCGCCCGCCACCCGGAGCCTTGGCCGGGGTGGGGAGGGGGACGGGACTTCCGGGCGCCTGCCCTGTACGTTCTCGCTCGTGCCCGCACCCGAGAAGACCGCGAAGCGGCCCCTGTTGCTCGCTTCCGTGACCCTGTTGTCGCTTTCGCTGACCGCTCCCGTCGCAGTCGCGGCGCCGACGCCGACACCGGCCCCGACATCGAAGGCGACGTCCACGTCGAAGCCGGCGAAACCGTCTCCGTCCGGTTCGGCGAGCCCGTCGGCCACTCCCCCGGCGAACATGTCGACCGTCGGCGGTGAGCGGCTCGGGCAGCCGGGCACCCAGGTGAACCTGGCCCCGGGGGTGCCGGTGCTGCCGAAGGACGTCACCGCGCGGTCGTGGATCGTGGCCGACGCCGAGTCCGGCGAGGTGCTCGCCGCGCACAACGCGCACTGGCGCCTGGCCCCGGCCTCCACGCTGAAGATGCTGTTCGCCGACACGCTGCTGCCGAAGTTCCCCAAGGACATGAGGTACAAGGTCGCGGCCGAGGACCTGGCCGACGTCGGCGCCGGCTCCAGCATGGTCGGGATAAAGGAGAAGGAGACGTACTCGGTCCACGACCTGTGGCTCGGTGTCTTCCTGCGCTCCGGCAACGACGCCGTGCACGTGCTGTCCGCGATGAACGACGGTGTCGAGAAGACCGTCCGGGAGATGAACCGGCACGCCGAGGAGTTGCAGGCCCTCGACACGCACGTGGTCAGCCCCGACGGCTACGACGCTCCGGGGCAGGTCTCGTCCGCGTACGACCTGACGCTGATCGCCCGCTCCGGGCTGCAGAAGAAGGACTTCCGCGAGTACTGCTCCACGCTGACCGCGAAGTTCCCCGGCCAGACGAAGAAGAACAAGAAGGGCAAGACGGTCCGCGAGACCTTCGAGATCCAGAACACCAACCGGCTGCTGACCGGCGACTACGACATCGACCAGTACCAGGGCATCGCGGGCGTCAAGAACGGCAACACCACCAACGCCGGGGCGACGTTCACGGGCGTCGCCGAACGGGGCGGCAAGGTGCTGCTCGTCACGGTCATGAACCCGCAGAAGAGCGACCACAACGAGGTCTACAAGGAGACCGCGCGGCTCTTCGACTGGGGCTTCCAGGCGGCCGGGAAGGTGCAGCCGGTGGGTGAGCTGGTGCCGCCCAAGGGCGCCGCCCAGCCCGGCGCCCAGCCGGACACCACGGCCTCCGCGCCGGCGGGCGCGGGCGAGGCCGGGGGTGCCGCGGGCGGGGGCACGTCGAAGAAGCCGGTGGCGAGCGCCACGGCGCGCAGCGGCTCCAGCGGCATGGGCGTCGCCCTGGGCATCGCGGGCGGTCTGCTGGTGCTGCTCGGCGGTGCCGCGTTCCTGGTCAACCGCCGCTGGCCGCTGCCGGACCTGGTGCGCCGCCGGCGGTGACCCCGCCGGCGGTGACCCCGTCGGCGGCGGAGGCCCCGTCGCGGGCACCGGCCCGGTCGTCGGTGGTGATCCCGTCGGCCTCCTTGCTGGGCGTCGCCGTCCAGGATGCGCAGAACAGCAGCAGCTTGCAGGTGAAGTTGATCCACAGCAGCAGGGCGACCGGCACGCCGAACGCGCCGTACATGCTCTTCGCGGCCACGCCCTGCATATAGCCGCTGATCAGCAGTTTCAGCAGCTCGAAGCCGATCGCGCCGACCAGGGCGCCGACCACCAGGCGGTGCCGGGTCGGCTCGACGCCGGGCAACAGCGTCAGGACGTACAGCAGCAGCAGGAAGTCGGCGAGGACGGCGACGGCGAACGCGATGATCCGCAGCAGCACGCTGCCCCAGCCCTGCTCGTCCAGGCCCAGCTGGCGGGCGATCCAGCCGACGGCCGCGGAGGCGACCATGGACACGGCGAGGGTGACCAGGACCGCGCCGCCGAGACCGATCAGCACCCCGCCGTCCTTGGCCTTGCGCAGCAGGGGGTTCTCCTCGTCGTCCGGCAGTTCCCACACCGCGCGCAGGCACTCGCGCATGGAGCCGACCCAGCCGATGCCGGTGAACAGCAGCACGGCGCCCGCGATGATCCCGATGGTGCCGGCGTTGTCGACCAGACCGGCGATGTCCAACTGGTCGGAGATGCCGGGGATCTGCTCGGCGACCTTGTCCTCCAGCTCCTTCTGCCGGTCGGCGCCGAGCGTGCCGGCGCCGACCGCGGCGGCGACCGTGAGCAGCGGGAACAGCGCGACGAAGCTGGTGAACGTCATCGCCGCGGCCAGCCGGGTCCAGTGCACGCGGTCCAGCCGCTCGCAGGAGCGCCACGCGTGTGTGGCCATCAGCCGGGCGGCCCACGGCCCGACGACCGGAAGGTTCTTCAGCCAGTCCATGATCCGACCTTGCCCTCGCAGCGGAACACCCATGTTCTAGTGCCCCAGAATCGGAGGATCGTGGCCAGTGCCATGCCGATTCCCGCGCCGGAGACGGTGTCCGCGCGCTGCGAGGTGTAGCCGAGGCCGTAGTGGCTGACGGCGAGACAGAGCAGTTGGACGAGGGCGCCCGCGACGTTCACCGCGAAGAACACCGCGTACCGCCGCCAGGGGCTGCCCGTCGGGCGGTCCCGGTAGGTGCCGAGCGCGTTGCCCGCGTAGGCCACCGTGCAGCCCGCCACGAAGGAGAGCGCCTTCGCGGTGAGGGGATCGAGGGCCAGGGGGCCGCGCAGCCAGGTGAACAGGGCCAGGTCGGTGGCGTAGGCGAGGAGGCCGACGGCGGCGAAGGAGAGGAGTTCCCGGGGGCGGAGCCGGAGCCGGTGCCCCGCGCGGAGGGGCGCCTCGGTCACCAATCGGCCACCGCCAGGCCGTACATGGCGAGCCAGACCAGGCCGATGAGGGCGAGCGGCCGGTCCCGCAGCACCACGTCCTCGGGTTCGCCCGCGGTGCCGCGGTCGGCGAACACGGCGTACCGCAGGATCGCCAGGATGAAAGCGATCATCGACAGCTGCCGCCAGGGCAGCAGTCCGGTGTGCGGGGCGCCGCCCGCCTCCAGCGCCCACAGGCAGTAGCCGAGTACGGCGACCCCGGCGGCCAGCTGCCACACGAAGCGGAGGTAGCCGGTGGTGTACTCGGTGAGCAACGCGCGCGTGGCGCCCGCTTTCCCGGCCATCTGGACGGCCTCGGAGTAGCGCTTCGCCGAGACCATGAACAGCGCCCCGAACCCGGTCGTGATCAGGAACCAGCGCGACAGCGGGATGGAGAGCGCGAGCCCGCCGGCCATCGCCCGCATCAGGAACCCGGTCGTGACGACGACGAGGTCGACGACCAGGACGTGCTTGAGGCTGACGCAGTACGCCAGTTGCATGCCGAGGTACGCCGTCAGCAGTGCCGCGACCGCCGGGGACGCGAGCCATGCCGCGGCGGCCGGCGCGAGGACGGCGAGCGTGCCGCCCACCGCGTAGGCGACCGGCACGGGGACCTGTCCGGCGGCGACCGGGCGGTGCCGCTTGGTGGGGTGGGCGCGGTCGGCGTCCGCGTCGCGCGCGTCGTTGACCAGATAGACGGCGGCGGCGCAGGCGGTGAACAGCGCGAAGACCAGCGGCAGCCGGGTGAGCGCGTCCCGGGAGACCAGCTCGCCGGCGGCGGCCGGGGCGGCGACGACGAGGAGGTTCTTGACCCACTGCTTGGGTCGCGCGGTCTTCAGGAGGCCCTGGAGGACTCCCCGCAGGTGTGTGCCCGCGCGGGGCTCCTCGGGTGGGCGGGGGCGGGGCGTGCGGGCACCTAGGAGGGGCGGCTCCTGGGCGCGGGTGCCGTTCGCCATGGGCGCTGCCTCAGTCATGCCCGCTCCCTGTCGTGTCGTACGCGGTCATGCCGTACGCGCCCCTGTGTACGCCCTGTTGGACCCAGCGCGCCCCGATGCGCGCGGTGAGCGCCCCCAGGGCCGCGCCGGCCGCCACGTCGGAGGGGTAGTGGACGCCCACGACCAGGCGCGAGAGGCACATCGCGGCGGCGAGCGGCGGGATGACCTGGGCCCCGACGGTGCCGAGCGCGCCGTAGGCGACGGCCGCCGCGGCGGCGGAGGCGGCGTGGGAGCTCGGAAAGGAGTGCCGTCCGGCGGTGCGCACCAACGGCTCGACGTGCGCGGGGCGCGGACGGCGCACGATCCGTTTCACACCCATGCTGGCGATGTGCGCGCCCGCGATGAGCGCGGTACCGCGCAACCAGGCGCCACGGCGCGCGCCGTCCACGGCGGCTCCGGTGAGACCCGCCGCGAGCCAGAGCGCCCCGTGCTCGCCGGCCCAGGACAGGGCGCGCGCCGCGGCCGCGACGCGCGGGTCGGAGCCGTGGGCCCGGAGCGCCGAAAGGATTCGGTGGTCCATGTCGTCGAGGTCGTCCATGTGGACTCACTGTTCACGCCGACCCGGCCGTAAGTCCGGCAATATTGAGCGACATCCCATTAATCACCCATTTCGGGGAGGGAATGGATGTTTCACAACCAACCCCTCGCATAGGAGCGATACGGTCACCGACATGCCTGCCGAGACCGTCTCCGTCACGGGATGGGGCCGCACCGCCCCCACCACCGCCCGCCTGATCCGCCCACGGACCTACGAGGAGGCCGTCGCCGCCGTCCGCGACTGCGGGGCCCGCGGGGGCATCCCCCGGGGCCTGGGACGGGCGTACGGGGACGCGGCGCAGAACGCCGGCGGAGCGGTCCTCGACATGACCGGCCTGGACCGGATCCACGCGATCGACGCCGCGAACGGCACCGTGCTGTGCGACGCGGGCGTCTCCCTGCACCGGCTGATGCGGGTCCTGCTGCCGCTCGGCTGGTTCGTGCCGGTGACCCCCGGCACCCGCTATGTGACGGTCGGCGGCGCGATCGGCGCCGACATCCACGGCAAGAACCACCACGTCTCCGGGTCCTTCTCCCGGCACGTGCTGTCCTTGGAACTCCTCACGGCCGACGGCGGCATCCACGGCGTGAGCCCCGGCACCCCGCTCTTCGACGCGACCACCGGCGGCATGGGCCTGACCGGCGTCATCCTGACCGCGACGATCCAGCTCCAGCCGGTCGAGACCGCGTGGATGTCGGTCGACACCGAACGCGCCCGCGACCTCGACGACCTGATGGCCCGGCTGACCGACGGCGACCACCACTACCGCTACTCCGTCGCCTGGATCGACCTGCTGGCGCGCGGCGCCGCGACCGGCCGCGCGGTGCTCACCCGCGGCGACCACGCGCCCCTGGACGCGCTGCCCCGGGGCGCCCGCGCGCGCAGGGACCCGCTCGCCTTCCACCCCTCCCAGCTCCCGGCCGCCCCCGCCTTCCTCCCCGAGGGCCTGCTCACCCGGCGGACGGTGGGCCTGTTCAACGAACTCTGGTACCGCAAGGCCCCCCGCGCGCGGACCGGCGAACTCCAGAAGATCTCCACCTTCTTCCACCCCTTGGACGGGGTGCCACACTGGAACCGGATCTACGGCCGCGGCGGCTTCGTGCAGTACCAGTTCGTCGTCGGATACGGCCAGGAGGAGGCCCTGCGCCGGATCGTGCGCCGGATCTCCGAGCGGCGCTGCCCGTCCTTCCTGGCCGTCCTCAAGCGGTTCGGGGACGCCGACCCGGGCTGGCTCTCCTTCCCCTCCCCCGGCTGGACGCTGGCCCTCGACATCCCGGCCACCCTGCCCGGCCTCGGCGCGTTCCTCGACGAACTCGACGAGGAGGTCGCCGCCGCGGGCGGCCGGGTCTACCTCGCCAAGGATTCCCGGCTGCGGCCCGAGCTGCTCGCCGCGATGTACCCGCGCCTGGACGACTTCCGCGCCCTGCGCGCCGAACTCGACCCGCGCGGGGTGTTCGTCTCCGACCTCGCCCGCCGCCTCTCCCTCTAGGGGGTGTCTCGCCGATCACGCCGGGCTCCCGTCGCCTGGCACCGCGCCTCGCCGCGTTGTCGTCGGTCGCCGATTCCCCCACGCTCGGCTGCGCTCGCGCGGGGGCACCCCCATCGCATCGACTCCCTCCTCCGCCTTGCGATGCACGGCACCAGACGCCGCTCGCTGATCCGACCTGATCGACGAAACACCCCCTAGCCCCCGCTCTCGTCACCCTCTTAGGAGCCGCCGTGAAGGACGCCTTCGGCCTCCCCCAGTCCCTGCTCGTCCTCGGCGGTACGTCCGAGATCGCGCTGGCCACCGCGCGCCGGCTGATCACCCGCCGCACCCGCACGGTTTGGCTGGCCGGCCGCCCGTCCCCCGGCCTGGAGCAGGCCGCCGAGAGCCTGCGCGCGCTCGGCGCCGACGCGCGCACCGTCGCCTTCGACGCGCTCGACCCCGAGTCGCACGAGACGGTCCTCGGCAAGGTCTTCGCCGAGGACGACATCGACATGGTGCTGCTCGCCTTCGGCATCCTCGGCGACCAGGCGCGCGACGAGCGCGAGCCGGTGAGCGCGGTGCGCGTCGCGCAGACCAACTACACGGGCGCGGTCTCGGCGGGCCTGGTCAGCGCCCGCGCGCTGCAGGCGCAGGGCCATGGCTCGCTGGTGGTGCTCTCCTCGGTCGCCGGGGAGCGCGCCCGCCGCTCCAACTTCATCTACGGCTCCAGCAAGGCCGGCCTGGACGCCTTCGCCCAGGGCCTCGGCGACGCGCTGCACGGCACCGGCGTCCACGTCATGGTCGTCCGCCCCGGCTTCGTCCGCTCGCGGATGACCGCCGGACTGGAGGAGGCCCCGCTCGCGACGACGCCCGAGGCGGTGGCCGCGGCCATCGAGCTGGGTCTGCGCCGCCGCTCGGAGACGGTGTGGGTGCCGGGCGCCCTGCGTGTGGTGATGTCGGCGGTGCGGCATGTGCCGCGGGCGGTGTTCCGCAGGCTGCCGTTCTGAGCGGCCGGGCCGGCGCTGCGCGGGCGTCCGGCCGGGCGCACGCCCCGGTACGGCGGGCGGCGGGCCGGCGCCTCAGTGCAGGGTGCCCTGCTCCTCCGCGGGCGCCGATGCCTGCGTCGGCACGACCGAGCCGCCGAAGGTGAACTCGCGCAGCTTGCGCCACACCCCGTCGGCGCCCTGCTCGTAGAGGGCGAACCCGGTGCAGGGCCACTCGGCCTCGTAGTCGGCGAGTTCCTCGAACGCCCGGTCCATCGCCGCGTCGTCGATGCCGTGCGCGACGGTGACATGCGGGTGGTACGGGAACTGCAGTTCGCGTGCCACCGGCCCGGACGCGTCACGGACCTGCTTCTGCAGCCACGTGCACGCCTCGGCACCCTCGGCCACCTGGACGAAGACGACGGGTGACAGCGGACGGAAGGTCCCCGTCCCGGACAGCCGCATCGGGAACGGCCGCCCCGCCGCCGCGACCTCCACGAGGTGCGCCTCGATGGCGGGCAGCGCGCTGTCGTCGACCTCGGTCGGCGGCAGGAGGGTGACGTGCGTGGGGATGCCGTGAGCCGCGGCGTCGCCGAAGCCCGCGCGCCGCTCCTGGAGCAGGCTGCCGTGGGGCTCCGGGACCGCGATCGACACACCGATCGTTACGGTCCCCACGTCGTCTCCTGTCGTCGTGTCGGTACGTCTGTGCGGTACGTCTGGGTGAGCGCGGACGGCCGCGGATGCAGCCGTCCGGCTATCGACTGTACGGCCCCGGCCCGGCCCTGGGCAGGCGCAGCCGTAGTGATGTGCAGCGCTGTACGTGGTGCGGACCGAACCGGATCTTCCGTGCACGACCCGCGAGCCGTTCGGCACTCCGCCGGTACACGGCGCACTACGCGCCCCGTGCCCGGCTCGGTGCCCGGCCGCTCCCGGCTCAGTGCTTGGCCGGCAGGAAGCCCACGCGGTCGTAGGCCTGCGCCAGCGTCTCCGCGGCGACGGCGCGGGCCTTCTCCGCGCCCTTGGCCAGGATCGAGTCGAGCGTCTCCGGGTCGTCCAGGTACTGCTGGGTGCGCTCCCGGAACGGCGTCACGAACTCGACCATGACCTCGGCGAGGTCGGTCTTGAGCGCACCGTAGCCCTTTCCGGCGTACTGCTCCTCCAGTTCCGCGATTCCCGTCCCGGTGAGGGTCGAGTAGATCGTGAGGAGGTTGCTGACGCCCGGCTTGTTCTCCGGGTCGAAGCGGATGACGGTGTCGGTGTCGGTGACGGCGCTCTTGACCTTCTTGGCGGTGGTCTTCGGCTCGTCGAGCAGGTTGATGAGGCCCTTCGGCGTCGACGCCGACTTGCTCATCTTGATCGCCGGGTCCTGGAGGTCGTAGATCTTCGCCGTCTCCTTGAGGATGTACGGCTTCGGGACCGTGAACGTCTGGCCGAAGCGGCCGTTGAAGCGCTCGGCGAGGTCGCGGGTCAGCTCGATGTGCTGGCGCTGGTCCTCACCGACGGGCACCTCGTGCGCCTGGTAGAGGAGGATGTCCGCGACCTGGAGGATCGGGTACGTGAACAGGCCGACGGAGGCCCGGTCGGCGCCCTGCTTGGCGGACTTGTCCTTGAACTGGGTCATGCGGGACGCCTCGCCGAAGCCGGTGAGGCAGTTCATGACCCAGCCGAGCTGCGCGTGCTCGGGGACGTGGCTCTGGACGAACAGGGTGCAGCGCTCCGGGTCGAGCCCGGCCGCGAGCAGCTGGGCGGCGGCGAGCCGGGTGTTGGCGCGCAGCTCCTTCGGGTCCTGCGGGACCGTGATCGCGTGCAGGTCGACGACCATGTAGAAGGCGTCGTGGGACTCCTGCAGGGCCACCCACTGGCGGACGGCGCCGAGGTAGTTGCCGAGGTGGAACGAGCCGGCGGTGGGCTGGATGCCGGAGAGCACGCGGGGTCGGTCATTCGCCATGCCCACCATTCTCTCAGAGCGGTGGGGGTGGTCCCGGGGGTGGGGAACTGCGGACCGTGATGGGTCGGTCGCGCAGTTCCCCGCGCCCCTCACGGGGCGGTTCAGCCCAGGTCGATCTCCGGGTACAGGGGGAAGCCCGCGACGAGGTCCGTGGCGCGCTGGGCGATCTCCTGCGCGACCTTCTCGTCGAGGACGTGGGCGGCCTTGGAGGGCGCGCCGGACTTGGTGGTGCCGGGCTCGGCGGTGGTGAGGACGCGGTCGATGAGGGCGGCGACCTCGTCCATCTCGGCGGTGCCCAGACCGCGGGTGGTCAGGGCGGGGGTGCCGATGCGGATGCCGGAGGTGTACCAGGCGCCGTTGGGGTCGGCGGGGATCGCGTTGCGGTTGGTGACGATCCCGGACTCCAGCAGCGCGGCCTCGGCCTGGCGGCCGGTGAGGCCGTAGGAGGTGGCGACGTCGATCAGGTTGAGGTGGTTGTCGGTGCCGCCGGTGACCAGGGTGGCGCCGCGCCGCATCAGGCCCTCGGCGAGCGCGCGCGAGTTGTCGACGATGCGCTGGGCGTAGTCCCGGAAGGCGGGCTGCCGGGCCTCGGCGAGGGCGACGGCCTTGGCGGCCATGACGTGCGGGAGCGGGCCGCCGAGGACCATCGGGCAGCCGCGGTCGACCTGGTCCTTGAGGGAGTCGTCGCACAGGACCATGCCGCCGCGCGGGCCGCGCAGCGACTTGTGGGTGGTCGTCGTGACGATCTGGGCGTGCGGGACCGGGTCGAAGTCGCCGGTGAGGACCTTGCCCGCGACCAGGCCCGCGAAGTGGGCCATGTCGACCATGAGGGTGGCGCCGACCTCGTCGGCGATCTCCCGCATGATCCGGAAGTTCACCAGGCGGGGGTAGGCGGAGTAGCCGGCGACGAGGATCAGCGGCTTGAACTCGCGGGCCTGGGCGCGCAGCGCCTCGTAGTCGATCAGGCCGGTGGCGGGGTCGGTGCCGTAGGAGCGCTGGTCGAACATCTTGCCGGAGATGTTCGGGCGGAAGCCGTGGGTGAGGTGGCCGCCGGCGTCCAGGGACATGCCGAGCATGCGCTGGTTGCCGAAGGCCTGGCGCAGCTCGGCCCAGTCGGCGTCGGTCAGCTCGTTGATCTGGCGGACGCCGGTCCGCTCCAGGAAGGGCGCCTCGACGCGGTCGGCGAGGACGGCCCAGAAGGCGACGAGGTTGGCGTCGATGCCGGAGTGCGGCTGGACGTAGGCGTGGCGGGCGCCGAACAGCTCCTTGGCGTGCTCGGCGGCGAGCGACTCGACGGTGTCGACGTTGCGGCAGCCGGCGTAGAAGCGGCGGCCGACGGTGCCCTCGGCGTACTTGTCGCTGAACCAGTTGCCCATGGCCAGCAGGGTGGCCGGGGAGGCGTAGTTCTCGGAGGCGATCAGCTTGAGCATCTCGCGCTGGTCGGCGACCTCCTGGCCGATGGCGTCGGCGACGCGCGGCTCGACCGCGCGGATCACGTCGAGGGCGGCGCGGAAGGCGGTGGACTCGGTGGAGAGGGGAGCAGACGCGTCAGACATCGGGACCTCCGGACGTGGCGTTCGGCGTACACGGTTCGGCCCAGGCGCACGGCACAGTTTCCCGTTCGGGCCGCTCCCCGATGGTCGGTCCCATCCCAAGCGCGCCAGTCACGGCCCTGGGCTCAGCCTACCGGGCGCGCCGGAGAGCGAAGTTCCCGCGTCCACCATGCGAGCGAGGATAGGAAGGAGGGCGTCCTTGCTTCCGGTTCACCTTCTGGAGGGGCCATGACCGCCACGGACGACCTGATCGCGACCGCCGAGGCCCACAGCGCGCACACCTATCACCCGCTGCCGGTGGTGGTCGCCACCGCGGACGGGGCGTGGATGACGGATGTGGAGGGGCGGCGCTATCTGGATCTGCTGGCCGGCTACTCGGCGCTGAACTTCGGGCACGGCAACCGGCGGCTGGTGGAGGCGGCGAAGGCGCAGCTGGACCGGGTGACGCTGACGTCCCGGGCGTTCCACCACGACCGGTTCGGGGCCTTCTGCGCGCGGCTGGCGGAGCTGTGCGGGATGGAGATGGTGCTGCCGATGAACACGGGGGCGGAGGCCGTGGAGACGGCGGTGAAGACGGCCCGGAAGTGGGGTTACCGGGTGAAGGGGGTGCCCGCGGAGATGGCGAAGATCGTCGTCGCGGGCGGCAACTTCCACGGCCGTACGACGACGATCATCAGCTTCTCCACCGATCCGGAGGCGCGGGCGGACTACGGCCCGTACACGCCGGGGTTCCAGATCGTGCCGTACGGGGACGTGACGGCGATGCGCGAGGCGCTGACGGAGAACACGGTGGCGGTGCTGATCGAGCCGATCCAGGGCGAGGCGGGGGTGCTGGTGCCGCCGGCCGGTTATCTGCCGGCGGTGCGGGAGCTGACGCGCGAGCGGAACGTGCTGCTGATCGCGGACGAGATCCAGTCGGGGCTGGGGCGGACGGGGCGGACGTTCGCGTGTGAGCACGAGGGGGTGGTGCCGGACGCGTATGTGCTGGGCAAGGCGCTGGGCGGCGGGATCGTGCCGGTGTCGGCGGTGGTGTCGTCGGCCGAGGTGCTGGGGGTGTTCCGGCCCGGGGAGCACGGGTCGACGTTCGGCGGGAATCCGCTGGCGTGCGCGGTGGCGCTGGAGGTGATCGCGATGCTGCGGTCCGGTGAGTACCAGGCGCGGGCGGCGGAGCTGGGTGAGCATCTGCACCGTGAGCTGGCGGCGCTGGCCGGGACCGGGCGGGTGACGCAGGTGCGCGGGCGGGGGCTGTGGGCGGGGGTGGATGTGCATCCGCGGTACGGCACGGGGCGGGAGGTCTCGGAGCGGCTGATGGACCGGCGGGTGCTGGTGAAGGACACCCACGGCTCGACGATCCGGATCGCGCCGCCGCTGGTGATCGGCAAGGAGGACCTGGACTGGGGGCTGGCGCAGCTGCGGGCGGTGCTGGACATCGCCTGAGGTGCGGTCCCTAGAGGATCACGTGCGGCAGGAAGCGGGCGTACTCGTCGGTGATCAGGCCGGAGGACTCGCGGATGCCGAGGCCGGCGGCCTCGCCCTCGACGACCCAGGTGCCGAGGACGACGTGGTTGCCGTCGAAGGCGGGCAGCGGGGCGAGCTGCTGGTAGCAGCAGGGTTCGTCGCGGACGACGGGCGGGGTGCCGGGCGGGTGGACGGTGACGCCGGCGCCTTCGCGGCCCAGCAGGGGCTTGGCGACGTAGCCGGTCGTGGTGGCGAGGTCGCGGGGGCCGTCGAGGTGGGCGGGGAGGAGGTTGGGGTGGCCGGGGTAGAGCTCCCAGAGGACGGCGAGGAGGGCCTTGTTGCTGAGGAGCATCTTCCAGGCGGGCTCGATCCACAGGGTGGTGCCGGTGCCGCCGCCGTTGTCGAGGGTGTCGAGGACGTGGCCGGCGAAGCGGTCGGTGGTGAGCCATTCCCAGGGGTAGAGCTTGAAGCAGCTGCGGATGAAGCGGAGCCGCTGGTCGACGAAGCGGCCGGAGAGGCGGTCCCAGCCGATCTCCTCCATGGAGATCCAGCCGGTGTCGAGGCCGGCCTGTTCGGCGGTCTCCTTGAGGTAGGCGACCGTCATCAGGTCCTCGCCGAGTTCGTCGGCGCTGGAGTGGGCGAAGTAGAGCGGGCTGCCCGGCGGGAGGAGGCGGGCCTGCCCGCGCCAGGCGTCGACGAGGCGTTCGTGGAGGGAGTTCCACTGGTCGGCGCCGGGGAAGCGCTCCTCCATCCAGAACCACTGGGGGGAGGCGGCCTCGACGAGGGAGGTGGGGGTGTCGGCGTTGTACTCGAGCAGTTTCGCCGGGCCGTGGCCGTCGTAGCGCAGGTCGAAGCGGCCGTAGAGGGAGGGGAGTTCGGCGCGGCGGTGCCAGGACTCGGCGACGGCGGCGGCCACGCGGGGGTCGGTGATGCCGAGGTCGGCGAAGCGGTCGGCGGTGACGATGTGGTCGGCCGCGGCGAGGCACATGCGGTGCAGTTCCTCGACGACCTCCTCCAGGGCCTCGATCTCCTCCAGGGAGAAGACGTAGTAGGCGCTCTCGTCCCAGTAGGGGCGCAGGGAGCCGTCCGGGTGGCGGGTGAGCGGGTAGATCAGGCCCTGTTCCTCGACGGTCTGCTGCCAGCCGGGGCGGGGTTCGATGGTGCGGCGTTCCATGGTGCGGGTCGCGCTCAGCCGCCGCCGCTGCCGGAGCCGGAGCAGCCGAAGCCGCCGCGGTCGACGGCCTCCTCGCGGCTGAAGGTGCCGTGGTCGGCGTAGCCGCCGCTGACCTCGGCGTCGTAGTACCAGGCGGCGTCGGCGCGCTTGCCGCTGCTCTTCTTCTTGCCCTTGCCGCCCTTGCCGGACGAGGAGGATCCGGACGAGCAGTTCTTGTCGGCGATGACCTTGTAGCCGTTGACGTAGTCGTAGCTGTCGCGGTCGACGCAGCGGCGGTCGGGGTCGGAGCCGCAGGAGGTCAGCGCCGCGGCGATCACGCCCATCCCGCCGAGTACGACGGTGCTGGAGCGCAGCCGCCGCCGGTTGTCCGCCATGTCGTTTCTCCTCCCCCGGTTACCCGCCGCCCGTACGCTGCCCGTGTCCGCGGCGCCGGCCCGCGATCATACGGGGCCTGACAGGGACCGGTCACACACGGGTGCCCGGGGGGTGTCTCGTCGATCATGCCGGGCTGCCGGCGTCTGGTGCCGCTCGCTGATCCGGCATGATCGACGAGACACCCCCTAGGGCAAGACGTTGCACAGGGCCTGAAGGGTTCCCGTCCAGGCGTGGTCGGGTGGGGTGCCGTAGCCGACGACCAGGGCGTCGACGGGGTGGGCGGTGGCGGTGGGGTGCCGGTAGCGGGAGAGGCCGTGTACGGCGAGGCCGTGCCAGGTGGCGGAGCGGACCACGGACTGTTCGGTGCCGGGCGGGAGGCGGAGCACGGCGTGCAGTCCGGCCGCGATGCCGGTGACGGTCACCTCGGGGGCGCGGGCGGCGACGGCGGCGACCAGGGCGTCGCGGCGGCGCCGGTAGCGCAGCCGGGCGGCGCGGACGTGCCGGTCGTAGGCGCCGGAGGTGACGAACTCGGCGAGGGTGAGCTGGTCGAGGACGGGCACGGAGGAGCCGCCGAGCGCGCGCACCTCGTCCACCAGCGACGGGGGCAGCACCATCCAGCCCAGGCGCAGTCCGGGGGCGAGGGATTTGCTGGCGGTGCCCAGGTAGACGACGTGGTCGGGGTCGAGGCCCTGGAGGGCGCCGACGGGCTGGCGGTCGTAGCGGAACTCGCCGTCGTAGTCGTCCTCCAGGATCAGTCCGCCGCTGCCGCGGGCCCAGTCGACGACGGCCGCGCGACGCTCGGGGCGCAGGGCCACGCCCATGGGGAACTGGTGGGAGGGGGTCAGCAGGACGGCTCCGGCACGCTCCAGCCCGTCGAGCGCGGTGCCGGACGCGTCGAACGGCAGCGGCTCGGTGCGCAGCCCGGCCCGCTCGATCAGGTCCCAGTGCGCGTCGAGGCCGTACGACTCGACGGCGAGGGTGCGCCGGCCGCGCGCGTGCAGGAGCTGGGCGAGCAGCCGCAGCCCGTGGGCGAAGCCGGCGGTGACGACGATCCGGTCGGGGTCGGCGCGTACGCCGCGGGCGCGGGCGAGGTACCCGGCGAGCGCGGTGCGCAGTTCGATCCGGCCGCGGGGGTCGCCGTAGCCGAGGGCGTCGTTGGGGGCCGCGGTCAGGGCGCGGCGGGCGGCCTTGAGCCACTGGGTGCGGGGGAAGGAGGCGAGGTCGGGGGTGCCGGGGATCAGGCTGTACGCGGGGTGGCCGGTGCGGCTCGGGGTGGGGGCCGGGCGGCGCGCGGGCGGGGTCACGGCGCGGTCGGCGACCCGGGTGCCGGAGCCCTGGCGGGCGGTGAGCCAGCCCTCGGCGACCAGGTCGGCGTAGGCGCCGGCGACGGTGTTGCGGGCGAGGCCGAGGTCGGCGGCGAGCGAGCGGGAGGAGGGCAGCCGGGTGCCGGGGGCGAGGCGGCCGGTGCGGACGGCGTCGCGCAGGGCGTCGGTCAGGCCGCGGCGCACTCCCCCGCCGGCCGGTTCGAGGTGCAGGTCGATGCCCAGAGTGGCCCATGGTTTCGGCATGGAAATGGACCATACGCCTGGGCAGCTTTCTTCCTAGGGTCGAGGGCATGACCACAGAGACCGTGACCTACGCCCCCGAAGCCGCCCCGCGTCTGGAGTGGGCCAAGCTCGTCCCCGACGTCTACAAGGCGATGATCCGGCTCGACGCGGCGGCCCGGCAGGGCCTGGACCACAAGCTGTACGAGCTGGTGAAGATCCGCGCCTCCCAGATCAACCACTGCGCCTTCTGCATCGACATGCACACCAAGGACGCCCTCGCGGCCGGTGAGAGCGTCGAGCGGATCGTCCAGCTCGGCGCGTGGGAGGAGTCCCGGCACTTCTACACGGAGAAGGAACTGGCCGCGCTGGAGCTGACGGAGGCGGTGACCGTCCTGACGGACGGGTTCGTGCCGGACGAGGTGTACGAGCGGGCGGCGAAGCACTTCGAGGAGACGGAGCTGGCCCAGCTGATCGCCGCGATCACGGTGATCAACGCCTGGAACCGGTTCGGAGTGACCTGCCGGATGACGCCGGGGCACTACCAGCCGGGCGGCCACAAGTGACCACGGCCCGCACCACCCGCCTCTCCCCCGAGGTCCGCACGGCCATGCGGTCCCTGAGCGCCACCGCCAAGCGGGGCCTCGGGGACCCGGCCCTCGCCGAACTCGTCCAGATCCGCGCCTCGCAGCTCAACGGGTGCGCGTTCTGCCTGGACATGCATCTGGCCATCGCCCGCGAGCACGGGGTGAGCGAGCGCCGGCTCGACCTCCTCGCCGTCTGGCGGGAGGCCGGTGACGAGGTCTTCGACGAGCGCGAGCGGGCCGCCCTGGCGCTGACGGAGGCGGTCACCGTGCTCACGGACGGGTTCGTGCCGGACGAGGTGTACGAGACGGCCGTCAAACACTTCGACGACGCCGAACTCGCCCACCTCGTCGCTCTGATCACCGTGATCAACAGCTGGAACCGGCTGATGGTGACCCGGAGGATTCCGCCGGGGGCCACGGAGTGGTGACCGCGCGGCCGTCGCCGGTCAGCGCGGGAGCCACGCCTTCCAGGTGGCCTCGTGCCGCTCGACCCACCGCTTCGCCGCCTCCTCGGGGCTGAGCTTCTGCTCGGCGATCATGAGGGAGACCTCGTTCTGGTCCGCGGTGGTCCACTTGAAGTTCTTCAGGAAGGCCGCCGCGTCCCCGCCCTTCTCGGCGAAGCCGGTGTTGAGGTACTTCTGCAGCGGGGTGTGCGGGTAGGCACAGGCGACCTTCTCCGGGTCCGCGTCGCAGCCCTCCTTGTAGGGCGGCAGCTTCACCTCGGTCATCGGGACCTTCTCGAACAGCCACTGCGGGGAGTACCAGTACGTCAGGAAGGGCTTCTTCTCCTTGGCGAACTGCTTGATCTGGGTGATCTGCGCGGCCTCGGAGCCGGCGAAGACGACCTTGTAGTCCAGGCCGAGGTTCTTCACCAGGGCCTTGTCGTTGGTGACGTAGGACGGCGAGCCGTCCATCAGCTGGCCCTTGCCGCCGCTCTCCGCGGTGCGGAACCGGTCGGCGTACTTGTTCAGGTTCTTCCAGTCGGTGACGTCCGGGTGCCGCTTCGCGAAGTACGTGGGGACGTACCAGCCGATGTGCCCGGTCACCCCGAGGTCGCCGCCCCGGGTGACGGTCTTCTTCTCCTTGACGTACCGCTGTTCCTGTTCGGGGTGGCCCCAGTCCTCCAGGAGCGCGTCGACGCGGCCCTGGCTGAGCGCGTCCCAGGCGGGGACCTCGTCGACCTGAACGGTGTCGACGCGGTAGCCCAGTTCGTGCTCCAGCAGGTACTGGGCGACGGCCACGTTGGCCTGGGCGCCCACCCAGGACTGCACGGACAGGGTGACCGTCTTCGCGCCCTGGGCGTTCGCGAACGGCGAGGCCTGCTTGGTCATGTCGGCGGCGCCGCAACCGGTGGCCAGCGTCAGCACGGCCGCCGAGGCGGTCAGGGTGGTACGGCGGAACATGTCACGCTCCCTTCGTCGTACGGCGGTCGGTGGGCTGGGTCACCCGGTCGAGCATCAGGCCCAGGCAGACGATCGCGGCGCCGGCGACCAGGCCGGTCGCGAGGTCGCCCTGGGCGAGGCCGAAGACGACGTCGTAGCCGAGCGCGCCGCCGCCGACCAGGCCGCCGATGATGACGACGGCGAGGACGAGCACCACGCCCTGGTTCACCGCGAGCAGCAACGAGCGGCGGGCGAGCGGCAGTTGCACCTGGCGCAGCTGCTGGCCTCCGGTCGCGCCGAGCGAGCGGGCCGACTCCAGCGCGGCCGGATCGACCTGGCGCAGGCCCTGCGCGGTGATACGGACGACGGCGGGCAGCGCGTAGACGACGGCCGCGGCGACGGCCGGGGCGCGGCCGACACCGGCGAGCGCGACGACCGGGATCAGGTACACGAACTGCGGCATCGTCTGGCAGACGTCCAGGACCGGCCGCAGCAGCCGCTCGACGCGGTCGTTGCGGGCCGCCGCGACACCGGTCGCGACGCCGAGGACGAGGGTGACGGCGACCGCGGCCAGCACCTGCGACAGGGTGTCCAGGGACGGCTCCCACACGCCGAGGACGCCGATCGCGGCCATGGCGAGCACGGCGGTCAGCGCGGTGCGCCAGGTGCCGATCAGCCAGGCGAGCGCGGCGACGATCAGCAGCACCGACCACCACGGCAGCCAGGTCAGGCCGTCGCGGAGCGGGTCGAGGACCCAGGTGGTGAAGCGGGCCGCCCAGTCGGCGGTGCCGCCGATGACGGGCACCCCGGAGTAGAGGTGCGCGGTCATCCAGTCCACGGCCCGGTTGACCGGCTCGGCGATGTTCACCGTCCAGGCGTCGGGCCAGTCCGTACGGCCCGTCAGGCGCCCGGCGACGGCCACGGCCGCGGTGCCGACGACGGCGCCCAGGGCGTACGGCCACACCCTCCGACCGGGTGGGGCGGCACCCGCCGCACCCGCGCCCGCCGCGCCCGTCACACGGTCCAGGACGACCGCCAGCAGCACGATCGGGATGCCCGCCGCCAGGGCCGCGCCCACGTCGACCGAGGCCAGCGCCTGGTAGACGCGGTCGCCGAGGCCGCCGGCGCCGATCACCGAGGCGATCACGGCCATGGACAGCGCCATCATGATCGTCTGGTTGACGCCGAGCAGGAGTTCCTTGCGGGCCAGCGGGATCCGGGCGGTCAGCAGCCGCTGCCGCGCGGTCGCGCCCAGCGACTCGACGGCCTCCAGCACGCCCCGGTCGGCGCCGCGCAGGCCGAGCGCGGTGAGCCGGGCCATGGGCGGGGCGGCGTAGACGACGGTGGCGAGGACGGCGGCGGGCACGCCGATGCCGAAGACGAGGACGACCGGCAGGAGGTAGGCGAACGCCGGGAGCACCTGCATGGTGTCCAGCACCGGCCGCAGGACCCGGTCCATCCGGGCGGACAGGCCCGCCGCGAGCCCCAGCAGGATGCCCACGACGACCGAGGCGAGCACCGCGACCGTCATCAGGGCGAGCGTCTGCATGGTCGGCACCCACATGCCGAGCAGGCCGCAGGCGAGGAACGCCGCCGCTGTGCCGAGCGCGAGCCGCAGGCCCGCGGCCCGCCAGGCGAGGAAGGCGCCGAGTGCGGTCACGCCTGCCCAGCCGATGGTGAGGAGGGCGAGGTAGACGGCGCGTACGGACAGCACGACGGCGTTGCTGACGTGACCGAAGAAGTACAGGAACAGGGGGTGGCTGTCCCGGTTGTCGATGATCCAGTCGCTGGTGCTGGTGAGTGGGGCGGTGAGGTCGACGGTGAGCGCGTCGGGCCAGGTGCCGCTGGACCAGCGGGCGTGGGCCAGGGGGACGAGGATCGCCGCGATCACGGCGAGGGTGGCCAGCTTGGTGGCGGGGCGGTTGCGCAGCAGGGCGGTGGGGAGGGTGCGTACGGGAGTCGCGGTGAGCGTTGCCATCAGACGGCCTCCGCGGCTACCTGAGGACGGCTGCTCACCGGTGGCTTGTCAGCCACTCCCGCCACGACCTCCAGCAGGCCCTCGTGGTCGACGACCCCGAGGCAGCGCGGGCCGTCCATCACCCGGGCGGGTTCGCCGCTGCGGGCCACCGCCTCGATCGCCTCCGCCACCGTGGCGCGCGGGGTGACCGCCGGGCCGCTCCCCGCCTCCTCCGCCGACGCGGGGCGCATCGCCGTCCGTACGGTCATGACCTGTTCGCGGGGGACGTCGCGGACGAACTCGCGGACGTAGTCGTCGGCCGGGGAGCCGACGATGTCCTCGGGGGTGCCGAGCTGCACGATGCGGCCGTCGCGCATCAGGGCGATCCGGTCGCCGAGCTTGAGGGCCTCGCTCAGGTCGTGGGTGATGAAGACCATCGTGCGGCCCTCCTCGCGGTGCAGCCGGACGACCTCTTCCTGCATGTCCCGCCGGATCAGCGGGTCGAGGGCGCTGAACGGCTCGTCGAAGAGCAGCACCTCGGGGTCGACGGCGAGGGCGCGGGCGAGGCCGACGCGTTGCTGCTGGCCGCCGGAGAGCTGGCCCGGGCGCCGCTGTTCCATGCCTTCCAGGCCGACCTTGGCGACGACCTCGGCGGCCTTGGCGCGCCGTTCGGCCTTGCCCATGCCCTGGATCTCCAGGCCGTAGGCGACGTTGTCGAGGACCGTGCGGTGCGGGAGGAGGCCGAAGTGCTGGAAGACCATCGCCGCGCGGTGGCGGCGCAGTTCGCGCAGCCGGGCCTTGTCCATGGCGCGGACGTCCTCGCCGTCGATGACGATGGTGCCGGCCGTCGGCTCGATCAGCCGGGTCAGACAGCGCACCAGGGTGGACTTGCCGGAGCCGGACAGGCCCATGACGACGAAGACCTCGCCCTTGCGGACGTCGAAGGACACGTCGCGGACGGCCGCGGTGCAGCCGGTGCGCTCGCGCAGGTCGGCGGGGGCGAGGGCGGCCAGCTCGGGGTCGGCGGGCACGCGGTCGGCCTTGGGGCCGAACACCTTCCACAGGCCCTCGACCGAGAAGACGGGAGGCGTGAGGGTTTCGGGGGTGGGGTTGGCGGTACTCATCGGGCGTCACCGCCGATCAGGTCGACGGCGCGCTCCCCGACCATCAGCACCCCGATCATCGGGTTGACGGCGGTCATGGTGGGGAAGACGGACGCGTCGGCGATCCGGATGCCCTCCAGGCCGCGGATGCGCAGTTCGGGGTCGACGACGGCCAGTTCGTCGTCGGCGGCGCCCATCTTGCAGGTGCCGGCCGGGTGGTAGACGGTGTGGGCGACCTTGCGGGCGTACTCGCTCAGCTCGGCGTCGCCGACGACCTCGGGGCCGGGGCAGACCTCGCGCTTGAGCCAGCCGGCCAGCGGCTCGGTCTTGGCGATCTCGCGGGCGATGCGGATGCCGTCGACGAGGGTGCGGCCGTCGTAGTCGTCCTCGTCGGTGAAGTAGCGGAAGTCCAGGGCGGGCTTCACGGCCGGGTCCGGGCTGGTCAGGTAGAGCCGGCCGCGGGACTTCGGCTTGGGGATGTTCGGGGTCATGGACACCCCGTACGGGGGCCGCTCGTAGCCCAGGCGCTCCGGGTTGTCCGTGAAGGGGATCTGGTAGAAGTGGAACATCAGGTCGGGGCCCTGGTGTTCGGGGTCGCGGCGCACGAACAGGCCCGCGTCGGAGTCCATCGCGGAGTTCTCCGGGATGGGGCCGTGGGTCTCCCAGACGATCACCGACTCGGGGTGGTCGAGCAGGTTCTCGCCGACGCCCGGCAGATCGTGGACCACGGGTATGCCCAGCGCCTCCAGGTCCGCCGCCGGTCCGATGCCGGAGTGCAGCAGCAGCCGCGGGGAGTCGATCGCGCCCGCGCACAGCACGACCTCGTTGCGGGCCCGGATCAGCAGTTCCTCGCCGTCCTTGGTGCGCACGTGGACGCCCTCGGCGCGGGTGCCGTCCAGCTCGAGCTTGTACGCCCAGGTCTCCAGCAGGATCGTGAGGTTGGGGCGCTCGTCCATCACGGGGTGGAGGTACGCCACGGACGCGGAGGACCGCTTGTTGTCCTCCGGGTGGTAGGCGAGGTCGAAGAAGCCGACGCCCTCGGTGAACGGCTTCTTGTTGAAGCCCTCGACGCGCGGCACGCCGAGCGCGGTCTGCGCGGCGTCGACGAAGTCGCGGGCGATGGCGTTCCGGTCCTTCTCGTCGACCGGGACGATGTTGTTCTTCAGGCGCGCGAAGTACGCCTCCATGGCGACCGCGCCCCAGCCCTTGGCGCCGGCCTCCTCCCACTCGTCCCAGTCGGACGGCAGCGGCTTGAAGGCGATCAGCGTGTTGTGGGAGGAGCAGCCGCCGAGGACGCGGGCGCGGCTGTGCCGGATGTGGGAGTTGCCGCGCGGCTGCTCGACGGTGGGGTAGTCGTAGTCCAGCTCGCCGCCGAGCAGGCCCATCCAGCGGCGCAGGGTGAGCACGTCGTCGCGGCCGACGTCGCTGGGGCCGCCCTCGATGACGGCGACGGTGACGTCCGGGTTCTCGGTGAGGCGGGAGGCGATGACGGAGCCTGCCGTACCGCCGCCGATGACGACGTAGTCGTAGACGTGGTTGTTCTCGGGCATGGGGGTACTCCAGGTGGGGCTGGGGCAGGGGAGCGTGCGGGAGAAGGTGGAGGTCAGCCGGCGAACCAGCGGACGGGCTTCGGGGCGAGGTTCTGGTAGAGGTGCTTGGTCTCGCGGTACTCGGCGAGCCCGGTGGGGCCGAGTTCGCGGCCCGTGCCGCTCTTGCCGAAGCCGCCCCACTCCGCCTGCGGGAGGTAGGGGTGGAAGTCGTTGATCCAGACGGTGCCGTGCCGCAGCCGGCCGGCGACCCGGCGGGCCCGGCCGGCGTCGGCGGTCCAGACGCCGCCCGCGAGGCCGTACTCGGTGTCGTTGGCGAGGGCGACGGCCTCGTCCTCGGTGCGGAAGGTCTCGACGGTGAGGACGGGTCCGAAGACCTCCTCGCGGACCACGCGCATCTCGCGGTGGCAGTGGTCGAGGACGGTCGGCTCGTAGAAGTAGCCGCTCTCGGGCCGGATCTCGCTGGGCTCCGGGCGCTTGCCGCCGCAGCGCAGTACGGCGCCCTCCTCCAGCGCGGAGGCGACGTACGCCTCGACCTTGGCGCGGTGCTGCTCGGAGACGAGCGGGCCGCACTCGACGCCGTCCGCCGTGCCCCGGCCGAGCCGGATCCTCTGCGCGCGGCGGGCGAGTTCGGTGACGAAGCGGTCCCGGACGGACTCCTCGACGATGAGCCGGGCGCCGGCCGAGCAGACCTGGCCGCTGTGGATGAAGGCCGCGTTGAGGGCCTGGTCGACGGCGGTGTCGAAGCCCTCCTCGGTGGCGCAGGCGTCGGCGAAGACGACGTTGGGGTTCTTGCCGCCGAGTTCGAGGGCGACCTTCTTCACGGTGGGCGCCGCGGCCTGGGCGACCTTGACGCCGCTGACCAGGCCGCCGGTGAAGGAGACCAGGTCGACGTCGGGGTGCTCGGCGAGGCGGGCGCCGACGGTGTGGCCGGGGCCGGTGACGATGTTGGCGACACCGGCGGGCAGTCCGGCCTCCTCCAGCAGCGCGATGAGGGCGATCGTCGTCATCGGCGTGATCTCGCTCGGCTTGACGACGAAGGTGTTCCCGGCCGCGAGCGCGGGCGCGATCTTCCAACTGGCCTGGAGCAGCGGGTAGTTCCAGGGGGTGATCAGCGCGCAGACGCCGACCGGCTCGTGGACGACCACGCTGTGGATGTCGGGCGAGCCCGCGTCGACGACCCGGCCGGGGGCCTCCGCGGCGACGAGGTCGGCGAAGTAGCGGAAGGCGTCGGCCACGCAGTCGATGTCGACGCGGCCCTCCTCGACCGTCTTGCCCGCGTCGCGGCTCTCCAGCAGCCCCAGCTCCTCGCGGTCGCGGACCAGCAGGTCGGCGACGCGGCGCAGCAGGGCGGCGCGCTCGGCGACGGGGGTGCGCGGCCAGACGCCGGCGCCGCCGTCGAAGGCGGCGCGGGCGGCCTCGACCGCGAGGTCCGCGTCCTTCTCGTCGCCCTCGGCGACCAGGGCGAACGGTGCGGCGTCCGCGGGGTCGAGGATCGCGCGCGTGGCCCCGGAGACGGCGTGCCGCCACTCGCCTGCCGCGTGGATGCTCTTCCGAGCCTGGAGTTCCGTACTGTCCGCCATGCCTGGTGTTGCCTCTCGTTCCTGTGTGTCCCCCCGCTCAGGACCGTGAGCACCTGCCCTTGCCCCTCGGATGCATGCGCAATCCCTGTCCGAAAGTGCGCTGCGTCACTAAGGATGCGGACATTAAGGACAATTCAGCAGCTCGGACGTGGCGGGGACCACCGGAACGCCGAAGGCCCCGCCGGGGGCGGGGCCTTCACGAAACGCGGGGAGCGAGGGCTCAGATGAGACCGAGGCCGCGGACCGCCTCGCGCTCCTCCTCCAGCTCCTTGACGGAGGCGTCGATGCGGGCGCGGGAGAACTCGTTGATCTCCAGGCCCTGGACGATCTCGTACTTGCCGTCCTTGCAGGTGACCGGGAAGGAGGAGATCAGGCCCTCCGGGACGCCGTAGGAGCCGTCCGACGGGATGCCCATGGAGACCCAGTCGCCCTCCGGGGTGCCGTTGACCCAGGAGTAGATGTGGTCGATGGCGGCGTTGGCGGCGGAGGCGGCCGACGAGGCGCCGCGGGCCTCGATGATGGCGGCGCCGCGCTTGGCGACGGTCGGGATGAAGTCCTCGGCCAGCCACTTCTCGTCGTTGACGACCTCGGCCGCGTTCTTGCCGCCGACGGTGGCGTGGAAGATGTCCGGGTACTGGGTGGCGGAGTGGTTGCCCCAGATGGTCAGGCGCTTGATGTCGGAGACCGTGGAGCCCGTCTTCTTCGCGAGCTGGGTCAGCGCGCGGTTGTGGTCGAGGCGGGTCATCGCGGTGAACCGCTCGGCCGGTACGTCCGGGGCGGCGGCCTGGGCGATCAGGGCGTTGGTGTTGGCCGGGTTGCCGACGACGAGGACGCGGATGTCGTCCGCGGCGTGGTCGTTGATGGCCTTGCCCTGCGGCTTGAAGATGCCGCCGTTGGCCTCGAGCAGGTCGCCGCGCTCCATGCCCTTGGTGCGCGGGCGGGCGCCCACGAGGAGGGCGACGTTGGCGCCGTCGAAGGCCACGTTCGGGTCGTCGGTGATCTCGATGCCCTGGAGCAGCGGGAACGCGCAGTCGTCTAGCTCCATCGCGGTGCCCTCGGCGGCCTTCAGGGCCGGCGTGATCTCCAGGAGGCGCAGCTTGACCGGCACGTCCGCGCCGAGCAGCTGGCCGGAGGCGATGCGGAAGAGCAGGGCGTAACCGATCTGGCCGGCCGCGCCGGTGACGGTGACGTTCACGGGAGTGCGGGTCATGGCGTTCTCCGTATGACAGCTGGCGGTGGGGCGTCCCTGCCCCGGGGGTTCGGATGATCGATCTCTTGGCGTCAAGAGATAATCCGCGGGTCAGGCTATCGCGCATCCGGGATCCCGGACCGCCGGGCCCGTGTGGCCCAGCCCACAGACCGCCCGAGTGCCGCATCCGGCCCGCGCCCATGCGAAGAATCCGGCCAATGCCCGTATGAAGGTCCCACCCGAGCCCATCGGAAGAATCCGGCCGAAGCCCGTACGAACTCCGGCCGGAGTCCCGGCGCGGAGGCCGGTCCAGGCCCTGACGGAAGAAGCCGATCCAGGCCCTGACGGAAGAAGCCGATCCAGGCCCTGCGAAAGAAGCCGATTCAGGCCCTGACGGAAGAAAAGGCGGCCGCCCGTCCGGGAGAGGGGGAGACGGAGGCGGCCGCCGTGCGGGGGTACCGAGTCGTGCCGGACTCCCGTGGGGGTACCTTCCGCCTGCCCCCGATCCGCACGGCCATACCTGTTTTCCCCGGCTTTTCCCCGACCGGTTTCCCCGAGCGGTTCTCCACGGCCGGGGACACCGCCTCCGGTACGGCCGTCCGCGGCCGTCACGGCTGCTGCGTGCAGCCCTTCCGCCCGGTCGCCAGCGTGGCGCAGGCGATCGCCTCGCCCGCGTCCTTGACGGCCACCATCGGGGTGTACGCGATGGTGTCGCCGGCCACGGTGATCGAGCCGTTCTCCCGGGCCTTGCCCGCGCTCACCTCGACCTTGTCGCCCTGCGCGGCCTGGGTGATCCGGCCCCAGGCTGCGCCGCAGGTCCGGCTGTAGCGGACCTCGACGACCGTGGTGCCGACGGTGGCGGTCTGGGCGGTGGTCACCAGGTCGCCGCTGCACCCCATGCTCTCCGCGTCCTTGCCGGTGCAGCTGTCGCCGCTGCACTTCACGCCGGGCGGCAGTTCGGCCTCGGTGGTGACGGAGGGCGAGGGGGAGGCCTTCGTACCGGCGTCGTCGTCACCGCCGCCGCCGAGGTAGAAGGCGCCGGCCACCACGACCAGCACACCGACGAGGCCCGCGGCGAACATCGTCATCCGTCGCCTGCCGCCGCCGGCGGGTGCGGCGGCCGGTACCGGCACGCCCCCGGACGCTCTGCCGCCCGCGCCGCCTCCCCCTTGGGCCGCGCCGCCCGCCGCCGCGCCGGCCGGACGGCCGCCCCTCGGCGCCGGTCCGGCGTATCCGGCCATGTTCCAGGAGTTGGCCGCCGTCGTGCCGCCGGAGGTCCGCCGGCCGGCCGGTGACGTCCGTCCGTCCGCGTCGGCGGCGGTCGGCTGCGGCGGCACCGTCGGGGCGACGCCCGCCGGGCCGGCGATACCGGGTGTGGCGGTGGCGCTGCCGCCGCGGCGGGCGGTCTTGCCCTTGGCGTTCGCGGGCGGCGGGCCGAACTCGCTGAGCGCGGCGCGCGCCTGGGAGATCCGGATGGCCTCCATGGTCATGTCGTGGCGCATCTCCGAATGGCTCCAGGCGCGTTCGGCGAGCTCCCACATCGTGGTCAGATGGATCGGATTGGTGCCGGTGACCTCGGCCAGGGCCACGATCGCGCCCTTGGGTGCGAGCAACCGGCCGCCCAGGTAACGCTCCCAGGACGTCTTGCTGTAGCCGGTGCGGTCGGCGAGCGCGGCGACGCTCAGGCCGCTGCGGTCCACGAGCCGCCGCAGCTGGCTGGTGAACTCCCTGATCTGCGGATCGAGTTCCTCCGGCAAGGCCTTCCAACGAGGCATTGCTTCCCCCCTCTTCCCCCCGGGTAGTGCTGGCTGTTCCCCCGCCCACTGGGATGCGCGTCGTCAGGGTCTCAGTTCCCCCGGCGGCGGCGCACCCCCGCACTGTCCTGATTGCCCGGCCTTATGGCCCGATGGGACAGATTAGTCAAGCTGTGCGGCGCCTTGGCCGCACATCCCCGAACTTGTCAATACATCGACACAACGGGGGCACATGGTCCGTCTCGTCCGTATCAGGCCTTGTCAGGCCGCCCACCGGCACCGTCGTGCCGATGTGCGACAGCGCGCGGACACCGTAGCGGAACGGTCACTTCCGTGCCACAGCGAACGGACAGACGTTGAACGGGCCGTTCGGGTGCGGAAGGTTGGTCGTGGGCGGCGGCCCGTCCTTCCTCGGGGGAGAGGACGGGCCGCCGCACCCGGCGCTCAGCCGCTGACCGTGAAGTGCAGCGTGTCCTTCAGGAACGGGATCTCCAGCTTGGGATCCGGCTGCGCCATCAGCGCCAGCAGGACGATCACCGTGCCCAGCGCGCCGTACGTCGCGATGTCCGTGAACCGGGACCGTACGGCGAGCATGCCGACGCCGGGCAGCAGCCAGCGCAGCACCGCGCCGCCGAGCAGCGCCGCGCCCACCAGCAGCGTGCCGATCCGGAACGCGTCGAACGCGGTCAGCAGCAGGCCCAGGCCGACCGTGGCGAGCACGGCGAGCATCGGCCACTGCCGGGCGGGCGCCGGAGCGTCCCCGGAGGCGGCCCGGCCGCCGCCCTCGGGGCGGGCGGTGTCCCGGGTGAACAGCGGGAAGCGGCGGGTGACCCGGCGCGGCCTGCCCTCGGCGTCGGGGGCGCTGATCGGGTCGCGCACCTCGACGGTCTCGGGGGTGTCACCGATGATCCGCGGTTCCTCGTCGGCGGCCGGGTCCGGGCGCCGCGCGTCCTGGTGGTCAGCCGACACTGCGCTCCGCCGCCTCGACCACGTTGACCAGCAGCTGCGCCCGGGTCATGGGGCCGACGCCGCCCGGGTTCGGGGAGATCCAGCCGGCCACCTCGGCCACCCCGGGGTGGACGTCGCCGACGATCTTGCCCTCGGCGTTGCGGGAGACACCGACGTCGAGGACGGCCGCGCCCGGCTTGACGTCCTCGGGGCGGATCAGGTGGGCGGACCCGGCGGCGGCGATGACGATGTCCGCGCGGCGCAGATGGGCCGACAGGTCACGGGTGCCGGTGTGGCACTGGGTCACGGTGGCGTTCTCGCTGCGCCGGGTGAGCAGCAGCGGCATCGGGCGGCCGATGGTCACACCGCGGCCGACGATCACGACCTCGGCACCCTTGATCTCCACGCCGTAGCGGCGCAGCAGGGTGAGGATGCCGTTCGGCGTGCAGGGCAGCGGGGCGGGCTCGTTGAGGACGAGCCGGCCGAGGTTCATCGGGTGCAGGCCGTCGGCGTCCTTGGCCGGGTCCATCAGTTCCAGGATCCGGTTCTCGTCGATGCCCTTCGGCAGCGGGAGTTGCACGATGTAGCCGGTGCAGGCCGGGTCCTCGTTGAGCTCGCGGACGACCGCCTCGATCTCCTCCTGCGTCGCCGTGGCCGGCAGTTCGCGCTGGATGGAGGCGATGCCGACCTGGGCGCAGTCGCGGTGCTTGCCGGCGACGTACTTCTGGCTGCCGGGGTCGTCCCCGACCAGGATCGTGCCGAGGCCGGGCGTGACGCCCTTCTCCTTCAGCGCCGCCACGCGGGCGGTCAGATCGGACTTGATCGCGGCTGCGGTGGCCTTGCCATCGAGAATCTGGGCGGTCATGGCCCCATCCTCCCGGATGACCGGCCCCCGGTTCCAATCCGGGGCCGTTCCCGCCGGTCCGCCTCGCCCCGGCCCTCGGCGTTGTTGCACTTGCACAACACCTGGGAAACCCGGCTGGACAATCCGCAGGTGGCTGAAGAACGATGAGGACGGCAGTGCCGCGGGGCAGTACCGGGGGGACGAACCGCATCCAACAGAAACCTTCCTCCGCATCGCGCCGCGCCTCGTCCCCGCATCCAGGCAAACGGAGGAAAGACCGCCATGAGTTTCGGCGACCCGAACAACCCCTACGGGCCCCCGCCCCAGCAGCCCTCCCCCGGCGCTCCCGGCTACGGCTACCCGCAGCAGCCCCAGGCCCCGGGCTACGGCTACCCGGCCGCACCCGGCTTCGGCGGCGGCTACCCCGCCCCGCCCGCGGTCATGCCCGGCAGCGTCAAGGCCGCCCGCGTGATGCTGTTCATCCTCGGCGGCTGCCAGGCGATCATCGGCCTGCTGATGATGATCGCCAGCGCCTGGTTCGCCGACTACTTCAGCGAGATCGCCTCCGACGACCCGAGCATCTCGGCCGAGGACGCGGACGCCGTCGCCAGCTTCGGCGCGGGCGTCATGATCTTCTTCGGTGTGCTCGTGCTCGGCTTCGCGTTCTGGGCCATCTTCACGGGCGTCAAGTTCGCCTCCGGCCGCGGCGGCGTCCGGATATCCGCGATCATCTACGCCTCGTTCGTCACGCTGTTCAGCGTGATCAGCCTGCTGGGCGCCAACGTCTTCGCGCTGATCAGCCTGGTGCTCGGCATCCTGATCATCGTCTTCTGTGCGAACAAGAACGGCAGCTACTGGTTCAACCGACCGCAGTACTGAGCGAAGCGCCGAGCGCGGTACCGGCACGCGAGCGCGGTACCGAGCGCCGGCCGCACCGTCCGCGCGCCGTTCACACCCAAGGGCCGTGTCTCACCCGATCGAGGGGGGACACGGCCCTGGTGCGTCGCCCTGACCTGGCCTGGGTAGCTGTCGAGCCCGACAGGCTGTCGGGCACGGGCCGGGCACGGGAGACGCACCTTGTACAGCATCATCGTGGTACCTCCGCCGACCGAGGAGGACCCGCGCGGCGACCGGCGGTTCCGGCTCGCCCCCGGTGAGCGGCTGGCCTTCGGACGCGGCGCCGGAAACGACCTCGCCATCGCCCACGACGGTGTCTCCCGCAGGGCCGGACAGATCGCCGCGCAGGGCGCGTTCTGGCTGCTGAGCAACCTCAGCCGGGAGCAGACGTACGTCGTGGAGAACCCGGAGGGGGCCGGCGAGCACATCAAGGTCGGCCCGGGGCGGCTGGACGCGCCCGTGCCCTTCGAGTTCTCCCGGATCGTGCTGCCCGCCGCCGGTGATCTGCTGCCGCTCGAGGTGTGGGCGCCGCGCCACGACTATCTGGGCCCGGAGTCCGGGCTCGACGGTGCGACCACCGCGCCCGCGTTCTCCCTGGACCGCAGCAAGCGCTACTTCGCGGTGCTGGCCGCCCTGTGCGAGCCCCGGCTGCGCGGCGCGCCGCACGCCCCGCTGCCCACCGTCGACCAGGTCGTCGCCCGGCTGCGCCCCGGCTGGCCGGCCGCGTCGCGCACCTCCGTGCAGTGGAACATCGACTACCTCGCCGTGAAACTCCGCCTGAAGCCCGGCCCCGACACCGCCGACACCGGTCCCCGCCTCAACGGCAAGAAGGAGTCCCTGGTGTCCCTGGCCCTCCGCTTCGACCTGGTCCGGGAGGACGACTTGCGCGTTCTCACGGCGGAGCATCCGCCCGCGCCGCAGCCGCCCGCCGACTGCCCGGCGCCCACGCGGCGGCCCGCCGTCGCCCCGGCCCCCCTGCCGCGGCCCGCCCACGACCGGCCCGTCGGGTGACCGGACGGGAGGGGCCGTACGCGGTACCGGTGCCGCGCGGGTACCGGGTCGGGAACTGGGAGGTGCGGGGGCCGATCGCCACCGGGGCGTTCGGCAGCGTGTACGAGGGGCGGCGGACCGGAGAGGACGACGCGCTGCCGCGGACCGCCGCGCTGAAGTTCCTGCCCACCGGCACCAGCACTCCCCGTCAACTGGCCCACCTGCGGGAACTGATCGACCGGGAGGTCGAGTTGCTCCGCCGGGTGGCGCGGCCCCGGCTGATCCGGATGTACGAGACGCTGACCGTCGACGACCCCGCCCGCCCCGGGCTCGACGGCGCGACCGTCCTGGTCCTGGAGAAGGCGGAGGGCTCGCTGACGGCCCTGCTCGCCCGGACCCCGCGCCCGCCGTCCGGCCCCGCCCTGCTGGCGCAGATCTGCGAGGGCCTGCACCAGCTGCACACGGCGGGCTGGGTGCACGGTGACCTGAAACCGGCCAACGTGCTGCTGATGCGGGACGGTTCGGCCCGCCTCGCCGACTTCAACATGGCCGCCGAACTGGAGGGCACCCACGCCTACACGCCCGCCTTCTCCACCCCCGACTACACCCCGCCCGAACTCCTCTGGTCGGAGATCGGCGAACGTGGCCGCCGGATCCGCCCGTCGGCCGACGTCTGGGCCTTCGGCGTCCTCGCCCACCTCGTCCTCACCGGCGCCTTCCCGCTGCCCGGCGCCACCCCGACGGCCCGCCGCGACGCCGCCGCCACGTACGCCCGGGGCGCCGACGAGCTGCGGCTGTCCCCCGAACTCCCGGAGCCGTGGCGGGAGATCGTACGGTCCTGCCTGACCCGGACGCACGAGGAGCGGACCGGCGGGGAGGCGCTGCTGCGCCGGGTGCGGGAGGCGGCGGGCGAGGCCCGGCCGTCCCGCCTTCGCCGTCGTACGGCCGCCGCGGTCACGGCGGCGGCCGTCGCGCTCGGGTACGCCCTCGGCCCGTGGGCGGGCGACGGCGGCGGGCCGGGGCCGGGCCGTCCGGGCGCCACCGCGTCGGCGGTCCCGGAAGCCGCGTACGGTGCCGCGGAACTGCGGACCGACAAGGGCATCCCGGTCCCCTACCGCCGCCTCATCGTCGACGCGGCGCACTCCTGCGTCCAGCCGGAGGTCTCCCCGGCGCTGATCGCGGCGATGCTGAAGGCGGAGAGCGACTTCGACCCCGAACTGTCGGATCCCGCGCGCGACGAGTACGGCATCGCCCGCTGGACCCCGCGCGTGCTGCGCTGGTGGGTCCGCGAGGACGGCCTGCCCACCGAGAAGACCCCGAAGCCCCCCTTCTCGCCGGCCGAGTCGATCCCGGCGATGGGCCGCTACCTCTGCTTCATCGAGCCACGGCTGAAGTCCTCCCTGCCCGGCGACCGGCGGGTGCTGGTCGCCGCCGCGTACCGGACGTCGTACGACAAGGTGAACGAGACGGGCGGTGTGCCCCCGAAGTACCGGGCCTACGCCGACGAGGTCGCGCACTACCTCCAGGAGTACACGCCGCTGCGCTCCACGTGACCCTGAGACTTCCGAGGTACCCCGGCGCCCGGGGAGGCGGCACGGTGGAGCACGACCGAGAGCGGTCCCGGCTCTCTCGGGGGAGAGCCGGGACCGCCCGCCGTACCCACGGCACACACGCACCACGACTGGGGGAAACAGTCATGACCACGATGCTCCGCAAGGCCCTCGCCCTCGGCGCCGCCACCGTCACCGCCGGCGCCGCGCTCACCCTGACCACCGCGGGCGCCGCCCAGGCCGCCGCGCCCTGCTGGCGGGACGGCTCCGTCTGGTACTGCAACAACGCGACCGGCGCCAACGTCTACGCGGGCGCGAACAGCAACCGCGTCGTCGGCCGGATGTACTCCAACCCGTCCTTCTTCGTCTGCAAGTTCGACGGCGGCCAGAACCACGGCGGCCCGCACCCCACCCGCTGGGTCTACACCCAGGCGGACAACGGCGAGTGGGGCTGGATGAGCGACAACGACATCAGCTCGGAGACGGACCCGCTGCCGTCCTGCTGACAACAGGGTGAAGGGCCCGCCGGTCGTGGCCGGCGGGCCCTTCACCGTACGGGCGCCGCGGCTCAGTGGAAGAAGTGCCGCGTCCCGGTGAAGTACATCGAGATGCCCGCCTTCTGCGCGGCCTCCACGACCAGCTCGTCACGGACCGAGCCGCCCGGCTGGACGATCGCCCGGACGCCGGCGGCGCCCAGGACGTCGATGTTGTCGGGGAAGGGGAAGAAGGCGTCGGACGCGGCGTACGAGCCGCGCGCCCGCTCCTCGCCCGCCCGCTCGACGGCCAGCTTGCAGGAGTCGACGCGGTTGACCTGGCCCATGCCGACGCCGACGGAGGCGCCGTCCTTGGCGAGCAGGATCGCGTTGGACTTCACCGCGCGGCACGCCTTCCAGGCGAACGCCAGGTCCTTCAGCTCGTCCTCGGACAGCGCCTCGCCCGTCGCCAGGGTCCAGTTGGCCGGGTCGTCGCCGTCGGCCTGGAGGCGGTCGGTCTCCTGGAGCAGGACACCGCCGTCGACCGGCTTGATCTCGACGGGGTTCGCCGGGGCCTCGGGGCAGCGCAGCACGCGGATGTTCTTCTTCCGCGCCAGGATCTCGACCGCGCCCTCCTCGTAGTCGGGCGCGACGATGACCTCGGTGAAGATCTCGGCGACCTGCTCGGCCATCTCCTTCGACACGGGGCGGTTCACGGCGATCACGCCGCCGAACGCGGACAGCGGGTCGCAGGCGTGCGCCTTGCGGTGCGCCTCGGCGACGTCCGCGCCGATCGCGATGCCGCACGGGTTGGCGTGCTTGATGATCGCGACGCACGGCTCGTCGTGGTCGTACGCGGCACGGCGGGCGGCGTCCGTGTCCGTGTAGTTGTTGTACGACATCTCCTTGCCGTGCAGCTGCTCGGCCTCGGCGAGGCCGCCGCCGGCGCCGGTGACGTAGAGCGCGGCGGGCTGGTGCGGGTTCTCGCCGTAGCGCAGGGTGTTCTTCCGCTCCCAGGTGGCGCCCAGGAAGTCGGGGAACGGCGAGTCGTCGACCGGGGCGTACTCGCTCGCGAACCAGCTCGCCACGGCCACGTCGTAGGCCGCCGTGTGCTGGAAGGCCTCGGCGGCGAGCCGCTTGCGGGTGGCGAGGTCGAAGCCGCCGTTCTTCGCCGCGTCCAGGACGTCGGCGTAGCGGGCCGGGCTGGTGACCACGGCGACCGAGGGGTGGTTCTTGGCGGCGGCGCGGACCATGGACGGGCCGCCGATGTCGATCTGCTCGACGCACTCGTCGGGCGAGGCGCCGGAGGCGACGGTCTCGCGGAACGGGTAGAGGTTCACCACGACCAGGTCGAACGGCTCCACGCCCAGTTCGGCGAGCTGCCGCTGGTGGTCCTCCAGGCGCAGGTCGGCGAGGATGCCCGCGTGCACCCGCGGGTGCAGGGTCTTGACCCGGCCGTCCAGGCACTCCGGGAAGCCGGTCAGCTCCTCGACCTTGGTGACGGGGACGCCGGCCGCGGCGATGCGCGCGGCGGTGGACCCGGTGGAGACGAGCTCCACGCCCGCCTCGTGCAGGCCGCGCGCGAGGTCTTCGAGGCCCGTCTTGTCGTAGACGCTGACGAGCGCCCGGCGAAGGGGCCGCTTGTTGCTCTCGGCGGTCACTGGATAACTACCTTTCGTCCCTCAATGCGATAGCCGTTGCGGGCGAGGCGCCCCACGACCTCGACGAGCAGCCTTCGCTCGACGTCCTTGATGCGCTCGTGCAGCGCGCTCTCGTCGTCCTCGTCCCGGACCTCCACCACGCCCTGCGCGATGATCGGCCCGGTGTCGACGCCGTCGTCGACGAAGTGGACGGTGCAGCCGGTGACCTTGACGCCGTACGCGAGCGCGTCACGGACGCCGTGGGCGCCGGGAAAACTGGGGAGCAGGGCGGGGTGGGTGTTCACGAACCGCCCGCCGAAGCGGGCCAGGAACTCCTTGCCCACGATCTTCATGAACCCGGCGGAGATCACGAGGTCGGGCTCGTACGCGGCGACGGCCTCGGCGAGCGCGGCGTCCCACTCCCCGCGGGTGGCGTGGTCCTTGACCCGGCACACGAACGTGGGCAGTCCGGCGCGCTCGGCCCGCGCGAGCCCCTCGATGCCGTCACGGTCGGCGCCGACGGCCACGATCTCGGCTCCGTACGCCTCGGCGCCGGTGGTCGCGATGGCGTCGAGAAGCGCCTGGAGGTTGGTGCCGGATCCGGAGACCAGCACGACGAGGCGCTTGGCCACGGGCTTGGCGGCCACGGTGGGGCCCTTTCTCGGGGGGTACGACGGTACGGTCGGCCGCGTACGGCGCCGTATGTGCGTTCGTACGAATGCTTCGCGCCCCCGGATACGGGGAAGCCTACGAAGCAGCCGACCGTCAGCAACGATACCGGCACACCGGGCGGCCCCCTCGGGACGGGGGCGTGGCCGGAAGGTAGCGTCTGGGGAGAGCCGGGTCGGGAACCCTCCGCGCACACGGTGCGTTGATCGGGTGACGGGCCTGGCCCTGTCGTATTCGTCATGCCGTACTCACCAGGGGAACGCTCACTTGATGCCGGACCGCAGCCTGCGACGCCTCACGCTCACCCCGCAGTCGGCGCAGGGAGGGCGGCCCGGCGGCGTACTGCTGCGGGAGCGCCCCACCTCACCCCCCGACAGCGACGAGCGCGCCGGAGCCGGGCAGGAGGACAACCCGTTCGCGCCGCCGCCCGAGGGCACGCCCGACCGGCCCTGGCAGCCGCGACGGCCGGTCGACGGCGGCGGTCCGCAGGACGGCGGGGGCCCGCAGGGCGGCGAGGGCGACGGCCGGCCCCGGTGGGGCGGCCAGTGGAGCGACCGGCAGCCCGGCCGCTCCCCCGGCGGCTTCGGCGAGCGGCCGGGCGGCGGCCCCGAGGGACAGGGCGGCCCCGGCCCCGGCGGGATGCGCTGGGACCCCACGGACCCGGCCCAGCGCCGCGCGCGCTACGCCCTGCTGTCCGGCATGTGGGCTTTCTTCTTCGCCCTCTTCTCGTGGGCGTATGTTGCGTTGCTGCTCGGCGCGCTCGCCCTCTACTGGGGCATCAGCGCGCTGCGCGCCAAGCCCCGCACCCCCGACCCGGACTCCCCGGCCCCCGTGTCGAACGCCCGGCCCCAGACCGCCGCCGCGATCAGCGGCCTCGTCACCGCCTCCCTCGCCATCACCCTGGTCGCGGCGTCGTTCATGGCCCAGCTGGTCTACCGCGACTACTACACCTGCACCAACGACGCCCTCACCAACGAGGCCAAGCAGGCCTGCACCCAGCTGCTCCCGAAGGAGCTGCGGGGGGTGCTGGGCGGCGACGGCTGAGGTTCGGCTGGTTCGCCACGCCGGCAGTCCGACGTCCGGCTGGTTCAGTGCGGCGCCGGTGGGCCCCCCGGCGCCGCTGCTTCGGGTTCCGGTGGGTCCGGGCGCCAGGAGTCGTCCGCGCGCCAGATGTCGCCTGGGCGCAGGGGTTCCTCCGTGCGCCACGGCTCGTCGGTGCGCCACGGTTCCTCCGTGCGCCACGGTTCGGTCGGCAGGAAGTCGTACGGCTCGAAGGACGGGTCGTCGGCGGCCGGGCGGCCGATGGACAGCTCGCCGTCCTCGCCGAGGGTGATCTCGTCGTCGTAGTCGTGCGAGGGAGCCGGGTCCTCCTGGTCGTACGGCTCGTCGTGGTCGTGCCGCTCGTGCTGCTCGTCGCAGGGTTCCTCGGGGGCGGTCTCCCGTGGGTCGTCGTGGGGCGAGGGCACGGGGGCCGCGGGTGCCGGCACCGACACGCCTGACGTGCCGGTCCGGGTGTCGCCGGACTCCGTTCGCTGGTCGCGCCGGTCCCGCCAGGCCCGTACCGCCCACGCCACCGGCATCCCCACCACCGCCGTCCACACCGCGCCCGCCACGCCGACCTGCCACCACACCGGGCCGAAGTGCGCCAGCCGGCCGACGCCGAGCGGTCCGCCCGCCAGGCCGGCCAGCACGGCGAGCGCGGGTGCGCACAGCCCGGCGGCGTACAGCGCGCCCAGGGCGGCCCGGCCCCGCGTCCAGCCGTCCCCGGCCGCCCGGCCCGCGAACCAGCCCACCGTCACCCCGGCCGCCACCGGCACCGCCCCCGCCGCCCAGTGCAGCGGCGTGCCGGGGCCGGGCTCCGGTACGGCCGCCAGCAGCGGGAACGGCGGCAGCAGTGGCGCGGGCGCGGCGGACAGCGGGCCCGTGACCTGGCCGGCGCCGAGGGCGAAGCCCGGGCCGAGGGCGTACGCCATGCCCCAGACCGCCGCGTTCGGCACCAGCGCCAGGCAGAGCAGGAGCACCGCGAACCGGCCCGACCAGCCCTCCGTGAGCTGGGCGAACGCCACCCGGGCCGCCCCGCCGTGCCACACCAGCGACACCGCCACCAGCAGTGCCCCGCCGCCGACGTAGGCCGCGGTGCCGGCCGCGGCGGCCCGGGCCGCGATCGCCGGCCGTGCCCGGCCCGGCCACCGCCCCGGATCGAGGAGGAAGCGGCGCAGGCCGCCCGGCAGCGGCAGCGGCGCGCTGCCCAGGGGACCGCGGGGCCGGCCGTACGCCGTCCACACCCCGGCCCCGGACGCCACGACGGTGACCAGCGGCAGGGACAGCCCGGTCCACAGCCACGAGGGGCGCAGCGCGCCGCCCGCCGCGTACAGCGCGACGCCGGCGCCGACGGTGAGATAGCCGAGCACCACCCCGGCCCACGCGGTCCGCGCCCCGACCGGTCCGTCGGCGTTCTCCGCGCTGTCCGTCCCGTCGGCCCCGTCCACCGCGTCGCGCGCCGCCCGGTGCAGCAGCCAGGCGGGAAGGGCGAGCAGCAGCAGCGGGGTGACGCCGACCGGGGCGGGGACGCCGGAGAGGGTGTCGGCGCGGACCAGTTCGGCGCCGTGTGCGAGCAGCCACAGCGCGGCGACCACGTGCAGGGCGCTGCCGGGCCCGCTGTCGGGGTACGGCGAGCTGATCCACAGCATCATCACCAGCATGGTGAAAGAGCCGAGGCCCAGTCCGGCCGCGAGGGCGCCGCCCAGCAGGCCGGCGGCGAGTCCGGGCGTACGGCCCCGCACCGGGGTGAGCAGGGGCGACGGTGACGTTCGGCGGTCGGTCATCCGGTTCACGCCCGTCATGCTCCCAACGACACGCGCTTTTCCGTCGTAACAGGCGAAGCTCCGCCGTGTCACTCAATATGTGCTTATGTGGTTTTTCGTACGGAGGCGCGACCGGTGACGCGGCAGCCCGCAACCCCGCTTCCCCCGCCCAAGGAGCGCCGACGTCTGCGTGAGGCCGGGGCACTGACGCATGCTCAGCTCGCGTCGCGCGTCGGCGTCAGCCGGGAGACCCTGCGCGCGTGGGAGTCCGGCCGCACGGCTCCTCGCGGTCACAGACGCGAGGCGTACGCCCGACTGCTGACCCAGCTCGCCGAGTCGGACCGGTCCGCCGTACAGGAGGCGGCAGGCGAGCGGGAAGTGACGGACGGTCACACGGCCCTGCGAGCCGAGGAGCCGGCCCCGCCGCCCGACGGGCCCGCGCCCCTCACCCCCGCCCAGGCCTTCGACGCCCTCTACGCCTTCTGCGCGCCCGCGCTGGTCCGGCAGGCGTACCTGCTCACCGGGCGGCGGGAACTCGCCCGCGAGTCCGTGGAGCGTGCGTTCGAGCTGGCCTGGCAGCAGTGGCCGGAGGTGGCCGTCGACCGGGACCCGGCGGGGTGGGTGCGGGCGGCGGCGTACGAGTACGCCCTCTCCCCCTGGCACCGCTTCCGCCCCCGCTACCGCCACCCCGAGCCGCCGCCCGCGGACGTGCGGGACCGGGCCCTGCTGGACGCGCTGCTGGCGCTTCCCGCGCCGTACCGGCGCACGCTCGTGCTGCACGACGGGGTGGGGCTCGGGCTGCCGGAGACCGCGGCCGAGACGGAGGCCAGCACCCCCGCGACGGCGAAGCGGCTGCTGCACGCGCGGGAGGCGGTGGCCGAGCGGCTGCCCGAGCTGGCGGACCCGGCCGTGCTGCACCGGCGGCTCGCCGAGCTGGCGTCCACGGAGCGGCTGCGTGCCGCGCGGCCCCCGGCGGTGCGCGTGGGCAGCGAGCGCCGGGCACGGTTCTGGACCCGGGCCGCCATCGCCTTCACGGTCGCCCTGATCGGCGCGACCACGCTGACGCTGCGGACGGCTCCCACGCGGTACGAGCCGCCGGTGCCGCCCGGTGAGACGGTCCGCGGGGTGCCGCCACGGGCGGCGCCGGGGCCGCTGTCGCAGCGGGAGCTGGGACTGCGGGAGAAGCTGCGCGAGGAGATGGTGACCGGGCCGGTGAGGCTGGTCCCGCAGGCTTGGTGAGCGAAATGGCGGCAGGCCCGCCCCCACGCGGGGGACGGGCCTGCCGACGTGTCGATGCCGGGTCGGCGAACCTCAGCCGGCGAGGATCTCGCGCGCCAGCTTCGCCGTCTCGGTCGGGGTCTTGCCGACCTTGACGCCGGCGGCCTCCAGGGCCTCCTTCTTCGCCTGGGCGGTGCCGGACGAACCGGAGACGATGGCGCCCGCGTGGCCCATGGTCTTGCCCTCGGGCGCGGTGAAGCCCGCGACGTAGCCGACGACCGGCTTGGTCACGTTGTCCTTGATGAAGGCCGCGGCCCGCTCCTCGGCGTCGCCGCCGATCTCACCGATCATCACGATGAGGTCGGTCTCCGGGTCCTCCTGGAAGGCGGCCAGAGCGTCGATGTGGGTGGTGCCGATGATCGGGTCACCACCGATGCCGACGGCCGTCGAGAAGCCGATGTCACGCAGCTCGTACATCATCTGGTACGTCAGCGTGCCGGACTTCGAGACCAGGCCGATGCGGCCCGGCTTCGTGATGTCGCCCGGGATGATGCCGACGTTCGACTGACCCGGGGTGATGATGCCGGGGCAGTTCGGGCCGATGATGCGGGTCTTGTTGCCCTTCTTGCCGGCGTACGCCCAGAAGGCGGCCGTGTCGTGCACGGCGATGCCCTCGGTGATCACGACGGCCAGCGGGATCTCGGCGTCGATGGCCTCGACGACCGCGTCCTTGGTGAACTTCTCCGGCACGAAGATGACGGAGACGTTGGCGCCGGTCTTCTCGATGGCCTCCTTGACGGTCCCGAAGACGGGTACCTCGGTGCCGTCGAAGTCCACGGTCTGACCCGCCTTGCGCGGGTTCACGCCGCCCACGACGTTGGTGCCGTCACCGAGCATGAGCTTGGTGTGCTTCATGCCCGTGGCGCCGGTCATGCCCTGGACGATGACCTTGCTGTCCTTGTTGAGCCAGATAGCCATGGTGTGTGGTGTCCTCGTCCTGAGTGCTTACTTGGCGGCGTGGGCCAGCTCGGCGGCCTTGTCGGCCGCGCCGTCCATGGTGTCGACGCGCTGCACCAGCGGGTGGTTGGCGTCGGTGAGGATCTGGCGGCCCAGCTCGGCGTTGTTGCCGTCGAGACGGACGACCAGCGGCTTGGTGACCTCCTCGCCGCGGTCCTCGAGGAGCTTCAGGGCCTGGACGATGCCGTTGGCGACCTCGTCACAGGCGGTGATGCCGCCGAAGACGTTGACGAAGACGGACTTCACGTCCGGGTCGCCGAGGATGATCTCAAGACCGTTGGCCATGACCTGGGCGGAGGCGCCGCCACCGATGTCCAGGAAGTTGGCCGGCTTGACGTTGCCGTGCTTCTCACCGGCGTACGCGACGACGTCCAGGGTGCTCATGACGAGACCCGCGCCGTTGCCGATGATGCCGACCTCGCCGTCGAGCTTGACGTAGTTGAGGTTCTTCTCCTTGGCGGCGGCCTCGAGCGGGTTGGCCGCGGCCTTGTCGTGCAGCTCCTCGAAGTCCGGGTGGCGGAACTCGGCGTTGTCGTCCAGCGACACCTTGCCGTCGAGGGCGATGACGTCGCCGGAGGCGACCTTGGCCAGCGGGTTCACCTCGACGAGGAGGGCGTCCTCCTTGATGAAGACGTCCCACAGCTTGACCAGCACGTCGGCCACCTTGTCGGCGACCTCGGCCGGGAACTTGGCGGCCTCGACGATCTCGCGGGCCTTCTCCGGGGTCACGCCGTCGATCGCGTCGATCGGCGTCTTGGCGACGGCCTCCGGACGGGTGGCCGCCACCTCCTCGATGTCCATGCCGCCCTCGACGGAGGCGATGGACAGGAAGGTGCGGTTCGCACGGTCGAGGAGGAAGGAGACGTAGTACTCCTCGACGATCTCCGGAGCGGTCTCGGCGATCATGACCTTGTGGACCGTGTGGCCCTTGATGTCCATGCCGAGGATGTCCGTCGAACGGGCGACGGCCTCGTCCGGAGTGGCGGCCAGCTTCACGCCACCGGCCTTGCCGCGACCACCGACCTTCACCTGCGCCTTGACGACGGACTTGCCGCCCAGACGCTCGGTGATCTCGCGCGCCGCCTCAGGCGTGTCGATGACTTCACCGGCCAGCACCGGTACATCGTGCTTGGCGAAGAGGTCCCTCGCCTGGTACTCGAACAGGTCCACGCGCTTCCGTCCCTATCAGTGATCTCGCGGTTCGTTGGATGCGTGGGCGTGCCGCGAAGGGCAACGTGACGACCGCATGTGTCACAGGGGAGGCGCACACGGTGTCCGAGCGCGCGGCATGTCCGTCTCGCAGGTTATCGCCGGTTGCGGGGGCGTTCTAAATCGCGGGTCACACCCGAGCGGTGATACCTGTCACATGATGCCGCGATCTGTGGCACCCGGTGTCGGAGCCTGTGCGGAGCCTGCGCGAACGGGGCGGAACCTCACCGGGTTGGGGTCTGCCCGGTGAGGTTCCTCGATCGGACCCCGGGCGGGACGAAACCGCCGTCCCGTGCGGGGCTCGGGCCCGGCGATCCCCACCCCAATGGGGACCGCCGGGCCCTCTCCGCGGGGCTCCGGTCCGGACCGGCCGACGGCTTTCGGCGGTCCGGGACGGGCCCCGGCGGGGTCGGGGTTACGGCGCCCGCGGCGGTGGAGGGGCGGATCAGACGCCGTACGAGCCGTTATGCGCCGTACGCGCCATGCGAACTGTTGTGCGGGGCGTGCAGGTCGTCGGCGTCCGGTGCCCAGCCGGGGGTGGCGGAGCCTGCGACGCCCTGCGTGCCGGTGACCGCGTGGCCGGCGAGCGAGCCGCCGGTGGAGTGCGTGGTTCCGGTGAGGTCCCGGGCGAACGGGTCCACGTCGCCCGCCACGCCCTGCGCGAACGGGGCGGCCTCGCCCGCCACGCCGTACGCGAACGGGGCGACGTCCTCCGCGACGCCGTATGCCAGTCCGGTGGCGCTGCCGCCGACGCCGTCGACGACCGGCCGCGCGATGTCGTACACCGCCTCCACGACCGGCTGGACGGCACCCGTGACGCCCTGGGCGAACGGCGGCACCTCGTCGGCGACGCCCTCCGCGAACCGGCCCGCCTGCCCGGCCACGCCGTACCCGAACGGCGCCACGTCCGCGGCGACACCGGCCCCGAAGGAGTGCACGTCGCCCGTCACGCCGTACGCCAGCCCGCCCGCGTCCGCGACGGCCTGCCCGGCGACCGGCACGACACCGTCCACGACGGTGTGCGCGAGCGGCGGCAGCACCGCGCCCGTGGCGTCCGCGACGGCCTGTCCGGCGAGTCCGCCGGCGTACGGCGGCACGTCCGCGACCACGCCGGTCGCGTAACCGGGCACGTCCGCGACGACCCCGCCGACCACCGGCTGGACACCGGCCACGGCGTTCCCGGCGACGTACCGGACGTCGGCCACGGCACCGGCGGCGACCGGCGTCACCCCGTCGACGGCCTGCCCGGCGACCGGCGTGACCCCGTGCACCGCGTCCGTGACGACCGGCTGGATGCCGTGCACCGCGTGGGCGGCGACCGGCTGGACGCCCTGCGCGACCCCGTACGCGACGGGCTGGACGTCGGCGACGACGCCGTACGCGAGGGCGGTCGCCGCGGCCACGGTGTGCGCCGCGGTGGCCTCGACCCCCGCGACGGCCTCCCCGGCGACCGGGGTGAGGCCCGCGACGGCGTCCGTGACGACCGGCTGGATGCCGTGGACGGCCTGCCCGGCGACGGGGGCCACGCCGTGCGCCACGCCCGTGACGACCGGGGTGGCGCCGGCCACGGCCTCACCGGCGACGGGGGTCACGCCGTGCACGGCGTCCGTGGCGACCGGCTGGAGGCCGTTCACCGCGTGGGCGGCGACCGGCCGGATCCCGTGCACCGCGTCCGCGGCGACCGGCTGCACGCCGCGGACCGCGGAGGCGGCCAGCGGAGGGGTCGCCGAGGCGGCGGTCTCCTGGGCGATGGGGGTGACCGTGCCGGGGAGGGCGGTCGCGGTGGCGGTGGCCGCGTCGGCGGTGGTGCCCGCTGTGGTGCGGACGGTGGTGACCGTGCCGGAGACGGTGGTGACCGTGCCGACGACCTGCTGCCGGACGCCGTCGGCGGTGCCGGTGACATGGGCCGGCACGGCGGAGACGGAGGCCTCGGCGGCCGTGCGCACCTTGCCCGCCTCGGCCTGCCCGACCGCCGCCACACCGGCGGCCCGGGCCTGGGTGCCGTGGAGCGTGGCCTGGGCGGCGCCCTGCGCGCTGCCGGCCGTGCGGCCCGCACCGGCGACCGCGTACTGCGCCTTCGTCCGCACGACGCCCTCGACGCCCTGCGCCTGGCTGCGCGCGGCCGACTGCACGCCCTGGAGCCGCGTCTGGGCGGCGGCGAGGGCCTTCTCGAGCTCGGGGGCGAAGGCGGAGAGGGGGCCGAAGAGGTAGTCGATCACGTCCTGGGGGGACGTGGGGGCGTCGGGCAGCGCGTCGGTGGTGGCCGCAGCCTGGGACTGCGCGGCGGCGCGGGCGGCCTGGGCTCCCTGGATGGCCTCGCCACCGCGGACCTTCGTGGCCCTGGCGGCCTTGTCCGCCTTGTCGGCCTTGCCGGTCTTCGGGAGGGAGACCTTGGCGTCGATGTAGCGGCGGGCCTGGTCCTCGGGGGAGAGGGCCGGGATGTTCTTGGTGGCGGTGGCGGTGTTCGTGGCGGTCGTCGCGGTCTTCGAGACGGTGCCGGTGACCTGGGAGGTGGCGCCCTCGACCGTGCCGAGGGTGTCGTCGACCGTCGAGGTCACGCCCCGCACGGCGCTGCCGCCGGTGACGTCCGACAGGGTTCCTTCGACCGTGTCGGTGACGCCGTCGGTGACCGAGGCGAGGGTGCCCTCGGCGTCGGCCGCGTCCGGGGCGGAGAGGGCGGAGGCGGGCAGTTCGTCGGCGCTGGCGTAGGTGGAGCCGAGCGCCCAGGCGCCGGTGACGCCGGCGGCTATGACGATCGAACGGCGGATGTGCTTGTTCATTGCGTGCGTCTGATCCTTTGGGGTTCCGAGACGCCGCGGATTCCGTCGGGACTCCGGGCTTGGGGACATTCCGGAGGTGGGATCTCCGGGGTGGGTGGGCAGACCTGTTCCGCCCCCGCGCGGCAGGTCAGGCGGGGAAGGCCTGCCCTAGCCCGGGAATACGGGAATGTCCTGGTACCGGTCCCGCGACTCACCCGCGCCCGCCCAGGCGGCGACGCCGGGCAGGAGCCGCAGCGGAGCCGCCTGCTCCGCGGTCATCGCGTACGCGTCACCATGCCGCGAACCGCCGTTGTCCGCGGCCGTCCGGTTGCCGAGCACGCCGCTGTCGCCACCCGTGGGTGCGGGGTGGGCGGGGGCGTGATCGGTGCCGCGGGAGTCGCCGTGGGGGTCGCCGTGGGCGGGGGCCGACGCGGGGCCCGCCGCCGAGGCGGGGGTGGTGTGGGCCGTGGTGATCCGCTGGGGCCCGTGGTGTGGGGCCGGCTTCGGCTTGCCGGAGTCGGCCACCCGCGCGTCCGGCGCGTCCTCGCCCTCCTCCGAGACCGCCGGGGCCTGCGGCTCCGGCAGGGGGTGGGGGTGAGGGTCGGGGTGGGCGGGCGACGGGAGCGGAAGCGGATGCTCATCACCCGGTGCCGGAACGGTCTGCTCCGGGAACTGGGGCAGACCCGGCAGCGACGGATTCTCGGGGAGGCCGGGCAGCGAGGGGTTCTCGGGGAGGCCGGGCGGGCCGGGCAGGCCGGGCAGGCCGGGGAGTGAGGTCGGGCCGGGAAGTGAGGGCAGCGACGGCTTCGCCGTCTGACCGTCGGGCAGGCGCCCGGACACGGACGTCACCGCGTCCGACACGGGCTGCACGACATGCCCCGACACGCCCTCGACGACCGACTCGGCCCCGGAGAGCGGCTTGGCCTCGGAGAGCGGCTTGGCCTCGGAGAGAAGCTTGGTGTCGGTGGGCGGCTCGGTGTCCTCGGAGTCGGTGGGGAGCGAGGAGTCCGCGTCCGGCGCCGTCTTCGGCGTCGTCTCCGCCACCGCGTCCGCCACCGCGTCCCTGACCGCGGTCGTCGCCCCGAGCGGCGAACCCTCCGCCGCCTCGGCCCGCGCCCCGCAGACCGCCCCCAGCACGAACAACCCGCCCACCAGCAGGGCCAGCTGGAGCGCACGCCGCCCGGCCGCCGCGCGCAACACACGCACAGCGGCACCGGGCAGGGCTGCTGACCAAGTCAAGAGGGGGAGGTTCCTCCCGTGCGGCGGGACGAGACGGGACCGGGCATTCGGAGCCGGTGGGCGGCGTCGATCCTTGCACGGAACTCCCGAGGTTACGCAAGCCCCCTGTTACCGATGGGTAGTCATGTCCCCTTTCACCTATGCCTTCTCCACCGATTACCGGTTTCTCACACCGTGTCCGGTATCGGCAGCGGTCGCTTCTCGATCGCCGCCGCCATCACCTCCGGGAACAGATCGGGCGTGCAGGCGAAGGCCGGTGCGCCGAGCGCCGCCAGCGCCGCCGCGTGACCCCGGTCGTACGCGGGCGCCCCCTCGTCGGACAGCGCGAGCAGCGTCACGAACTGCACCCCCGACGCCTTCATCGCCGCGACCCGCTTCAGCATCTCGTCGCGTATCCCCCCTTCGTAGAGGTCGCTGATCAGCACGACCACCGTCTCCGTGGGCCGGGTGATCCGCGACTGGCAGTACGCGAGCGCCCGGTTGATGTCCGTGCCACCGCCCAGCCGGGTGCCGAACAGCACGTCGACCGGGTCGTCGAGCTGGTCGGTGAGGTCGACGACCGCCGTGTCGAAGACGACGAGCCGGGTGCTGATCGACCGCATCGACGCCAGCACCGCCCCGAACACCGAGGCGTGGACGACGGATGCCGCCATCGACCCCGACTGGTCGACACACAGCACGACGTCCTTCTTCACCGAGCGCGCCGCCCGCCCGTATCCGATCAGCCGCTCGGGCACGACCGTCCGGTGTTCGGGCAGGTAGTGCTTGAGGTTGGCCGCGATCGTGCGGTTCCAGTCGATGTCGTGGTGGCGCGGGCGCCGGACGCGGGCGCTGCGGTCGAGCGCGCCGGTCAGGGTGGCCCGGGTGCGGGTGGCGAGCCGCTTCTCCAGGTCGTCGACGACCTTGCGGACGACCGCCCGCGCCGTCTCCTTCGTCGCCTCCGGCATCGCCTTGCCTAGCGAGAGCAGCGTGCCGACGAGATGCACGTCGGCCTCCACCGCCTCCAGCATCTCCGGCTCCAGCAGCAGGGTGGACAGCCCGAGCCGGTCGATGGCGTCGCGCTGCATCACCTGGACGACGGAGGACGGGAAGTACGTCCGGATGTCCCCGAGCCACCGCGCCACGGCCGGCGCCGACGCCCCGAGCCCCGCCGCGCGTTCCCTGCCCGCCGCCGGTTTGTCCCCCTTCCCGTACAGCGCGGACAGCGCCCCGTCCATCGCGGCGTCCCGTCCGGCGAGGGCGTGTCCGGTGCCGTCGGCCGGGTCGCCGCCGAGCACCAGCCGCCACCGCCGCAGTCGCTCCCGAGCCGCGTCGCTCGGCTCCGTCGTCATGCGTCCACCTCCACAAACCGGTCGTCCTCGGCGCCGGCCGGCCTCCCGGCTTCGTCCGCGTCCAGGCCCAGCAGCAACCGCACCACCGGCACCACGGCATCGGCCCGCGCGAGGTCCGGTTCGGCGGCGAAGCCGGGGAGTCCGGTGCCCGTTCCGGCGACGCTCCCCCGCGCCCCGGGTCCACGCCGGACCAGCTCGCCGAGGGTTCTGCGCACCCCCGCCTCGTACGCGGAGAAGGTCCGCCGCAGCAGCGGCAGCACATCGGTGAACGCGTCCGCCGGCACCCGGGTCAGCCAGTCGTCGACCAGGGCGAGCAGCCGCTCGTCGTGCACGAGCAGCATTCCGCCACCGCCGCCCCCGACGAAGCCCTCGATCCACGCCGCCGCGTCGCCCGGCGGCGTCCCCGGCGACAACGCGAGCCCCATGAGCCGCGCCGCCTCGCGCGGATCCAGCACCCCGTCGTCCAGCAGCAGCCGCACCGCACGGCCCCGGATGACCCCGGGCACCCTGTCCCGCCCGGACAGCACCCGCAGCACGGCCTGCCAGCGTGGCCGCAGACCGACGCGGTCCGGGGGGAGGGAGGGATCGGCCGGTGCCGGGGCTGCGGGGGCGGGCGCCGACGCGGGCGGGTGGGCGACCGCCTCGACCTCGCCGAGCAGCCCCACCGCCCCGTGCACGGCGTCCAGATGGCGCCGCATCTCCTCCGCCGCGTCCGCGTCGAGCGCGGCGCAGGCCGGGGGCAGGCCGACGAAGACCCGCTCGGCGAGGCCCGCGGCGACCCCGGCCAGCGCCCGGGTGTCCGTGCCGCGCACATCGCCGTAGCGCAGGGCGCGGACCAAGGCCGGAAGCGCCTCGGCGAGACGGCCGACGTCGGTGTCGAGCGCCGCGCGGTCGGCGAGGATCCGCATCACCGCGGGCAGCGCGTCCGGCAGTTCGGCCGGCAGGCAGTGCTCGGCGAGCGCGGTCACCTCGGCGAGACTCTGGGCGGCGACGGCGTCGGCCTCCGCCTTGGCGGTCGCGGCGCCGAGCACCGTCGTCCCCCACACGCCCGCCTCGGCGACCCGCACCGCCAGCTCCGGCTCCCAGCGCAGCCGCCAGGTCTCCCGGAAGGTGCCGGTGCTGCCGCGCGAGACGGCCGGCTCGCCCCAGGGCACCCCCAGCAGCCGCAGCCGGTGCAGCAGCCGGCTGCGCCCGGCGTCGGTCTCCTTGCGCAGGTCCAGCTCCAGCTCGCGGTCCTGCGGCTCCGGTTTGAGCCGCAGTGCGCGCTGGAGCCGGGCGAGATCCCGCTGCAACGGCACCGCGGGCGCGCCCGGCGGCACCTCCCCCATGGCGTCGCCCACCACCAGCCGGTCCCGCACCAGCGCGAGCGGCACCTCCGAACCGTCGCACATCACCGCCCGTACGGCGTCGGTCGTCTCGCCCAGTCCGGGCAGCGGGCGGCCCCGCAGCGCGGCGAGCGTGTCCGCCAGCCGGACCGCCTCGATGACATGGGCCGCGGACACGATCCGGCCCTCCTCCCGCAGCAGCCCGGCCACCTTGGCCATCCACCGCTCGACCGGCCGGTCCGGCGCGGCGAACAGATGCCCGTACCACCCCGGCGAGTCGATGCCCGCCCCGTACCCGCCGGCCCTCGCGAGCCGGCGGTACGTCCACGGCACCCAGGTCAGGTCCGCCTTGACCTTGGGCAGCCCCTTCAGCAGCGCCCGGTCGGCCGCGACGGTGGGCCTCCGGCGCAGCGCCGGCACGTGCCAGGCACCGCAGACCACGGCCACACCGCCCCCGAACTCGCGCTGGGCGGCGCGCACCTGGAGCCGCATGTACGCCTCCCGCACGAGGTCCCGGTCGTGGCCCCCGCTGCCGTACACCTCCCGCACCGAGCCCATGGCCTCCTCCAGCGCGGCGAACGGCGCGAACGGGTCCCCCTCGTCGCCGACTCCCCGGTGCTCGACCACGTCCTCCCACCAGCGCTCCGGGTCGTCGTATCCGGCGATCCCGGCTAGCACCGCGAGCGGGTCGACCCGCATGTCGGCGCGGGGCGGGGAGGGCTCCGCGGCGGGCACGTCCACCGGGGTGTCCGCAGGCGCGTCCGCGGGCGGGTCCGCGGGCCCGTCCGCAGGTGCCTCCATGGGTGCGTCCGCGGACGGTTCCGGCGGGTCCGCCGTCTTCTGCCCGGCCGCCTCCGCGCCCCACGCGAGGGTGTGCGCGGCCGGCAGGTCGATGAAGCGGGCGGGGACGTCGTGGTCCAGAGCCCAGCGGAGGGCGACCCACTCCGGGGAGAACTCGGCCAGCGGCCAGAACGCCGACCGTCCGGGTTCGTCCACGGCGTGGGCGAGGAGGGCGACCGGCGGACGCATCTCCTCGTCGGCGGCGAGCGGAATCAGCGCGTCCGCCTCGGGCGGGCCCTCGATCAGCACCGCGCGGGGGAGCGCCGCGTCCAGCGCCGCCCGGACGGCCCGTGCCGAGCCGGGGCCGTGGTGCCGTACGCCGAGCAGCAGCGGCTCGGCGGCAGCGGCCCGCCCGCGCCTCTCCGCGCCGGCCCGTTCAGTCTCCTCGGCGCCTGGCATTCCGTCCCCCTCGCCGCCGCGGCCATCCCAGGTCGTCGTCGGACACCGCGCGGCCGGTCACCCCGTACGTCCCGCCGCCGGGTACGGCGTTCCATCCGCTGTCGTCGCCACCGTTGCCGCCGTCGCCGTTTCCGCCGTTGACGTTCACGCGCTCACCTCCCGGCACGCCCGGTAGAAATCGCTCCAGCCGTCGCGTTCGCGCACCACCGCCTCCAGGTACTCCTGCCAGACGACGCGGTCGGCCGCCGGGTCGCGGACGACGGCGCCGAGGATGCCCGCCGCGACGTCGCCGGGCCGCAGCACGCCGTCGCCGAAGTGGGCGGCGAGCGCGAGTCCGTTGGTGACGACGGAGATCGCCTCGGCGGTGGACAGCGTGCCGCTCGGCGACTTCACCTTCGTCCGGCCGTCGGCGGTGATCCCGTCGCGCAGTTCGCGGAAGACGGTCACGACGCGGCGGATCTCGTCGATGCCGTCGGGCACAGCCGGCAGGTCGAGGGAGCGGCCGATCTGGTCGACGCGCCGAGCGACGATGTCGACCTCGGCCTCGACGCTCTCCGGCAGCGGCAGCACCACCGTGTTGAAGCGGCGGCGCAGGGCGCTGGAGAGGTCGTTGACCCCGCGGTCGCGGTCGTTGGCCGTGGCGATCAGGTTGAAGCCGCGGACCGCCTGCACCTCCTGGCCCAGCTCCGGTATCGGCAGGGTCTTCTCCGACAGGATCGTGATGAGGGTGTCCTGCACGTCGGCCGGGATGCGCGTCAGTTCCTCGACGCGGGCCGTCATGCCCTCGGCCATCGCCCGCATCACCGGGCTGGGGACGAGCGCGTCGCGGCTCGGGCCGTGGGCGAGCAGCTGCGCGTAGTTCCAGCCGTAGCGGATCGCCTCCTCCGGTGTGCCGGCCGTGCCCTGCACCAGCTGCGTGGAGTCGCCGCTGACGGCCGCGGCCAGGTGCTCGGACACCCAGGTCTTGGCGGTGCCGGGCACGCCGAGCAGGAGCAGGGCGCGGTCGGTGGCGAGCGTGGAGACCGCGACCTCGACGATGCGGCGCGGGCCCACGTACTTCGGTGTGATCACCGTGCCGTCCGGCAGGGTGCCGCCGAGCAGGTAGGTCGCGACGGCCCACGGCGACAGCTTCCAGCGGGCCGGGCGCGGACGGTCGTCCTGAGCCGCCAGCGCCGCCAGCTCGTCCGCGAAGGCGTCCTCGGCGTGCGGACGCAACGCCTCGTCGGTCTCGCTCTCGGTCGGTTGCACGGATGCGGATGCGGATTCCACGGACACAGGCATGGCGAAGTCCCCCTCCAGCTCTGCCGGTTCGGTCTGGCATCAACCGTGCACCACGCCACTGACAATCCGTTCCGACCTGCGCAAACGCGCCTGCGGCGGTGCTCGCGGGGCCGATTGTCAGTGGGGGGATCTACCTTCGATGGCATGACTCAGCAGGGGGTGCGCTGGACGGCGGACCAGGTGCTGGCACTGGCACCTGATCGGGCGTCACGCAGAGCGGGCGGCAGGCTCGGGGCGGCCGGGCCGTGGTCCGGGACGGGGACGGACGAGGGGACGGTGTGGGGGCTGTGCGAGGGAAGCGGGAGCAGGCCGTACCGGACGGTCGTGGATGTCGCGGACGCGTCGGGTCCGGCGTACGAGTGCAGTTGCCCGAGCCGGAAGTTGCCGTGTAAGCACGCGCTGGGACTGCTGTTGCTGTGGTCGGGTGGGGAGGTCCCGCAGGCGCCGGGGCAGGCACCGGGCTGGGCCGCGGCGTGGTCGGCGGGGAGAAGGGAGCGTGCGGCGGGGCAGCGGACGGCGGACGCGGGCGGCACCCCCTCGTCCGGCCCGGCCGATCCGGAGGCGGCGCGGCGCCGGGCGGAGCGCCGGGCCCAGCGGATCACCGCGGGCGCGACGGAGCTGGAGCAGCGGCTGGCGGACCTGCTGCGCGGCGGCCTGGCCACGGCCGACGAGGCGGGGTACGGCCTGTGGGAGGAGACGGCGGCCCGGATGGTCGACGCCCAGGCCCCGGGGCTCGCCGCGCGTGTGCGGGAGCTGGGGGCGATCCCGGCGTCCGGGCCCGGCTGGCCGGTGCGTCTGCTGGAGGAGTGCGCGCTGCTGCACCTCCTCGACCAGGGCTGGCTGCGCCGTGAGCGGCTGCCGGACGACCTGGCGGCGACGGTCCGCTCCCGCGTCGGCCTGACCGCCCCGGCGGACGGCCCGCCGGTCCGCGACCGCTGGCTGGTCCTCGCCCGGTACGACGTGGCGGACACCCGTCTGACCACCCGCCGCATCTGGCTGTACGGGGCGCGGTCGCACCGCACCGCGCTGCTCCTGTCGTACGGCGCCGCGGGCCGCGCCCCGGACCTGGCGCTGCCGGTCGGGCTCGCCCTGGAGGCGGAGCTGTCCGCCTATCCGGGCGCCGGCCGGCTGCGGGCGGCCCTCGGCGAGCAGTTCACGCCACCCGAGCCGACGGCGATACGCCCGCCGGGGGTGACGACGAGCGAGGCGGCGGCCCGTTACGGCGAGGCGCTGCGGGACGACCCGTGGCTGGACGCGGTCCCGGTGACCCTGGACCGGGTCGTGCCGGTCCCGGACGGCGACTCCTGGCAGCTGGCGGACGCGGACGAGGACACGGCCCTGCCGCTGACCCCCTCGGCACGGTCCCGGCCGGGCCTGTGGCGTCTGGTCGCCCTCTCGGGCGGAGCCCCGGTGACGGTCTTCGGCGAGTGCGGCCACCAGGGCTTCACCCCGCTGACCGCCTGGCCGCAGGGGGCGGGCGAGGCGGTGCCGCTGCACTGACCGACGCCTTGACTCTCCCCAGGCGTGCATCCGTCCCACGCCGAGGGACACCCGCCCACGCATGCCCCGTCCGCCCCTCCGACCCGCGCTCGGCCGAAAGGAACCTCGTGACCAGGACTTCCACTCCCGCGCCGGCGCCCGCCCCGGGCGCCTGGGAGGAGCTCGTCACCGCCGCGCTGCTCGGCACGGAGCGGCGTACGCCACCCGGCGTCGCCCCCGGCCCGCAGGCACCGGCGGCGCTGCTGGACGCGGCCGCGGTGGAGACCGTACGGCGCCGTGCCGGGCTGCGCCCCGCGCGGGCGGCCCGGCGTCCGGAGCCGGCGCCCGAGGACCCGCGGCCCGCGCTGCCCGCGGCGGCGGCGCGCAGACTCGCGATGCTGCTGGCCGACCGGCCCGGCACGGCGGGCGGCGGACGCAGAGGCACGGCACCGGATCTGATGGAGCTGCTGCCCCAGTGGCTGGCCATGGCCAACGCCCATGGTTTCGCGGCACCCCCGCAGGCGCTGCCCGCGCTGCTGGACGCCGCCCGGGGGCGGACGGATCTGCGGCCGGCGGCGCTGAGGTTCGCCGGCCCGCGCGCCCTGTGGCTCGCCTGGCTCAACCCGGACTGGCGGTTCGCGCTGCGCGCGGCACCGGGCGGTGACGCGGCGCTTCCCCGGCCGGAGGAGACGGACCGGGTGCAGCGGCTGTGGCAGGAGGGCCTGTTCGCGGAACGGGTCGCCCTGCTGGCGGCCATACGCGCGCAGGACCCGGCCGCCGCCCGTGAACTGCTGGCCGATACCTGGCCGGCGGAACGCGCCGAGGACCGGCTGATGTTCCTGGACTCGCTGCGCACCGGACTCGGCCCGGACGACGAACCCTTTCTCGAGCAGGCGCTCGCCGACCGCAGCCGCAACGTCCGGGCGACGGCGGCGGAACTGCTGTCCGCGCTGCCGGGTTCGGCGCTCGCCGGGCGCATGGCCGTGCGCGCTGCGGCCTGCGTCGCCGTCGACCACACCGGGGACGGTCCGCGACTGGTCGTCGAGGCACCCCACGAGTGCGACGCGAGCATGGAGCGCGACGGTGTGATCGCCAAGGCACCCATGGGGCGGGGTGAACGGTCGTGGTGGCTGGGTCAGTTGGTGGAGGCGGCATCACTCGCGACCTGGCCCGCGCGGCTGGGCGGCCGGACGCCGCGGGAGATCCTGGCCCTGCCGGTGGCCGACGACTGGCGGAGCGAGCTGCACGCGGCCTGGTGCCGGGCGGCCGTGCGGCAGCGGGACGCCGAGTGGTCGCGGGCGCTGCTCGGTACGCCGTCGTCGCCCGAGGCGGGCGGCCCGGGGGCGGTGTCCCTCGCCGAGCGCGCCAAGCTGCTGTCCACGCTGAGCGCGGAGGAACGGGCCGAGTGGGTGGCCGGGTTCATCGCGGCACACGGCCTGTCGGAGGCGTTCCAGCTGCTCGGCGTGTGCGCGGTGCCGTGGGCCCCGCCGCTGGGGCGGGCGGTCGTCGACGCGCTCAACATCGCCCGCGACGCGGGGAGTTACCCATGGAGTTTCAGTGGCGTGATGGGACTGGCCGAGCGCTGCCTGGACCCGTCCGAGGCGAGCCGCCTCGACGCCCTCGTGGCGGCACCGGAGGAAGCGGAAGACGCCTCGCCGGGGGCGGGTGGGTACTGGGCCGAGGCGTTCCAGCGCCTGGTGACCACCCTGCGGCTACGGGCCGCGATGGCCGAGGAGCTGAGCCAGGGACCGGCCGGCGCGCCGAGCCCGAAGGGCACCTGAGCGCGAGGCGGGTTGACGGCGCGAGCGGGGGCGCGGGCCGGGGAGCGGCGACCACCGGGCGGCGACTCGGCCGCCCGACGCGACCGCGCGGGGAACCCGCCCTGGGTGCAGGCGGCGGTGCCTACGCAACCGGCGGCACTGATGCAACCGGCGGCACAGACGCAACGTGCAGCCCAGACGCAACCGATGACACAGACGCAACCCATGGCACAGCCGGCACCGACCACACCGAAGCCACCGGAGACAGGGACTGCGCCCCAGGCACCGAAGGCGCCCCGCGAACCCGAGGCATTCACGGCACCCGCCGCACCCGCACCCCAATCGCCGAAGGCCTACGCCCCGGCCGGCTGCCGTACGTTCGCCCGCACCCACTCCACGATCGACGCCGTCGTCGCACCGGGCGTGAAGATCTCGGCGACGCCCTTCTCCTTCAGCGGCGGGATGTCGCCCTCGGGGATGATCCCGCCGCCGAAGACCAGGATGTCCGCCGCGTCGCGCTCCTTGAGCAGGTCGATCACCGCAGCGAACAGCGTGTTGTGCGCGCCGGAGAGGATGGACAGGCCGATCGCGTCGGCGTCCTCCTGGATCGCGGTGTCGACGATCTGCTCGGGAGTCTGGTGGAGCCCGGTGTAGATGACCTCCATACCGGCGTCGCGCAGCGCCCGCGCGATCACCTTGGCCCCCCGATCGTGGCCGTCGAGCCCCGGCTTGGCGACCACCACGCGGATCGGACCGGCTGCCACACCCATCACTGCCTCCATGAAGCGACTACATCCATCCGTACCGACAAGTACCGCACACATGACACATGCCGTACATGTGGCGCGTATCACACATTCGTTGCGCGCGTACCGCGCGGTCCGCCGCCCACCGTCCGGGGGCGCCACCACGGCACGGACACCCCCGTCCCGCACCGACCGGGGAAGTGAACGAACGTTATCGCCAGCATCCCGCAACCGGCAGTTTCGCGGTGGAGAGCGAGGGGGAAATCACACGTGGGACACATTCGCAGCGCACCGTTCCGAGCCCTCGCGGCCCACGCGCCGCATCAGCCGAGGCCCCACGGGCCGGCCCGGGACCCTGCGCGACGGGAGCCGCCAGGAGCACGCCCCGCCATCGCGCCGCAGGCCGCGCGGCCCGGAGGTGGGGCCCTCCTCGAGAGCCGCGCGGCATCCCTCACCAGCACACGGGGGACAGCGCCGTCCTCCGGCGTGCCGACAGGAGGTCGGCCATGAAGGCCTTACAACTCACCCGGGCACTCCCGCCCCTCCCGCCACTTCCTCTCCCTTCTCTCCCCCTCCCTCTCCCGCCGTTCCCTTCACTGGCCCTCCCCCCGCTGTGCCGACGCTTCCTCCCCGGCGGCCTGACCGGACTCTCCGCCGCCCTGCTGAAAGCGACCGCCCTGGAGGTCGCGATCCTCGCGGGCCACCTGCTGCTCTACCCGTCCGGCATCACCCAGGAGCGACGGCTCCCCTCCGCACCCGCACCGGACCCGGGGACGACACCACGACTGCCGACGCCGACCCGTCCCCCGGTCGTGCTGCTGCACGGCTTCATCGACAACCGCTCCGTGTTCGTCCTGCTACGCCGCAGCCTTGCCCGGCACGGCGGGCAGCGGGTCGAATCGCTCAACTACTCACCGCTGACCTGTGACATCCGCACCGCCGCCGCACTGCTCGGCCGGCACATCGAGGAGATCTGCGAACGCGCGGGCAGCGAACGCGTGGACATCGTCGGCCACAGCCTCGGCGGCCTGATCGCGCGGTACTACGTCCAGCGGCTCGGCGGCGACCGACGGGTGCGCGCCCTGGTCACGCTCGGCACCCCGCACGCCGGCACCCGGGTCGTACGGCTGGCCAACGCCCATCCGATCGTGCGGCAGATGCGCCCCGGCTCCGAGGTGATCGAGGAACTGGCCGCGCCCGCGCCCGGCTGCCGTACGCGGTTCGTCAGCTTCTGGAGCGACCTCGACCATGTGATGGACCCGCCGGAGGCCGCCCGCCTCGACCACCCGGACCTGTCCGCGCGGAACGTACGGGTGACCGGGATCGGCCATCTCGCCCTGCCCGTCCACCCGGCCGTCGCGTCCGCGATACGCCAGGCCCTGGACCTGGTGCACCAGGCGGGGGCGGACACCGCACCGCACACCGACGAGGTGACGGTGGCCTGAGCACGGCGGCGACCGAAGCGGCCTTCAACGCCCCGTCAGCACAGCCGTTTCAGCGGCGCCGGACAGCAGCCGGACAGCGACCGGGCATCGAACACTCTTCGAACACAAAGCCAAAGTCGTGCCCGCCCTCCCCCGAAACACGGCCGAATGCCCGTTTCCCGTCGGCACGAAACCTGCCGAAGATTGTCGTGCCCGCGTACCGCCGGGTACAGTCGCCGCACTGCTCTGGCAGCCCCTGTTGTCGAGGCGAAAGAGAAGTTGGTGAACGACCGTCACCCGTCGGGGAGCATGACCACCCCGGCCCCGGCTTCCGACGCCGCCTCGGCGCACTACGCGTCGTACGGCACCCAGGAAGCCCACTACGGGGACTTCACCACATACGGCGGCCATCAGGCCAACGGTTTTGACACCGGCGGCCACCCCACCGCCACCACGACCTTCCAGGCCGACCCCCTGTTCGGCGACATGACCGGCGGCCACGACACGGGCGCGTACGACAGCTCCCAGTGGTCCACCGGCAGTCACGACACCCTGAACCAGGACCCGTACGCGGCCCAGCACCACACCGCCTACGAGACCGGCGCCTACGACACCACCGCCTGGACCACCGGCTACCAGCAGCTCGCCGGCATCCCGCACCAGACCGCCGCGCCCGACACCAGCGGCCAGTGGGACGCGAGCGCCTGGCTCCAGCCCGAGCAGACCGGCGGCCCCGCCGACCAGACGCAGCAGTGGGAGTGGGGCACGCAGGCCTTCGACACCGGGGCGTACGACGCCACGCAGTGGAACACCGCCGGCGGCGACACCGAGCAGCAGGGCACCGCCACCTTCGAGCAGGTGACGTACGAGGAACCCGCGGCCTACGACGAGTCCGCTTCGTACGACGAGACCGCGTCGTACGAGGAGACCGCCGGCTACGACCCGGCCGGTCACGAGGGCGGAACCGCCTACGAGGAGACCGGGCAAACCGTTCCGCCGCAGGACGGCCTGACCGCCACCGGTGAACTCCCCGCCGTCGAACTCCTCGACGACCAGGAGGAGGTCACCCCCGCGCCCGCCCCGCGCGCGGCCTCCCGCAGCGGCTCCCGCTCCCGCCGCCGTACGCCCGCCAAGCGCTCCGCGCTGCTGACGGTGGCCGTTCCCTCGGCGTGTGTCATGGGTGTCGCGGGCATCGCCGCCGCCTCCGTCGGCACCTTCTCCGCCGAGGACGCCCAGGAGTCCTCGACGACCGCGGCCGACGCCCAGCCGGTGAAACCCTCCACGGCCAACAACAAGCTCGACACCCAGCTGGAGAGCCTCTCCGCCGAGGCGGACGACTTCGCCGACCGGGCCAGCCGCACCCAGGAGCGCATCGACCTCAAGGCGCAGCAGGAAGCTGAGCGCAAGCGGGCCGCCGAGGAGGCCGCCCGCAAGGAACGGCTCCGCCCGAAGTTCGCCCTCCCGGTCGCCCAGCACGGGCTCAGCGCCTACTACGGCCAGTCCGGCATCAACTGGATGTCGCTGCACACCGGCATCGACTTCCCCGTCTCGTACGGCTCGACCGTGATGGCCGCGACCGACGGCACCGTCCGCACGGAGTGGAACAGCGCCTACGGCAACATGATGATCGTGACCGCGAAGGACGGCACGGAGACCTGGTACTGCCACCTCTCCAGCTACCGCGTGGCCTCCGGTACGACGGTCAAGGCCGGTGACCCGATCGCGTACTCCGGGAACTCCGGCAACTCCACCGGCCCGCACCTGCACTTCGAGGTCCGCCCGGGCGGTGGCGCGGCCATAGACCCGCTGTCCTGGCTGCGCAGCCACGGCCTGGACCCGACGTAGTCAGCGCACTCCCGAGTGAGCCCCCGCCCGTCCGGCGGGGGCTTTCCCGTGGCACCGGCTACAGCTTCTCCACCGGCGCGTAGCGCAGCAGCAGCCGCTTCGGCTTGGCGTCGCCGAAGTCGATCGTCGCCTCGGCGTTGGCGCCCGTGCCCTTGACCCCGACGACGGTGCCGAGCCCGAACTGGTCGTGCGTGACGCGGTCGCCGACGGCCAGGGACACCACCGGCTTCTCCGCGGTGCGGCGGGTGGCGAACCCGCCGGACGCCGACGAGCGTGAACGGGACGACGACAGGGAGGCCGCCACGCCCGACACCGGTCCCGCCGGGGCCGCGACGGCGCCGGTGCGCTTCCAGTCGACGTACGCCGCCGGGATCTCCTCCAGGAAGCGGGACGGCGGGTTGTACTGCGGCTGGCCCCAGGCGCTGCGCATCGAGGACCGGGTGAGATACAGCCGCTCCCGCGCGCGCGTGATGCCCACGTACGCCAGGCGGCGCTCCTCCTCCAGCTCCTTGGTCTGGCCGAGGGCGCGCATGTGCGGGAAGACGCCGTCCTCCATGCCGGTGAGGAAGACGACCGGGAACTCCAGGCCCTTGGCGGTGTGCAGGGTCATCAGGGTGATGACGCCGTCGCCGTCCTCCTCGTCGGGGATCTGGTCGGAGTCGGCGACCAGCGCGACCTGCTCCAGGAAGTCGGCGAGCGTGCCGGTCTCCCCCTCGCCGCGCTCCTGTTCGAACTCCAGGGCGACGGCGGCGAGTTCCTGGAGGTTCTCGATCCGGGTCTCGTCCTGCGGATCGGTGGAGGCCTGCAACTCGGCGAGATAGCCGGTGCGTTCGAGCACCGCCTCCAGGATGGTCGCCGGTCCGGCGCCGGACTCGACGATCGTGCGCAGCTCCTCCATCAGCGCGTTGAACCGCTTGACCGCGTTGGTGGACCGCGCGGCCATGCCGTACGCCTCGTCGACGCGCTTGAGCGCCTGCGGGAAGCTGATCTTCTCGCGCTGGGCGAGCGCGTCGATCATGGCCTCCGCGCGCTCCCCGATACCGCGCTTGGGCACGTTCAGGATGCGGCGCAGCGGGACCGAGTCCTCGGGGTTGGCGAGGACGCGCAGGTAGGCCAGGACGTCCCGGACCTCCTTGCGCTCGTAGAAGCGGACGCCGCCGACGACCTTGTAGGGCAGGCCGACGCGGATGAAGACCTCTTCGAAGACACGGGACTGGGCGTTGGTGCGGTAGAAGACGGCGACGTCGCCGGCCTTCGCCTCGCCCGCGTCCGTGAGGCGGTCTATCTCGTCGGCGACGAACTGGGCCTCGTCGTGCTCGGTGTCTGCGACGTACCCGGTGATGCGGGCGCCCTGGCCGGCGTTGGTCCACAGGTTCTTGGGGCGGCGGGACTCGTTGCGCTCGATGACCGCGTTGGCGGCGGAGAGGATCGTCTGGGTGGAGCGGTAGTTCTGCTCCAGCAGGATCGTCGTCGCGTCCGGGTAGTCCTCCTCGAACTGGAGGATGTTGCGGATGGTCGCGCCGCGGAAGGCGTAGATCGACTGGTCGGCGTCACCGACGACGCACAGCTCGGCGGGCGGGAGGTCGGCCTCGCTCGGCGGGACGTCCTCGTCGTGCTCGCCGGTGCCGACCAGCTCGCGGACCAGGGCGTACTGCGCGTGGTTGGTGTCCTGGTACTCGTCGACCAGGACGTGGCGGAAGCGGCGGCGGTAGTGCTCCGCCACGTCCGGGAAGGCGCGCAGCAGGTTGACCGTCGTCATGATCAGGTCGTCGAAGTCGAGGGCGTTCGCCTCGCGCAGCCGCGACTGGTAGAGGGCGTAGGCCTGGGCGAGGGTCTTCTCGAAGCCGTCGGAGGCCTGGGCGGCGAAGTCCTCCTCGTCGATCAGCTCGTTCTTCAGGTTGCTGATCTTGGCGCTGAAGGACTTGGGCGGGAAGCGCTTGGGGTCGAGGTCCAGGTCGCGGCAGACCAGGGCCATCAGGCGCTTGGAGTCGGCGGCGTCGTAGATGGAGAACGACGAGGTGAAGCCGAGCTTCTTGGACTCGCGGCGCAGGATGCGCACGCACGCGCTGTGGAAGGTCATCACCCACATCGCGTTCGCGCGCGGGCCCACCAGTTGCTCGACGCGCTCCTTCATCTCGCCCGCGGCCTTGTTGGTGAAGGTGATCGCGAGGATCTGGCCCGGGTGCACGCCCCGCTCGGCCAGCAGGTAGGCGATGCGGTGGGTGAGCACGCGGGTCTTGCCCGAGCCGGCGCCGGCCACGATGAGCAGGGGGGAGCCGGAGTGGACGACGGCGGCGCGCTGGTTGTCGTTCAGGCCCTCCAGGAGGGCGGCCGAGTCGACCGCCGGCCGGGGAGCACCGTCGCGGTAGTAAGCGTCCCGGTCCGGCGGCACGTCGAACTTCCCGCCGAACAGATCGTCCGGAAGCGACTCCGGAACGTGATCGTCCTCGGGCGGCGGCGGGGGCTCCTCCTCGTGCCCGCGAGGGGCCCGGAGGTCCGCCAGGAAGCTGTCGTCAAAGAGGCTGCTCATCGCTCTCCGAGTCTAGGGTGCCCCACTGACAACCGAGGGCCGCCCGGAGAACATCACAACGGCCTTCGGCCGACACACGCCGTTCAGGTTCGGCCACGGCCTGCGACGCCGCCCGGAAGGTCACGAAAATGTATCGGGCATATCACCCACCAACCTTCACAGCAGCCACACGAGTTGGCTACCGTTCCGCGCAGGCCGTACGACCTCCTACCGGCGAACGTCGCCGGGCCGCGCGGCCTCCGCCGAGTCCGGCGCGCCCGCACAGCGGCCGGAGCCGGGGACCCAACCGACTCTGGGGTGAATCGGCCCTCCCCCCTTGGGGAGGGGCTGTAGGGCAACCCTTCCTCACGACCCGCCCGAACCCGACAGCTAACCCGGTAGGCGGCCCATGGAAGGAGTCGCCTCCCTTGGCGTCGCACCGCAAGTCCCGTCCCACCCCGCGCGTGGCCGGCATACGCACCCCCGCCCTCGCCACCGCGGCCCTCACCTCCGTGGCCCTGCTGTCGCAGACCGCCGACGCCGCCCCGTCGGCCGACGAGAAGCCGAGCCTCGAGGAGGTCGAGAAGAAGGTCGACGATCTCTACCGCCAGGCGGAGTCGGCGACCGAGAAGTACAACGCGGCCAAGGAGAAGACCGCCAAGCAGCGCAAGCGGGTCGACACCCTCCTCGACGACGTCGCCCAGCGGGCCCAGAAGCTCAACGAGGCCCGCGAGGAGCTGGGCTCCTACGCCGCGGCCCAGTACCGCACCGGCGCCGCCGCGCCCGGCACCGCGACCCTGCTGCTCGCGGACTCGCCGCAGGACTACTTCGACCGGACCCACCTGATGGACCGGCTGACCAGCCGCCAGAAGGAATCGGTCGACGACTACTTCGCCCAGCAGTCCGAGACGATGAAGAAGCGCCAGGAGGCCGCCGAGAGCCTTCAGACGCTCACCGAGTCCCAGGCCGACCTGAAGGCGGCCAAGGCGACCGTCCAGAAGAAACTCGCCACCGCGCGGGAGCTGCTGTCGCGGCTGACCGCCGAGGAGAAGGCGCGGCTCGCGGCGATCGAGAAGCGCGAGCAGGAGGAGGCGGCGCGCAAGGCCGCGGAGCTGGCCCGGCAGCAGGCGGAGGAGCAGCGGCGGCGGGAACGGGAAGAGGAAGAGCAGGCGGCGACGGCCCCGCAGGAGGACACGGGCGGCCCTTCGACCTCACCCTCCGCCGGCACCGGCGAGACCGCCGCCCCGGCCGACTCCACGTACGCCGCCAAGGCCGAGAAGGCGATCGCCTTCGCCCGCGCCCAGATCGGCAAGCCGTACGTCTGGGGCGCCACCGGCCCGGACTCGTACGACTGCTCCGGCCTCACCCAGGCCGCCTGGAAGGCCGCGGGCGTCACCCTCCCGCGCACCACCTACGACCAGGTGAACGCCGGCACCGCGGTCCCGCTGTCCGCCGCCCTCCCCGGTGACCTGGTCTTCTTCTACGACGACGTCACCCACGTGGGCATCTACATCGGCAACGGGATGATGATCCACGCGCCGAAGCCCGGGGCGTACGTCCGGGAGGAGTCGGTCTACTACGACGGCGAGTCGTCGATCCACAGCGTGGTGCGCCCGGCCTGAGGCGGGGTGGGGGCGCGGAGGCACGGCGAGGGCGCGGGGGGGTCCGGGCGGGCGCCCGGGTCCGGGAGCGCGCGGGGCGCACGCGCATGAGGTGCGCCCCTTCGGCCGCCCGGCCACCCGGGCGCGCCGGGATCAGGTCCAGAGCACCGCGATGAAGATGTTCGCGGTGGTCAGCAGGCCCACCAGCCCGAAGAGGCCCTTGCCCACCTTCTCCTCGTCCCGCTTCACGTAGACCAGACCGAGGATCACGATCAGCAGGGCCAGCTTCACGCCGATCTTGATGTTGTTCACCGTCTGGTCGTCGGCCTGGTTGAGGCCGACCAGGATCACGCCGGTGACCAGCATCGTCAGCGCGCCGTGCAGCATCGCCGGGACGAAGCGGGCGGTGCCCTGGCCCATCGCCTTCATCTGGGTGAGGAAGCCGCCGAGGAGCGAGGCGATGCCGATGATGTGCAGGCCGACGAAGAGATGGATGAGTACGTCCATGGGGCCGGAGCCTAACGAGGCCCTCCCCCGCCACCCGACACCGGCCCGTCACTGCGGCGCAGGGAGAGGCGGGCGCACAGGCAGGGGCCTCAGGGCGAGGGCGGGCGCACATACCCGGGCGCACATATCCGGCGCATAAATGCGGCCCATAGCATCCTGCTCCGCTCCCCCGTCCCGGTTTCGTCACTTCGGTCAGCACACTGCGTGATCCGGGCAGCCCCGCAGAAACGTCACGGTCACATACGGTCACCCGACAGCCCGCTCCCGTCACTTCCGTACTTCTCGCCACCGCTCGGACATATCGGGGCCTAGCGTCCTCCCCCAGGCGTCCGGCTCCCCACCGCCGCCCGGGCCTGGGGCGGCAGCCGGACGTCTCCGCCGAGAAGGTCCGGCGGCGGATCCGCTCCCCTGTGGGAAACCGCCGCCGGACCGCGGCCGAAGGGAAGGACGTGCAGACCACGTGGCAGCCCACCGCAAGTCCCGGCATCGCTCGGCCGGCGGTCATCGGGCCCGTACGGCGGCGGCCATCGCGCTCGCGGGCGCGGCGACCGCGACGGCCTTCGACGGGACGGGGCACGCCGAGCCCGAGCCGACACCGGCGCAGGTGAAGGCCACGGTCGACAAGCTGTACCAGGAGGCCGAGGTGGCCACCGAGAAGTACAACGGCGCCAAGGAGAAGGCCGACGCGGCCCAGCGGCGGCTCACGACCCTCCAGGACGAGGCGGCCCGGAAGGCGGAGGACCTGAACTCGGCGCGGGAAGCCCTCGGGTCCTTCGCCGCGGCGCAGTACCGCCGCGGCAGCCTGCCCCCGGCGCTGCACCTGGCGCTGTCGGACGACCCCGACCGGTACCTCGACGGCGCCTCGTTCGCCGAACGGGCCGGTGACCGCCGGTCGGCCGCCGTGGCCCGCGTCCGCGAGCAGCTGCGGGAGATCGAGCAACTGCGCGGCGCAGCGCGGATCGAGCTGGCCGCCCTCACCTCACGCCGGGCGGAGCTGAAGCGGCACAAGAAGACGATCACCGGCAAGCTCGACACGGCCCGGCGCCTGCTGTCCCGGCTGACGGCCGAGGAACGGGCACGGCTCGCCGGGGAGAGCCCGGGCACGGGGCGTGCCTCACGCGCCGGGACGACCGGACGGCACCGTCTCGCGGCTCCGGGCAGCCCGGTTGCGGCCCCCGACTCCCGCGCGGCGGCGGCCGTCTCCTACGCCTACTCCAAGCTCGGCAGCCCCTACGTCTGGGGCGCCACCGGACCCGACGCCTTCGACTGTTCGGGCCTGGTGCAGGCCGCGTACCGCTCCGCCGGCGTCTCCCTGCCCCGCACCACCTACGCCCAGATCGGCGCCGGCCGCCGCGTCACCCGCTCCGAACTCCTCCCGGGTGACCTGGTGTTCTTCTACTCCGGCGTCAGCCACGTGGGCATCTACGTCGGCAACGGGCAGATGGTCCATGCGCCCAACCCCTCCGCTCCCGTACGGGTCGCGCCCATCGACGAGATGCCGTTCGCGGGGGCCACCCGCGTGGTGTGAGACCCGCGTGGCGTGAGAAGGGCCCCGCGGCCGGGGACCGGCATGGCATGAGCACGGCGGCACGGTAGCGTCGGGCAGCGAAGCGGTGGTGCCCCGCTTCCCGCGCCCACGCAGGTCCGTTCGCTCAGAAGGTCCCGATGCCCCGCTCCCCTCTGCCCCCGCCACCGCCTCCGCCCCACATCCGGACCTGGCCGGACCGCGCCGCGATGCTGGCCGACCGGGGGCGGGCGCTGGAGGAGCTGCGCCGCCGCAGCCTGGGGGTGCACCGGGTGCTGCTGCTGTGGCTGCTGGCGCTCGCGGCCGTGATCGGCTGGTCACTGCTCGTCCTGCCGATCCAGCAGTTCGAGGAGAAGGACCCGCTCGGCTTCGTCCTGGGCCCGATCTTCGCGGTCCTCGGTCTGGCCTCCCTCGTCCCCTCCGTCGTCGCGGTGGTCCTCGCCATCCGCCGCGACCAGCGGATCCGGGAACTCATCGACGCCTGGCTGGCCCTGGACAGCCACCCGCCGACCGACACCCGGCTGCGCTCCCCCGCCCTCAGCCTCTTCTGGATGCTCTCCTCCCTGGTGGTCTGCGCGATCGGCCTGTGGGCGTCCTTCGCTACGGCGGCCCGGGCGGAACCCGGCCGGTCGGCCTACGGCGACGTCGTGCTCGGCATGGGCATCGGCATGATCCTCTGGCTGACCGGGCTGATCGGCGTGGTCAAGGCCGTACGGCACTACCGGTGGGCGCTACGCGTGCTGGGACCGGCGCCCCGGTCGCCGCACCGCTGACGGCCGGGAGGCGGCGCCGCCCCTCACACCAGGCGCCGCGCCGTCGCCCATCTCGTCAGCTCGTGACGGTTGGACAGCTGGAGCTTGCGCAGGACGGCGGAGACATGGGACTCGACCGTCTTCACGGAGATGAACAGCTGCTTGGCGATCTCCTTGTACGCGTACCCCCGGGCGATGAGCCGCAGCACCTCCCGCTCGCGCTGGGTGAGACGGTCGAGGTCCTCGTCGACCGGCGGGGCGTCGGTGGAGGCGAACGCGTCGAGCACGAAGCCGGCCAGCCGCGGCGAGAAGACCGCGTCGCCCTCCTGGACCCGGAAGATCGAGTCGATGAGGTCCGAGCCGGTGATCGTCTTCGTCACATAGCCCCGCGCGCCGCCGCGGATGACCCCGATCACGTCCTCCGCCGCGTCCGAGACGGACAGCGCGAGGAAACGGACCGGCTGCTCGGTGTCGGCCATCAACGCGGCGCAGCGGCGCAGCACTTCCACCCCGCCGCCACCCGGCAGATGCACGTCGAGCAGGACGACCTCGGGCCGGGTCGCGGTGATGACGCTGACCGCCTGGTCGACGTCGGCGGCCTCTCCGACGACCTCGACGCCGGTCTGCTCGGTCCGGCCGATCTCCGCCTGCACGCCCGTGCGGAACATCCGGTGGTCGTCGACGAGGACGACGCGCACCCGCCGGTCGCCGGTGCCCTGGCCGGCCGGCTCCGCGGACTCGGCCGGTTCCGCCGCTGACGCTGTCCCGTTCGCCTCGGTCGGGTCGCTCATCACGTGTTCTCCGCCCTCTCCATTTCCAGCTCGACCTCCGTGCCGCCGCCGGGCACCGCCCGCAGCCGGGCCGTGCCGCCGTTGCGCTCCATGCGGCCGATGATCGATTCTCTGACGCCCATGCGGTCGGCGGGTATCGAGTCGAGGTCGAAGCCGGGGCCGCGGTCCCGCACGGACACGAAGACCGTCCTGCCCTCGACCTCGGCGTAGACCTGGACGGCGCCGCCCTCGCCACCGTACTTGGCGGCATTCACCATCGCCTCGCGTGCTGCCTGCATCTGTGCGCCGGTCCGGTCGTCGAGCGGGCAGTCGCCGACGACCACGACCTCTATGGGTACGCCGTGCTTGTCCTCGACCTCGGCGGCGTTGCGCCGCACCGCCTCGGCGAGCGTGGTGGGTTCGTCGTCCTCGTCCTTGCCGGTGCCCTCCGGTTTGTACAGCCAGGTGCGCAGGTCGCGTTCCTGGGCGCGGGCGAGGCGGCGGACCTCGCCCGGGTTCTCCGCGTTGCGCTGGATCAGCGTGAGGGTGTGCAGCACCGAGTCGTGGACGTGGGCGGCGACTTCGGCACGCTCCTGCGCGCGGATGCGCATCAGGCGCTCCTCGGACAGGTCCTGGGTCATCCGCACCAGATACGGGCCGGCGAGCAGGGTGATGCCGACGAGCACGGCGAGGGCGGCCTGGAGCACCGAGCCGAGGTGGGCGGCGGAGCCCTGGAGGACGAAGATGCCGGAGACACCGGCCGTGACCAGCAGGACGCCGGCCCCGGCGCGCAGCAGGGTGAGCGTGCGCCGGCGGCGGCCGACCTCGACCCAGCGGGCCCGGCGGGCGTTGTCCGCCTGGCGCCAGACGAGGGCGACACCGGCGCCGACGAGGACGGCGGGCCAGAGATAGGCCTGGGCGGCGCCGCCGAGGTTGACGCTGCTGACGAAGACCATCGCCACGACGACCATGAGCAGCAGCGCGACGATCTGGCCCTTGTCAGGTCTGCGGGTGACAAGTCTGCGGCGGCCGTCGGGCGAGGTCTCGGTGGCGGCGAAGGACGGCGGCCTGTCCGCGTCGACGCCGCCGACGCCGAGCGGCACGAAGAACCAGAACGCGGCGTACAGCAGCGCGCCGAGGCCGTCGGCCATGAACAGGCCGACGAAGACCAGGCGGACCCAGATCACGGGCAGCCCGAGATGCCCGGCGAGCCCCCGCGCCACGCCCCCGAGCCAGCGTCCGTCACTGCTGCGGTAGAGCTTGCGCGGCGGCCGCGGTTCGGCGAGTGGCGCTGCTGCGGTTGCGGCTTCCGGCATGCCATCGATGGTCACACGGCGGGCGGGCCCGGGCATCAGGGTCGATCCCCGAGACACCCCTGATCTTCGGGCGGGCGGGGTGTCGTACCGATCCCCGGTCGCGGGTCAGGGGCGATATCAGGGTCGGGCCAGGGTCATTCCCACTGCCGCCGGGGCGGCCCGGCCGTCACCATGGACGCATGACTGATCACCAGCACGCCGCGGATTCCGGGCCCGACGCGGGCTCCGCGTCCGACCCGGCGACCACGGCCTCCGCGGGTGCGGAATCGCGCGCGCACGAGCGCGCGGGCACGCACGGGCGGGCGGACGCGCGCGATCAAGGGGACGCGCCGGCGGAGCTGGACACGAACGGACAGCCGGGCGCCGCCGACGAGGCGGCCCGGGCCGAAGGAGCACGGGTGAACGGGGCGACACCGGCCGACGGGACCGAACCCCCGACCGGGACCGGGCAGCGGGCGGGCACGTCCGGCGACATGGGTGCGCCCGGGGCGTCGGGCACGCCCGGGAACACGGGGACGCCGGGTGCCGGGCCGGCGAGCCCCCGGGAAACCGGCGGACCGGAGGCGGAGCGGCCGGTCGAGGGGCTGCTGGGCTTCCGGCGGGACCGGCGGCACAAGATGTTCGCCGGTGTCTGCGCCGGGCTGGGGCGGCAGTGCGACATGGACCCGGTGATCTTCCGGATCACCCTCGCCGTGCTGGCCGCCACCGGCGGCATCGGCCTCATCTTCTACGGCTTCGCCTGGCTCCTCGTCCCGTACGACGACGAGGAGGAGAACGAGGTCCGCAAGCTGCTGACCGGCCGAGTGGACGGCCAGGCGCTGACCGCGGTGCTGTTCGCGCTGGTCGGCTGCGGGGTCTTCCTGTCGATGCTGAACAACGGCGGTGTCCTCACGTTCGCCGTCGTCCTCTCCGTGCTGCTGGCGGGCGCGGGGTACTGGTCGCGGCGCCGCGGCGCCCCCGACCCGGATCCGCTGGCCGCGCAGGCCGCCGCCGACGCCCCGCCGGAGGCCCAGGCGCCGCCGGCGCCCATCGCCTACTCCTGGTGGCGCGACCCGATCGTGAAGGACGGCACGCACGTCGGCGGCACCGGCTATCTGTGGGGCCCGAGGGATGCCCGGGACCATGACATCGCGGCGACCGTCAGCCTGAGCCTCGACGAGTATCCGCACGGCCGCGAGGCCCGCGGCGTGCCCCGCCAGGAGCCGCCGAAGCCGCGCGGCCCCCGCTGGATCGGCGGCTGGGTCTTCCTGCTCGCCCTTGTCGCGGGTGGCCTCGGCACCGCGCTGACCTGGCACGGGCATCCGCTCGGCACCAGCTTGCAGACCGGCCTGTCCTGCGCGCTCGCCGTCTTCGGCCTGGGCATCGCGGTCAGCGCGTTCCTCGGGCGGACGGGCGCGGGATCGGTGTTCCTCGCGGTCGTCACCGCGGCGCTGCTCGCCGGCTCGGCCGCGGTGCCCAAGGACATCGGCACACAGTGGACCCGGACCACATGGCGGCCGGCGGCGGTGGCGGACGTGCGGGAGAAGTACGACCTCGGCACCGGTGTCGGCACCCTGGACCTGTCCCGGCTGGACCCGGCCGACGGGCGGACGCCGTCCACGGCGGCCCAGGTGGGCATCGGGCGGCTGCGGGTGATCGTGCCGCCGGACGTGACGGTGAAGGCGGTCATCGAGGTGGGCGTGGGCGACATCCGGCTGCCGGGCGACAACAGACGGGACGTGGACGTCGCACCGGGCAGGTACAGAGAGGTCACGCTGGAGCCGAAGGCGGGCACGAAGGGTGCCGGCACGATCGACCTCGACCTTCAGGTCGGGATGGGACAGGTGGAGGTCAGCCGTGCTGCGTCATGAGTTCCAGCCGGGCAGGCTCGTCGCCGGATGCGTCCTCGCCCTCGCGGGCGTCGTCTACGCCGGGGACGCGACCGGCGCCTGGGACACACCGTGGTTCCTGGTGATTCCCCTCGTCGTGGGCGGCCTGTGCCTGGCCGGTGCGGTGGGCCTCCTGGGCTGGGCCGTACGCCGCAGACAGTCCCGCCGCCAGCCGGGCTAGGGGGTGTCTCGTCGATCAAGCCGGATCAGCGAGCGGCGTCTGGTGCCGTGCATCGCAAGGCGGAGGAGGGAGTCGATGCGATGGGGGTCCCCCCGCGCGAGCGCAGCCGAGCGTGGGGGAATCGGCGACCGACGACAACGCGGCGAGGCACGGTGCCAGACGCCGGGAGCCCGGCATGATCGGCGAGACACCCCCTAGACCGAGTCCGCGTCCCGGATCCGGCCCCGGCGCCGTGCTCGCAGGGCCGCGTCCACGGAGAGGTACGGCGCGCCGGCGAGGACGAGGGGCAGCCAGGCCATCAGGTAGGCGAGGTCGTTGCCGTAGTAGTAGGGGTCGGAGGCCCAGCTCACGGTCAGCCACAGGCTGAGGGAGATCAGTGCGCCGCCGAGGGCGGCGAGGCGGGCGAAGAGACCGAGCAGGGTGCCGATGCCGACGGCCAGTTCACCGACGGCGATGGCCGTGCCGAAGGCGACCGGGTTCTCGAGGGCCAGGTCGACCAGGGCGGGGATCGCCGAGGAGTCGCGCACGGTGCGCATCATGTCGCCGACCGACCCGGAGCCGCCGTCCTGGAGGAACGCGCTGTCGGTGAGCTTGTCCAGGCCGGCGTAGACGAACGTGATGCCGAGGAAGAGGCGCAGCGGGAGAAGCGCGTAGTGGGTGGCGGTGTCCCGCCGGCCGCCACCGCCGCCCACGGGCGAGGTGTGGGTGTCCGGACGAATACCGTAAGTCATCGCTGTTCGCCGCCTCCCGCCCGCCGTGCCGTGACCCCTCATCAGACGATACGTACGAAAGAGAGGACCCGCTCACTCATGTTCCAGCCGCTTTCCGGCCGTCCGGGCCGCTCACCGCACGCGCTGACGCACCGGCTCGGCCGCCTCGGCCACGACCGGCTGCGCCGCCTCGGCCTACTCCGTCACCTCGATCACGTACGGGTTCGTCTCCACGCCCGCCGCCGTCACGACCTGCACGGTCACCCGGCCCGGCTCGACATCGGCCGGCACGGGGACGGTGAGCAGGGTGTCGGTGGGGTTGCTGAAGCCGCCGGTCACGGGCACGAGCGGGACATGGACGTGAACCGCCCCGATCCGTACGGCCATCCGCGACAGCCGGTCGGCGCCCTGCGCGCCCGGCGGGAGGAATCCGGCGCCGCGGATCTCGATGTCCTCGCCGGTGCGGATGGGCGCGTCGAGGTCGCCGGCCTCCCTGGCCCGTACGACGGAGAGGATCACGGGGCGCCCGCCCTCGGAGTACTTGCCGGCGAGGTAGGTCGCGGCCGAGATCAGGACGACCACCGCGAGCCCCCAGGGCAGGTCGGGCAGTTGGTCCGGGCGGCGGGCCAGCCTGACCACACCGAAGACGAGGGCCACGGCGCTGATCACCACGTACTGGAGGTCGGCGAAGCTGCCCCGCCCCGAGTCGTCGGTGAGCAGATCGGCCGCCCGGGGACGGTCCGCGCGGACCTTCTGCAGCCGCTGGGCGAGCACCCGCAGCCCGACCACCCGCCGCACCAGCACCGCGATCGCGCACACCACGGCGAGCACGGTCACCACACCGGCGCCGCGCGCGAGTTCGAGGCCGGCGATCAGCGCGTCGCGCTCGTCGTCGTCCGAGGCGGCCGCCATCTGCCCCGCCAGGACCAGCACCGCGTAGGCGACGAACAGCACCCACGCCGCGGCCACGGCACGGGAGGTGGACAGCCGGTTGTCCTCGCCGATCACCGGCGCCAGCGCCCCGCCGCGGGCCCGATGGAAGAAGGAGGCCGCCGTCAGCGCCCCGGCCACCACGAGCGCGGCGAGCAGACCGGCGGTGCGGGCCGCCGTCCAGCCCGTGCCGATCGCGGTGAGCGCCTGCACCAGCAGCAACAGCACGACGAGCGCCCACACCGTGAACGCCGTCCGCCGCCACAGCCGGGCCAGCCAGGCCTCGCCCTCAGCGCGGCCCCGTTCGGCGACGAGCTGCGCGGACTGGGTGAGTTCGTCCGAGACCCACTGGCGGGAGGCCGAAGGGGAGTGCGCGACCGCAGGCGGCAGCCCCTGTCCGGCCGCGAACTCGTCCCGCTTCAGCAGGAACGCGGCGACGGCCCGCCGATGCCCCTCGCGTGCCCCGTGCGGGCAGTCCCCGCCGGTACAGCCGCCGCCGTGGGCGCCTCCGTACCCTCCGGGCTCCGCACCCTGTCTCGCCTCCTGTACCGCCACGCCCGACGCCCGCCCTTCCCGGCCACCACCCTGCGACGCCCGTTAGACGCCGCCGTACAACTCCCCTGCGACGACAGCGAATTGTGCCCTATACCACGCCGTTTACGTCTGGCGGTTCTGGTCAGGGCGGGTGAAATCGTGACCGCCGTGTTGACCCGGCTGGGAGAATTTCGCTATGGCCGAGATCATCCAGCGCGACGGCACCTGGGTCTTCGACGGCACAACGGTCCGGATCACGCCGGGACTTCACCGGTCGGTGCCGCTGTTCCGGCAGACGTACGGGGAGATCACGGTGCCGCTGGAGGCGGTCTCCTCAGTGGTGCACGAGCCCGATCGCAAGCGCGGCCGGCTGCGGTTGCGGCTGCGGGAGGGCGCGGATCCCCTGCTCCAGGCGACCTCGGGCCGGCTGCCGGACGCGGCCGACCCCTACCGGCTGGTGGTGGACGCGGACCGGGCGGGGGTCGCCGAGTACGTGGCGGAGGAGATCCGGCGCGCCCTGCTGCTGGACGAGATCCCCAAGGAGCCGACCACGAGCTATCTGCTGCCCGGGCCGCCGGTGCCGGTGTCGGTGCGGTCCTCGGACGGCACGGTGTCCTTCGACGGGACGCGGGTCAGGATCGACTGGAGCGAGACCTCCGACCGGGTGAAGCGGGCGACGGGTCCGCGGATCATCGAGATCGGCGATCTGGAGAGGGTCGAGTGGCTGCCGAACTCGGGGGCGGAGGACGGCTTCCTGCGCTTCGTGACCGCGGAGGCGGGGGCCGGGAGACTCCCGCCGGAGAAGGACCCGTACGCGCTCGACCTGTGGGGCAGCACGCGCCGGGATCTGCTCACCGCGCTGGTCGCCACGGCGGTCACGGCCCGTCTGCCGCACCCGTCGACCCGCACGGGCGGGGAGCCCGCCGACGCCCGGCCGCACCGGCAGCCCACCGCGCCGCCCACCCCGCCGGCCCCGTCCCGGGACGACCACCACGACGTGCTGCTGCGCCGGCTGCGGGAGCTGGGCGAGCTGTACCGGGACGGGGTGCTCACGGAGGAGGAGTTCACGCGGGTCAAGGCGGCGGTGCTGCGGGGCTTCTGACCGAGCGACGCGCACGCCCCCGTCGCTCGGCTCGTCCCGGCGGCGCGGGCGCTAGGCGTCGGGAGCCCGGCGTGATCGGCGAAGCACCCCCCTAGCTCAGCAGGTCGGGTTCGCTGCGGGTGATGTCCTGCCACAAGGGCTGGTAGTTGATCCAGGCCACCAGGTCGCCGCCCAGCTGCTCGCGGGTCGCCACGGCCGCCTTGTGGTCGATCCTCACCGGCCGGCCCGCCGCGTGCGCGGTGAGCTGGACCTGGCAGGACCGCTCCATCGACAGGAACCACCAGGCGGCGGCGTCGACGGAGTCGCCGACGGTCAGCAGTCCGTGGTTGCGCAGGACCAGTGCCTTGCGGGAGCCGAGCGTGGCGGCGATCCGGCGGCCTTCCTCGGCGTCGACGGTGACGCCGGTGTAGGCGTCGTACAGGGCGACGTCCTCGTAGAAGGCGCAGCTCTCCTGGGTGATGGGCTCGATGAGGTCGCCGAGGGCGGCCAGGGCACGGCCGTGCACGGAGTGGCAGTGGGCGACCGCGACGACGTCCGGGCGGGCGGCGTGGACCTGGGCGTGGACGGTGAAGGCGGCCTGGTTGACGTGGTAGCGGCCCTCGACGACCTGTCCGTCGGCGTTGGCCAGCACCAGGTCGCTGACGGTGACGTGCTTGAACGGCATGCCGAAGGGGTTGACCCAGAAGCAGTCGCTGAACTCGGGGTCGCGGGCGGTGATGTGGCCGGAGACGCCGTCCTCGAAGCCGAGCCGTCCGAAGATCCGCAGGGCGCCCGCCAGCCGTTCCTTGCGGTGCCGGCGCTCCTCCTCGACCGTCTCGTGCATCGGCGGCATGGCGAACCGGAGCCGGTCGGTGGGCAGGGGTGGGGGTGGGGTGGGCCCGGGCATTGCTCCTCCGGCGCTGGGGTGCGGTACGGGCGGGAAGCTACCGGTGGTCGGCGGAAGAGAACAGACCCCGACCAAAGGCGACAGAGGATGTCGGAATTCGGCGCCACACTCGTCGTATGGGAGCAAACTGGGAAACCTTCGTCACCGCCGAACCCGATCTCGCGAAGACCGTCGAGGAACGCTTCGGGGCGTTCACCCACCACGTCCTCGCGACGCTCCGCAAGGACGGCTCGCCCCGGACGAGCGGTCTGGAGGTGCGTTTCCTGAACGGGGAGCTGTGGCTCGGCATGATGCCGGACTCGCTGAAGGCGCTGGATCTGCGCCGTGACCCGCGGTTCGCGGTGCAGGCGAATCCCGGCGAGGGCACCGGGATGGGCGGCGGGGACGTCCGGATCAGCGGACGGGCGTTCGAGGTGACCGACGCGCGGGTGAAGGCCGCGTACACGAAAGAGGTGGAACCGCCGGAGCCGTTCCACCTCTTCCGCACCGAGCTGACGGAGGTCACGCGGACCTACGTGGAGGACGACAAGTACCTCGTCGTCCAGGTCTGGAAGCCCGGCGCTCCCCTGCGCACGATCAAGCGCACGTAGGGGTCACGCGCACGCGGGGATCACCCGCGCGCGGGGATCACCCGCAGCCGCGGGTCACTCCCACTCGATCGTCCCCGGCGGCTTGGACGTCACGTCGAGCACGACGCGGTTGACGTCGCGGACCTCGTTGGTGATCCGGGTGGAGATCCGGGCGAGGACGTCGTACGGCAGGCGCGACCAGTCGGCCGTCATGGCGTCCTCGGAGGACACCGGGCGCAGGACGATCGGGTGGCCGTAGGTACGGCCGTCGCCCTGGACGCCGACGGAGCGGACGTCCGCGAGCAGGACCACCGGGCACTGCCAGATGTCGCGGTCGAGGTCGGCCGCGGTCAGCTCCTCGCGCGCGATGGCGTCGGCCTCGCGCAGCAGGTCCAGGCGCTCCTTGGTGACCTCGCCGACGATCCGGATGCCGAGGCCCGGGCCCGGGAACGGCTGGCGCTGGACGATCTCCTCCGGCAGGCCCAGCTCCTGGCCGACCATCCGGACCTCGTCCTTGAACAGCTTGCGCAGCGGCTCGATCAGCTTGAACTCGAGGTCCTCGGGGAGGCCGCCGACGTTGTGGTGGGACTTGATGTTGGCGGCGCCGGTGCCCCCGCCGGACTCGACGACGTCCGGGTACAGGGTGCCCTGGACCAGGAACTCGACCGCCGGGCCCTCGTCCGCGATGATCTCGGCCTGCGCCTGCTCGAAGACGCGGATGAACTCGCGGCCGATGATCTTCCGCTTCTCCTCGGGGTCGGTGACCCCGGCGAGCGCCTTCAGGAACCGCTCCTCGGCGTCGACGACCTTCAGCTGCACGCCGGTCGCGGCCACGAAGTCCTTCTCGACCTGCTCGGTCTCGCCCTTGCGCATCAGGCCGTGGTCGACGTAGACGCAGGTCAGCTGGGAGCCGATGGCCTTCTGGACCAGGGCGGCGGCCACGGCGGAGTCGACGCCGCCGGACAGACCGCAGATCGCCCGCTTGTCGCCGACCAGCTCGCGGATGGCCTCGACCTGCTCCTCGATGACGTTGCCGGTCGTCCAGTTGGGCTTCAGGCCGGCGCCGCGGTAGAGGAAGTGCTCCAGGACCTGCTGGCCGTGCGTGGAGTGCATGACCTCGGGGTGGTACTGGACGCCGTAGAGCTTCTTCTCGTCGTTCTCGAAGGCGGCGACCGGGACGACGTCCGTGGAGGCCGTGACGGTGAAGCCGTCGGGGGCGGCGGAGCAGGCGTCGCCGTGCGACATCCACACGGCCTGCTCGTCCGGGGTGCCCTCGAAGAGGGTGGAGGAGGGGCGGGAGACGTGCAGCGGCGTGCGGCCGTACTCGCGGGCGCCGGTGTTGTCGACGGTGCCGCCGAGGGTCTGCGCCATCAGCTGGAAGCCGTAGCACATACCGAAGACGGGGACGCCGGCCTCGAAGATCTCGCGGTCGAGACGCGGGGCGCCCTCCTCGTACACCGACGAGGGGCCGCCGGAGAGGATGATCGCCGCCGGGTTCTTGGCGAGCATCTCCTCGACCGGCATGGTGCTCGGGACGATCTCGCTGTAGACCCGGGCCTCGCGGACTCGGCGGGCGATGAGCTGGGCGTACTGCGCGCCGAAGTCGACGACCAGGACGGTGTCGGGGGCGGCGGCAGCGGGAGTCGCTGATGACACGGGGTGCCTTCCGGCGGTTGGGCTGGTCCTTGTGCTTGTCGATTCTACCGAGACGGGCATGGGGAACGGCCCGTCGCTATCTCCGATCACGGCTCCGACGCGCCGGTTGTGACGAACGCCGCTTGCCAGGGCCACCCCCCGCCCGTGCATACTGAGCCCCATGCTCACGCACCAGACCTACGCCTTTACCTATGGCAACCGGCCCGCCGGCTGCCATGGTCGTGCTGCTTGAGCAACTGACAAGCGACTTCCCAGGCGCCCCGGGCCGACAAGGTCCGGGGCGCCTGGCGTTTTCTCCGGTTCCTGTCGGCTCCCGGGGCACCGCGTCCGACCACCCCGTCCGACCACGCACCCCGAGGAGCCCCACATGACCGCGACCGCAGCGACGACGACCACCACGGCTGCTACCACCACGGCTACGACCACGGAGAAGACCGGCGCGCGCACCCCCGAGGCCGCCGATGTGATCACCGGCGCCCGCGAGCGGATCGACGCCCTGGACGACCGGATCATCGGTCTGATCCAGGAACGGATGGCCGTCTCGGCCGTCATCCAGCAGGCCCGGATCCGCTCCGGCGGCCGGCGCGTGAACCTCTCCCGCGAGATGGAGATCCTCGGCCACTACAGGGACGCCCTGGGCAAGCCGGGCACGGCGCTCGCGATGACCCTGCTGGAGCTGTGCCGCGGCAAGATCTGACCGCCGGCCCCCGGACCCGGACGCCCGGCGCCGAACCCGCGCGCCTGGACGTACGTGCGCATCCCCTCTCACCCGTACGGCGCGTGACCGCCCCGCGGGTCGCTTCGTTGGTCCCGGTGCCCGTGCCAGCCAGGCGCGGGCCCGAAAGAACCACGCGTGGCTCGCTGGGGCGATGAGACGTACGGATCGTGCCGTGCGTCGTGGGACCTCGCTCCAGGGAAGTGACCGGACGGCAGGGGACAGCAGCCCGGTCACCCAAGAGAACGGCCGGCTCCGGGGACGCCCGGGGCCGGCCGGCGGAAAGACCCTGACCCGTCGAGTCCCCGAGCGGGCAGGCGTTCCCGCATCGATCAGAGACCCAGACCAACGGCGCAGCCCCCCGGCGCCGCTTCCCCTGGCACCGGTGCCGCCCTGACACCGGTGCTGACGAACGAAGGGCCCCGCGGCTGCGTCCCGCGGGGCCCTTCGGCGTGCCCGGCGGCCCGCCACAGGCGCCCCCGCCCCGAGCGCCGACTCGATGTGATCCAGGCCACATAAAAATTCTGTGAGACGCCGGACAACCATTCACACCACTCACGGATCAAACCTGCTGAAACAAGGGTCACAACCGCGCCCCACGCGGGGCGGCCCTCCGCCCCACGCGTGCTGCGTCGCCCGCAGCACCGGACATTCGAGGTCTTCATGAAGCTTCGCCGCGCCATGGCCGCAGCGGCCGCTACGGCAGCGATAGCCCCGCTGGCGCTGCTCTCGGCGCCGGCCGCGTTCGCGACCGAGGACACGTCCTCCGCGAGCCCGTCCGTCACCGCGACGGAGACGGTGTCCGAGTCCGCGACGCCGACGCCCACCGCCTCGGCGAGCGAGACCGCGCCCGAGCCGACGGGTTCCGCCACCGAGACCAGCCCGGCTCCCACCGGTTCCGCCACCGAGACCTCCCCGGCGCCGACGGGTTCGGCGACCGAGACGAGCCCGGCGCCGACCGGTTCCGCGACCGGGTCGGCCTCTCCGTCGCCGTCGCCGAGCGAGTCCGCCGAGCCGGACCCCATCTGCGCCGACCCCGGTGACGAGTCCGTCGGCCTCAGCGACGACCTGCGCAGCGGTCTGTCCGGCCTGGCCGACACGATCGTCGCGGGCAGCGGCTGGGAGCAGTTCTCCTTCGACGTCTCCAACCGCGGGGACGAGGAGATCAAGGACATCAAGCCGCTGATCGGCGTCGCCGCGATCGGCTGGGACGAGCAGGACTACTCCGGTGAGATCACGGTCCAGGTCCGCGACAAGGCCTCCGGCACCTGGTCGACGATCGCCAACACCGGCGGCGAGGGCGGTACGTTCCCCGCGTTCTCGCTGGGTGCGGGCCAGTCCATCTCCTTCGAGATGCGGCTGAGCGTCAGCGGTGAGGTGCCCGACGCGATCGGTCTGACCGGTGGCTTCGCCCAGTACGCCGACGAGGAGGGCTGCTGGATCGCCGACGACCCGAACGGCTGGCTGTACTTCTTCGACATCCTCGCCGCCGGCTCCGAGGCCCCCAAGCCGGGTGACGCCAAGCCCCAGACCGGTGGCATGGCCGACCTCGATGACGTCAACTCGGTCGACGTCACCGGCAGCCTCGCCGAGACGGGTGCCGGTTCCGCCCTGCCCATGATCGGCCTGGTCGGCGGTGCCGCCGTCGTCGCCGGTGCGGGCGCGGTGTACATCGTGCGCCGCAAGAAGGCCGAGGCGTAAGCCTCAGCGGCCACAGCGCCGTACAGACCAAGAGGGACCTGCGCTCGGAGGGGGGCACAGGTCCCTCTTAGCGTTTCCGCCTCACGCCTCCTGCGGCTCCTGCTTCTTCGGCGGCACCGCCGGCATCCCGAGGAACGGCAGCCGCAGCGCGCCGAACGCGTCCGCGGGGACCGTCGGCTGCTTCGGCTCGACCGGCTTCAGACGTTCGTACGCCGCTCCCTGCGCCGGACGCGGGTCGGCCTCGCCCTTGTTCGGCCAGTACGACATGGCCCGCTCGGCCTGGGCCGTGATGGTCAGCGACGGGTTGACGCCGAGGTTCGCGGAGACCGCCGAGCCGTCGACGACCGAGATGCCGGGGTGGCCGTAGAGCCGGTGGTACGGGTCGATGACGCCGGTCTCGCGGGAGTCGCCGATCGGGCAGCCGCCGAGGAAGTGGGCGGTGAGCGGCGTGCCCATCAGTTCGCCGACGTTGGACCCGGCGAAGCCGTTGATGGAGGCGGCGAGCGCGTCGGCGCCCTCCGCGGCGGCCTTGATCTGCTTGGGGTTGGGCGCGCCGTGGCCCTGGCGGGCGGTGAGCAGGCCCTTGCCGAGGCCGGACGGTTTCAGATAGGTCGTCAGGGAGTTGTCCAGCGACTGCATGACCAGGCCGATGATGGTCTTCTCGGACCAGCGGCGGTTGGACAGCGAGCGCAGCATCAGCAGGGGATGGCGGGCGGCGTTGCCGAGCCAGGCCAGCAGCCGGGAGGAGCCTTCGGCGTACGGCACTTGCAGGATCGACAGGCTGCCCATCGAGTTGGAGCCCTTGCCGTAGCGCACGGGTTCGATGTGGGTGTTCTCGTCCGGGTGGATGGAGGACGTGATGGCGACGCCGCGGGTGAAGTCGGGCCGCTCGCCGCTGACCTTGCGGTAGCGCCGGTCGGTGGTCTGGGCGCCGACGAGGGCCTCGGAGTTGGTGCGGGTCAGCATGCCGAGCCGGTCGGATATGTGCGGCAGCCGGCCGCTCGCCTTCATGCGGTGGAGCAGGGTCTGGGTGCCGTAGGTGCCGGCGGCGAGGACGACCTGGCGGGCGGTGAAGGTCCGGCCCTTGCCCTTCTTCTTGTTGTCGGTGGGCAGGGTCGCGATCGCGTAGCCGCCGCGGGAGTCCTCGGTGACGGAGACGACCGTGGTCATCGGGTGGACGACGGCGCCCGCCTTCTCGGCGAGGTGGAGGTAGTTCTCGTTGAGGGTGTTCTTGGCGCCGTGGCGGCAGCCGGTCATGCACTCGCCGCACTCGGCGCAGGCTCTGCGGGCGGGGCCCGCGCCGCCGAAGTACGGGTCGGGAACCTCCTGGCCGGGCCTGGCCTTCACGGTTCCGTCGGCGTCCTGGCCGTCGCCGAAGAAGACGCCGACCGGCGCCATGTGGAAGGTGTCGCCGACGCCCATGCGCCGGGCGGCGTCCTTGAGGTGGACGTCGGAGGGCGTCATCGTCGGGTTGAGCCGTACGCCGAGCATGCGCTGGGCCTGGTCGTAGTACGGCCGCAGCTCGTCCTGCCAGTCGGTGATGTGGCGCCACTGGGGGTCGTCGAAGAACGCCTTGGGCGGGACGTAGAGGGTGTTGGCGTAGTTCAGCGACCCGCCGCCCACGCCCGCGCCTGCCAGGACCATGACATTGCCGAGCAGGTGGATGCGCTGGATGCCGTACATGCCGAGCTTGGGCGCCCAGAGGTAGTTCTTCAGGTCCCACGAGTTCTTCGGGAGGGTGTCGCGGGTGAAGCGGCGGCCGGCCTCCAGGACGCCGACGCGATAGCCCTTCTCGGTCAGGCGCAGGGCGGTGACCGAGCCGCCGAAGCCTGAGCCGACGACGATGACGTCGTAGTCGTACCCGTTTTCGTCCCGGGTCTGGACGGACTTCTCCTGCGACACGTGCTCTCCTCGTCGAGAACGGCGGGTGGGGCCGAGACCGGGCTCGGGGCCTGTCCTAGCGGAAGCGGAACGCCTTCATCAGCCGCAGGCTGCGGGTCATGAACGCCGCGTACTTCTCGTCGTCCATGCCGAGCGACGGCGCCATCGGCAGCAGCCGCTGGTGGGCGACCGTCTGGGCCTCGGTGTACTTGAGGATGCCCTCGGCACCGTGGCGGCGGCCCAGACCGGAGTCCTTCATGCCGCCCATCGGGGACTGGACGCTGCCGTAGGCGGGGGCGTAACCCTCGTTGATGTTGACGGTGCCGGTGCGCAGCCGGGCGGCGACGGCGTGGCCGCGGCGGGCGTCCTTCGTCCACACCGAGGAGTTCAGGCCGTACGGCGTGGAGTTGGCGTGTTCGATCGCCTCGTCCTCGGTCGTGAAGCGGTAGAGGGAGACGACTGGGCCGAAGGTCTCCTCGGAGCAGACGGCCATGGGTTCGGTGACGCCGTCGAGGATGGTCGGCTCGTAGAAGTACGGGCCGACGTCCGGGCGGGCGACGCCGCCGGCCAGCACCTTCGCGCCCTTGGCCACGGCGTCCTCGACATGCCGCCGGACGGTCTCCAGCTGGCGCTCGCCGACCAGGGAGCCCATGTCGGCGCCGTACGCCAGGGCCGTGCCGAGCCGCATGGCCTTGGTGCGGGCGGCGAAGCGCTCGGCGAAGGCGTCGGCGATCGACTCGTGGACGTACAGCCGCTCGATGGAGATGCACAGCTGGCCCGCGGAGGAGAAGCAGGCGCGGACGGCGCCCGCCGCGGCCTTGTCGAGGTCGGCGTCCTCCAGGACCAGCATGGCGTTCTTGCCGCCGAGTTCGAGGGAGACGCCGACCAGGCGGGCGGCGGCCCCCTGGGCGACCTCGCGGCCGGTGCGGGTGGAGCCGGTGAACGAGACGTAGTCGGCGTGCCTGACGACCTCGGGGCCGACGACCGGGCCGTCGCCGAGGACTACCTGGAAGACCTCGGCGGGCAGCCCGGCCTCGATGAGCAGGTCGCGGGCCCACAGCGCGGTCAGGCAGGTCTCCGTGTCCGGCTTCATCACCACGGCGTTGCCCGCGACGAACGCGGGGAGCGCGTCGCCGACGGACAGCTCCAGCGGGTAGTTCCAGGGGGCGATCTGGCCGACCACGCCGCGCGGGTGGCGCAGTTCGAGGACCTTCGTCAGGGTCGGTACGGCGCCCGCGTGCCGCTTGGGCTTCAGATAGGCGGCGGCCTTGCGGCCGTAGTGGCGGGCGGCGACGGCGACGGCCTGCACCTCCTCGTGGGCGTGCAGGCGGGCCTTTCCGGTCTCCAGCTGGATGAGGTCCAGCACCTCGGCCTGGCGCTCCAGGACCAGGTCGTGGAAGCGGAGCAGGACGGCGGCGCGGTCGCGGACCGGTGTGCGCTCCCAGACCGGCTGCGCGGCGCGGGCCGCCTGGAACGCCTTCTCCACGTCCTCGGGCGTCGACTCGGGCAGGTCGGCCAGCTTCTCACCGGTGAACGGCGTGTGGTTGGCGGTCCGTCCGGAGCCGGTCACCCCCTTGGTGAGCTGGGCGATCAGCTCGGGTGTGACGACATCGGCGGCGGTGCGGACGCCCGCCGGGACGGGGGCGACGGGGTTGGTGGCGGTACCGGCCTTCTCAACAGCCTGCGCGTCGGTCATGAGGCGCAGGGTATGCCGCGCCGCAGGCTTTGTGTACCCGTCGGTAATGGGGATTCACCGACCGCACACATGCCGCCAGCGATCACTGGCAACAAACGTGCTGATCAGGGCCGTTGTGCGCCCGCTCAGGGCGGTGCCACGACGAGCCGGTCGCGGGCGCCGGTGAAGACCGCCTCGCCCTTCCGCTCCTGCGCCGCGTCCTCGGGCATCTCGGCGCGCAGTTCGTAGAACCGGCCGTCGTCGGTGCGGAACAGCAGCTCGATGACGCGGTACCGGAGGCCGTCCTCGCCGAAGCGGCTGTCGGACCTGACGGCGTCCCAGCCCTGGAAGCTGGTGGGGGTGTGGCGGGTGCGGGCGTTGCCGTAGAACTCGAAGGTCGTCGCGTGTTGTTTCGCCTGCTTCATCGGCGTTCCTGGCGATTTGTCCCACTGGGTGAGGCGGACCTGGACGGAACCGGCGGCGTACTCCACCGCGCGCGGCTGGATGGTGTCGTTGCCCTGGCGGGCGAACTCCTCGTATTCGGGCGGGAGGGCGAGGGTCGCGTGCATGGCCTTCTCGTGGTGGGCGGTCCAGCCGTCGAGGGCGGGGGTGGATGTGGTCGCGGTGGTCGGGGTGGTCGGGGTGGGGCTCGGCTTCGGGGAGGGCGAGTGGCCGGCCGCGGTCCGCTCCGGGTTCCGCGCCGCCGCGCCGCCGTCCGGGCCGGTGAGGAGGGAGAAGCCCAGCCAGGCGGTGCCGAGCAGGAGCCCGCCGAGGGCGGCGAGCGGGGCGGGGCGGCGGTGGAGAGGGCGGCGGGGAGGGAGTCGTACGGCGGACACCGGGTCGGGCACCGGGTCGGGCGCTGTGTCGGATGCCGGGGCGGGCACCGGGTCGGGCGCTGTGTCGGATGCCGGGCCGGGCACCGGGCCGGGCGCCGGCTCGGACGCCGGTCCGGACAGCGTGTCCGCCTCCGGGTCGGCCCCCGCCCGCCGTGCCGCCAGCCGCACCGTCCCGATGTCGTCCCCGAACTCCTCCAGCCGCGAGGCGTCCTGGAGCGCCGCTTCACCGGTGGGATCCTGGAGCGTTGGGTTCTGGAGCGTGGGGTCCTCGCTCGCCACCGCCGCCAGCGCCGCCGTGACCGCCTCCGCGTCCGGTCGCCGGGCGGGGTCCTTCTCCAGCAGGCGCAGCAGCAGCGGACCGAGGGCGCCGGCCCGCCGCGGCTCGGGCGGCTCCGTGGTCAGGATCGCGGCGAGCGTCGACTCAAGTGCCGTACGGCGGAAGGGCGACCAGCCCTCCACGGCGGCGTACAGCAGGACGCCGAAGGACCACAGGTCGGAGGCCGGGCCCGCGCCGCGGCCGGACATCCGCTCGGGGGCGATGAACTCCAGCGAGCCCACGAACTCGCCGCTGGCGGTGAGGGGTTCCTCGCCCTGGACGTGGGCGATGCCGAAGTCGGTGAGCACGACCCGGCGGTGGGGGCCGAGCAGGACGTTGGCGGGCTTCACGTCACGGTGCACGATCCCGGCGGCGTGCGCGGCGCGCAGCGCGCCGAGGACCGCGAGGCCGATCCGGGCCGCCTCGGCGGGCTCCAGCGGCCCCCGCCCGAGCAGGTCGTGCAGGGACTCGCCGCGCACCAGCTCCATGACGATCCACGGCAGCCCGTCCTCCTCGACGACGTCGTGGATGGCGACGGCGGAGGGGTGGTCGACGCGGGCGGCGGCGCGGGCCTCGCGGTGGAGGCGGCGGGCGGCCCGGCGGTGGACCTCCTCCTCCGGGTCGCCCGGCAGGCGGGGCTGCTTGACGGCGACCTCGCGGCCCACGAGTTCGTCGTGGGCGCGCCAGACGGTGCCCATCCCGCCGGAACCGATCCGCTCGACGAGCCGGTAGCGGCCCCCGATCACGCGTTCGGCGCGCTGCCGTTCGCCACCGTCACTCATGCCCCATGCCTGCCTGTTCAGGGCTTGCCGATGTCCAGGTTGGCGATCGCCGTCCTGGCCACCTCGCGTCCGCGCTCGGTGAAGTCGCCCTTGCTCGGGTAGCTGACGGTGAGCTTGTACATGTCGCCCGTCGCCTTGGTCTTGTAGTAGAAGATCCGCAGCTCGCGCGGGCGCGGGTTCTGGGTGTCGTTCGTCGTGTAGGTGATCGTGTTCTCGGCGGCCGGGCGGCCCCGGTACGTGGCGTCGTCGACGGGATTCGTCCTCGGGTTCTCCGGCATGGAGAGGTCGTACTCGCCGCTCTCCTTGTACGTGGCCTCGTCCTCGTACATCTCGGCCTCCGCGGAGCCCGCGATCTCGCCGTTCGTGTCCTCCGACTTCTTGTCGAGGTTGAGGTGGACCCAGATGCTGCCGCTCGGGTCCGAGTACGTCACCCAGTGGCCTTCGTCGGACTCCTCCGGCTCGGCGCGCTCGTAGACCTCCGGCACGGCCAGCGTGGCGCCCAGCGCCTTCTCCTGGTGCTCCTTCCAGCCGTCCGGCAGCGGGCCCGCGAACGGCTCGCTGATCACCAGATACGCCGTCAGCGCCGCGGCCACGACCGCCGCGCCGAGTCCGATCAGCGTCTTGCGGCCGATCCGGACGCCGCCCCGGGAACCGGAGTCGCCGGTGACGGTCACGACCTGCGTGGGCACGGGCGCCGGCGGGTTCGCGGCGGCCTCCAGCAGGGCGCGGACCCGCGCGGCGTTCGGCCGGTGCGACGGGTCCTTCTGGAGCAGGCCGTTGATGACCTCGGCGAGCGGGCCCTGCGCGGAGGCGGGCGGCGCGGGCGTGGCGTTGAGGACGGACTGGAGGGTGGCCGGGGTGTTGCTGCGCCGGAACGGGGACACGCCCTCGGTCGCCGCGTACAGCACCACGCCCAGCGACCAGAGGTCGGCGGCCGGGCCGGGGCGCTGGCCGAGCACCCGCTCGGGGGCGATGTACTCGGGCGAGCCGACGAAGCCGCCGGTGTCGGTCAGGTTGGTCTCGCCCTCGATCTGGGCGATGCCGAAGTCGGTGAGCACGATCCGGCCGTGCCGGCCGAGCAGGATGTTGTCCGGCTTGACGTCGCGGTGCAGGATGCCGGCCGCGTGCGCGGCCTCCAGCGCGCCGAGCACTTCCAGGCCGATCCGGGCGGCCTCGCGCGCGTTCAGCGTGCCCTCGCGCAGGGCGTCGCCGAGGGAACGTCCCTGCACCAGCTCCATCACGATCCACGGCCGGCCGTCGACGACGACGGCCACGTCGTGCACGTTGACGACCGCGGGGTGGTCGAGCCGGGCCGCGGCGCGCGCCTCACGGCGCATCCGCTCGAAGGCGTTGGCGCGTTCGCGTTCGGGGAGGTGGTCCGGGACGCGCGGCTCCTTGACGGCGACCTCGCGGTCCACCGTCTCGTCCTTGGCCCGCCAGACCGTGCCCATGCCGCCGTTCCCGAGCTTGGCGAGCAGCCGGTAGCGGCCGGCGATCAGGCGTCCGGCGCCGGGGTCGGGGGTGGGGGTGGAGGTGGGGGTGGCGGCAGGGGCATGGGCAGGGGCGGCAGCGGCGGCCGGGTGCGGGTGACCCTGCTGCCCGGCGTGCTGGTGCGGAACGCCCGGGGCAGGGGCCGGTGCCGGCGTGGGCCTCGGCGTCGGCGTCGGCGTCGGCGTCGCGTACGGATTCCCCGGATGCGGAACACCGGAGGGCGGCTGCTGCTGCGGATTCGGCGGTTGCAGCCCGAAACTGGTCGGCTCGTCAGCCCCGTAGCGGGCTCCCCCGTTGTTGCTCATGCGTTCATGGATATCGCGCCAAGCGCTTGCGCATCCACTTGGGAGGGGGCTCGGTCACAGAGCCGTGACCGCAGCGCGGCTTATCTCCCGTTTATACGGGGGCTGGAGTCCCCTCGCGGGCTGGAGGTGACCGACGACGTGACCGTCGCCGTCACCGTCACGCTCGGCGTCGGAGGCGCCGGGGGGTCACCGCCGTTGCCACCCCCGCCGGTCATCAGCAGCGCCGCGGCCGACACCCCCGCCGCCGCCATCGCGGCCACGAGTAACGCGGTCACCAGCCGGTCCCGCGGACCGCGCCCCGAGGCACCGCGGGGCGGCGGCATCCGCCCCGTCTCCCGGAACGCGCGCAGCATCCGCTCGGCCTGCGCCGCGTCCAGCCGTCGCTCCGGGTCGCGCTCCAGCAGGCCCTGGACGACGGGCAGCAGCGGCGCCGCCTGCTCGGGTGGCCGGATCTCGTCGTCCACCACCGCGTGCAGGATGCCCCCGAGGCTGTCCCGGTGGAACGGCGACTGCCCGCTGAGCGCCGTGCACAGCAGCACACCCAGCGACCACAGGTCGGAGGCCGGTCCGGTGCGGGCGCCTGCCATCCGCTCCGGCGCGGTGTACTCGGGCGAACCGACGAAGGAGCCCGACTCGGTGAGCGTGGTGGCGCCCGGCACCTGGGCGACGCCGAAGTCGGTGAGCACGACCCGGCCGGTGCCGGACTCGATCAGCACGTTGGCGGGCTTCAGATCGCGGTGCAGGACCCCCGCCGCGTGCGCGGTGCGCAGCGCGCCGAGCAGATGGACACCGATCCGCGCGGCCTCGTACGCGTCGACCGGGCCGTGCGTGGCGATCCGGTCGGCGAGGGAGCCGCCGTCGATCAACTCCATGACGATGTACGGCCGTTCGTCGTGAACGACCACGTCGTGCACGACGATGACGTGCGGATGACGCAGTCGCGCCACCGCTCGCGCCTCGCGCAGGATGCGGTCGCACTGGCGCCGCGCCTCCTCCGGGGAGAGGGACGCGTCCTGCGCGATCTCCTTGACGGCCACCCGCCGCCGCAGCAGCTGGTCGGTGGCCTGCCATACGAGGCCCATGCCGCCGCGGCCGAGCAACGCCTCCAGCCGGTATCGCCCCGCGATGACCCGGCCGTCCGTCCGCTCGGTCCCCATGCGCCCATGATGCCCCAGCCGGAGCCACCGCCTCCGGGGGTAAAGTCGCAGGTTGGCCGACAACCGACGGTCCGTCAGACGCTTTCGGTCAGACGGTCGGGACGCTTTCGGTCAGCGGACCGTCCCGGTCACCCGTGTCCCGGCCGCCAGCTGCGCATCACCGTGGTGAACTGCTGCCGCGTCGTCTCCCAGTCGTCCGCCGGGCCGGACATGTAGATCGCGTACTCGACGCCGTCGCGAGCGAGGTACATCCGGTCGATGGCGCGCCGCGGCCCCGTGTAGGGCCCCGGGTCACCCTCCAGCGCGGTCCACGTGTACTCCCACAGGGAGCTCTGGCGGTCCCGGTAGAGCTCGTCCTCCAGCGACACCCGCCGGTACTCGGCGAGCCGCCCGACCTGCTGCTCCAGGTCGAGCTGGTGGTCACGCGCGTTGTCGAAGTCGGGCGAGAGGTCGACGGCGACGCGCAGCAGGTGCACTCCGCCGTCCGGCGAGTAGTCGATCTGGGTCAGTTCGCCGTCATCGCTGTACACGCTCCGCTCCCAGTCCTCGCCGGGCACGGAGAGGCTGAAACCCACCGGGTCGTCGACACGCACCCAGCCGTCGGGCAGAGGCGCCGCGGAGGCACCTGCGCTGGTGCCGCCGGTCCCGTTGCCGTTGCCGTTGCCCCAGGTCTGCCAGGCCGCCGCGGTACCGCCGCCGACGATCGCGGCCACCGCGACGACCAGCGCCAGCGTCCGCAGCCGGCGGCGCCGGGGCGCGGGCAGGGCGGGTGCGGAAGGCGCGGTGGACCCGGTTGAGCCGGTGTACGCGGTGGGCCCGGTTGGCCCGGTGTACGCGGTGGACCCGGAGTGTGCGGCGGGCCCGGTGGGCACGGTGGCGTCCGGGCGGGTGTGGGCCCGGGTGTCGGCCGCCACCGGACGGGGTGTCACAGGACGGGTCGCCTCGTACGCCGCGACCTGCGGGATCCGTCCCTCCGCCGCCTCGGCGAGCAGCCGTTCGGCCTCGGCGGAGCCGGGCCGGGCGGCGGGGTCCTTGCGCAGCAGTGCGGCGATGACGGGCGCGAGCGGTCCGGCGTGGCGGGGGTCGGCGAGCTCCTCCTCGACGATGGCCTGCATGGTGGACAGCGGCGAGGTGCGGCGGAACGGCGAGCCGCCCTCCACCGCCGTGTACAGCGTCGCGCCGAGCGCCCACAGGTCGGAGGCGGGCCCGGGGTCGTGGCCGCGGATGCGTTCGGGGGCCAGGAAGTCGACCGAGCCGACGACCTCGCCGGTGCGGGTGATGGTCGTGTCGCCCTCGATCTGCGCGATCCCGAAGTCGGTGAGCAGCACCCGGCCGTCGTGGGCGAGGAGGACGTTGCCGGGTTTGACGTCGCGGTGCAGGACGCCGGCGGTGTGCGCGGCGCGCAGGGCGCGCAGCACCCACAGGCCGATCCGGGCGGCCTCGGCGGGCTCGACCCGGCCGTCCGCCTTGACGGCCTCGGCGAGCGAGCGGCCCTCGACCAGCTCCATCACGATCCACGGGCGGCCGTCGTGTTCCAGCACGTCGTGCACGGTGACGACCGCGGAGTGGTTGATCCGGGCCGCGGCGCGCGCCTCGGCGCGGGTGCGGGCCAGCAGGACGGCCCGGTCGCTCTCGGAGACGTAGAGCGCCGCGGTCAGTTCCTTGATGGCGACCGCACGGTGCAGCACCTCGTCGTGGGCGCGCCACACCCGGCCCATGCCGCCGCTGCCGATGGCGTCGTCGAGTCGGTAGCGGCCCCCGAGGAGCAGGCCCTGCATCTGATTCACGTTTCCCCGCAATGCTCTTGACAGGGTCAGCGTAAGGAGCGGCCCCCTCGCGGGGAACCACGGGGGCGGCACGGAGACCGCACTGTGACGGTTGTCGCTTTCCGTGACGGACGGGAACCGTTCACCCAACCCCGGGAAACGCGCGGGCCAACGGCGGTCTACGACGGTCTACGGCGTTCTACGGCGTTCTACGGCCGGTCCACTTCGTCCCAAGAACCGGGCTACTACGTCCCACGGCCGGTCCACGGCGCTCCAGCGGCCCTGTCAGCCGGTGACCTGGTAGGTCGCCGCCGCCTGCTCGTACAGCCGGGTCACCTCGTCCCGCTCCGACTCCGGGCCGCGCAGTTGCAGGACGTGATAGCGGCCGTCGACCAGGATCGCCAGGTTGCGCACGAACAGTTCGTCACCGTCCTCGCCGGTCCAGGTGTACTGCCCCTCGGCCATGGTCCGTTCGCCGACCTGAATGGACTTCAGGCCCGTCGCGGTGGCCCAGCTCGACTCCCGGTAGGGCCGCAACTCCGGCTCGCGCTCCCGCTGGTACGTCATCGGGTCGTCGCCGTACTCGTCCGCGGCGTCCCGCCCGGGCACGACGATCAGCTCGAAGTCACCCTTGCCGTAGACGACCTGGCCGCTGCCGTTCTTCGGGGTGCGCCGCCAGTCCTCGGCCACGGCGACCCGGAAGCCCTCCGGGTCGGTGCGCACGACGAAGCCGTCGGCGGCCTTCGGGTCGGTGGTCTGGGTGTGGGTGGAACCGGCGGTTCCGGAGGGCCCGCCGGTGCCGGGGGTGGCCTGGTCCGGGTCGGTCCGGCCGCTCGCGTCGTCCGGCCGGCCGGGCGCCTCGCTCACCTGCCCCGCCGCACCGGTCCGCTCGGTGCCTGCCGCGCCGCCGCTCTCGTCGGCCTTCGGCATGAACAGCATCGCGTACGCGATCGCCGCGCCCAGGCCGAGCAGCACCAGCAGGAGCAGGGTACGGCCGAGGCTGAGCGGCGAACGCGCCTTCTCCTTGCCCCGCTTGTGCCGCCCGTGGTGCACCGGCAGTCCGGCTCGCCGCCTGCGCACCAGCTCGCCCCGGCGGCGTACGACCGGCAGCCGGCCGGTGCCGACGGGCGGCGCGGCCACCACGTGCACCCCGGCCTCCGGCTCGGGCGCCGAGCGCACCAGGGAGCGCAGCCAGCCGCGCAGCTCCTCGAAGTCGAGGCGCTCGGTGGGGTCCTGACGCAGCAGCGACTCCACGACCGGGCGCAGCGGTCCGCACTCCTCGGCGAAGGCGGGCGGCTCGGCGCACACCATCTGCACCAGCTCGGCCGTCGACTCCTCGGGATACGGCGCGTGGCCCTGGACGGCGCGGAAGAGCAGCGCGCCTAGCGCCCACAGGTCGGTGGCGGGCCCGATGGGCGGCGCCAGCTGCCAGTTCTCGTGCACCGGCCCGGCCTGCTCGGGCGCCCAGCGCTCCGTCACCGGCCCCACCACGGCCATGCGCGCCTGCCGCGCCCGCTCGGCGGCGAGCGCGGTGGTGGGCCCCCGGCGGGCGGGGGCACCGGCCGCGAGCTCGTCCCAGCGACCGGTGGGCGCCTCCGGGCCGCCGCCCGGGGTGAGGGCCGTACGGCCGTTCCGGTCCGCGGGTCCGGCGCCGCCGCCGGGCCGGGGGGCTCCAGGGCCGTACTGCTGCGGGCTGGGCAGGGTCCGGCCGTCGGCCGGGGTCCGGGGACCGCCGTACTGCGCCGGGACGCCCGGCTGCGGTCCGCCCGTGCCGTACGGCTGGTCGGCCGGGGAGCCGCTCACCGGGAGCGCGGGCCGGCCGTCCGGCGCCTGGCCCCGCCCCGGTGTCTGGCCCGGGACCGGTGTCTCACCCGGGACCGGTGTCTGCCCCGGGCGCGGGGACGCGCCGTGCCACGGGGCGGTGGTGCGGACGCCGTACGGGTCGGCTATCCGGCCCGGCGGGTGGGACTCGGCCGCGGTGTCACCGGGTGTGCGGGGGGCGGCCTGGCCGTCGTCGGGAGCGGGGCGGGCGCCGGGGAGGGCGGTGCGGTCGCTCTGCCGGGCCTCCTGGACCCGGGCGGCGGCGCGTGCTCCCGCGCGGTACGCGGCGATCGCCCCCGCGCGCGCGGCCCTGATGTCGTCGCCGCTGTCCGGAGTCCTGCCCGCGGGGGCTCCCGACCCGCGCGGCGTGGCGATGCCGCCCGCCTGCTCGGTGCCCGGCAGCCCGCCGGCCGCCCGCGCCTCGATCGCGGCCCGCCGCGCGGCCTCGGGGTCCGCCCCGGGGAGACTGCCCGCGGGACTCGTGGACCCACCGATGGCGGACCCCGCGTAGCCAGCACCCGCCGAACTCTCGTACGCGCCACCAGTCGAGCCCACGTACGACCCACCGCTCGGGTCGACGCCGGCGTCGGCGCCCCAGTGGCCGTCGTCCCCCGAGCCCTCGCTCTCCGGGCCCTCCTCCGGCGGCACCGGGTCGTACCCGCACAGCGCCTCCTCCGCCGCGCCGACCGCGAGTCCGGTCAGCATGACGCGGCCGTCGTCGCAGACGAGGACCGTGCGGGCGGTGATGTTGCGGTGCACCCAGCCGTGGGCGTGCAGGACCCGCAGGGCCATGAGGACGTCGGAGGCGACCTCGGCCGCCCGGTAGGGAGTCAGGGGCTTCTCGGCGAGCAGCGCCGACAGCGGTCGCGCGGGCACCAGCTCGCTGACGATCCACAGCGAGCCGCCCTCGGCGAACACGTCGAAGACCTGGTCGAGTCGCGGATGGTCGGGGATGCGGGCCGCGGCCTGCGCGGCCTCCACCGCCCGGCGTACCGCCGGGTCCGTGGGCCGCCGCACCGCCCCGCCGGTCCGTCCGGTGGCCGGCCGCCGGGCGGGCCGGTCGCGGGCCGTGAAGCCCTCGGGGAGCCCTTCGGCGTCCAGCACCTCCGCCTCGACGACCTCCGGCAACGGCACCTGCCGGACGAGGACTTCCTGCCCGCTGTAGGTGTCGAAGGCACGGGTCTCGGTGAGTTCGTACTCGTCGGCGGGCGGCAGCGGCAGGCGGTAGCGGTCGGCGAGGACCCGTCCCGCGTAGTCGTCCACGTTGCCTCCCCCGGCCGACCTGCTGTCAGTTCCGTTCGTCCGGCGCCCGGTTCCGGATAGGCCGGTTCCGGATGCGTACGGTTCGCAAGCACTCACGATACGTGCCGGAGGCAACCCGTACGGAGGGGATGCGAGATATCACGTCCGCGAACCGGTCGCGGGACCGGTCACGCCTTGGGTTCGAAGGTCTTCGTCAGCGTCCGCCAGGTGATCCTGCGCAGCTCGCCGTCCCACTTGGCGGCCTTCGCCGTGTACATCAGCGCGTAGCCCTGGTCGTCGTCGACCACGAAACCGCGGTCGATGGTCCGGTACTCGGTGCCGCCGTCGACGTAGGTGAACTCCCAGTCGGCCGTGTTCCAGCCGCGGTAGTCCACCTTCTCTATGCGGATCCGGTCGTACTGCGCGCGGACCATGTAGCGCTCCTGGTTCTTCCAGTCCGCGACCGGGTCGTCCTTGGGTGTGCTGGTCCAGCCGATGAGCAGCTTCTGGCCGTCGGGGCCGGTGAAGCGGTCGCCCGCGGCGTCCGACGACCGGTACTTCCAGCCCTCGGGCAGGCCGATCGAGTAGCCCTGCCTGCCCTGGTGGGTGGAGTCGGCGGCGATGTCGTCGTCCTTGCCGGAGCCGCTCGCGGAGTCCTTGCCGGTCTCCTTGCCGGACTCCTTGCCCGAGGACGCCTCCCCGCCGGCTCCGTCGCCGCTCGCCGTCGTATCCGGCGTGCCGTCCGGGGTGGAGGCGGCCGAGCCGGTCGCCGAGCCGTCGGTGCGCACGCCGCCGCTCGGGTCGGCCTTCGTGCCGGGCTCCGAACCGGCCCCGGCGGCCGCCGTGTTCCCGGCATCTTTCGACTGGTTGGTGCCGTCGTCGTCGCCGCCGAGGGTCAGGGCCAGGACGACGCCGAGCACGGCGACGACCACGGCGACCGCGATGACGACCAGGGTCCGCCGGGGCACGACGTCGGTGAGGGGCGCCCGGGGCACGGGCCGCGGAGGCATGTCCGGCGGCGGGGTCATCACGGGCCAGCCCGAACTGCGGCCGTTCGCACCGCCGTTCGCCGCGTCCGAGGGACCCGGTGTCTGCGTGGTCGGGGCGGAGCCCGCGGCCGGGGTGCCGGGGCCGGGGCCGGAGGTGGTGCGGGAGGCCGCCGAGACGCCCGTGCCCGCCGCGACCGCGGCCTTGCGCGCGGAGCGCAGGGCACCGCGCAGCCGCTCGGCCGCCTCCTCGCCGCGCTTGCCGCCGGTGGCCGGGGCGTCCGGCTGGGCCGGCAGCGGTACGACCTTGGTGGCGTCGGCGGGCTCCGGCTCGGCCCGGTCCGGCGCGTTGATGACGGCCTTGAGCATGGCCCGCGCGCCCGCGTCGTCGAGCCGCTGGGCCGGGTCCTTGGTGAGCAGGCCGTAGATGACGTCCCGCAGCGGGCCCGCGTTCTTCGGCTCCTCCAGGGGCTCGGTCATCACCGCGGTGAGCGTGGCGATGGCGGACCCCTTGTCGTACGGCGGGGTGCCCTCCACCGCCGCGTAGAGCAGGCCGCCGAGGGACCACAGGTCGGCCGCGGGGCCGGGCTTGTGGCCGCGGGCGCGCTCCGGGGAGATGTAGGAGGGGGCGCCGACGAGCATGCCGGTGGAGGTGATGGAGGGGTCGCCCTCGACCTGGGCGATACCGAAGTCGGTGAGCACGACCCGGCCGTCGTCGGCGATGAGCACGTTGGACGGCTTCACGTCGCGGTGCAGGATGCCCTCGCGGTGCGCGGAGCGCAGCACGTCGAGGATGGCGAGGCCGACCTCGGCGGCGCGCCGGGGCTCCAGCAGGCCGTCCTCGCGGATGACCTCGGCGAGCGACTTGCCCTCGACCAGCTCCATCACGATCCACGGGCGGTCGTCCTCGTCGACCACGTCGTAGACCGTCACCGCGCTGGTGTTGCGGATCCGCGCGATGGCCTTGGCCTCGCGCAGCGTCCGCGTGATCAGCCGGCGTTTCTCGTCCTCGTCGATGTTCGACGGGAACCGCAGCTCCTTGACGGCGACCGTCCGGCCCAGGGTCTCATCCACGGCGCGCCAGACCGTGCCCATGCCTCCGCGGCCGAGCACGTCTCCCAGCCGGTACCGACCGGCGAGGAGACGCTCGCTGTTGTCCTGACGAGTCTCCTGACGAGATGTCCCCGCCCGCTCCGCCTCCGACATGCGTCCCCTCATGCAACCCGCCCTGACAGAGCCTCCATTGTCCCTCACCCGACAAGTGCCCGACGCCCAGGGTGGCTCACCGCGTCGCGTGCCGCGGGGTTCTGTCCCCGCACTCGTAGAACGAGCCGGTTCCGAACAGAGATCCCGATTCGCGACACTCGTTCGAGTGAAACAGTCGGCGTACGCCGGGAAAACGTCCGGCATACGCCGACTTGAGGACCACTCAGAAGGCGCAGGAGGGGCCGCAGCGGACGGCGGCGCCGACAGCGGCGCGAGTCCGGTGCGGATTACAGCGGCACGATGTCCGGCGCCCCGAGGCGTGCCGCGTCCGCCGTCTGGTCGTCCGGCTGGCGCTGGGACTCGCGTTCGGCCTCGACCCGCTTCTCGTAGTGCTGGACCTCGCGTTCGATCTGGTCCTTGTCCCAGCCCAGCACCGGGGCCATCAGTTCGGCGGCCTCGCGGGCGCAGCGGGTGCCCCGGTCGAAGGTCTCGATGGAAATGCGGGTGCGCCGGGTCAGCACGTCGTCCAGATGCCGGGCGCCCTCGTGGGAGGCGGCGTAGACGATCTCGGCGCGCAGATAGTCGTCGGCGCCGGGCAGCGGCTCACCCAGGGAGGGGTCGTCGGCGATGAGGTCGAACACCTCCTCGGCCAGGGAGCCGTACCGGTTCAACAGGTGTTCCACCCGCACGACATGGAGCCCGGTGCGCTGGGCGATGCGCGCCCGCGCGTTCCACAGCGCGCGGTAGCCCTCGGCGCCGAGCAGCGGGATGTCCTCGGTGACGCACTCGGCGACCCGCAGGTCGAGCCCGTGCACCGCCTCGTCGACGGCGTCCTTGGCCATGACCCGGTACGTCGTGTACTTGCCGCCCGCCACCACGACCAGCCCCGGCACCGGGTGGGCGACGGTGTGCTCGCGCGAGAGCTTGCTGGTGGCGTCGGACTCGCCGGCCAGCAGCGGGCGCAGCCCCGCGTAGACGCCCTCCACGTCGTCGCGGGTGAGGGGCACCGCGAGGACGGAGTTGACGTGCTCCAGCAGATAGTCGATGTCGGCGCTGGAGGCGGCGGGGTGGGCCTTGTCGAGGTCCCATTCGGTGTCGGTGGTGCCGACGATCCAGTGCCGTCCCCAGGGGATGACGAACAGGACGGACTTCTCGGTGCGCAGGATCAGCCCGGTGGTGGAGTGGATGCGGTCCTTGGGCACGACGAGGTGGATGCCCTTGGAGGCGCGGACGTGGAACCGGCCGCGCTCCCCCACCATCGCCTGGGTGTCGTCGGTCCACACGCCGGTGGCGTTGACGATCTGCTTGGCGCGGATCTCGTACTCGCCGCCGCCCTCGACGTCCTGTACGCGCGCGCCGACGACGCGTTCGCCCTCGCGCAGGAAACTGGTGACCCGCGCGCGGTTGGCGGCCTTCGCGCCGTACGCCACCGCGGTGCGCACCAGGGTGGCGACGAAGCGGGCGTCATCCATCTGCGCGTCGTAGTACTGGAGCGCGCCGACGAGGGCGTCCTTCTTCAGGCAGGGCGCCACGCGCAGGGCGTGGCGGCGGCTCAGATGGCGGTGCAGGGGCAGGCCCCGGCCGTGGCCGCGGGCCATGGACATCGCGTCGTAGAGGGCGACGCCCGAGCCCGCGTACAGCCGCTCCCAGCCCTTGTGCTGGAGGGGATAGAGGAACGGCACCGGTTTGACCAGGTGCGGGGCGAGCCGCTCCAGCAGCAGGCCGCGCTCCTTCAGCGCCTCGCGCACGAGTGCGAAGTCGAGCATCTCCAGATAGCGCAGTCCGCCGTGGATCAGCTTGCTGGACCGGCTCGACGTGCCCGAGGCCCAGTCCCGGGCCTCGACCAGTCCGGTCGACAGACCGCGGGTGACGGCGTCCAGCGCGGTGCCCGCGCCGACCACTCCGCCGCCCACGACCAGCAGGTCCAGTTCCCGCTCGGCCATCGATGCCAGCGACTCGGCGCGCTGCGCCGGCCCCAGGGTCCCTGTCCTCACCGCTGCCTCCCGCTGTTCGCGTCGCGTCGGCCGCACCCGTGGGGCGAGCCCGGTTCCGTGCACCGTGACCGGTGTGGATCGGTGCACCTCTGATCGGTATGCCTCTGCCCAAATTCTGACCGGGATGCCCGACTTCAGCCACCACGCGAGCCCAGCCTGTGGACAACACTCACGGAAACACTCGCAGAAACTCGGCCACCCAATACCGCAAATCGGTCATATTTACTCCTAGTCTGACATTGCGCTCGCTCGTTCTGTCCACAGGGCTTGCGCACCTGTCCCGCTTCGGTTACTGGGAAGGACGGCCCACGCCATGCCCGCAGATCTCGCCGTCATCGGACTCGGCCCGCTCGGCCTGCCGCTGGCCCAGGCCGCCGTCGCCGCCGGCATCCCCACCGTCGGCTACCGGACCGGCCCGGAGCCCGGCTCGCTCAGCCCCGCCGAACTGCGCCGGATGCTCTCGGGGGGCTTCCGGCACGCCGTCGGCGCCGCCGAACTCGGCCGGGTGCGCACCGCCGTCATCTGCCCGCCCACCCCGCGCGCCGCGGACGGCGGGCTCGACCTGAGCCAGGTGGAGACGGCCGCCCGCACCCTGGCCCCGCGGCTGCGCCCGCACACCACGGTGATCCTGGAGTCGCCCGTGCACCCGGGCACCACGGAGGAGTTCCTGCGCCCGCTGCTGGAGAAGGGATCGGGCCTCAGCGCGGGACGCGATTTCCACCTGGCCTACTCCCCCAGCCGGGTCGACCCCGGCAACCGCGCCTTCACCCCCGCCAACACCCCCAAGGTGATCGGCGGCCTCACCCCCGCCTGCACCGAGTCGGCCGCCGCCTTCTACGGCCGGCTCACCGACAAGGTGGTCCGCGCGCGCGGGACCCGCGAGGCGGAGACGGTGCAGCTGCTGGAGACCAACTACCGGCACGTCAACATCGCCCTGGTCAACGAGATGGCCGTGCTCTGCCACGACCTCGGCGTCGACCTGTGGGACGTCATCCGCTGCGCGGAGACCAAGCCGTTCGGCTTCCAGGCCTTCCGCCCCGGCCCCGGCGTCGGCGGCCACGCCGTCCCGCAGGACCTCATCGGGCAGGCGGGACGCGGGCTGCGCATGGTGGAGCTGGCCCGGCAGGTCAACGAGCAGATGCCGCGCTACGTCGTGCAGCGCGCGGCCACGCTGCTGAACGAGCACGGCAAGTCGGCGCGGGGCGCGCGCGTGCTGCTGCTCGGCGTCGCCTACAAGCCCGACCTCGGCGATCAGCAGGGCACCCCCGCGCGGGAGATCGCCGTGCGGCTGATGGAGCTGGGCGCGTCCGTCAGCTACCACGACCCGCACGTGCCGTCCTGGAGCGTCCTGGACCGCCCGGTGCCCCGCGCGGACTCCCTCTACGAGGCGGCGGCCGACGCGGACCTGACGATCCTGCTCCAGCACCACCGGACGTACGACCTCCAGGGCCTGTCCGTGAAGGCCCAGCTGCTGCTGGACACCCGCGGGGCGACCCCGACGGGCGCCGCGCACCGGCTCTGACAGGCGCCGCGCACCGGCTCCGAGGAGCCACCCTCGCGGGAATTCACTGGTGGCCGAGAGGAGTGCGCCTGTTAATCTTCGGCGTCCCCTCGCACGGTCGTGCGGGGACACCGCTCGCACACCAGTCCCGTGGGGGGATTCCTGTCATGACCCAGTCAGTTCCGCCGCAGCCGCAGCAGCCGACCGACGGCAACCCGTACGCCCAGCAGCCGTTCGCCCAGCAGCCGGGCGCCATGCCGCCGGCGCCCGTCGCCCCGGCCCGCGGCGGCAACGTCGTCCTCGGCGTGGTCACCGCCGTCGTCGTGGCCCTGGTCACGGCCGGAATCTACGGCGCCATCGTCGGCGCCACCGAGTACGAGATCGGCTACGCCGCCATCGGCGTCGGGTTCCTCGTCGGCTTCGCCGCGGGCAAGGTCGGCGGCTCGAACCCGGCGCTGCCGGTGATCAGCGCGCTCCTGTCGCTGGGCGCGGTCTACGTCGGCCAGCTCATCGGCGTCGGGCTGCTGGGCGCCGACATCGCCGGCATCTCCGCCACCGAGATGTTCACCGAGCACTTCGCCGTCATCACGGAGGCCTGGAAGGAGTCGGCCGACGCCATGACCTTCCTGTTCTTCGCGATCGGCGCCTTCGCGGCGTTCTCCGGCGCGAAGAAGGCCGCCGCCTGAGCGGCCCCTGGCACGAAAGGGCCCGTCCACCTCGGTGGACGGGCCCTTTCACGACCCGCGGGTCCCCGGGGGGACCAACGAAGGTGCCGGGGACTAGCGGCGGTGCTGCGAGTCCGCCACCGTCACCTCGACGCGCTGGAACTCCTTCAGCTCGCTGTAGCCGGTGGTGGCCATGGCGCGGCGCAGGGCGCCGAAGAAGTTCATCGAGCCGTCCGGGGTGTGGGACGGGCCGGTGAGGATCTCCTCGATGGTGCCGACCGTGCCGAGGCCGACCTTCTTGCCGCGCGGCAGCTCCTCGTTGACGGCCTCCATGCCCCAGTGGTGGCCGCGGCCGGGCGCGTCGGTGGCGCGGGCCAGCGGCGAGCCCATCATGACCGCGTCGGCGCCGCAGGCGATCGCCTTGGGCAGGTCGCCGGACCAGCCGACGCCGCCGTCCGCGATGACGTGCACGTACCGGCCGCCGGACTCGTCCATGTAGTCACGGCGGGCCGCCGCCACGTCCGCCACGGCGGTCGCCATCGGGACCTGGATGCCCAGCACGTTGCGCGTGGTGTGCGCGGCGCCGCCGCCGAAGCCGACCAGCACACCCGCCGCGCCGGTGCGCATCAGGTGCAGGGCGGCGGTGTACGTGGCGCAGCCGCCGACGATCACCGGGACGTCCAGCTCGTAGATGAACTGCTTCAGGTTCAGCGGCTCGTGCGAGGACGACACGTGCTCCGCCGACACCGTCGTACCGCGGATGACGAAGATGTCCACGCCGGCGTCCACCACGGCCTTGGAGAACTGCGCCGTGCGCTGCGGGGAGAGCGCGGCGGCGGTGACCACGCCCGAGTCGCGCACCTCCTTCAGGCGCTGCCCGATCAGCTCCTCCTTGATCGGCGCGGCGTAGATCTCCTGGAGGCGGCGGGTCGCCGTCTCCGCGTCCAGGCCGACGATCTCGTCCAGCAGCGGCTGCGGGTCCTCGTACCGCGTCCACAGGCCCTCGAGGTTCAGCACGCCGAGGCCGCCCAGCTCGCCGATCCGGATGGCCGTGGCCGGCGAGACGACCGAGTCCATGGGGGCCGCCAGGAACGGCAGCTCGAAGCGGTAGGCGTCGATCTGCCAGGCGATCGAGACCTCCTTCGGGTCCCGCGTACGGCGGCTGGGGACGACGGCGATGTCGTCGAAGGCGTACGCCCGGCGGCCGCGCTTGCCGCGCCCGATCTCGATCTCAGTCACGTGTGTGGCCTTTCCCTGATGCGTTTCAGCGCCTTCCAGTATCCCCGACGGGTACGACAAGGGCGGCCCCGGAGTTCCGGAGCCGCCCTCGGGAGCCTGGGGGAACTACTTGCGGCTGTAGTTCGGCGCCTCGACCGTCATCTGGATGTCGTGCGGGTGGCTCTCCTTGAGACCCGCCGAGGTGATCCGCACGAACCGGCCGCGCTCCTGCAGCTCCGGCACGGTCTTGCCGCCGACGTAGAACATCGACTGGCGCAGGCCGCCCACGAGCTGGTGGACGACGGAGGACAGCGGGCCGCGGTAGGGCACCTGGCCCTCGATGCCCTCGGGGACCAGCTGCTCGTCGGAGGCGACGCCCTCCTGGAAGTAGCGGTCCTTGGAGAACGACTTGCGGTCGCCGCGGGACTGCATGGCGCCCAGGGAGCCCATGCCGCGGTACGACTTGAACTGCTTGCCGTTGATGAACAGCAGCTCGCCCGGGGACTCCTCGCAGCCCGCGAGCAGCGAGCCCAGCATCACCGTGTCGGCGCCCGCGACCAGGGCCTTGGCGATGTCGCCGGAGTACTGCAGACCGCCGTCGCCGATGACCGGGACACCGGCCGCGCGGGCCGCCTGCGCGGCCTCGTAGATCGCGGTGACCTGCGGGACGCCGACACCGGCGACCACGCGGGTGGTGCAGATCGAGCCCGGGCCGACACCGACCTTGATGCCGTCCGCGCCCGCGTCGACCAGCGCCTGGGCGCCGTCCCGCGTGGCGACGTTGCCGCCGATGACGTCGACGCCGGAGGAGTTCGACTTGATCTTGGCGATCATGTCGCCGACCAGGCGGGAGTGGCCGTGCGCGGTGTCGACGACGATGAAGTCGACGCCCGCCTCGATCAGCGCCTGGGCGCGCTCGAACGCGTCACCGGCGACACCGACCGCGGCGCCCACGAGGAGGCGGCCCTCGGCGTCCTTGGCGGCGTTCGGATACTTCTCCGCCTTGACGAAGTCCTTGACCGTGATCAGACCCTTGAGGACGCCCTCGTCGTCGACCAGCGGCAGCTTCTCGATCTTGTGCTTGCGCAGCAGCTCGACGGCGTCCGGGCCGGAGATGCCGACCTTGCCGGTGACCAGCGGCATCGGCGTCATGACCTCGCGCACCCGGCGGGAGCGGTCGGTCTCGAAGGCCATGTCGCGGTTGGTGACGATGCCCAGCAGCTTCTTGTCGCCGTCGGTGACCGGGACACCGCTGATGCGGAACCGGGCGCACAGCGCGTCCGCCTCGGCGAGCGTGGCGTCCGGGTGGATGGTGATCGGGTCGGTCACCATGCCGGACTCGGAGCGCTTGACCAGGTCGACCTGGTTGGCCTGGTCCTCGATGGAAAGGTTGCGGTGCAGCACGCCGACACCGCCCTGGCGGGCCATCGCGATGGCCATCCGGGACTCGGTGACCTTGTCCATGGCGGCGGACAGCAGCGGGATGTTCACCCGCACGTTCTTGGAGACGTACGAGGCGGTGTCGATCTCGTCGGGTGCCATGTCCGACGGGCCCGGCAGCAGCAGCACGTCGTCGTAGGTCAGCCCGAGTGTCGCGAATTTTCCGGGCACTCCGTCGACGTTGGCAGTCATGACACCTTCCCCAAATGGCCTTGATCGGTGCGGATGTCCATGCTAACGGGAGATGAACCCGTCTCATTCCACGGTACGGGCCGGGCCAGGGCTTCATATGTTCGTACGAAAATGAAGTCAGGCCGGTTCAACAGGCGGCCGGGGCTTACTGCTCGGCGAGCGCGCGCAGCCGGCTCAGGGCGCGGTGCTGAGCCACCCGGACGGCGCCGGGTGACATTCCCAACATCTGGCCGGTCTCCTCGGCCGTGAGCCCCACGGCGATCCGCAGCAGCAGCAGCTCGCGCTGGTTCTCGGGGAGGTTGGCCAGCAGCTTCTTGGCCCATTCGGCGTCGCTGCTGAGCAGCGCGCGCTCCTCCGGGCCCAGGGAGTCGTCGGGCCGCTCCGGCATCTCGTCCGAGGGCACCGCGGTCGACCCCGGGTGGCGCATCGCGGCCCGCTGCAGGTCGGCGACCTTGTGCGCGGCGATCGCGAAGACGAAGGCCTCGAACGGGCGGCCGGTGTCCTTGTAGCGCGGCAGGGCGAGGAGGACGGCGACGCAGACCTCCTGCGCCAGGTCCTCCACGAAGTGCCGGGCGTCGCCGGGCAGCCGGGACAGCCGGGTGCGGCAGTAGCGCAGCGCGAGCGGGTGGACATGGGCGAGCAGATCGTGCGTGGCCTGCTCGTCCCCGTCGACGGCGCGATGGACGAGCGCACCGATCGACCCGGGGGCAGTGACCGCCTCGTCGTCGCGCATCGGTCCATCGTGCCCTGCGGCCGCGCCCTGCGCGGCATCGCGTCCGTTGTTGTGCACCGAAGCGTTATGAGCAGGTGCGCCGGAACTCATCCCCTGCGCCCTCCCCTTCCGCTCGACCGACTCGTCCCCGAGGAACTCCACACCTCAAGGATGCGGCATCCGCGCCGAAACAAGCAGCGGGCACCCGCGCCCCGCCCCCGGAACCCGGCCCGCACACCACACGGCCAGGGCTTTCCCCCGCCGGGGCCCATGCCTCCACCACGCGGGCGACGACTACGCCGTCCGAGCCCACCCGCACCCACTCCGCGCGGACGCCCTACGGCCCCGCCGCCCCGCTCGGACCCGCTCCCGGAGCACCACACACGGCCCTCGGCCGGCACCGCGCGGGGAGAGTCGACTGCGCGGCGAACGCAGACCTCGAGGAACGGCCGCCGGGAGCCGCCACACCGCACCACACGAACGAGGGAGCGCCCCGCGCGGACACCACGCGGCCCCACAGAGCCCGCCACCACGCCAAGGGCGGCGCGTCGCGCGCCGCCCTCTGGGTGTCTCGCATCACCGCCGCGGCACCCGGCGCGAACGCCGGGGCGGAGACGGCGCATGGTGGTGGTGAGGGCGCCGCGACCGTCCCCGAGCGGGACGACGACGCGCGCGCGGACGCGCCCCGGCTGCGGTCCGGCGAGCACCGACAGTCGACGCTCCACGGGCCCGGCCCGCCGAGGCACCCCCGAGCGGGCGCGAGCGCGGACGCAGTCCGGTTCCAGACCGGCGGGCGTCGACAGTCGACGCTCGACCGGCCCGGCACGCCGAGGCGCTCCGGAGCGGGCGTGGACGTGGACGCGGGCGCAGGGGGACGTCCCCATCGCGTCGACTCCCTCCTCCGCCTCGCGTGGCACGCGGGGTGGATCGTTCCGCGCCGTACGGACCACCCGCGCGGGTGCGGCCGCAGGTCCTGCGGGCGCGCCGCCGAGGTGCCGACGGCCGGGCGGCCGACCCGCCCTGGATGAAACCGACGCGAGGCCGGCCCCGCTGGAACCGGCCCGGCTACCCCGGCTCGGACGCCCAGGGCCACTCCGCTGGGTGCCCCGGCTCGGACCGGTCCAGGGTTTCTCCCCTCGGACCCGATCGGGGGCACCCTCACACGGACCAGCCCGGGAGCACCGTCACAAGGACCACCCGGGACCCGACCCAGGTTCACCCCGCCCGGACCACCAACCCGGGGCCCCGAGCGACCCGGCAGGTCAGCGCACCAGGCCCCAGCGGAAGCCGAGTGCCACCGCGTGGGCGCGGTCCGACGCGCCGAGCTTCTTGAACAGGCGCCGGGCGTGGGTCTTGACGGTGTCCTCGGAGAGGAACAGCTCGCGGCCGATCTCGGCGTTGGAGCGGCCGTGGCTCATGCCCTCCAGGACCTGGATCTCACGCGCGGTGAGCGTGGGCGCGGCGCCCATCTCGGCGGAGCGCAGCCGGCGCGGGGCCAGCCGCCAGGTGGGGTCGGCGAGGGCCTGCGTCACGGTGGCCCGCAGCTCCGCGCGCGAGGCGTCCTTGTGCAGATAGCCGCGGGCGCCGGCGGCGACCGCGAGGGCCACTCCGTCCAGGTCCTCGGCGACGGTGAGCATGATGATGCGCGCACCGGGGTCGGCGGACAGCAGCCGCCGCACGGTCTCGACGCCGCCCAGACCGGGCATGCGTACGTCCATCAGAATCAGGTCCGAGCGGTCGGCGCCCCAGCGGCGGAGGACTTCCTCGCCGTTGGCCGCGGTCGTCACGCGCTCCACGCCGGGCACGGTCGCGACCGCGCGGCGAAGCGCCTCTCGGGCAAGCGGGGAGTCGTCGCAGACGAGGACGGAAGTCATGGCCGCCCTCCGCAGCTGATGCGCGTCACCTTGAGCCTCCAGGCTGGTACGAAATCGTCACCTGTGCGGTCGACCGTCTCGGACGCCTGCCCGAGCACTTGTGTTTTTCAACCGCCTCCGCCCTCTCAACGATGGTCACTCGAAAGAGTTACGGGGCCGTGTGCCATCTTCGGCACTCTACGTGAGGGCGCGGACACGGTGCAGACACGCACGGCAGACTCTCAAGCTTTCATCACAACCATGCCCCATTTAGCCCCATTTCTTCCCATCTGCTGGTGTCTGAGGCTAGATTCGCAATGAGTCATATTTTCATCTCCTTAGATCGTAGATGTACGGTCGTGGGCACCGTATCCGCACAGAACGGCTGCAAGGGGTCACGCAATGGCAGATTTCTCCCGCCTTCCCGGACCGAACGCGGACCTGTGGGACTGGCAGCTGCTGGCTGCCTGTCGCGGGGTGGACAGCTCGCTCTTCTTCCATCCGGAGGGCGAGCGTGGGGCGGCGCGGAGCGCTCGCGAGAACTCGGCCAAAGAGGTCTGCATGAGGTGCCCGGTCCGCGCGCAGTGCGCGGCCCACGCACTGGCCGTGCGTGAACCGTACGGCGTGTGGGGCGGATTGACCGAGGACGAGCGCGAAGAGCTCATGGGGCGGGCACGTCACCGGCTGGTACCGGCGTCGACAGCCGGCGGGACGACGGCTTCGAACAACTGAAGGAACGTTTCTTCAAAACGGTGTTCCGCGACACGGAACACCAGGAGGGGCACGCACAGGCGTGCCCTCACTCATGACGGGGGTGTGACCGGGGGGTTTGACCGGAGGTTCTCCCGGAGGGGAACCGTCAGCGCCCCGCCGCCCGGCCCAGCTGGTCGAGCGTCGCGGCGACGGCCGGCACCTGCGCCAGGTCGGGCAGGGTGAGCGCGACGACCTCCCGCCGCACCGCGGGCTCCAGCGTCACCGTCCGCGCACCCCTGGGCCGTACGGACTCGATCGCGAGCTGGGGCAGCACGGCCACACCGAGACCCGCGCCCACCAGTCCCACCACCGCCGGATAGTCGTCGGTGGCGAAGTCGATGCGCGGAGTGAAACCGGCGCTCTCGCACACTTCCACCAGCTGGCCGCGGCAGCGCGGGCAGCCCGCGATCCAGGGCTCGTCGGCGAGTTCGGCGATGGGCACGGAGGACGCGCCGGCGAGCCGGTGCCGTTCGGGGACGAGGCCGACCAGCGGGTCGGTCAGCAGCGGCCGTACGACGAGGTCGTCCCACTCCTCGGCGCCCGCCGCCCCCTCGTAGCGGAAGGCCAGCGCGATGTCGCAGTCGCCCTCGCGCAGCAGCTGCACGGACCGCGGCGGCTCGGCCTCCTCCAGGGAGACCCGGGTGCCGGGGTGGGCGGCGCGCAGGGCGGCCAGGGCGGTGGGGACGAGGGTGGAACTGCCGCTCGGGAACGACACCAGCCGCACCCGGCCCGCCCGCAGGCCGGCGATGGCGGCGACCTCCTCCTCCGCGGCGGTGAGCCCGGCGAGGATCCCGGCGGCGTGCCGCACCAGCGCCTCGCCGGCCTGGGTCAGCCGCATCTCCCGCCCGCTGCGCACCAGCAGCGGCGTGCCCACGGAGGTCTCCAGGGCCTTCATCTGCTGGCTGACGGCGGGCTGGGTGCAGCCCAGTTCGCGCCCCGCGGCGGAGAAGGAGCCGGTGGCGGCGACGGCGCGCAGCACGCGCAGATGACGAGCCTCGATCACCCCTCCAGCATAAGTGGTTCTTGGGTACGGCGGCGAATAATGCGTCGACACTTTGGTCGCCGGGGCCTACCGTGCCGCCATGAGGCTTCTGTCTGTGAACCTGGGCCGGCCGCGGACCGTGTCGTACACCGACCATCCCGACGGCGTGACCGGCATCGACAAGCGGCCGGTGGACGGGCCGGTGCGGGTGGCGGCACCCGGGCTCGAGGGCGCGGGGGCGAGCGGGCTCGCCGGGGACGCGGTCTGCGACACGCGCCACCACGGCGGCGACGCCCAGGCCGTCTACGCGGTGGCCCGCGAGGACCTCGACGCGTGGGAGCGCGAGCTGGGCCGCGCGCTGGGCAACGGGTCGTTCGGCGAGAACCTGACCACCTCGGGGCTCGATGTGTCCGGCGCGCGGATCGGCGAGCGCTGGCGGGTCGGCCCGCGGGTGGTCCTGGAGGTCACGTCCGCGCGCATTCCCTGCCGTACCTTCCAGGGCCATCTGGGTGAGCGGGGCTGGGTGAAGCGGTTCACGCGGCACGGGGCGCCCGGCGCGTATCTGCGGGTGATCGAGCCGGGTGCGATCCGCGCGGGTGACGCGGTCGAGATCGTCCACCGCCCGGATCACGACATCACGGTCGCGCTCCAGTTCCGCGCGGTCACCACCGAGCGGGAGCTGCTGCCCCGGCTGCTCGCGGCGGGTGAGGCGCTGCATCCGGAGATTCGGGAGAAGGCCAGGACGTATGCCGAGAAAAACGCTCCGGATAACGGTTCCTGAACGGGCGTCACGGGAACGGACGCCCGTCGTCCGGGTCACTACCCTTGGCCCATGACAACGGCTCTGATTACGGGATCGACCGCGGGAATCGGTGCCGCCTTCGCACGGCGGCTGGCGGCTGACGGACACGACCTCGTGCTGGTGGCGCGGGACACCAAGCGCCTTCGGGAACAGGCGACCGAACTGCACGACCGGCACGGCATCGAGGCCGAGGTGCTGACGGCGGACCTCGCGGAGGACGACGGCATCGAGGCGGTGGCCGCCCGGCTCGCCGACCGCAAGAACCCGGTCGACCTGCTGGTCAACAACGCCGGCTTCGGCCACAAGGGCCGCTATCTCGACGTGCCGATGGCCGACGAGCTGAAGATGCTCAAGGTGCACTGCGAGGCCGTGCTCCGGCTGACCTCCGCGGCGACCGGGGCGATGCGCGAGCGCGGGCGGGGCGGCGTCATCAACGTCGCCTCCGTCGCGGCCTTCCTCCCGCGCGGGACGTACGGCGCCTCCAAGGCGTGGGTCGTGCAGTTCACCCAGGGCGCGGCGAAGGACCTCGCGGGCAGCGGCGTACGGCTCATGGCCCTGTGCCCCGGCTTCGTGCGGACCGAGTTCCACCAGCGGGCCGGGATGGGCACGGACAACATCCCGAACTGGATGTGGCTCGACGCGGACAAGCTGGTCGCGGCGGCGCTGGCGGACCTGGCCCGCGGCCGGTCGCTGTCGATCCCGGACCCGCGCTACAAGGTCCTGATGGGCGCGGCGAAGCTGGTGCCGCGCGGGGTGCTCGGCGGGATCAGCTCGCGGGCGGGCCGGAAGTACGGCCCGGAGCACCGGGTGCAGCGGTAGCGCAAAGGAGGAGAATGGTGCTGATCCACCCGGACCCGGAGGGCCGGAGGCGCACCATGACCTTCGTACAGCTGATCGACTGCAAGACCAGCCGGTTCGACGAGATGAACCGGCTGATGGACCGGTGGGTCCAGCAGACCAAGGGGAAACGGACGGCGACGCACAGTGTGATCGGCAAGGACCGGTCGGACGCGTCGCACTTCATCGAGATCGTGGAGTTCCCGTCGTACGAGGAGGCGATGCGGAATTCCGAGCTGCCGGAGACGGACCGGATCTTCCGGGAGATGGTCGCGCTCTGCGACGAGATGCCGACGTTCACCGATCTGGACGTGGTGCGGGACGAGCAGCTGTTCACCACGACGGTGCGGCGGTACTTCGAGCTGCTGGCGACGCCCGGGAGCGAGCCTCCGCCGCTGGACGAGGTGATGTCGGAGCACTACCACGACCATGATCCGGCAAATGTGGAGGACGTGATCGGCATGGATCACGTCCGGCGGGAGATGCGGGTCTGGCGGGACGGCTTCGACTTCGAGTTCAGCATCGAGGATCTGATCGCCGAGGGCGACCGGGTGTGCGCGCGGTGGTTCTGGAAGGGGCGCCACAAGGGAGAGTTCCTCGGTATTCCGGCCACCGGGAGAGAAGTGTCGATGAGCGGGACGACCGTCTTCCGGTGCGGCGGGGACGGCAAGCTCGCCGAGGGCTGGTGGGAGTACGACCGGCTGGGGCTGATGGAGCAGCTGGGCGCTCTGGACGAGATGGAGCGTTAGCGCCGCAGGGACCCGCGAGGGGAAACGGGAAGGCCCGGCACCGTGGGGTGCCGGGCCTTCCTGCGAGGCGGTGCGTCAGTGCGCGTGACCGTGGCTGTGGCCGTGGCCCGCGGTGGCCTCCTCCTCTTCCTTCTTCTCGACGACCAGGGTCTCGGTCGTGAGGAGGAGGGAGGCGATGGAGGCGGCGTTCTCCAGGGCGGAGCGGGTGACCTTGACCGGGTCGATGACGCCGGCCTTGATCAGGTCGCCGTACTCGCCGGTGGCGGCGTTGAAGCCCTGGCCCTTGTCGAGCTCGGCGACCTTGGAGGTGATGACGTAGCCCTCGAGGCCGGCGTTCTCGGCGATCCAGCGCAGCGGCTCGACGACCGCGCGGCGGACGACCGCGACACCGGTGGCCTCGTCGCCGGTCTTGCCGAGGTTGTCCTCGAGGACCTTGGAGGCGTGCACCAGGGCGGAGCCACCACCGGAGACGATGCCCTCCTCGACCGCGGCGCGGGTCGCGGAGATGGCGTCCTCCAGACGGTGCTTCTTCTCCTTCAGCTCCACCTCGGTGGCGGCGCCGACCTTGATCACGCACACGCCGCCGGCCAGCTTCGCGAGGCGCTCCTGGAGCTTCTCGCGGTCCCAGTCGGAGTCGGTGTTCTCGATCTCGGCCTTGATCTGCGCGACGCGGCCCTGCACGTCCTCGGCCTTGCCGGCACCGTCGACGATCGTGGTGTCGTCCTTGGTGACGGTGACGCGGCGGGCGGAGCCGAGCACGTCCAGACCGACCTGGTCGAGCTTGAGGCCGACCTCCTCGGAGATGACCGTGGCGCCGGTGAGGACCGCCATGTCCTGGAGCATCGCCTTGCGGCGGTCGCCGAAGCCGGGGGCCTTCACCGCGGTGGCGTTGAAGGTGCCGCGGATCTTGTTGACGACGAGGGTGGACAGGGCCTCGCCCTCCACGTCCTCGGCGATGATCAGCAGCGGCTTGGAGGCGTTCGACTGGATGATCTTCTCCAGCAGCGGCAGGAGGTCCGCGATGGCGGAGATCTTGCCCTGGTGGATGAGGATGTACGGGTCCTCCAGGACGGCCTCCATGCGCTCCTGGTCCGTCACGAAGTACGGCGACAGGTAGCCCTTGTCGAAGGCCATGCCCTCGGTGAAGTCCAGCTCCAGACCGAAGGTGTTGGACTCCTCGACGGTGATGACACCGTCCTTGCCGACCTTGTCCATCGCCTCGGCGATCAGCTCGCCGACCTGCTGGTCCTGGGCGGACAGCGCGGCCACGGCGGCGATGTCGGACTTCTCGTCGATCGGACGGGCGGTGGCGAGCAGGTCGTCGGAGACGGCCTTCACCGCGGCGTCGATGCCCTTCTTCAGGGCGGCCGGGGAGGCACCCGCGGCGACGTTCTTCAGACCCTCGCGGACCAGGGCCTGGGCCAGCACGGTGGCGGTGGTGGTGCCGTCACCCGCGATGTCGTTGGTCTTGGTCGCCACCTCCTTCACCAGCTGGGCGCCGAGGTTCTCGTACGGGTCCTCGATCTCGACCTCACGGGCGATCGTGACACCGTCGTTGGTGATGGTGGGAGCACCGAACTTCTTGTCGATGACGACGTTGCGGCCCTTGGGGCCGATCGTCACCTTGACCGTGTCGGCAAGCTTGTTGACGCCGCGCTCGAGGGCGCGACGGGCGTCCTCGTCGAACTTCAGGATCTTCGCCATGACAGCGTGAGCCCTCTCGAATGTGGGTGAAAGTGACTGCGCCCCGGGCGCCCGGCTTCTTAGGGTCGCGGGGGCCAGGGGCGCAGTTGCAAAGCTGGGTGCGTCGAGGTGACGACTTACTTCTCGATGATCGCGAGGACGTCGCGAGCCGAGAGGACGAGGTACTCCTCGTTGTTGTACTTCACCTCGGTGCCGCCGTACTTGCTGTAGAGCACGACGTCGCCGACCTTGACGTCGAGCTCGACGCGCTTGCCGTCCTCGATGCGGCCCGGGCCCACGGCCAGGACGACGCCCTCCTGGGGCTTCTCCTTCGCGGTGTCCGGAATGACCAGGCCAGAGGCCGTGGTCTGCTCGGCGTCCAGCGGCTGGACCACGATGCGGTCCTCGAGCGGCTTGATGGCAACCTTGGAGCTGGCGGTCGTCACGATCCGACCTCCCCCTTCGGAGATCTCACGGGGTTAACTGTCTGAGGTGGCGACCAGGTCGATCCGTCGTCGCGGGTGCCGGACCTGCCCGTCGCGTGTTTGGCACTCTCCTAGGGGGAGTGCCAGAGCCGAGACTATGACCGCGATTAGCACTCGGTCAAGCGGAGTGCCAATTGCCGTGCGGCGCGTCAGGGGGCACGGCGTGAGCGCGGGTCGCGCGGTGCGTGGGTTTCGCACGCCCTCCGCCGGCGGCTGCCGCCCCCAGGCCCCCGCTTCGCCCTGAACGGCCTCGTCCTCAAACGCCGGACGGACCGGATTCGCTACAGGTAGTCGTCCAGCTTTCCGACCGTCAGCCCCTGCTCCTGAATACGGCGCAGGAGGTGCACCGTGCGCTCCTTCAGGGTCGGGGTCAGGGTTTCCGTCGCAGGGACGGCGATGATGTCGCCGGGGTGGAGGCGGGGGGTGGTGAGGTCGGTGGTGGTCATGGTGGTGCGCCAGAGGACCACCGCGCGGATGCCGCAGTCGGCGGCGGCGCGCAGCGTGGTCGCGTCGTACGTGCCGTAGGGCGGGCGGAAGAGGTGGGGGCGGACGCCGAAGCGGGTGTGGAGCTTGCGCTGCTGGCCGCAGATCTCGGCCCGCTGCCCGGCGTACGGCAGGCCGCGCAGGGCGGCGTGGTCGAGGGTGTGGTTCTGCAGGCCGGCGCCGACCGCGCGGAGACGGGCGAAGTGACCGTAGCCGGGGCCGGCGACGCTGTCGGTGAGGAACATGGTGACCGGCAGGCGCAGTTCGCGGACCAGGTCGACGAAGCGGGGGTCCTTCTCGGCGCCGTCGTCGTAGGTGAGGAAGACGACCTTGTCCCGGGTGGGGACCCGGTCGACGACCGGTGGCAGGCCCCGCGCGGGCAGGGTGGGGCGCGAGGGCTTCGGGGGCGGGGGCAGGGGTGCCGCCAGGCCCCAGCGGAGATACGCGGGCGCGGACGGCCCCGCCCGGTCGGGGGCCGATCCGGGCGCCCCCCGGACACCCTGCGCCGAGGCACAGCCGGTCACCAGGAGCAGCGCGGCGAGGATCAGGGGCGCCAGGAGCCGGAGCGTCGGGAGCCGGGGTTCCAGGGGCCGGGGCGCCGGGGGGTGTAAGGTCCGGCGTCGGTCGGGTGCCCGGTGGGTGCTCACAGGTAGTCCTCCAGGCGGGCCACGGCGTAGCCCTCGGCGGTTACCTTGTTCAGGAAGCGGCGGGCCATGTCGGTCATGGTGCCGTCCCAGTCCTCGCGGCCGCGGAAGTGGCTGAGGACGATGTCGCCGCGGTGGATGCTGCGGTCCCACTCGCGGTACTCCCAGCGATCGACGAAGACCTCCTCGTTCCACAGCGGCACGTGCGTGATGCCGCAGGCCTTGGCGGCGAGCAGGGTGTCCCGGTTGTAGTTGCCGAAGGGCGGGCGAAAGAGGAGCGGGCGTTTGCCGTAGCGCTCCTCGATGACGTCCTGCATGCCGCAGATCTCGCGCTTCTGGCGGGCGTACGACAGCGCCGGCAGGTAGGGGTGGCGCAGGGTGTGGTTGTTGAGGGGCACGCCCTGGTCCTGCATGCGCTTGAAGTAGCCGTAGTCCTCCTTGACCAGGTAGTCGCTGAGGAAGGCGGTGTACGGGACGTTCAGCTCGCTCATCATCCGCAGGAACGCCGGGTCCTTCTCGGCGCCGTCGTCGATGGTGAGGAAGACGATCTTGTGCCGGGTGGGGACGGTGGTGAAGACCGGCGGGAGGTTCAGTTCCCGGTGGTCGCCGACCTCGAAGCCGTCGCGGGTGCGGATGCGCGGCTTCTTCGCCGGGGGCGGCGGGGGCGTGAGCGGGACGGCCTTCAGCCCCCAGCGTCTCGCGGCGGCTGCGCGGGCCGCGTGGGAGCCGGGCGCGTCGGGCGCCTCGGCCGCGGACTTCCGGTGCGGCGGCTGCTGGCCGGCGGCGGGTCCGGCCTTCGTGCCGTCGTCGCCCTGGGCGCAGCCGGCGGCGAGGGCCGCGGCGGCGAGCGCGGCGACCCCGGCGCGGAGACGCATGGCATACGCCCCGCTTTTGTCATTTTGTACTACTAGTCGCATGGTGCCGGATCTTCCCAGCCACCACCCCCGCCGCCGGGCCGACACCTCCGCCTACGGCACACCATCCACCGACTGGCCGACAATGAACCGGTGAACAACCCGGTGAACGACCTGCACGCGCTGCGCACCCCCGAGGGCGGCGCCCTCCTCGACGCGGTGCGCGGCACCGACCCCGCGCACGAACTCGCCGTCGCGACCCGGCTGCGCCGCGAGCACCCGGCCGAGCTGGTGTCGGCGGCGCTCGGGCAGGCGCGGCTGCGGCAGCGGGCGGTGGCGAAGTTCGGGGCCGAGGACGCCGGGCGGATGTTCTTCACGCCCAACGGGGTGGAGCAGTCGACGCGGGCGAGCGTCGCCGCGTACCGGGCGCGCCGGTTCAGGGATCTCGGCGTCACCTCCGTCGCCGACCTGTGCTGCGGGATCGGCGGGGACGCGATCGCGCTCGCGCGGGCCGGGATCCGGGTGCTGGCCGTCGACCGGGATCCGCTGACCGCGGCGGTGGCGCGGGCGAACGCCGAGGAGCTGGGGCTCGCGGACCTGATCGAGGTGCGGGAGGCCGATGTCACCGAGGTGGACACGGCCGGGTACGACGCCGTGTTCGTGGACCCCGCCCGGCGGGGCGGCCGGGGCCGCATCTTCGACCCCGAGGCCTACTCGCCGCCGCTGTCCTGGGCCGTCGAAGCCGCCCGGCGGGCCCCGTACGCCGCCCTGAAGGTGGCGCCCGGCATCCCGCACGAGGCGGTGCCGGATGCCGCCGAGGCCGAGTGGATCTCGGACGGCGGCGATGTGAAGGAGGCGGTGCTGTGGTTCGGCACCGCGCCGGGGCTGGTGCGGGCCACGCTGCTGCCCGGCCCGCACACGCTGACCGGGCGCGGCCTGCCCGATCCGGCGGTGCGGCCGGTCGGGCGGTTCCTGTACGAGCCCGACGGCGCGGTCATCCGGGCGCATCTGGTCGCCGAGGTGGCCGAGGAGGTCGGCGGCGGGCTGCTCGACGCGACCATCGCCTACGTCACGGCCGACGAGCCGCGGCCCACGCCGTACGCCACCGCCTACGAGATCACCGAGCACCTGCCCTTCAACGTCAAGAAGCTGAAGGCGCTGCTGCGGGAGCGGCAGGTGGGCACCCTGACCGTGAAGAAGCGGGGGTCGGCCGTCGAACCGGAGGAGCTGCGGCGCAAGGTGCTGCCCAAGCCGCACGGCACCGTCGCGGTCACCGTGTTCCTCACCCGGGTGGCGGGCGCGCCGGCGATGCTGCTCGGGCGCCCGGCTCCGGGGCACACCTCCTAGCCGCGCTCCGGTCGGTTCCAGTCGGCTCCGGTCGGCTCCGGTCGGCTCCGCTCAGCGCAGCGACGCCCACAGCTCGGAGGCCTCCGGCTCGTCCGCGACCACCCGGTTGGGGTCCGCGGGCGCCGGTACGACCGGCATGGTCACCGTGCGGACCCGGTCCGCCGACAGGTCCCGCAGGCTGCGCCCCAGGTCGATCAGCTCGCCCAGCGAGTCGAGGCCGGTGTCGGTGGTGAGGCTGCCGGTGACCGCGTCGGCGACCTCGTAGAGCCGCGCCGGGTCGGTCGTCAGGCCGACGTCCGAGATCCGTGCCAGCAGCGCCTTGACCAGGGTGTGCTGGAGTTCGATCCGGCCGAGGTCGCTGCCGTCGCCGACGCCGTGGCGGGTGCGGGCGAGGCCGAGGGCCTGCTCGCCGTCGAGGTGGTGGGTACCGGCGGCCAGGCGCAGATGGCTCAGGTCGTCGTCGATGTCCTCCTCCGTGGTGACGGTGACCCCGCCGAGGGCGTCGACGAGACGGGCGAAACCGGCGAAGTCGATCTCGACGTAGTGGTCCATCCGGACTCCGGTCAGCGACTCCACGGTCTTCACCGCGCAGACCGGGCCGCCCACGGTGTACGCGGAGTTGAACATCGCCCCGTACGCCTCGGGCGACTCGCCGCCGTCCGCCAGGGGGCAGGACGGGCGGGTGACGAGGGTGTCGCGCGGGATGCTGACGACGGTCGCCGCGGTGCGCCCGGCGTCGAGGTGGACGACCATCGCGGTGTCCGACCGGGCGCTGCCGCCCTCGCCTCCGCCGAGCCTGCTGTTCTCGGTGCCGTCGCGGGAGTCCGAGCCCAGGACGAGGAAGTTCAGCGAGCCGGACGGCAGCGGGGCGGCGGACGCGGCGGCGCCGGGGGACGGGGTGGTCGGTGCTCTCGGGGGGCGGTCGTCGCCGAGGGCGCTGTTGATGTCGACGCTGGTGATGTTGTCGCTGAGCTGCCAGTAGACCCAGCCGGCCGCGCCGGCGCACAGCGTCAGCAGTGCGGCGAGGGTGAGGCCGGCGGTCTTCAGCGCTCGAGACCGCCGGCCCACTGGTCTGCCCTCGTCCCCGTTTTCGTCAAGTCCCGCCACAGGGAGGAACGTAAGTCCGAATTATGACGAGCAGGAACGCCACAGGGTCTTTTCTTGGGAAAATCTCAGATTTCGTGGCTCCGGGTCATCCCAGGGTCACGACGGGCACCGGATTGCTGCCGCTCCACGTGCCGTTGAAGCCGAACGTCACCGAACCGCCCGCGGGGACCGTCCCGTTGTAGGACAGGCTGGAGCAGCTCACCGCGGTGCCGGACTGGGTGCAGTTCGCGTTCCAGGCCTGGGAGATCCGCTGGCCGGCGCCGAACGTCCAGTTCGCCTTCCAGGACGTCAGCGAGGTGCCCGTGCAGTCGATCCGGACCTGGCCGGTGAATCCGCTGTTCCACTGGTTGACGATCGTGTACGTCGCCTTGCAGCCGTCGCCGGGGCCCGGGCCGGGCTGGCCGGATCCGCCGAGCGACTCGGCGATGGCGTAGTACGCCGGTTTCGGCGCGAGGTTCTCGTCGTACGGGGTCGCCGCGCCGTAGCCGTCGAAGACGTCCGGGACCCAGGAGTCGGCGTCGTTGAAGCCCCAGACGGTGACGCCGGTGCAGCGGGTGACGGCGAGGCAGGCGTTCATGACGGCCTTGTACTCGGCGGCCTGCTGGGCCAGTTCGGCCTCCGTCGCCGGGAGCTGCATACGGATGTCCAGCTCGGTGATGGCCACGTCGACGCCGAGGTCGGCGAAGCGCTGGATGTTCTGCTGGAGGGTGGACGGGACCTGGCCGAGGATCAGATGGGCCTGGAGACCGACGCCGTCGATCGGGACGCCGCGCTCCTTCAGGGACTTGACCAGGTTGTACAGGGCGGTGCTCTTCGCGTTGACGCCCTCGACGTTGTAGTCGTTGATGTACAGCTTGGCGGTGGGGTCGGCGGCGCGGGCCCAGGTCAGGGCGTCGGCGATGTAGTCGGTGCCGAGGTTGTTGTACCAGAGGGACTGGCGGTACGTGCCGTCCTCGTTGAACGCCTCGTTGACGACGTCCCAGGCGGCGATCTTGCCCTTGTAGCGGGTGACCTCGGTGGTGATGTGGTTCTGGAGGATGGTGCGCAGCTCGGCGGCGGTGAACGAGCCGTTGGCCAGCCAGCCGGGGTTCTGGCTGTGCCAGACCAGGGTGTGGCCGCGGACCTGCTGTCCGTTGGCCTGGGCGAAGTCGACGATCCGGTCGGCCTCGGCCCAGTTGTAGCTGCCGCGGCTGGGCTCCACGGCCTCCCACTTCATGGCGTTCTCGGGGGTGACGAAGTTGAACTCCCGGCTCGCGATCTCACCGCGCGTGCCGGTGAGGTGGGAACCGCCGATCGCGGTGCCGATGACCCTGCCCTTGGCGTCGGCGAGGTCGCGCAGCGGCACGTCGGCGGCGTGCGCGGCGGGCGCGGCGGCCACCAGCGCGCCGAGCACCGCCGCGGCGCCGGCCACCGCCGACACCAGGTTGAAGCCCGTTCTCAGAGATCTCATGCGGGTGCCTCCGAAAGTTTCGGCCGAACAACCGATTGACTGCGGAGGAGTTTTGGTGCATGAGGGGCGGCCGTCAATACGGCGACTTCCGGCCAGCGGCCGATCAGCCGCCCCCGCGAAGCTTCTGGGCTTCGCCCGGCAGACAGGCACACGTGCCCGCGGGAGCGGTCGAAACGGGCCGGTCGCCCGCGAGGGCCATTTCGGCGCCGCGTGGACGACAGTTCAGCGGCCCCCGGGGGAAGACCCCCTCACTCCACCCGTGCCGTGCTGCTGCGGACCACCAGGCTTGTGGCCAGTTCGACGCGGGTCGCGGCGGGGGTGGCGTCGTCGCCGCGGCTCAGTTCGAGGAGGAGGCGGGCCGCCGCCTCGGCCATCTCGGTCAGGGGCTGGCGGACGGTCGTCAGCGGGGGGCCGACCCAGCGGGCGACGGGCAGGTCGTCGAAGCCGACGATGCTCAGGTCCTCCGGCACCCGCAGGCCCAGCTCCCGCGCCGCCTCGTAGAGGCCGAGCGCCTGGAGGTCGTTGCCCGCGAAGACGGCCGTCGGCCGGTCGGGCCGGCGCAGGAGTTCCAGGCCCAGGCGGTAGCCGGACTCGTGGTGGAAGTCCCCGGCCTTGATCAGCGAGGGGTCCACGGGCAGGCCGGCGGTCTCCAGAGCCGCCCGGTAGCCGTCGATCCGGGCCCGGCTGCACATCATCCGGCTGGGCCCGCTGATCGCGCCGATGCGGCGGTGGCCCAGTTCCACCAGGTGCCGGGTCGCGGCCAGGCCGCCCTGCCAGTTGGTGGCGCCGATCGACGGCACGTCGGTCCCGGGGTCGCCGGCCGGGTCCATGACGACGAACGGGATGGACCGGCTGGTCAGCAGCGCCCGCTGGGACTCGTCCAGCTCGGAGAGCACGAGGATCACCCCGTGCGGGCGGCGCGCCGCGACCTGGTCGGCCCAGGAGCGCCCGGGGGTGAGCCGGCCCGCGCTCTCGGACAGCACCACGCTCAGCCCGGCGTCCCGCGCGACGTTCTCCACGCCCCGGATGACCTCCAGCGCCCAGGCGCTCTCCAGCTCGTGGAAGACCAGGTCGATCAGCGGTGAGCGGGTCGCCTCGGCCCGGCGGCGCCGGTAGCCGTGGGCGCGCAGCAGCTCCTCCACACGGTTGCGGGTCGCCGGGGCGACATCGGCCCGTCCGTTGAGGACCTTCGAAACAGTCGGCGCGGACACCCCCGCCTCGCGGGCGATCTCCGCGAGCGTCGCGGTCTGGGCCGACCGCCGTGCCGTCTGGGTTTGAGCGCGTTCCGGTGGAGTCATGCCCGCGATCGTATCCCTGCGCGACCTCTTGACGGACCCCGCGTGGCGCCATAGGTTCCCGGAACATTCGAGATTCAGCCCGAAACATTCGTCCTGCACCGCCCGCACAAGCGTCGAGCGCCCAAGCGCCCAGGCGCCGCCCGAGCGCCCACGCGTCCGCGCGCGTGCGCCGCTGCGGGACGAGAAGAGCCGAGAGGTTGCTGCCATGGGGTACACGTCCAACGGCGGACGTTCGTTCAGCAGACGCTGGGTGCTCGGCGCCGGCGCCACCACCCTGCTCACCACCGGTCTGTCCGCCTGCGGCTCCGGCGGGGGCTCCGGCAGCGGCGGCTCCACCCTCACCGCGTTCGTCTACGGCGACGACGCGGTGAAGGTCCAGCAGGCGGCCGTGGACCGCTTCAACAAGTCGGCCGCCGCCAAGAAGACCGGCGGCAAGGTCAAGCTGGAGCGGATCCCCGGCTCCGACTACTCCCCCAAGCTGCGCACGGCCATGGGCTCGCCCAGCGCGCCGGACGTGTTCTTCAACTGGGGCGGCGGTTCGATCAAGCCGTACGTCGAGGCCGGCAAGCTCATCGACCTGACCGACATCATCGAGAACGACGAGGTCCTGAAGAAGGGCTTCCTGCCCTCGGTGCTCGCGGCCGGCGACCTCAAGGGCCGCCACTACGGCGTGCCCATGCGCGGCATGCAGCCGGTGATCCTCTTCTACAACAAGTCCGTGTTCGCCGAGCACAAGCTCCGGCCGCCCACCACCTGGGACCAGCTGCTCGACATCAACGCCAAGCTGAAGAAGGCGGGCATCACCCCGTTCGCCCTCGGCGGCTCCGACATCTGGCCGGAACTGATGTGGCTGGAGTACCTGGTCGACCGCATCGGCGGCGAGCAGGTCTTCCGTCGCATCCAGGACGGCGACGCCGAGGGCTGGGGCGACCCGGCCGTGCTGAAGGCCGCCGAGATGGTCAAGGAGCTGGTCGACGACGGCGCCTTCGGCTCGAAGTTCACCTCGGTGTCGTACGTCAACGGCGGCGCCCCCGCCGTCTTCGCCAAGGGCAGGGCGGCGATGCACCTGATGGGCTCGTGGGAGTACTCCACGCAGCTCGGCAAGTTCCCGGACTTCGCGAAGAAGGACCTGGGCTGGGCCCCGTTCCCGAAGATCGAGGGCGGCTCCGGCGACGCCCGCAACGTCGTCGGCAACCCCACCAACTACTGGTCGATCAACGCCCGTACCCGCAACAAGGACGCGGCCGTCGCCTTCCTGAAGGAGTCCGCCTCCCGCGAGTACGCCCGGGACCTGGTCGCCAACGGCGACGTACCCACGACGTCGAACGCGGCCCTGCTGCTGGGCGACGCGCCGAACCCCGAGTACGCCCGCTTCCAGTACCGGATGGTCGAGGAGGCGCCCGCCTTCACCCTCTCCTGGGACCAGGCGCTCGGCGACGAGCTGGGCACCAAGATGCACACCGAGATCGGCAAGCTGTTCGCGGGCAAGGCCTCGCCGAGCGAGTTCGTGGCCGCCTGCAAGGGGCTGAAGTGAGCAAGGCCACCACCAAGGCCGGCCCCGCGGCCGGCACCAAGCCCGCCAGGGCCCGGGCGGGGCGTCCGCACGCCGCCTGGGCCCTGCCCGGCGTGCTGTTCTTCGCCTTCTTCGCGGTCGTCCCGATGGCGCTGGCGTTCTACCTCTCCTTCACCGAGTGGGACGGCCTGGGCGACCCCCGCCCGGTCGGCCTCGACAACTGGCAAAGGCTCCTCGACGACCCGCGCCTGACCCAGTCCCTGTGGCTGACGGTCCTGCTCACCGCCTGCTCCTGGCTCTTCCAGACGGTCGTCTCGCTGCTCCTGGGCGTCTGGGCGGCGGGCAAGCAGCGCAACCGCGCGGTGCTGTCCGCGATCTTCTTCGTGCCGCTGCTGCTGTCCTCGACGGCCGTCGCGGTGCTCTTCTACGCCCTGCTCGACCCGAACTTCGGCATCATCCAGAAGGACACCCTGGGCTCCTCCAGCGGCGCGTTCCTCGCGATCGTGTTCGTCGGCGGCTGGCAGTTCATGCCGCTGCACACGCTGATCTACCAGGGCGGCGCCCGCCAGATCCCGGCGGTGCTCTACCAGGCCGCGGCCATCGACGGCGCCGGCCGCTACCGCCAGTTCTTCTCGATCACCCTGCCGCAGCTGCGGCACACCATCACCACGTCCAGCGTGCTGATCGTCGTCGGCTCGCTGACGTACTTCGAGACGGTCCTGATCCTCACCAAGGGCGGCCCCGGCACGGACACCGCGATCCTGCCGTACCTGATGTACGAGGCGGGCTTCAAGTCGTACGACTTCGGCTACGCCAGCGCCCTCGCGTCCTTCCTGGTCGTGGCGGCCACCGGGCTCTCCCTGCTGCTGGTGCGGCTGACCGGCTTCGGCACCATGCGCAGTACCCGCGAAGGGATGTGACGGAGTGTCACACGATACGTTGCCGCGTCCCGCCGACACCCGGAAGGAGCCCGCCGCCGGCTCCCCGGCGAAGGCGGCCCGCCGCCGGCGGCACTGGACCCGGCGCCCCAACCCGGTGGCCGGCCTCGGGGCCCTGATCTGGCTGGTGGTCGTCCTCGTCCCGGTGTACGCGATGCTCTCGGCGTCGCTGACCCGCCAGGACCAGTCCCTCGACGGCAACCCGCTCAAGCCCCCGTCCGACCCCACCCTCGACAACTACAACACCGTCCTGAACAGCGGCTTCGGCCATCTCCTCAGCAACACGGCGATCGTCGCGGTCGCGGTGGTCGGCCTCGTCCTGGTGCTCGCCGTGCCGCTGGCGTACGTCGCGGTCCGCACCGGCAACCGCTGGTCGGGCGCCGCGTTCCGGCTCTTCCTGCTGGGCGTGGCGATCCCGGCGCAGGCGGTCGTCGTCCCGCTGTACCTGCTGATCGCCAAGCTGGGCCTGTACGACACCCTGCCCGCCGTGATCCTGCCGACGGCGGCCTTCGCGATGCCGGTGTCGGTGCTGATCCTCACCGGCACCCTGCGGGACATCTCGGAGGAGTTGTACGAGGCGATGGCCCTGGACGGCGCCTCCTCGCTGCGGATGCTGTTCCAGCTGGTGATCCCGCTGGCCAAGGGCGGCATCAGCACGGTGGTGATCTACTCCGCGCTCCAGGCCTGGAACGGCTTCCTCTTCCCGCTGATCTTCACCCAGTCGGACGGTCCCCGGGTCCTCACCCTCGGACTCTTCAACTACGTCAGCCAGTTCGGGGTCAACGTCCCCGCCCTGCTCGCCTCGGTCGTCCTGTCCGGCATCCCGATCTTCGCCGTCTACCTGGTGGCCCGCCGCTCCCTCGTCAGCGGCCTGATGGGCGTGGGCGGCAAGTGAAGCGGCCTTTTCGAACCCTCCCTTACCGACAGGAGTTTCATGTCCACCCCCTGGCGTGACCCCGCCCTGCCCACCGCCGCCCGTGTCGAGGACCTGCTCTCCCGGATGACCCTGGAGGAGAAGACCGCCCAGCTGTACGGCGTGTGGGTGGGCGCCGCCACGGACGGCGCCGGAGTCGCCCCGCACCAGCACGACATGGCCGTCGAGCGCTCCGCCGAGGAGTGGGACGAGCTGATCACCCACGGCCTGGGCCAGCTCACGCGTCCCTTCGGCACCGCCCCCGTCGACCCGGAGACCGGCGCCCGCTCCCTGGCCCGCGCCCAGCGGCGGATCGCCGAGGCCGGCCGGTTCGGCATCCCGGCGATGGCGCACGAGGAGTGCCTGGCGGGCTTCACCGCCTGGGGCGCGACGGCGTACCCGGTGCCGCTGGCCTGGGGCGCCTCCTTCGACCCGGCGCTGGTGGAGGAGATGGGCCGGCACATCGGCCACGACCTGCGCTCGGTCGGCGTCCACCAGGGCCTCGCCCCGGTCCTGGACGTCGTACGGGACCTGCGCTGGGGCCGGGTGGAGGAGACCATCGGCGAGGACCCGTACCTGGTCGGCACGGTCGGCGCGGCCTATGTGCGGGGCCTGGAGTCCGCGGGCATCGTGGCCACGCTGAAGCACTTCGCCGGGTACGCGTCCTCGGCGGGCGCCCGCAACCTGGCCCCGGTGCGGGCCGGGGTGCGGGAGTTCGCGGACGTGACCCTGCCGCCGTTCGAGCACGCGCTGCGCGAGGGCGGCGCCCGCTCGGTGATGGCCGCGTACACCGAGACGGACGGCGTGCCCGCCTCGGCGGACCCCGGCCTGCTCACCGACCTCCTGCGCGAGGAGTGGGGCTTCACCGGCACGGTCGTCGCCGACTACTTCGCGATCAACTTCCTCCAGACCCTGCACCGGGTCGCGGGCACCGACGCCGAGGCCGCCCACGCCGCGCTCGCCGCGGGCATCGACGTGGAACTGCCGACCGTGAAGTGCTACGGCGAGCCCCTGGCGGCGGCGGTGCGGGCGGGCGAGGTGCCCGAGGAGCTGATCGACCGGGCGGTGCGCCGGGTGCTGACGCAGAAGTGCGAGCTGGGCCTGCTCGACGAGGACTGGACGCCCGAGCCGGTCGGCCCGATCGACCTGGACTCGGCGGCCAACCGCGCCCTGGCCCGCCGGCTGGCGGAGGAGTCGGTGGTCCTGCTGACCAACCCCGACGGCCTGCTGCCGCTGTCCCCCGACACCCGGATCGCGGTCGTCGGCCCCCGCGCCGCCGACCCGCTGGCCATGCTGGGCTGCTACTCCTTCCCCTCCCACGTGGGCGTCCAGCACCCCGAGGTCCCCATGGGCATCGAGATCCCCACCCTGGTGCAGGCCCTGCGCGCCGAACTCCCCGACGCGAAGGTCACCTACGCCGAGGGCTGCGACACCTCCGACCCGGACCGCTCCGGCTTCGAGGAGGCGGTGGCCCGCGCCGCCGAGGCCGATGTGTGCGTGGCCGTGCTCGGCGACCGGGCCGGCCTGTTCGGGCGGGGCACCTCCGGCGAGGGCTGCGACGCCCTGGACCTCCGGTTGCCCGGCGTGCAGGCCGAGCTGCTGGACGCCCTGGTGGAGACCGGCGTGCCCGTCGTGCTGGTGCTGCTCACCGGCCGCCCCTACGCGCTCGGCCGCTGGGACGGCCGGCTCGGCGCGGTCGTGCAGGCCTTCTTCCCCGGCGAGGAGGGCGGCCCGGCCGTGGCGGGCGTGCTGTCGGGGCGGGTGAACCCGTCCGGGCGGCTCCCGGTGAGCGTGCCCCGCGACCCCGGCGGCCAGCCGTGGACGTACCTCCAGCCGCCCCTGGGCCTCGCGGGCGAGGTCAGCAACCTGGACCCGACCCCGCTGTTCCCCTTCGGCCACGGCCGCTCGTACACCACGTTCGCCTGGGAGGACGTCACCGGCGGCGCCCCGGAGATCGGCACGGACGGCTCGTACGACCTGTCCGTCACCGTCCGTAACACCGGCGACCGGGCCGGCGCCGAGGTCGTCCAGCTGTATCTGCACGACCCGGTCGCCCGGGTCACCCGCCCGGACGTCCGCCTGGTGGGCTACCAGCGCCTCGCCCTGGAGCCCGGCGAGGCGGCCCGGGTGACCTTCCGCTTCCCCGCCGACTTGTCGTCCTTCACCGACCGCACCGGCCGCCGCGTGGTCGAGCCGGGCGCGCTCCAGCTGCGGCTGGCCGCGTCCAGCACGGACGTACGGCACACCGCGGAGCTGACCCTCACCGGGCCGGAGCGGGTGCTGGGCCCGGACCGGGTGCTGCGCTGTGAGACGGAGGTACGGCCGCTCGGCTGATCCGCTCAGCTCCCGGCGGGGGTGACGTCCACCGACTCGAACCGCCACCGGTGCACCGCGCGGGTGACCAGGTCGCCCGCGGGTTCCGGCAGTTCGGGGAGGCGGGCGTCGTGATCGGCGTCCCACCAGGTGACGACGAGCACCCGGTCCTGCGGGGCGCGGAAGGTCTCCCGCCGCAGCGGGGCCGGGGCCAGTTCCTGGGCGCGGGCCCACTCCAGCAGCTCCTCGCCCCGGCCGGGGACCGCCCGCGCCTCCCACATCAACGCGACCGTCACGAGTAGAGGTTCTCCCTGCTGACCTCGTGGACGTGGTCGTGGTCGTGCCCGGGCACGTGCGGGTCCGTCACCGGCAGGGAGGAGTCCGCGGACAGGTCCCAGCTGGAGGCGGCCCGGCCCCGGGCGACCATCTCCGCGCCGAGCGCCGCGACCATCGCGCCGTTGTCGGTGCACAGCTTGGGGCGCGGCACCCGCAGCCGGATCCCGGCCTTCTCGCAGCGCTCCTGGGCGAGCGCCCGCAGCCGCGAGTTGGCGGCGACGCCGCCGCCGATCATCAGGTGGTCGACGCCCTCGTCTTTGCAGGCACGTACGGCCTTGCGGGTGAGCACGTCGACGACCGCCTCCTGGAAGGAGGCCGCCACGTCCCGCACCGGCACCTCCTCGCCCGCCGCCCGCTTGGCCTCGATCCAGCGGGCCACGGCGGTCTTCAGACCGGAGAAGGAGAAGTCGTACGCCGGGTCGCGGGGGCCGGTCAGGCCGCGCGGGAAGGCGATCGCCTCCGGGTCGCCCTCGCGCGCGTACCGGTCGATGACCGGGCCTCCGGGGAAGCCCAGGTTCAGCACGCGGGCGATCTTGTCGAAGGCCTCGCCGGCCGCGTCGTCGATGGTGGCGCCCATCGGGCGGACGTCGGAGGTGATGTCGGAGGACAGCAGCAGCGAGGAGTGCCCGCCGGAGACCAGCAGCGCCATCGTCGGCTCGGGCAGCGGGCCGTGCTCCAGCTGGTCGACGCAGATGTGCGAGGCGAGGTGGTTGACGCCGTAGAGCGGCTTGCCGAGGGCGTAGGCGTACGCCTTGGCCGCGGAGACGCCGACCAGGAGCGCGCCCGCGAGGCCGGGACCGGCGGTGACGGCGATGCCGTCGAGGTCCTTGGCGCTGACCCCGGCCTCCTTCAGCGCGCGGTCGATGGTCGGCACCATCGCCTCCAGGTGGGCGCGGGAGGCGACCTCGGGGACCACACCGCCGAAGCGGGCGTGCTCGTCGACGCTGGAGGCGACGGCGTCGGCGAGCAGGGTGGTGCCGCGGACGATGCCGACGCCGGTCTCGTCGCAGGAGGTCTCGATGCCGAGGACGAGAGGTTCGTCAGTCATTGATCTCGGTTCCTTGTACGGAGGTGGCGCCCGGGGCGGAGCCGCGGTCAGGCAGGGTGGTCAGGCGCATCACCAGGGCGTCGATGTTGCCGGGCTGGTAGTAGCCGCGCCGGAAGCCGATGGGCTCGAAACCGAAGCGCTCGTACAGCTTCTGCGCGCGGACGTTGTCCACGCGGCACTCCAGCATGACCTCGGCGCACTCGAAGGCGGTCGCGGCCCGCAGCAGCTCGGTCAGCAGGCGGGCGCCGAGGCCGGTGCCCCAGTGGTCGCGGGCGACGGCGATGGTCTGCACGTCGGCGGTGTCACCGGCGGAGGCGAGCCCCGCGTAGCCGACGATCCGGCCGCCGTCGCGCGCCGGTGCCTCCCGAGGGGCGTCCTCCGGGACGACCTCGGCGACGAGGTAGCGCCGGGTCGCCTCGGGCCCGCGGGCGTGGGCCAGCTCGGACCAGAACATGCCCCGCGACCAGGCGTCCTCGGGGAAGAGGTCACGCTCCAGTTCGAGTACGGAGTCGATGTCCCACCAGCGCATCTCGCGCAGTCGGGGGGTCGGGGTGCCGGTCACTTGGGGGTGACCACCTTGTAGTTCTTCGGGACCTGGGCGTCGGGCCGGCGCAGATACAGCGGACGCGGCGCGGACAGTTCCTCCCCCGCCGCCAGCTTCCGGGCGGCCAGCGAGGCGAGCGCGGCGGCGGAGACATGCTCGGGCTCGTGCGCGCTGGGGAAGACGTCCGGGTACAGCAGCGCCCCGGCGCCGACCGCGGGCAGGCCCTTGACCTGCTCGGCGATGTCGGCGGGCCGGTCGACGGCCGGGTCGGTGACCCGGGTGTGGGAGTCCGCGTACCGCGCCCAGTAGACCTCCTTGCGGCGGGCGTCGGTCGCCACGACGAAGGGGCCCTCCAGGTCGGTGGCGTAGGCGAGGCCGTCGAGGGTGCACACACCGTGCACGGGGACGCCGAGGGCGAGGCCGAAGGTGTCGGCGGTCATCAGGCCGACGCGCAGCCCGGTGTAGGGACCGGGTCCGGTCCCTACGACGATGCCGGTGACGGCTTCGAGCTTGAGCCCGGCCTCGGTGAGCACCCGGTCGACGGCGGGCAGCAGCAACTCGCCGTGCCGGCGCGCGTCCACCTGGCTGGACGAGGCGATGACGTCCGTGCCGTCGTGCAGGGCGACGGTGACGGCGGGGGTGGCGGTATCCAGAGCGAGCAAGAGCACGCCAACAGCCTACGGCTCCCCGGGGCCCGTGTCGGAAGTACCGGTTCCTCCGCCCCCCGGCTGCTACCGTCACCTCCCGTTACGGTACGTCTCTGGATTCTTGTGGACATACGACGCGGAGGTGGACGCCCGTGGCCAGCAGCAGCGCCGGATTCGTCACCGGGCTGACGGCGGCGGCGATGGTGACGGTCGGGTACCTCGCCTATCAGGCGTCGGCGAACGTCCCGGAGGAGCTGGCGCACCCGCAGGCCGCGGGCACGCCCGTGGCGGCGGTGACGAAGGCGCCGCGGGACAAGCGGAACCCCACCGCGCTGCCGGGCGGCTCCGGAGCCGGGGAGCGGGTCGTGTACTCGCTGGACGACGACCGGGTGTGGCTGGTCGACCCCGCGAACAAGGTGCTGCGCACCTTCCGGGTCATGCCGAGCACGGTCGACCCGTCGCCCGGGGTCTACGCGGTCACGTCCCGCTCCAAGCGCATCACCGGCTCCGACGGCACGCCCATCGAGCACGTCGTCCGCTTCGCCGGTGTCGACGGCGTGACCATCGGCTTCAGCGCGGCGGTGGACGGCTCCACCCCGGTGCCCGACCCGCGCAGCCGCACCGGCGGGATCCGCCAGTCGCGCGCGGACGGGAACGCGATGTGGGAGTTCGCGACGATCGGCCAGAAGGTCGTCGTCATCCGGTAGGGCGAACCGGGACCTACGCGGCTTCCCTGTGCTCGGTCACCCGTTCGGGTTCCGGTCGGCGGGGCTCGGTGGGTGACGTCGGGCGGGGCGGCGTGGAGACGGCGGTCGCCGCCGCGCAGGACGCCAGCAGATCGCGCATGGACACCGCGGCCACCACGCGCGGCGGGGTCTCGTCTCGTTCCGGGACCGGCATGGACGCCTCCTGGGACCTGGGGGCGGACGTGGTTAGGTAAACCTAACTACGCGAGGGATACCATGTGACCACGCCCGACCGCCCCGGCGCAATATTTTCCCGACAGCCTGTCGGAATCGAGGGTTCAGCTCAGCCGGAACCGACGGTTCATGCCTGCCGGGCCCGGCTCGGCGCCCGCCGGAACCGGGCCGGCCCCGGGCGGCGCCGGCTCGGCCCGGCCGGGGCCGATGGCTCACGCGGTGAGCGCGTTCAGGTCCGCCGTCGCCCAGCGCTCCCCGACGCCGGTCAGCGTCACGTGCCGCACCTCGTCCGTCGTGTCGCCGACGGCCCGGTGGATGACGACGTGCAGGCGGTCCTCGGTCAGCTCCTCGACCTTGCCCTCGCCCCACTCCACGACGATCACCGAGTCGGGCAGCGAGACGTCGAGATCCAGGTCCTCCATCTCGTCCAGCCCGCCGGACAGCCGGTAGGCGTCGACGTGGACGAGGGGCGGGCCGTCGCCGAGCGAAGGGTGTACCCGGGCGATCACGAACGTCGGCGAGGTGACCGCGCCGCGCACGCCCAGCCCCTCGCCGAGGCCGCGGGTGAGTGTCGTCTTGCCGGCGCCCAGCTCCCCGGTGAGCATCACCAGGTCGCCTGCGCGCAGCAGCTTGGCGAGCCGGCGGCCCAGCTCGCGCATCTGGTCGGGAGAGGTGACGGTGAGCCGCGCGGAGGCGTCGCGCTCAGCCGGGTCGTGCGGTGCCGCTGGTGCTTCCATAGCCACCCACGGTAGCCCCTGCGGGCACGGCACCCGCGCGGGTGAGGAGGTCGGCGAGCCGGTCGGTGACCACTTCCGGGTGTTCCAGCATCACGAGGTGCCCGGCGTCCGGCACCAGGACCAGCTCGGCGTCCGGCAGCAGATCGGCGATGGCCTCGCTGTGCCGGCTGGGGGTCACCAGGTCCTCCACGCCCGCCAGCACCAGCACCGGCAGACCGGCGAAGTGGGCCAGCGCCTCGGTCTTGTCGTGCTCGGTGAAGGCCGGGTAGAACTCGGCGACCACGTCGATGGGGGTGCTCTCGATCATCCGCTCGGCGAACCGCTCGACGGCCGGGTCGACGTCCCGGGACGCGAACGAGTAGCGCTTGATGATCCCGGCGAACAGGTCGGCCGTGGCCCGGCGTCCCTTCTCCACCAGCTCGGCCCGCTGCCCCAGCGCCCTGAGCACGCCCGGCAGCACCCGCCGCACCGCGTTCACGCCGGCGACCGGCAGCCCGAAGTTGACCTCGCCGAGCCGTCCCGACGACGTCCCGACCAGCGCGACGGCGACCACCCGCTCCCGGATCAGCTCCGGGTACTGGTCGGCCAGCGCCATCACCGTCATCCCGCCCATGGAGTGCCCGACCAGCACGATCGGACCCTCGGGGACGGCGGCGTCGAGGACGGCCTTCAGGTCCCGCCCCAGCTGGTCGATGCTGACCGGCACCCGCTGCTCGAGCTGGGCCACCCCGCGCCCGGAGCGGCCGTGGCTGCGCTGGTCCCAGTGCACGGTCCGCACCACGCCGCGCAGCGCCGCCCGCTGGAAGTGCCAGGAGTCCTGGCCGAGGCAGTAGCCGTGGCTGAAGACGACGGTGACGGGCGCGGGGGCCTTGCGGCCGAAGAGCCGGCGGCGGCGCGGGCCGACGGAGGCACCGGCGTCCGGCTCGACGTCGTCGACCTCGTAGTACAGCTCGGTGCCGTCGTCGGCGTACGCCTTGCCGGGGGTGCCGCGCAGGGCGCCGTACGGCCCCGCCGCGTCGAGGGCGAGGCGGGCCTTGCGGCGCATGTCGCGGCCGACGGTCATCCGCTCCAGCGCCACGCCGGCGGCGGCGCCCGCGGCGAGCACGCCTATCGCGGCGCCCGCGATCCCGGTCGCCCGGCGCCAGTTCCCGGCCGCCGCGGCGGAGACGACGGCCGCGGCGTCCGCGACCGCCTTCGGGCTGCTCTCGCTCACCTACCGCTCCTCACCACTGACGCGCTGCCGATCCCGCTGACGCGCTACTGGCCGGTCGCTTACCGATTACCCCTCCGGTGCCCGTTCACATCGCCGGGTCGCCGCCCTCGCCGTTCCCCTCGGGCCCCTCGCTGTCGACGTAGACGCGGGGAACGCGCGTTCCGATGCGGGTGACGATCTCGTACGCGATGGTGCCCGCGGCCTGCGCCCAGTCCTCGGCGGTCGGCTCGCCCCGGTCGCCGGGCCCGAACAGCACGGCCTGCGCGCCGGGCCCGGGCTCGTCGCCGCCGAGGTCCACGACGAACTGGTCCATCGCGATCCGCCCGGCGACCGTCCGCCACTTCCCGCCGACCAGCACCGGGCCGGAGCCCGAGGCGTGCCGGGGGATGCCGTCGGCGTACCCGAGCGGGACGAGGCCGAGGGTGGTCTCGCCCGCCGTGGTGTACCGGTGGCCGTAGCTGACTCCGTGGCCGTCGGGGACCTGCTTCACCAGGGCCAGCGAGGCGGACAGGGTCATCACCGGGCGCAGCCCGAAGTCCGCCGGGGTGCCGAGCTCCGGGCTGGGCGAGATGCCGTACAGGGCGATACCGGTGCGCACCAGGTCGAAGTGGGTCTCGGGGAGGGTGAGCGTGGCGGGCGAGTTGGCGATGTGCCGCACCTCCGGGCGCACGCCCTCGCCCTCCGCGTACGCCAGCATCCGCCGGAACAGGTCGAGCTGGGCGGTGATGGAGGGGTGGCCGGGCTCGTCGGCGCACGCGAAGTGCGACCACAGGCCGGTGATCCGCAGCAGGCCCTCCCGTTCGGCCGCGAGCGCGGCGCCGACCAGCTCCGCCCAGTCCCCGCCGGGCTGGCAGCCGCCCCGCCCGAGCCCCGTGTCGGCCTTCAGCTGCACCCGGGCCGGGCGCCCCGCGAGCCGCGCGGCCTCGGTGACCTCCCGCAGCGCCCACATCCCGCTGACGGACACGTCGACGTCGGCCTCGATCGCCTCCCGCCACGGCCCGCCCGGCGTCCACAGCCAGCACAGGATCCGCACGTCCGCGGGCACGGCGCCGGACGCGCGCAGCACCAGCGCCTCCTCCGGCGTGGCGGTGCCCAGCCAGGTCGCCCCCGCCGCCACGGCCGCGCGGGCGCACGGCACCGCCCCGTGGCCGTACGCCTCGGACTTCACCACGGCCATCAGGGCCGCGCCGGGGGCGTGGGCACGCAGCGCCCGCACATTGGCGCGGAGCGCGGCCAGATCGATCTCGGCGCGGGCGCGCAGCGGGGCGGTCGGCAGATGTGCAGTCGTACTCATCGCGCCCAGTGTCTCAGAGGCCCCGGACGGCCCGGTCGACGCAGGGGCGGCGGAGCCGGTGCGAGACACCCCTAGGGGCCGGGCCTGCGCCCCCAGACATACACCTCGTCGCCGGCCTTCAGCACGTCCCACAGCTCCCGCGCGTCACCGAGCCGCAGATTCACGCAGCCCATGGAGCCGACCGTCGTGTGAATGGTGTCGTACACCGCGTGGAAGGCCTGGCCGCCGCTGAAGAACTGGGCGTACGGCATGGGGGTGTTGTAGAGCGTCGACAGGTGGTTCTTGTGGCGCCAGTAGATCTTGTGCGACCCGGTGCGGGTCGGATACTCCGCCCGCCCGCTCCGCATCGGCACCGGCCCGAAGAGCACCTTCTCGCCCTGCTGCACCCAGGTGAGCTGCCGGTCGAGGTCGACGCACGCGACCCGCCCGGTGCGCACCGGGCACTTCCCGGCCGCGTTCGGGTTCTCCCGGGCCGCGAGGAACTGCATGTGGGCCCAGGTCACCGGCCCGGCGAACCCGATCGCCGGCTTGATGCCGTGCTGCGTCTGGAACGCCCGGATCGCCTCACAGTCCGCCGCCGACTGCTCCCCGTCCACCGTCAGCTTCAGCCACCCCTCGACCTCACGCTGATACGGCCCCGCCTTCGCGCTGCACGCCACCCGCCCCACCGCGTCCTCCAACGGCACGTACTCGACGAGCGCGTACGCCCCCTCCGGCGCGTCACTCGGCTCCAGGGCGTCCTCCGCCACCGACGGCTGGTAGACCTGCGGCGCCAGCACCTGGTCGGGCGTGTCCACGGGCCCCGACTGATACACCCCGGGCACCAGCTCCGCCGCCGCCGGGGCCGGCGGCTCGGGAGCGGCCCACACGGCACCGGCGGGCAACAGCGCGGCGGCGACGAGCGCGACGGCGACACGGCGGGCGGCAACGATTCCCCTGATCACCCGATCAGGGATACCCAGCCCCCGGCGCTGCGGAGCAGGTCCTACCCGGAGGTCACTCGTTGAGACCACTCAGCCGCGGGCACACGCCGCGCCACGAGGCCCAGGGCACGCGCCACCGTCAAACCGCCGGCTCAGCCAACGGCGAGCAACGCCACCGCCCCACAGCCACAGCCACAGCCACAGCCACAGCTCAACCCCCAGCCCCCGTCCGCGCCGTACGAACATCCCGCCAGGCCCGCGGCACCGCCTCCGCCACGTCCCGCGCCCCCACCGGCGCCCCCGCCGCCGCCGACCGCCCCGCGAGCCCGTGGAGATACGCCCCGGCACTGCCCGCGTCGACCGCCGAAAGCCCCGCCGCCAGCAGCGACCCGGACAGCCCGGACAGCACGTCCCCGCTGCCGGCCGTGGCCAGCCACGGCGTCCCCGTCGGGTTCACCCGGACCGGCCCCCGGCCCCCCGCCCCGGCGACCAGCGTCGTCGACCCCTTCAGCAGCACCGCCGCGCCGTACCGCGCCGCCAGCTCCCGCACCGCCGCCAGCCGTGCCCCCTCGACCTCCTCACGGCTCACCCCGAGCAACGCCGCCGCCTCCCCGGCGTGCGGGGTCATCAGCGTCGGTGCCGTCCGCGCCCGTACCGCCCCGGCGTCGGCGAGCCGCAGCCCGTCCGCGTCGATCAGCACCGGTACGTCCGCCGCCAGGACCTCGGCGACCGTCCCCGCGTCGTCCCCGGCGCCCGGTCCGACGACCCAGGCCTGCACCCGCCCGGCGCGCTTGGGCCCGGCGTCGGAGACCAGTGTCTCGGGGAAGCGGGCGATGACCGCGTCCCCGGCCGGCCCGACGTACCGCACGGCCCCGGCGCCGCCCCGCAGGGCCCCGGCGACCGCCAGCACCGCCGCGCCGGGGTAGCGCGCGGACCCGGCGGCGACGCCGACGACCCCGCGCCGGTACTTGTCGCTCTCCGCCGCCGGCACCGGCAGCAGCGCCGCGACCTCCGCGTGCTGCAACGCCTCCAGCTCGGGCTCGGCGGGCAGTTCGGGCCCGAGCCCGATGTCGACGAGCCGTACCGTCCCGGCGTACTCGCGCGCCGGGTCGATCAGCAGCCCCGGCTTGTGCGTGCCGAAGGTCACCGTCAGGTCGGCCCGCAGCGCCGCGCCCCGCACCTCCCCGGTGTCCGCGTCGACCCCGCTCGGCAGGTCCACGGCGACGACGGCGGCCCGGGACCGTACCGCCGCCTCGGCGAGCGGGACTGCCTCCGGCCGCAGCCCGCCCTTGCCGCCGATGCCGACGATCCCGTCGACGACGAGGTCGGCCCGCTCGATCGCCGCCTGTGCCGCCGCCGTGTCCGCGACCGCGCCGCCGGCCCGCCGCAGCGCGGCGAGTCCTCCGGCGTGCGCCCGCTCGGGCGAGAGCAGTACGGCCGTGACGCCCGCCCCGCGCCGGGCGAGGCGCGCCCCGGCGTGCAGGGCGTCGCCCCCGTTGTCGCCGCTGCCGACCAGCAGCACGACCCGACTGCCGTAGACCCGCCCGAGGAGCTGGGCGCAGGCGGTGGCGAGGCCCGCCGCCGCCCGCTGCATCAACGTTCCCTCGGGCAGCCGCGCCATCAGCCGCCGCTCCGCCGCCCTGACCGTCTCCACGCCGTACGCAGTCCGCATGCGTCCGAGTCTCCCGTCGCTCGACCTCGTCGGATCTCCCGCCTCATCCTTCCCGCCGTACCCGCCCTACCCATTGACGCGCAGGCACCCCCTTGTCACACTCCCGGCCCCCACAGGATGAATCGATTCAGTCGAATCGGTTCGACGAGAGGACGCACCCGCATGGGACGCAGAGCCGCACTCCTCGCCGCCACCGGCGCCGCCGCCCTCCTCGCCGCCGCCGGCGCCCTGTCGGCCCCGACCGCCACGGCCGCCACGGCCGCCACCGAGGCGGCCACCGGCACGGCCGCCGCCTGCGGTGACGGCTCCTACCAGGCCGAGGCGGTCCTGAACGGCAGCACCTGGACGGCCCGCCGCGGCGGCACCGTCGTCCACACCGGCACGGATATGCGGGCGGCCGTGCAGGCGGCTGTCAACAGCCTGACCGCCGGGCGCACCGCCAAGGAGCGGGTCGTGGTGCGCGGCTCCGGCTCGATGCCGGCCGGCTCCCGGATCTCGCTGCCCAGCCACACGGTCCTCGACGTCTGCGGCACCATCAACGTCACCGGCACCGGCAGCGGCGACCAGGCCCCCGTCTACTCCCGCGGCACCCGCGACATCGAGGTGCAGCACCTGAACGTCACCGGCACCCCGCTGTACGGCATCTTCCTGCGCAACGTCACCAACGCCACCCTCGGCCAGATCGACATGCGGCTGTCCTCCGGCCTCGGCGTGCGCATCGACAACCGCGGCGACACCAGCCAGTGGACCCGCAACGTCCGCATCGACAGCGTCTACGTCTCCGGCGCCTCCAGCCACGCCGTGGAGACCTACGGCGTCGACGGCCTCACCGTCGGCACGGTCACCGCCCGCAACGTGGGCGAGTCCGGCCTGCTGCTGAACCAGACCGTCAACGCCACCGTGGGCAGGGTGGACGCCGAGAACGCGGGCACGGGCACCGGTTACGCCGCCTTCCGCATGGCCAACCGCAACGGCCGGATCGGCAGTTCGTATCCGGTGAACATCCGCGTCGGCGAGGTGGTCGCACGCGGTGGCGGGCGCGGTGTGTTCTGCGTCTCCGAGAGCGGCGGCGCGGTCATCGACCGGGTGACGCTGTCGAACACCGGCAACAACGCGGTGCTCGTGGAGAACTGCTACAACGTCATCCTCGCCGCCCAGTCCGGCACCGTCACCGGCGGCGGCGAGATCCGGCTGGCGGCCCGCTCCGAGTTCCCGAACAACCGGGACATCACCATCCAGAACCTGACGGTGACCAACTCCTCGATCCGCGAGAGCCCCTGCGGCGAGAACACCACCTTCCGCAACAACACCCTGGTCAACAGCTCCCAGTCCGTCTGCTGACACCGGTCCGCGCAGGCCCTCCGCTCAGCCCTCCGCTCAGCCCTCCGCGATCACCACCGCGGAGGCCACCCCCGCGTCGTGACTGAGCGACACATGCCAGGACCGCACGCCGAGTTCCGCCGCCCTGGCCGCGACCGTCCCGGTGACCCTCAGCCGGGGCCGGCCGCTGTCCTCGACGTACACCTCGGCGTCGGTCCAGAGCAGTCCGGGCGGGGCGCCCAGGGCCTTGGCGACGGCCTCCTTCGCGGCGAACCGCGCGGCGAGGGAGGCCGGGCCCCGGCGCTCGCCGCTGGGCAGCAGCATTTCGCGGTCGCGGAAGAGACGCCGGGCCAGACCGGGGGTGCGTTCCAGCGACGCGGCGAAACGGTCGATCTCGGCGACGTCGATACCGACTCCGATGATGCTCATGCCCAGCACCCTACGGTCGGACGCGCCCCCGCCGGGCTGCTAGCCTGCGGCGACTTCACACGTACACACGCCGGCGCGCCCTGGGGGGCCAGTTCGCGCGCCCGGCGCTGCCGGCACAGCCAGGGGGCGGAGGAATGAGCAGGACCACCAGCGGCATACCGGGCGCGGTCCCGGGAACGGGGCCGTTCTTCGACCCGTACGACACCCTGCCCGCGCTCCTCCCGCTGCGCACCGCCGCCCGCGGCGGCGACTGGAACGCCGTACGGGCGTACTTCGCCGCCCTGGACTCGCCGGAGCAGGTGAGCTTCGCCGTCGGGCTGCTCGCCGAGGAGGCCGGCATCGAGACGATGCTGGAGCGGGCCGCCGCCGAGCACCCGGCCGATCCGCTGCCGCGCACCCTGCTCGCCGACCGGTACGTCCGCATCGGCTGGGGCATCCGCAGCGACCTGCGCGCCGAGCATGTGTCCCAGGACCAGTTCGCGCAGTTCCACGCGTGGCTGCGCAGGGCCGAGCAGATCCTGATCGAGGTGTGCGCGCAGCAGCCGTGGTACGCCCCCGCCTGGACCGTACGGCTGATCACCGCGCGCGGGCTCCAGCTCGGCCAGGCCGAGGCGCGCCGCCGCTACGACCGGCTCAGCGCCCACCACCCCCACCACTATCCGGCGCAGACGCAGCTGCTCCAGCAGCTGTGCCCGAAGTGGGGCGGCTCCTGGGACGCCGCGCACGGCTTCGCCCGCGAGGCCACCACCGCCGCGCCCGACGGCGCGCACACCGGCACCCTGGTCGCGCTCGCCCATCTGGAGCGCTGGCTGGACCTGGACGGCCCCGACGCGGGCGCGTACATGCGGGGCGTGCCGGTCCGCGACGATCTGCGGTTCGCCGCGCAGGTGTCGGTGCTGCACCCGGACTACCGGCCCGGCTGGCACTGGATCGGCGCGCACAGCGCGTTCGCGATGGCCTTCTCCCTCGGCGGCCACTTCGAGGACGCCCAGCGGCACTTCGCGATCCTCGGCGACCGGGCCAGCGACTTCCCGTGGTCGTATCTGTCCGATCCGAAGGCCGCGTTCGTGAAGTACCGCAAGTCCGCGATGGCGACGATCTGAGGGGGCGGCAGCCATGACCACCGACATCTCCGGCATCACCGGCAGCGGTCCCGCCGGCACCACCGGCACCACCGGCACCACCGGCACCACCGGCACCACCGGACTTGATGTGCTCTCCGGGCTCGTCTCCCACACCACCACCCAGGGCATCCCCACCCTCTACGCCCCGGCGCAGGGCGGCGAGATCACCGCCGGTCTGTTCTTCCGCGTGGGCCGCGCCGACGAGACGCTCGCCACCAGCGGCATCACCCACCTGGTGGAACATCTCGCCCTGCACCGGCTGGGCCTGACGGACCTGCACTACAACGGCGCCACCGCCAACACGTACACCCTCTTCCACGTCACCGGCAGCGAGCAGGAGGTCGTCGCGCACCTGAACGCCGTCTGCGCGTCCCTGCGCGATCTGCCGCTGGACCGGCTGGAGACCGAGAAGGAGATCCTGCGCACCGAGGCCGCCGGGCGCGGCCAGGGCGTCAACTCCCAGATGCCGCTGTGGCGGTACGGCGCGCAGGGCTACGGCCTGTCCAGCTACCGCGAGCTGGGCACCTGGAACCTCACCGCCGACCAGGTCCGGCACTGGGCGGCGACCCGGTTCACCCGGGACAACGCGGTGCTGTGGATCACCAGCGACCGGGTCCCGGAGGGCCTGGACCTCACCCTGCCCGCCGGCACCCGGATCCCGGCCCCGGCGGCGACCAGCGCGCTGCCGGTCACCCCGGCGTACATCCACGGCGACGACGGGCACGTCGTGTTCACCTCGGTGCTGCGCCGCACCACCGCCGCGTCCGTCTTCGCCGACGTCCTCGGCCGCGCCCTCTTCCAGGACCTGCGCCAGGAGGGCGGCTACTCCTACACCGCGGAGGCGGACTACAGCCCGCGCGACGCCGAGTTCGCGACCCTCACCGCGTACGCGGACGCCCTGCCGCAGAAGCAGGACGCCGTCGTCGGCGGGTTCGTCGACACCCTCGCGCGGCTGCGGGCGGGGCGGATCGAGCAGGCGGAGCTGGATGCCGTACGCGGCAAGATCCTGAAGATGTACGACGTGCCGGACCTCGGCGCGGCGGCGCTGCCGTCCTACGCGCTGAGCCTGCTGCTCGGCCACCGGATCCTCTCCCCCGACCAGCACCGGGCCGAGCTGGCGGCGGTCACCGTCGACGATCTGCGCGAGGTGGCCCGCGAGGCGTGGGACTCCGGGCTGCTCCAGGTGCCGGGGCGGGGCGCGGACTGGGCGGGCTTCACGCTCGCCCCGCAGTACTCGGCGCACGCCGTGACCGGCTCCCGGCACGCCTCCCTGGAGGACGAGCGGGTCACCCTGGTGATCGGCGCGGAGGGGGTCAGCCTGCTGACGCCGGGCGGGCCGGTGACCGTGCGGTACGACGCCGTCGCGGCGATGTCGGTACGGCCCGACGGGGCCCGCAGCCTCACCGGGCACGACGGATTCTGCGTGTCCGTGGAGCCCACCCTCTACCGGGGCGTCGGCCCGGACCGCATCGCGGCGATCGACGCGGCCGTGCCGCCGGGCGCGGTGGTCCGGCTCCCGGCCCGGGACCCGGAGGACATCCCCCGCCCGAGCGAGCGCCCGGCGGGCGGCGGACGCGGGCCCCGGCGGCGCGGCGCGGCCGCCTGGGCGTGGCAGATCGGGTTCTGGATCTCCGCCGCCCTGACGGCCGTGTGGGGACTGCTCTGTGTGCTCGTCACCGTGGACGAGGCCGGTGCCGCGCGTCCCGAGTGGGACGCGGTGATCGGGATCTGGGCGCTGGAGCTGCCGCTGCTGTTCGTGAGCTGGAAGCTGCTGCGGGAGCCGCGGCGCAGGGGTCGCTGACGCGCGGCTACTCGACGGTCACCGACTTGGCCAGGTTGCGCGGCTGGTCCACCTCGTTGCCGCGGGCCGTCGCCAGCTCGCAGGCGAAGACCTGCAACGGCACGGTCGCGACCAGCGGCTGGAGCAGGGTGGGCGTGGCGGGAACGCTGATGAGGTGGTCGGCGTACTCGACGACCGCCTCGTCGCCCTCCTCGGCGATCACGATGGTCCGGGCGCCACGGGCGCGGATCTCCTGGATGTTGGAGACGATCTTGTCGTGCAGCACGGACCGTCCGCGCGGCGACGGCACCACCACGACGACCGGCAGGTCCTCCTCGATCAGCGCGATCGGCCCGTGCTTCAGCTCGCCCGCGGCGAAGCCCTCGGCGTGCATGTAGGCGAGTTCCTTGAGCTTGAGCGCGCCTTCGAGGGCCACCGGGTAGCCGACGTGGCGGCCCAGGAACAGCACGGTGTTCTTGTGGGCGAGGGTGCGGGCCAGCTCGCGGACCGGCTCCATGGTCTCCAGCACCCGCTCGACCTCGCCGGAGATCTTCGACAGCTCGCGGACGACGTCGCGGATCTCGTCGCCCCACTTGGTGCCGCGCACCTGGCCGAGATAGAGGGCGACCAGATAGCAGGCGACCAGCTGGGTGAGGAACGCCTTCGTCGACGCGACGGCGACCTCGGGCCCGGCGTGCGTGTAGAGCACGGCGTCCGATTCACGCGGGATGGTGGAGCCGTTGGTGTTGCAGATGGCGAGCACCTTGGAGCCCTGCTCGCGGGCGTGGCGCAGCGCCATCAGCGTGTCCATGGTCTCGCCGGACTGGGAGATGGCGATGACCAGCGTCTGCGGGTCGAGGATGGGGTCGCGGTAGCGGAACTCGCTGGCCAGCTCGACCTCGCAGGGGATCCGCGTCCAGTGCTCGATGGCGTACTTGGCGATGAGCCCGGCGTGGAAGGCCGTACCGCAGGCGACGATGACGACCTTGTCGACCTCGCGCAGCACGCTCGCCGGGATGCGCACCTCGTCCAGGGTGAGCGAGCCGGCGGCGTCGATGCGCCCGAGGAGGGTGTCGGCGACCGCCTTGGGCTGCTCGGCGATCTCCTTGAGCATGAAGTAGTCGTAGCCGCCCTTCTCGGCGGCCGAGGCGTCCCAGTCGACGTGGTAGGAGCGCACGTCGGCGGGGCGGCCGTCGAAGCCGGTGATGGTCACGCCGTCCCGGCGCAGCTCGACGACCTGGTCCTGGCCCAGCTCGATGGCGTCGCGGGTGTGGGCGATGAACGCGGCGACGTCCGAGGCGAGGAACGCCTCGTCCTCGCCGACGCCGACGACCAGCGGCGAGTTGCGGCGGGCGCCGACCACCACGTCCGGCTCGTCGGCGTGCACCGCGACCAGCGTGAACGCGCCCTCCAGCCGCCGGCACACCAGCCGCATCGCCTCGGCGAGGTCCGCGCAGGAGGAGAACTCCTCGGCGAGCAGATGGGCGACGACCTCGGTGTCGGTCTCGGAGGCCAGCTCGTGTCCGCGCTCGGCCAGTTCGGCGCGCAGCTCGGCGAAGTTCTCGATGATGCCGTTGTGGACGACGGCGACCCGGCCCGCGTTGTCGAGGTGCGGGTGGGCGTTGGCGTCGGTCGGGCCGCCGTGCGTGGCCCACCGGGTGTGCCCGATGCCGGTGGAGCCGGTCGGCAGCGGCCGCTCCGACAGCTCCTTCTCCAGATTGACCAGCTTCCCGGCCCTCTTCGCCGCGGCCAGCCCGCCGTCGGCGAGCACCGCGACCCCGGCCGAGTCGTATCCCCGGTACTCCAGCCGCTTCAGCCCGGCCATCACGACATCGAGCGCCGACTGCGCCCCCACGTATCCCACGATTCCGCACATGCCCGGCAGCCTACGGCCGTTCCCCGCGCCGAACCCGCCTTCCCTTGCCCGAAATCGGAAATTCCCACCGGGGTGCGAAGGCATCGGCGAGCCGCTGGCCGAATCCCGGCGGCCCACCGCCATGCCACCAGCGGCAGAGATTCGGCCGCAACAGCAGCCCCGCGCAGACGTGGGAACTCAACCTCCGCGCCACGACCGATGCCGCAGCCGCCGACAGAGCAGCCGGCCGAGCCGAGGACCACGCCACGGCCGCCCGTGACTCCGCCGACCAAGCCTCCGCAGAGCAGTAGAAGAGTCCCCGTAGGTGTGGTGGGCTTCCCGTGAGGCCCACCACACCCCGTTTGGAGAAGATGAAAGGCCATGTCCGAATACGGCTTTACCCGCGCATCCGATGACGTTCTGGCCGCCCGCAGCGAGTTGGCGGGCCAGGTCGTCCAGGCTCTCCGTCGTGCCGGCCTGCCCGCCTTCCGCGAAGGGGAGACAGCGACGGCCGACAGGTCGGGTGCCGTGGTCTACGTGGAGCCGGACGCCGAGTTGGCTTCAGCGTCCGTCTCCGTCGGATGGAGGTGTGATCCTCGCATGGCGGCTCCGGAGACGACCGGTCAGCACATGCAGAGCGCGCTGATCAAGATCCTGCTGTCGGCCGGAGTCATCGCCACGCCGGAGAACGACAACATGAACCCGGATCACGTCCTCGTGTTCGGAACGATGTCCGACCTGCCTCCTGCACTGAGGCCGAACTTCATTCCGCCCCATGGCTAGCGGGGTACGCCCCTGCCAGACCTCCTGTGCCCGGATTCACGTCTTCGCCCGGTAAGCCCGCATCGCCAGCGGATAGAACACCAGCGCGATGCCCGCCGCCCAGACCAGTGACCACAGCACCGGCTCCGCCACCGGACCGCCGAGCAGCAGGCCGCGGAAGGCGTCGGACAGGTGGGTCACCGGGTTGACGTCGCTGAAGGCCTGGAGCCAGCCCGGCATGGTGTCCACCACGACGAAGGCGCTGCTGGTGAAGGTGATCGGGAAGATCAGGGTGAAGCCGAACGCCTGCACCTTCTCCGCGTCCCCGGCGAGCATCCCGATCAGCACCGCGCTCCACGACACGGCCGCGGCGAACACCACCAGCAGCACCGTGCCGAGCAGGAACCCGTCGAGCCCCCCGGTGACCCGGAAGCCGAGCAGCAGCCCGAGGCCGACCATCAGCAGCATCGCCCAGACGTGCTTGGCGAGGTCCGCGGTGATCCGCCCGATCAGCGGCGCGGAACGGGCGATCGGCAGGCTGCGCAGCCGGTCGAAGACGCCCTTGGTGAGGTCGGTGTTGAGCGCCATCGCCGTGTACATCGTCATGAACAGGGTGTTCTGCACGATGATCCCGGGCAGCGCGTACTTCAGATAGGCGTCGGGGGACCCGGCCATCTGACCGCCCAGCACATAGGTGAAGAGGAACACGAACATGATCGGCGTGATGCTGTAGTCGACCAGTTCGAGCGGGTTGTGCTTCACGGCGACCAGGCTGCGCCAGGCCATCGTGAAGGTCTGCCGCAGCGCGGCGAGGGGGCGCACGCGCCCGGAGGCGCCGACCGGGGCCGGGACGGTCGCGGTGGTGGCGGTCATGGCCGCGTCACCGCCTTCCGCAACTCGTTCTCTTCCTCCCGGACGGCGGCGCCGTCGTCCTCGCGCGCGGTCGTCTCCGCGTCCTCCCCCGCGGCCGGCTCGTCCCGTACGGCGCCGGACGCGCCCTCCCGCACCGCCGCGCCGCCGTCACCCTCAGGAGCGCCCGGCTCCGCGCGGTGGCCGGTCAGCGCCAGGAAGACCTCGTCGAGGGAGGAGCGGCGCAGCGCCAGCTCCCCCACCGCGACGCCCTCGCGGTCCAGGGCGCGCACCACGGCCGGCATCAGCTCGGGGTCCTTCACCGGGGCGGTGATCGTCTCGCCCTCGATCCGCGCCTGCGGTCCGGCCGCCTCCGCCACCAGGGCGTGCGCCCGTGCGAGGTCCTGCCCGAGGATCGGCCGCAGCTCCAGCACCTGCCCGCCCACCTGCGACTTCAGCTCGTCGGGGGTGCCCTCGGCGATCACCCGCCCCTTGTCGATCACCACGATGTCGTCGGCGAGCACATCGGCCTCGTTCAGATACTGCGTGGTCAGCAGCGCCGTGGCCCCGTCCGCGACCAGCCCGCGCAGCATGTCCCACAGCTCACCGCGGCTGTGCGGGTCGAGTCCGGTGGTCGGCTCGTCGAGGAAGAGGATGCTGGGCCGGCCCACGAGGCTCGCCGCGAGGTCGAGGCGCCGCCGCATCCCGCCCGAGTACGTCTTCACGGCCCGCCCGGCCGCGTACGTCAATCGGAAACGCTCCAGCAGCTCTCCCGCTCTCGCCTTCGCGTCCCGCCGCGACATCCCCAGCAGACGACCGATGAGCAGCAGGTTCTCCGTGCCGGTCAGGTTCTCGTCCACCGCGGCGTACTGCCCGGTCAGGCCCACCATGGACCGCACCACCCCGGCCTCCCGGACCACGTCGTGCCCGGCCACCCGGGCCGTGCCGCCGTCCGGGCGCAGCAAGGTCGCGAAGATCCGCACCGCCGTGGTCTTCCCGGCGCCGTTGGGCCCCAGCAGCCCCAGCACCGAGCCCCTGCGGGCCGCCAGATCGACACCTGCCAGCGCCTCCGTCTCCCTGAACCGCTTGACCAGGCCTTCCGCCTCTATCGCATACGTCATGGGTCACCCCTCGGGGTCCGTGGACCCGGCCGAGCCCACCTCTCCCACAACTGTGACGCACGCCACTGACATTCCCCCGTTCGCCCCGATTCCTCCGTTATGCCCCCGTCCCCGACGGGCCCCGCTCCCGCGTGACGGATCCCACCTCACCGTCCGTTCGTACTCCCGTAACAATGGACTGTGATCTCTCCGGTCTCCCCGATGCCCCGGAGCGCCCACCGGCCCCGCCCGGAGGCGTCTCCCTACGTCGACCTCACCCGCGCCGAGTGGAGCGCGCTGCGCGACAAGACGCCGCTGCCGCTCACCGCCGACGAGGTCGAGAAGCTGCGCGGCCTGGGCGACGTCATCGACCTCGACGAGGTCCGGGACATCTACCTCCCGCTGTCCCGGCTGCTCAACCTCTACGTCGGCGCCACCGACGGGCTGCGCGGCGCGCTGAACACCTTCCTCGGCGAACAGGGCTCCCAGTCGGGCACGCCCTTCGTCATAGGGGTCGCCGGATCGGTCGCCGTCGGCAAGTCCACGGTCGCCCGCCTCCTCCAGGCCCTGCTCTCCCGCTGGCCGGAGCACCCGCGCGTCGAACTGGTCACCACGGACGGCTTCCTGCTGCCCACCAAGGAGCTCCAGGCCCGCGGCCTGATGTCCCGCAAGGGCTTCCCCGAGTCCTACGACCGCCGCGCCCTGACCCGCTTCGTCGCCGACATCAAGGCCGGCAAGGACGAGGTCACCGCCCCCGTCTACTCCCACCTGATCTACGACATCGTGCCCGGCGAACGCCTGGTCGTACGCCGCCCCGACATCCTGATCGTCGAGGGCCTGAACGTCCTCCAGCCCGCCCTGCCCGGCAAGGACGGCCGCACCCGCGTCGGCCTCGCCGACTACTTCGACTTCAGCGTGTACGTCGACGCCCGCGCCGAGGATATCGAGCGCTGGTACCTCAACCGGTTCCGCAAGCTGCGCGAGACCGCCTTCCAGAACCCCTCCTCGTACTTCCGCAAGTACACCCAGGTGTCGGAGGAGGAAGCCCTGGACTACGCCCGCACGATGTGGCGCACCATCAACAGGCCCAACCTGGTGGAGAACATCGCCCCCACCCGTGGCCGCGCCACCCTGGTCGTGCGCAAGGGCCCGGACCACAAGGTGCAGCGGCTGAGCCTGCGCAAGCTGTAACAGCCGTAAGGCAAGCTCTCACAGCCGTAAGGAGGGCCTGTTAGAAAGGCCCCATGCTGCATCTGCGCCTGATCACCCCGGCCGAGAAGACCGACGCCGTGGTCCGCGTGATCGAGAAGACGGTCGGCACCACGCATCTGGTCGTCCTGCCGGGCGCCGCCCGCGACCCGGCCGGTGACGTCGTGATGTGCGACGTCGCCCGCGAGGCCGCGGACGAACTCATCGAGGACCTGCGGGTGTTCGACCTCGACGAGTGCGGCTCGATCACGGCGGAGAACATCGACCTCACCCTGTCCCGGCACGCCGAGAAGGCCGAGCGGGACGCTCCCGGCGAGGCCGCCGACGCGGTGCTGTGGGACCAGCTCACGGAGGCGACGCACGAGGAGTCCACGCTCTCCGTCACCTACCTCATGTTCATCACCCTGGCCACGATGATCGCCGCCTGCGGTGTGGTCCTCGACAACGCGATCCTGATCGTCGGCGCGATGGCGGTGGGCCCGGAGTTCGGCCCGCTGGCCGGTTTCTGCACGGCCCTCGTCCAGCGCCGGCCCCGCCTCGCCCTGCGCTCTCTGACCGCTCTGCTGGCGGGCTTCGCCGTGGCGATGGTGGTCACGGTCGGCTTCAGCTACTTCATGGACTCCGTCGACCTGTTCACCGAGCAGGCTCTGAAGGCCGAACGCCCCAACACCAACTTCATCTACCGCCCCGACTGGTTCTCCTTCGTCGTGGCGGTCCTGGCGGGCTGCGCCGGAACCCTCTCGCTGACCTCGGCGAAGTCCGGCGCCCTGGTCGGCGTCGCCATCTCGGTCACCACGGTCCCGGCCGCCGCCAACGCGGCCGTCGCCTTCAGCTACGACCAGTACCGCCAGGCCTGGGGGTCCACGGAACAGCTCCTGCTGAACCTCCTGGGCATCATCCTGGCCGGCACCCTGACCCTGCTGGTCCAGAAGGTCCTTTGGTCAAAGCAGGTGCGCAGGAAAATCGCCCCGTAGAAGCCCGGTCAGGGGCGCGGGGCCCTGTCCGATGTGCGGCTCCGCCACGTGGGCGCGAACAACCACCACACCCCGCAGGCCCGCAGCGCACAGCACCCCACGCCCCGAACCCGGAGCCGAAGAACTACCCCAGCGCGGACTTCACCGCATCGGCCAGCCGCCCGGCAACCGTCCGGGCCTGCTCGATGTCCGCCGCCTCGACCATCACCCGCACCAGCGGCTCGGTCCCCGACGGCCGCAGCAGCACCCGCCCGGTCACCCCCAGCTCCCGCTCCGCCTCGGCGACCGCGGCGGCGAGATCCGCCGAGCTCGCCACCCGGGACCTGTCGACGTCCGGCACGTTGATCAGCACCTGCGGCAGCCGCTCCATCACGGACGCCAGCTCCCGCAGCGACCGCCCGCTCTGCGCGACCCGCGCGGCCAGCAGCAGCCCGGTCAGCGTGCCGTCGCCGGTGGTCGCGTGGTCGAGGATGATCACGTGCCCGGACTGCTCGCCGCCGAGGGCGAAGCCGTGCTCCTTCATCTCCTCCAGCACATACCGGTCGCCCACCGCGGTCTGCACCAGCCGGATGCCCTCGCGCTCCAGGGCCAGCTTGAAGCCCAGGTTCGACATGACGGTGGCGACGACGGTGTCGGACCGCAGCACCTGCCGCTCCCGCATGGCCAGCGCCAGCACGGCGAGGATCTGGTCGCCGTCGACCTCCTCACCGGTGTGGTCCACGGCCAGGCACCGGTCCGCGTCCCCGTCGTGCGCGATACCGAAGTCCGCGCCGTGCTCCACGACCGCGGCCTTCAGCAGCGCCAGATGCGTCGACCCGCACCCGTCGTTGATGTTCAGCCCGTCCGGCTCCGCACCGATGGTGATCACTTCGGCGCCGGCCCGCGAGAACGCCTCCGGGGACACCCGGGACGCCGCGCCGTGCGCCTCGTCGAGGACGATCTTCAGCCCGTCCAGCCGGTTCGGCAGCACGCTCAGCAGGTGCTCGACGTACTGGTCCGCGCCCTCCTCGTAGGAGCGCACCCGGCCCACGCCGGCGCCGGTCGGCCGGTCCCACGGCGCGCCGGTGCGGTGCTCCTCGTAGACGGCCTCGATACGGTCCTCGATGTCGTCGGGGAGTTTGTGACCGCCCCGCGCGAAGAACTTGATCCCGTTGTCGGGCATGGCGTTGTGGCTGGCGGACAGCATGACGCCCAGGTCGGCACCGAGTGCCCCGGTGAGATACGCCACCGCCGGGGTGGGCAGCACGCCGACGCGCAGCACGTCCACGCCCGCGCTGGCGAGGCCCGCGACCACGGCGGCCTCCAGGAACTCCCCGGACGCGCGCGGGTCACGCCCGACCACCGCGGTCGGCCGGTGGCCCTCGAAGGTGCCCGCCTCGGCCAGTACGTGGGCCGCCGCGACGGACAGCCCGAGCGCCATCTCGGCCGTCAGATCCGCGTTGGCGACACCGCGCACGCCGTCCGTGCCGAAGAGTCGTCCCACTTGTCCTCCTGAGGAAGCGTCAGTTCCGGAAGCCGCACCCGATCGCGGCCCACACGGCTCCCGGGCCCCGGACACACATCGCCGGGCCATCCGATCACACCAGCCTTTGAGCGTCTTGTGCCGTTATACGCCCAGGGCTTGCGATAAACGAACGCCCCGGCGGCACAGTGGCGTGCCGCCGGGGCGTTCGGAGTACGAGCAGGCAGCTGCGATTAGCGCTTGCTGTACTGCGGAGCCTTGCGGGCCTTCTTCAGACCGGCCTTCTTCCGCTCGACCGCGCGGTCGTCGCGGCGGAGGAAGCCGGCCTTCTTCAGCGGGCCGCGGTTGTTGTCGACGTCCGCCTCGTTCAGCGCACGGGCGACACCGAGACGGAGCGCACCGGCCTGACCGGAGACACCGCCGCCGGAGATGCGGGCGATGACGTCGTAACGGCCCTCGAGCTCGAGCACCTTGAAGGGCTCGTTGACTTCCTGCTGGTGCACCTTGTTCGGGAAGTAGTCCTCGAGGGTGCGACCGTTGATCTTCCACTTGCCGGTGCCCGGAACGATCCGGACGCGGGCGATGGCCTCCTTGCGGCGGCCCAGGCCGGCGGCCGGCTGGGGCTCGCCGAAGCGGGAGGCCAGGGACTCCGAGGTGTACTCGCCCTCGACGGGGACCTCGGACTCGGTGGTGTAGCTGTCGATGTCAAGCTCTTCGAGCGGCTGCTCGGCAGTGGTCTCGGCCACGATTCTCCTCAGATTCTGTTCAGTCTTAGGGGGTGGCCGGACTTACTGCGCGACCTGGGTGATCTCGAACGGCTGCGGCTGCTGCGCGCCGTGCGGGTGCTGGTCACCCTTGTAGACCTTCAGCTTCGAGAGCATCTGACGGCCCAGCGAGTTCTTGGGGAGCATGCCCTTGACGGCCTTCTCGATGGCCTTCTCGGGGTTCTTGTCGAGCAGCTCGTCGTAACGGACGGAGCGCAGACCACCCGGGTAGCCGGAGTGGCGGTACGCCATCTTCTGGGTCCGCTTGTTGCCGGAGAGGTGCACCTTGTCGGCGTTGATGATGATGACGAAGTCACCAGTGTCGACGTGCGGCGCGTAGATCGGCTTGTGCTTGCCCCGCAGAAGGGTGGCGGCGGTGCTGGCGAGACGGCCCAGGACAACGTCCTGAGCGTCGATGACGTGCCACTGGCGCGTCACATCGCCGGGCTTGGGGCTGTACGTACGCACGGTTCGTAGCCTTCGCTTCGAGTGAATGGTCCTAGACAAGGTCACCGAAACGATCACGACAGCCTTGACCGCACCGCGGTGACGCAAACCGCGTGCTGGTCGCTGGTCATCGGCCCGGTGGACCGGTGTAAGGGCCCGTCCCGTGAGAATGAGCAAGCCAATACACAACGAACATGCAGGATACCCGCGCCGACCCGGACGGGTCAAAACGCGGGATCACCGGGCGGGCAGCCCGGCATCCGCACCCTTTCAGGGTACGCGAACCGCAGCACCGCTCCGTTCCCGCCGCGGAGCGACGAACCGGCCGGGCAGGCCGAGCGGCCCCGAGCGGACCCCGTGGGCGGCGACGGTCACGGCCAGGACGCACAGCGTGAGCGCGTCCTTGAAGGCCCGGCGGTGGGGCGGCTCCAGGTAGGGCAGGGTCAGCGACGGCAGCTGCGGCGCCAGCGCGAGCCAGAACCAGGGCCGCCGGGCCACCGAGCCGGCGTACGGCAGCCCCGCGAGCAGCAGCGGCAGCACGACCAGCAGATAGTGGTCGTACGACGGCCTGGAGACCAGGAACGCCGAGAGCATCAGCCCCGACGCGGTCTCCGGCAGCCGCAGCGGCCCGGCGTCGCCGCGCCGCCACCGCCGGTACGCGCACAGCACGCCCGCCCCGGCCGCCGCGGTCGCGAGCAGGCCGGCGAGGGCCTGCGGCACCCCGAGCCGGGGCAGCACGGCGGCCGGGGACGCCTCGTAGAGCCGTACGAACCCGTCGTCGCCGCTCAGCAGGAACGGCAGGGTGCGGGTGAAGAAGCCCGCCGGGTCCGGCATCAGCAGGCCCGCCCCCGCCGAGGCCACCGCCGGGACCAGCACCGTCGCCGCCAGCGCCCGCCACCGCCGGGCGAACAGGAACAGCAGCGCCATCGGAGCCAGCAGCGGCTTCAGCGCCACCGCGGCACCGATCACCACCCCCGCCGCCGTCCACCGCCCGCGCCCCGCGAGCAGCAGCGCCAGCGGCAGGGCCAGCGCGGCGGTCACCGTCCAGTTCGCCAGCTGCACCAGATGCGCGAACGGCGCGAACCCGGCCGCGAGCCCGGCCAGGCCCAGCGCGGCGAACCGGCTGGACAGCGGGACCTTGTGCAGCCGCAGCGCGACCGCCCAGGCACCGGCCAGCAGGGCGATCACCGCCACCGGCACCAGCAGCCGCAGCCACGCGGAGGGCAGCAGCGCCTGCGGGGCCGCCGCGAGGACCGCGCTCGGCAGATACAGGAAGTGCGGATCGTCGTACGGGGAGCCGCCGGCCAGCCAGGCACGGGCCGCGCGGACGACGATCGCGTTGTCCATGCCGCCGTCCGGGGACAGCCGCGCCACCCGCACCGCCTGGGCGCCCAGCACCACGCTCGGCACCGCCCACAGATGCCAGGAGGCCCGCCGCAGCAGCCACCCGGAGATATCGCCACTAACCGTGTTTTCACCGTTCATGCCGGATTTCATGGACGGCACGCTAGGGGCTCCCCGGCCTCCCGAGGCGGAACAGCGCGCCGCCCGGCCCGTCTAAGATGCGCCCCATGAGCTATGGGCAGGGGGGACCCCAGTCTCAGTGGGATCCCTGGACACCGCAGTCGCAGCAGCAGTCCTGGAACAGCGGCACCGACCAGGCCCCGGACTGGGCCGCGCTCGCCGAGGCCTCCGAGGCCCGCAACAAGCGGCGACGCCTGCTCTTCATCGGCGGCGGCGCGCTCGCCACCGTCGCGATAGGCACGGCCGTGGCCATGGCCGTCGTCTCGGCGAACGGCGACGGCGGCCAGGCGAACAGCCCGACCTCCCGGCTGCCCGCCACCGCGGACATCCCCGGCGCGTCCACCGCCCCGCCGCCGTCCTTCGCACCCACCAGCGCCCCGCCGCCGCTGGACCCCAAGGACTTCGTCTCCAGCAAGAAGAAGGACACCGCCCCGCTCAGCCCGGAGATCCTCTTCCCCGGCACCCAGCTGACCATGGGCGACATCGTCTACAAGAAGGGCCCGACCGCCGACACCAAGAGCTGTGCGACGGCCGCCCTCCAGACCCTCCCGAAGGTGCTCACCGCCAACGACTGCACCCGGATGCTCCGCGTCACCTACACCAAGGGCGACATCGCGGTCACGGTCGGCGTCGCCGTCTTCGACACCGAGGCCCAGGCCACCAGCACCAAGACCCAGGCCGACAAGAAGAGCATCGTGAAGTCGCTGAACGGCGGCGGCGTGCAGCCCTTCTGCAACTCCGCCATCTGCCGCACGACGACCAACTCCTACGGCCGCTACGCCTACTTCACCATCGCCGGATTCACCAACGGCAAGGACGTGACGACCAAGGACACCGAGGTCTTCAAGACCGGCGACGACCTGGCCGAGTTCACCTTCCGCCAGATCCGCCGCCGCGGCGAGGCCCAGGCGTCGGCGGCAGCGGCGGCGGGATAACGGGTCTCGGGACAACGGGTCTGAGGAGAGGTCAGCAGCACCCGGCCGCCGCCACCCCCGGCAGCGACCGCTTGTTGCGCGCCTCACGGCTCCGCGCGGCCAGCAGCTCGTCGGCCGGGTAGCCGACCTCCTCCAGGGTCAGCCCGTGCGGCCGTACGACGTGCACGGCCGAGTCCCGGACGCCCGCGGCCAGCACCTTGGCCGGCCAGTCCGGCGGCCGGTGCCCGTCGCCCACGAACAGCAGCGCCCCGATCAGCGAGCGCACCATGTTGTGGCAGAACGCGTCGGCGCGCACGGTCGCCGTGATGATCCCGTCCTCGCCCCGGACGAGACTCAGCTCCTGGAGCGTGCGGATGGTGGTGGCCCCCTCGCGCTTCTTGCAGTACGCCGCGAAGTCGTGCTCCCCGAGCAGCCCCCGGGCCGCCTCGTTCATGGCGTCCACGTCGAGCGGCCAGTCGTGCCACAGGACATGGTTCCGCAGCAGCGGGTCCACTCCCCCGGGGTTGTCCGTGACCCGGTACGCGTAGCGCCGCCAGATCGCCGAGAACCGCGCGTTGAACCCGCTGGGCGCCTCCCGCAGGGCCCAGACCCGCACATCCCTCGGCAGCCGCCCGGCGAGCCGCTTGAGCAGCTTCTCGTGATGCTCGCGCCACACCGCCTCGGGCAGGTCCACATGCGCCACCTGGCCGCGCGCGTGCACGCCGGCGTCGGTCCTTCCGGCCACCGTCAGCTCGAAGGTCTCGCGGGACCGGGTCACCGTCCGCAGGGCGTCCTCGATCTCCCCCTGCACGGTCCGCCGCCCCCCGGCCTGCTTGGCCCAGCCGGAGAACTCGGTCCCGTCGTAGGAAAGATCAAGACGTACCCGCACGTATCCGGGCTCTACTTCCTCACTCACCCCTGAATCTTCTCAGGAACGGCGAACGGGCCCGTCCCTGTGGAAGGAACGGGCCCGCGAACGCCCTCGGAAGGCGCGGGAACGCTTACGCGTCCTTGGACTCCTCGGCGGGAGCCTCGGCGACCTCGGTCTCGTCGGCCTTGGCCTCCTCGACCTCGGTGTCCGCGGCCTTGGCCTGCTCGGACTCCTTGACCGCACGCTTGGTGGCGGCCTCGGCCTCACCGGTGGCCTGCTGCGCGACCGTCAGCGCCTCGACCAGCTCGATGACCGCCATGGGCGCGTTGTCGCCACGACGGTTGCCGATCTTGGTGATACGGGTGTAGCCACCCGGACGGTTCTCGTACCGCGGGCCGATCTCGGTGAAGAGCGTGTGGACGACGCTCTTGTCCGTGATGACCTGGAGCACCTGACGGCGGTTGTGAAGGTCGCCCTTCTTCGCCTTGGTGATCAGACGCTCGGCGTACGGCCGCAGACGGCGGGCCTTCGCCTCGGTCGTGGTGATCTTGCCGTGCTCGAAGAGCGACTTCGCGAGGTTCGCGAGCAGCAGCTTCTCGTGCGCGGCGCTGCCGCCCAGACGGGCACCCTTGGTGGGCTTCGGCATGGTTCTTCTCCTGTGTGTCTGCCCCGGCCGTATCAGGTACCGGAGTCAGTATCCGAGCAGGCGGTCGCCTGTCGGAGATCCGGGCGACAAGCCCCGGAGGGGCTGTCGCCCGGAAGGGGCGCGGGGAACTGCGCGATCAAGCACAGCGCACCCGCACCCAAGTACGGACCGTCTGGCCCGAGCTCTCAGTACTGCTCGGTCTCGACGAACCCGGCGTCCGCGTCGTCGTCCGCACCGAACGCGTCCGCGGCAGCGGTCGGGTCGAATCCGGGCGGGGAGTCCTTGAGCGCGAGACCCATACCGGCCAGCTTGGCCTTGACCTCGTCGATGGACTTCGCACCGAAGTTGCGGATGTCGAGCAGGTCCGCCTCGGAGCGGGCGACGAGCTCACCCACGGAGTGGATGCCCTCACGCTTGAGGCAGTTGTACGACCGAACGGTGAGCTCCAGCTCCTCGATCGGCAGCGCCAGATCGGCGGCGAGCGCGGCGTCCGTCGGGGACGGACCCATGTCGATGCCCTCGGCGTCGATGTTCAGCTCGCGGGCGAGACCGAACAGCTCGACCAGCGTCTTACCGGCGGAGGCCATGGCGTCACGCGGACGCATCGCCTGCTTGGTCTCGACGTCGACGATCAGCTTGTCGAAGTCGGTGCGCTGCTCGACACGCGTGGCCTCGACCTTGTACGTGACCTTGAGAACCGGCGAGTAGATCGAGTCGACCGGGATGCGGCCGATCTCCTGACCCACCTGCTTGTTCTGCACGGCGGAGACGTAGCCGCGACCGCGCTCGACGGTCAGCTCCATCTCCAGCTTGCCCTTGCCGTTGAGCGTGGCGAGGACCAGGTCGGGGTTGTGCACCTCGACACCGGCCGGGGGCGCGATGTCGGCGGCGGTGACCAGACCCGGGCCCTGCTTGCGCAGGTACATCACGACCGGCTCGTCGTGCTCCGAGGAGACGACCAGCTGCTTGATGTTGAGGATCAGGTCGGTGACGTCCTCCTTGACGCCCGGCACGGTGGTGAACTCGTGCAGCACGCCGTCGATGCGGATGGACGTGACCGCCGCACCCGGGATCGAGGAGAGGAGGGTACGGCGAAGGGAGTTGCCGAGGGTGTAGCCGAAGCCCGGCTCCAGCGGCTCGATCACGAACCGGGAGCGGAACTCGTCGACGACCTCTTCGGTCAACGAGGGACGCTGAGCGATCAGCATGTGTGGATCAGATCCTTCAGTCGGGGGCGCCCGCTATATGACGCCCGACCAGGCCGCCCCGTTCACAGAGGCGGTATAGCAAGGGTACGGGCGATACGGCCCTTTCACGGAGCCGTACCGCCCGGAACCACAATCCGCGAAGCGGCGAGCGTCAGACGCGACGGCGCTTCGGCGGACGGCAGCCGTTGTGCGGGGTCGGGGTGACGTCCTGGATGGAGCCGACCTCGAGGCCCGTGGCCTGCAGGGAGCGGATCGCGGTCTCACGACCGGAACCCGGGCCCTTCACGAACACGTCGACCTTGCGCATGCCGTGCTCCTGGGCGCGGCGGGCAGCCGACTCGGCGGCCATCTGCGCGGCGAACGGCGTGGACTTCCGGGAGCCCTTGAAGCCGACGTGGCCGGCGGAGGCCCAGGAGATCACGTTGCCGGACGGGTCCGTGATCGAGACGATCGTGTTGTTGAACGTGCTCTTGATGTGCGCGTGGCCGTGAGCGACGTTCTTCTTTTCCTTGCGGCGCACCTTCTTGGCAGCGCCCTGACGTCCCTTGGGGGGCATCTTCTAACTCCTACGGGAGGTGGTCGGTCCTACAGCGAAGACCGTGGACAGGCGTCCGCTGCGGACTACTTCTTGCCCGGCTTCTTCTTGCCGGCGATGGCGCGACGCGGGCCCTTGCGGGTGCGGGCGTTGGTGCTCGTGCGCTGACCACGGACGGGCAGACCGCGACGGTGGCGCAGACCCTGGTACGTGCCGATCTCGACCTTGCGGCGGATGTCGGCCTGGATCTCGCGACGGAGGTCACCCTCGGTCTTGATGTTGTTGTCGACGTACTCGCGGATCGCGACCAGCTGCTCCTCGGAGAGGTCCCGAACACGGGTGTTCGGGTCCACGCCGGTGGCGGCCAGCGTCTGCTGGGAAAGGGTCCGGCCGATGCCGAACACGTAGGTCAGGGCGATCTCCACGCGCTTGTCGCGCGGGATGTCGACACCGGAAACGCGTGCCATTCAATGGCTCCTGGTGATCTTCGGAGGTCTGCCGCAGGACCGGTTCCCAGCCGCCGTATCAGGTACGAACTGGGTCCCCGGCCTCCGAACCGGGGGTGTCAAGCCGCTGGCGCGGCTCGGGCCCTGCGTATGTACATATTCAGCTCGCGTCGCGCGAAGTCTCTGCGATAGCGGTGCAGAGGGAAATGATCGTGCGGTCAGCCCTGGCGCTGCTTGTGGCGCGGGTTCTCGCAGATGACCATGACCCGGCCGTGACGGCGGATCACCCTGCACTTGTCGCAGATCTTCTTGACGCTCGGCTTGACCTTCATGGGATGTGAGGTTCTCCGGGTCAGTTGCCGGCGGCCCCGTGCACAGGGAGGGCACGGGGCGTGGGGCAAGATCTACTTGTACCGGTAGACGATCCGGCCACGCGTCAGGTCGTACGGAGACAGCTCCACCACGACCCGGTCGTCAGGGAGGATGCGGATGTAGTGCATACGCATCTTGCCGCTGATGTGTGCCAGGACCTGGTGGCCGTTCTGGAGCTCGACCTTGAACATGGCGTTCGGAAGAGACTCGACGACAGTGCCCTCGATCTCGATGGCACCTTGCTTCTTGGCCACGCTTCGCCCTTCGAATCGACTACCTTGATCGACTCACTGTGAGCGCATGCGGACATGCGGGTACACAAGAGCCGACGAGTCAGTCTACGTCAGCGCACCCGGAAACACGAATCGAGGCAGTCTGCCCCACGCAAAAGATCATTATGCGAGAGGATCCGGCGCGGCCGTGATGCCGTACTCGGCAAGCTTCGCCCTGCCCCCGTCGGGCGCCGTCAGCACCAGCGGGCCCTGCTCCGTGAGGGCCACCGAGTGCTCCCAGTGGGAGGACCAGGTGCCGTCGGTCGTGATGACCGTCCAGTCGTCGTCCAGGACCTCGGTCTTCGGGGTGCCGAGGGAGACCATCGGCTCGATGGCCAGGCAGAAGCCGGGGACCAGCTTGGGGCCCTTGCCGCGGCGGCGGTCGACGTAGTTCAGCAGGTGGGGGTCCATGTGCATCTCGGAGCCGATGCCGTGGCCGCCGTAGTCCTCGATGATCCCGTACCGGCCGCCGCCGGGCTTCGGCTGGCGGCGGATGTACGTCTCGATGGCCCGCGAGATGTCGACGAGCCGGTTGCCCTGCTTCATGGCCGCGATGCCGGCCCACATCGACTCCTCGGTCACCCGGGAGAGCTCGATCAGCTCCGGGGCGTGACCGGAGCCCACGAACGCCGTGTAGGCGGCGTCACCGTGCCAGCCGTCGACGATCGCGCCGCAGTCGATGGAGATGATGTCGCCGTCCTTGAGGACCACATCGTCGGACGGGATGCCGTGGACGACCACGTCGTTCACGGAGGTGCAGATGGTCGCGGGGAAACCGCCGTAGCCGAGGAAGTTCGACTTCGCCCCGTGCTCGGCGAGCACCTTGCGCGCCACCTGGTCGAGGTCCTTGGTGGTGGCGCCGGGCACCGCGGCCTCCCGGGTGGCCGCGTGGATGGCTGCGACGACCAGCCCCGCCGCACGCATCTTGGCGATCTGCTCGGGGGTCTTGATCTGCACCATGGGGGCCCTGCGCTCTCCGTCACTCACGTCAACCGGTTACGTACACAACAGTACGGCCGTGACGCCCCTCGGGGTGCCACGGCCGCTACCGCATCCGACGGCTACTTGCCGTCGTCCTCACGCTTCAGCGCCTCCAGCGCCCGCCCCGTGACCTCGTCCACCGCACCGAGCGCGGAGATGGTCACGACCAGCCCCTGCGCCTTGTAGTAGTCGATGATCGGCTCGGTCTGCGTGTGGTAGACCTCGAGCCGCTTGCGGACGGTGTCCTCGGAGTCGTCGTCCCGCTGGTACAGCTCGCCGCCGCAGACGTCGCAGACACCCTCGGTCTTGGGCTTGCTGTACGTCACGTGGAAGACGTGGCTGGAGTCCTTGCGGCAGATCCGCCGGCCGGCGATCCGCTTGACGACCTCGTCCTCCGGGGCCTCCAGGTCGAGCACCGCGTCCAGCCGGATGTTCTCGGTGGTCAGCAGCTCGTCCAGCGCCTCGGCCTGCGAGACGTTGCGCGGGAAGCCGTCCAGCAGGAAGCCGTTCTCGGCGTCCGGCTGCTCCATGCGGTCCTTCGCCATGGCGATCGTGACCTCGTCCGGCACCAGATTGCCGGCGTCCATGTAGGACTTCGCGAGCTTGCCGAGCTCCGTCTGCCGGCTGATGTTGGCGCGGAACAGGTCGCCCGTGGAGATGTGCGGGATCGACAGCTTCTCGGCAAGGCGCGTGGCCTGCGTACCCTTACCGGCACCCGGCGGCCCGACGAGGACGATTCGCATCAGCGGAGGAACCCTTCGTAATTGCGCTGCTGGAGCTGGCTCTCGATCTGCTTCACCGTCTCGAGACCGACACCCACGATGATCAGGATGCTGGTACCACCGAAGGGGAAGTTCTGGTTTGCCCCGAAACCGGCCAACGCCGTTGTCGGCACGAGAGCGATCAGACCCAGATACAGCGAACCCGGCCAGGTGATCCGGTTGAGCACGTACGACAGGTACTCAGCGGTCGGTCGGCCAGCCCGGATGCCCGGGATGAAGCCACCATACTTCTTCATGTTGTCCGCGACTTCCTCGGGGTTGAACGAGATGGCCACGTAGAAGAACGCGAAGAAGACAATTAGGAAGAAGTAAATCGCGATGTGAACGGGCGCCCCGGTGTCCGCCAGGTTGCCGTTGATCCAGCTCGCCCAGCCAGCAGTGGAGTTGGAGAACTGGACGATCAGCGCCGGGATGTAGAGCAGCGACGACGCGAAGATGACAGGAATCACACCGGCCTGGTTCACCTTCAGCGGGATGTACGTCGACGTACCGCCGTAGGAACGGCGGCCGATCATGCGCTTCGCGTACTGGACGGGGACACGGCGCTGAGCCTGCTCGACGAAGACCACCAGGCCGACCATGAACAGGCCGACGAGGATGACGGTCCCGAACTCGATCCAGCCGTCGGCCAGCGAGCCCGACTGCTTGATGGCCCACAGCGCGGACGGGAACGTCGCGGCGATCGAGATGAACATCAGGATCGACATGCCGTTGCCGATACCGCGGTCGGTGATCAGCTCGCCCAGCCACATGACGACGGCGGTGCCGGCGGTCATGGTGATGACCATGGTGACCGTGGCGAAGATCGAGCGGTCGGGGACGATGCCGGCGGCGGCCGTGCAGTTCGGGAACAGGCTGCCGCTGCGGGCGGTCGCCACCAGACCGGTGCCCTGGAGGACGGCGAGGGCGATCGTCAGATAACGCGTGTACTGCGTGATCTTCGCGGTGCCCGTCTGCCCTTCCTTCTTGAGGGCTTCCAGCCGGGGGATCACCACGGTCAGCAGCTGAAGAATGATGCTCGCGGTGATGTACGGCATGATGCCGAGCGCGAAGATCGTGACCTGCAGGAGAGCCCCGCCGCTGAACATGTTGACCAGACCGAAGAGGCCCTGGTTGGCGTCCGCCTGGTCGATGCACGCCTGGACACTCTTGTAGTCGATGCCGGGGATCGGGATGTGGGTACCGATCCGGTAGATCACGATGATGCCGAGCGTGAAGAAAATCTTCTTGCGCAGGTCGGGCGTCTTGAACGCCCGGGCGAACGCGGTGAGCACGGTGCCTCCTGCGACCCCCGCGCAGCTGCGTCAAGGGTGACGGTCTTGAGGATTCGACGAATACGTAACGGTCAACTGCCGCACAGAGTGCCCGAGGTGCGGCACCCGGTGAAAGTTGGCAGTGCAGGCCACCTTACCGGCGAGACTGCCACCCTAGGAACGACCAACCGGGGATACCCCATTTGTGGGGTATCCCCGGTCGGGATCGCTCAAGTCATCGAGACGCCTGAAGGACTCAGACGAGCTCGGTGACGGTACCGCCGGCGGCGGTGATCTTCTCCTTGGCGGAGCCGGAGACGGCGTCGACCGTCACCTGCAGCGCCACGGAGATCTCGCCCTGGCCGAGCACCTTGACGAGCGCGTTCTTGCGAACGGCACCCTTGGCGACCAGACCCTCGACGGTGACCTCGCCACCCTCCGGGTACAGCGCGGCCAGCTTGTCGAGGTTCACGACCTGGTACTCGGTCTTGAACGGGTTCTTGAAGCCCTTCAGCTTCGGGAGACGCATGTGGAGCGGCATCTGGCCACCCTCGAAGCTCTCCGGAACCTGGTAGCGGGCCTTGGTGCCCTTGGTACCACGACCGGCCGTCTTACCCTTCGACGCCTCACCACGACCGACACGGGTCTTGGCGGTCTTGGCGCCGGGGGCCGGACGGAGGTTGTGGATCTTCAGCGGGTTGTTCTCCGCCATGATCAGTCGACCTCCTCGACCGTCACGAGGTGGCGGACGGTGTGCACCATGCCGCGGAACTCGGGGCGGTCCTCCTTGACGACCACGGTGTTGATCCCCTTGAGACCAAGCGACCGCAGGGTGTCACGGTGGTTCTGCTTGCTGCCGATGTAGGACTTGACCTGCGTGATCTTGAGCTGCGCCATGATTACGCACCCACCCCGGCACGCGCACGCAGCAGAGCCGCGGGAGCGACGTCCTCGAGCGGCAGACCACGGCGAGCCGCGATCTCCTCGGGACGCTGCAGGCCCTTCAGGGCCTCCACGGTCGCGTGCACGATGTTGATGGCGTTGTCGGAGCCGAGCGACTTCGACAGCACGTCGTGGATACCGGCGCACTCGAGCACGGCACGCACCGGACCACCGGCGATAACACCGGTACCCGGGGACGCGGGCTTGAGCAGCACGACGCCGGCGGCCTTCTCACCCTGGATGGGGTGAGGGATGGTGCCCTGGATCCGGGGGACCTTGAAGAAGTGCTTCTTGGCCTCCTCAACGCCCTTGGCGATGGCGGCCGGCACCTCCTTGGCCTTGCCGTAACCGACACCCACGGTGCCGTCACCGTCACCCACCACGACCAGCGCGGTGAAGCTGAAGCGACGACCACCCTTCACAACCTTGGCGACGCGGTTGATCGCGACGACGCGCTCAACGTACGCGGTCTTCTCGGCGGCAGCAGCGCCGCCGTCACGGCCCTTCCGGTCCCGCCGCTCGCCGCCACCGGCACCGCTTCCGCGGCGCTGGGGTCCAGCCATTGGAATTACCTCTCTCTGTTTCCGCTAGCTACGGAACCGTGGCTCAGAACTTGAGCCCGGCCTCGCGGGCGGCGTCGGCCAGGGCGGCGATGCGCCCGGCGTACTGGTTGCCACCACGGTCGAACACGACGGCCTCGACACCGGCGGCCTTGGCGCGCTCGGCGACCAGCGCGCCGACCTGCTTGGCCTGCGCGGACTTGTCGCCCTCACCGCCGCGGATCGACGCGTCCAGCGAGGACGCCGACGCCAGGGTGTGGCCCTTCAGGTCGTCGATCACCTGCGCCACGATGTGGCGGTTGGAGCGGGTCACGACCAGACGGGGGCGCTCGGCCGTACCGTTGATCCGCTTGCGGATCCGCAGGTGACGGCGCTTGATCGCGGCGCGCTTGTAGGCGTCGCCCTTGAGGATCTTCTGCCCGTATGCCATGGCTTACTTACCCGCCTTTCCGACCTTGCGGCGGATGACTTCGCCCTCGTACTTGACGCCCTTGGCCTTGTACGGGTCAGGCTTGCGCAGCTTGCGGATGTTGGCCGCAACCTCGCCGACCTTCTGCTTGTCGATGCCCTCGACCGAGAAACGGGTCGGGGTCTCCACCTTGAAGGTGATGCCCTCGGGGGCCTCGACCAGGATCGGGTGGCTGTAACCGAGCGCGAACTCGAGGTTCGAGCCCTTGGCGGTCACGCGGTAACCGACACCGCTGATCTCGAGCTTCTTGACGTATCCCTGGGTCACACCGGTGATCATGTTCGCCACCAGCGTGCGGGACAGGCCGTGCAGGGCCTTGCTCTGCCGCTCGTCGTTCGGGCGCAGCACCTGAAGGGTGCCGTCCTCGCCCTTAGCGATGTCGATCGGCGCAACGATGGTGTGGGTCAGTTCGCCCTTGGGGCCCTTGACCTTGACCGTACGGCCGTCGATGGTGACGTCCACGCCGGCGGGAACCGGGATGGGGAGCTTGCCGATGCGCGACATAGCTGTTTCCTCCGTTCCCTTCCGTTACCAGACGTAGGCGAGGACTTCCCCACCCACGCCCTTCTTCTGCGCCTGCTTGTCGGTCAGCAGACCGTGCGACGTGGAGATGATCGCCACGCCCAGGCCGCCCAGGACCTTCGGCAGGTTGGTGGACTTCGCGTAGACCCGGAGACCGGGCTTGGAGATCCGCTTGATGCCCGCGATGGAGCGCTCACGGTTCGGGCCGAACTTCAGCTCGAGGACGAGGTTCTTGCCGACCTCGGCGTCCTCGACCTTCCAGCCCGTGATGAAGCCCTCCTGCTGGAGGATCTCCGCGATGTGAGACTTGATCTTGGAGTGCGGCATCGACACCGAGTCGTGGTACGCCGAGTTCGCGTTACGCAGACGAGTCAGCATGTCTGCGATCGGATCAGTCATGGTCATGAATTGGCCTGTGGCCTTTCTCGCCGGGGTTTCCTATATGCGCCATCCCTCTCCCCATACATGGACGGGACGGGTGCGGCACGGGGACCTACGGCGTAGTAAGCAATCGTTAGCGGACTCTGTCCGCGGGCGTTCAGGGCGGCAGGGGCCCAACCCTCCTAGCCTAAGCCATGAGGGGAGGCGCCCCCGCCGTCCCGGTTGCTTACCGAGAGGTCCAGGAATCCCGAATTACCGGGATTACCAGGAGCTCTTGGTCACGCCCGGCAGCTCGCCACGGTGAGCCATCTCACGAAGGCACACGCGGCAGAGGCCGAACTTGCGGTAGACGGAGTGCGGACGACCGCAGCGCTGGCAGCGGGTGTACGCGCGCACGCCGAACTTGGGCTTGCGAGCAGCCTTCGCGATGAGAGCCTTCTTCGCCATCTCGCTCACGCCTCCTTGAACGGGAAGCCGAGGTGACGGAGGAGCGCGCGGCCCTCTTCGTCGTTGGTCGCCGTGGTGACCACGGTGATGTCCATACCCCGGACGCGGTCGATCTTGTCCTGGTCGATCTCGTGGAACATGACCTGCTCCGTGAGACCGAAGGTGTAGTTGCCCCGGCCGTCGAACTGCTTGGGGGACAGGCCGCGGAAGTCGCGGATGCGCGGCAGCGCGAGCGACAGGGTGCGGTCCAGGAACTCCCACATGCGGTCGCCACGCAGGGTGACGTGGGCACCGATCGGCTGGCCCTCACGCAGCTTGAACTGCGCGATGGACTTGCGGGCCTTGGTGACGGCCGGCTTCTGACCGGTGATGGTGGTCAGGTCGCGGATCGCGCCCTCGATCAGCTTCGAGTCACGGGCGGCGTCGCCGACACCCATGTTGACCACGATCTTGACGAGGCCGGGAACCTGCATGACGTTCTCGTACTTGAACTCGTCACGCAGCTTGCCCGCGATCTCCTCGCGGTACTTCGTCTTCAGACGCGGAGTGGTGGTGGTAGCCATCAGATGTCCTCACCCGTCCGCTTGGCAACGCGGATCTTGTTGCCCTCTTCGTCGAAGCGGTAGCCGACACGCGTGACGACCTTCTTGCCGTCCTTCTCCACGACCAGCTGGACGTTGGAGACGTGGATCGGCGCCTCGGTGGTCACGATGCCGCCGGCCTGGGAGCCCTTGGCGGTCGGGCCGGCCTTCGTGTGCTTCTTGACCCGGTTGACACCCTCGACCAGGACGCGGTCCTCGCGGGGGAAGGCCGCGATGACCTTGCCCTGCTTGCCCTTGTCCTTACCGGTGATGACCTGGACCAGGTCGCCCTTCTTGATCTTCATGCTTACAGCACCTCCGGCGCGAGCGAGATGATCTTCATGAACTTCTTCTCGCGCAGCTCACGGCCGACCGGGCCGAAGATGCGGGTGCCGCGAGGGTCGCCGTCGTTCTTCAGAATGACGGCGGCGTTCTCGTCGAAGCGGATGTACGAGCCGTCCGGACGGCGGCGCTCCTTGACGGTGCGAACGATGACCGCCTTGACGACGTCACCCTTCTTCACGTTGCCACCGGGGATCGCGTCCTTGACGGTGGCGACGATGACGTCACCGATGCCCGCGTAGCGGCGACCGGAGCCACCGAGCACACGGATGCAAAGGATCTCCTTCGCACCAGTGTTGTCGGCGACACGCAGTCGCGACTCCTGCTGGATCACGTCTATCTCCTGATCGTCTGCCGGTTCCCCGGGGGCCGCTCAACCGAGCGGCCCCCGGAGCCTGGCGGAACTGACCTGCGGGGTTTGCCCCGCAGGAATTACTTGGCCTTCTCGAGGATCTCGACGACGCGCCAGCGCTTCGTCGCGGACAGCGGCCGGGTCTCCATGAGGAGGACGCGGTCGCCGACACCCGCGGCGTTCTGCTCGTCGTGCGCCTTGAGCTTGTTGGTACGGCGGATGACCTTGCCGTACAGCGCGTGCTTGACGCGGTCCTCGACTGCGACGACGACGGTCTTGTCCATCTTGTCGCTGACGACGTAACCCTCGCGGGTCTTGCGGAAGCCGCGCGCCTCGGTGTTCTGCTCAGTCACGTTGTTCTCGCTCATGCGTTCTCCACCGTTTCGATGCCCAGCTCGCGCTCGCGCATCAGGGTGTAGATCCGCGCGATGTCCTTACGGACGGCCTTCAGCCGACCGTGGTTCTCGAGCTGACCCGTCGCCGCCTGGAAGCGGAGGTTGAACAGCTCTTCCTTGGCCTCGCGGAGCTTCGCCAGAAGCTCCTCGTTGCCCAGCTCGCGCAGCTCGGACGCCTTGGTACCGGCCGACATCACGCTTCACCTGCCTCGCGCTTGACGATCCGGCACTTCATCGGCAGCTTGTGGGCCGCACGGGTCAGCGCCTCACGGGCGATCTTCTCGTTGGGGTACGACAGCTCGAACATGACGCGTCCGGGCTTGACGTTGGCGACCCACCACTCCGGGGAACCCTTACCGGAACCCATGCGGGTCTCGGCCGGCTTCTTGGTGAGGGGGCGGTCCGGGTAGATGTTGATCCAGACCTTGCCGCCACGCTTGATGTGGCGGGTCATCGCGATACGAGCCGCCTCGATCTGGCGGTTCGTGACGTAGGCCGGGGTCAGCGCCTGGATGCCGTACTCGCCGAACGCAACCTGCGTCCCACCCTTGGACATACCGTTGCGCTTCGGGTGGTGCTGCTTGCGGTGCTTGACCCTACGGGGGATCAGCATTTCGGTCAGGCCTCCGTTCCGGTGCTCTCAGCCGGAGCGGCGGCGGCGGGAGCCTCGGCCTTGGGGGCCTCGGCGCCGGCAGCCTGCTGCGGCTTGCGACCGCGCCCGCCACGCTCGCCACCGCGGCCACCACGGGCCGGGCGGTCGTTGCCACCACGGGCCGGGCGGTTGCCGGCGCGGGCAGCGGCGTTCTCGGCGCGGACCTCGGCGATGTTCTTGACGTCGCCCTTGTAGATCCAGACCTTCACACCGATGCGGCCGAAGGTCGTCTTGGCCTCGAAGAAGCCGTAGTCCACGTTCGCGCGGAGCGTGTGCAGGGGCACACGGCCCTCGCGGTAGAACTCCGAGCGGGACATCTCGGCGCCGCCGAGGCGGCCACCACACTGGATCTTGATGCCCTTGGCGCCGGCCTTCATGGCGGACTGCATGCTCTTGCGCATGGCCCGACGGAAGGAGACGCGGGAGGACAGCTGCTCGGCGACGGCCTGGGCCACCAGCTGAGCGTCCGTCTCCGGGTTCTTGACCTCGAGGATGTTCAGCTGGACCTGCTTGCCGGTCAGCTTCTCCAGGTCGCCGCGGATACGGTCGGCCTCGGCGCCGCGGCGACCGATGACGATGCCGGGACGCGCGGTGTGGATGTCGACGCGGACGCGGTCACGGGTGCGCTCGATCTCCACCTTGGAGATACCGGCGCGCTCCATACCGGACGTCATCATCCGACGGATGGCGACGTCTTCCTTGACGTAGTCCTTGTACAGCTTGTCGGCGTACCACCGGGACTTGAAGTCCGTGGTGACACCGAGCCGGAACCCATGCGGGTTTACCTTCTGGCCCATTACCGGGTTCCTTCCTTGCTGGCGACGACCACGGTGATGTGGCTGGTCCGCTTGCGGATCCGGTAGGCACGGCCCTGGGCGCGCGGACGGAACCGCTTCAGGGTCGGGCCCTCGTCGACGTAGGCCTCTGCGATGTAGAGGCTGTCGACGTCGGTGTGGTCGTAGTTGTGCGCGGCGTTGGCAATGGCGCTGTCGAGCACCTTGCCGACCGGCACGGAGGCAGCCTGCGGAGCGAATCGCAGGACCGCCTGAGCCTCCGTGGCGTCCATGCCACGGATAAGGTCCACCACGCGGCGGGCCTTCATGGGCGTGACGCGGATGTACCGCGCCTGGGCCCTGGCTTCCATGGTTGTCCCTTCAGTTACTTACGTGTCTGAATGCGATCCGCTACTAGCGGCGCTTCGACTTCCGGTCTTCCTTGACGTGGCCCCGGAAGGTGCGCGTCGGCGAGAACTCGCCGAGCTTGTGGCCGACCATCGACTCGGTGACGAACACCGGGATGTGGGTCTTGCCGTTGTGCACCGCGAGAGTGTGACCGAGCATGGCCGGCACGATCATCGAGCGACGGGACCAGGTCTTGATGACGTTCTTGGTACCGGCTTCGTTCTGGGCGTCCACCTTCTTCATCAGGTGGTCGTCGACGAAGGGCCCCTTCTTCAAGCTACGAGGCATCTCAACCCGTCCTTAGCGCTTCTTGTTCGTCTTGCGGCGGCGGACGATGTACTTGTTCGACGCCTTCTTGGGCGAACGAGTACGGCCTTCCTTCTTGCCCCACGGGGAGACCGGGTGGCGGCCACCGGAGGTACGACCCTCACCACCACCGTGCGGGTGGTCGACCGGGTTCATGACCACACCACGGACGGTCGGGCGAACGCCCAGCCAGCGCTTGCGGCCGGCCTTACCCCAGTTGATGTTCGACTGCTCGGCGTTGCCGACCTCGCCGACAGTGGCGCGGCAGCGCACGTCGACCAGGCGGATCTCTCCGGACGGCATGCGCAGGTGGGCGTAGGCGCCCTCCTTCGCGAGCAGCTGCACGGAGGCACCGGCGGAGCGGGCGAACTTGGCACCGCCACCGGGACGGAGCTCGATCGCGTGGATCGTGGTACCGACCGGGATGTTGCGGAGGGCCAGGTTGTTGCCCGGCTTGATGTCGGCCCCGGGACCGTTCTCGACGCGGTCACCCTGCTGCAGGTTGCGCGGGGCGAGGATGTAGCGCTTCTCGCCGTCGGCGTAGTGCAGCAGCGCGATGCGCGCGGTGCGGTTGGGGTCGTACTCGATGTGCGCGACCTTCGCCGGCACGCCGTCCTTGTCGTGACGACGGAAGTCGATCACGCGGTAGGCGCGCTTGTGGCCGCCACCCTGGTGGCGAACGGTCACACGACCGGAATTGTTACGGCCGCCCTTGCTGTGCAGGGGACGGACCAGCGACTTCTCCGGCGTGGACCGCGTGACCTCGACGAAGTCGGCGACGCTGGAGCCACGGCGGCCCGGCGTAGTCGGCTTGTACTTGCGGATTCCCATTTCTCAGTCCTCGTCCGATATCGGACGATCCGGACCGCCCTCAGGCGGTCGGACCGCCGAAGATGTCGATACGGTCGCCCTCGGCGAGGGTCACGATCGCGCGCTTGGTCGCCGCGCGCTGGCCGAAGCCGGTGCGGGTCCGCTTGCGCTTGCCCTGGCGGTTGATCGTGTTGACCCCGGTGACCTTGACCTGGAAGACCGCCTGCACGGCCTCCTTGATCTGGGTCTTGTTGGAGCCCGGCGCGACGATGAACGTGTACTTGTTCTCGTCGAGGAGCGCGTAGCTCTTCTCCGACACGACCGGCTTGATCAGGACGTCACGGGGGTCCGTGTACGCCTTGCTCGCCGGGGTGACGACGGTGTTCTTGCCCTCGGCGGCGTGGCGACGCGCCTTGGCGACGCGCGCGGCCTTGGCGGCCTTGGCGGCCTTGGAGGCAATGGCGGGGTGACGGATAGCCATCAGGCCTCGCTCCCTTCGGTGTCATTGGCCTTCGGGCCGGACACGAAGGACTCGAAGGCGGCCTTGGTGAAGACCACGTCGTCGGAGACGAGAACGTCGTACGTGTTCAGCTGGCCCGGCTCCAGGATGTGGACCTGGGGCAGGTTGCGGGCGGACAGCCACGCGGCCTCGTCGGCGCGGTCGACGACCAGGAGCAGGTTCTTGCGCTCGCTGATCTTGCCGAACAGGCTCTTGGCGGCCTTCGTGGAGGGGGTCTCGCCCTCGACCACGCCGGTGACGACGTGGATGCGGTTGTGACGCGCCCGGTCGGTGAGGGCGTGACGCAGAGCGGCAGCCTTCATCTTCTTCGGGGTGCGCTGCGAGTAGTCGCGCGGCACGGGACCGTGCACGACGCCACCACCGGCGAACTGCGGCGCGCGGGTCGAACCCTGACGGGCGCGACCGGTGCCCTTCTGGCGGTACGGCTTCTTGCCGCCACCACGGACCTCGCCACGGGTCTTGGTCTTGTGCGTGCCCTGGCGGGCAGCGGCCAGCTGTGCGACGACGACCTGGTGGATCAGCGGAACGCTGACCTTCTCAACGCCGAAGATCTCCGCGGGGAGCTCGACGGAACCGGCCTTGTCGCCCGCCGGCGAAAGGATGTCAACAGTGCTCATCGGTTACCTCAGGCCCCCTTGGCCGCGGTGCGGACCAGGACGAGGCCGCCGTTCGGACCGGGAACCGCGCCCTTGATGAGCAGCAGACCCTTCTCCGCGTCAACGGCGTGGACGGTCAGGTTCTGGGTGGTGACCCGCTCGTTGCCCATGCGACCCGCCATGCGGAGGCCCTTGAACACGCGGCCCGGGGTGGCGCAGCCACCGATGGAACCGGGCGAGCGGTGCTTGCGCTGGGTGCCGTGTCCGGCGCCGAGGCCACGGAAGTTGTGGCGCTTCATGACACCGGCGAAGCCCTTGCCCTTGCTCTTGCCGGTCACGTCGACCTTCACGCCGGCCTCGAACACCTCAGCGGTGATCTCCTGGCCGAGCGTGTACTCGGAGGCGTCCGCGGTGCGGATCTCGACGAGGTGGCGACGGGGGGTGACGTCGGCCTTGGCGAAGTGGCCCTTGAGGGGCTTGTTCACCTTGCGCGGGTCGATCTCGCCGAAGGCGATCTGGACGGACTCGTAGCCGTCGACGTCGTTCGTGCGGACCTGGGTGACGACGTTCGGCCCGGCCTTGACGACGGTGACCGGAACAACACGGTTGTTCTCGTCCCACACCTGCGTCATACCGAGCTTCTCGCCCAGGATGCCCTTGATCTGCTTAGCCATCGTTCAGATCACCGGCCTCAGAGCTTGATCTCGATGTCGACACCGGCCGGGAGGTCGAGTCGCATCAGAGAGTCAACGGTCTTGGGGGTCGGGTCGAGGATGTCGATCAGGCGCTTGTGCGTGCGCATCTCGAAGTGCTCGCGCGAGTCCTTGTACTTGTGCGGCGACTTGATGACGCAGTACACGTTCTTCTCAGTGGGCAGCGGCACCGGGCCCGCGACCGACGCACCAGTACGCGTCACCGTCTCGACGATCTTCTTCGCCGAAGAGTCGATGACCTCGTGGTCGTAGGCCTTGAGCCGGATGCGGATCTTCTGTCCCGCCATGGCTACTTCGTAGTCCTGTCTCTCTACAGCTCTGGAACCCGGAATCTTCTTCGGTTTCTCCGACCCACGCGGTCGGGCGTGTCGCGCTCCCGCTGACACAGATGTCCCTTGTTCGAACATCCCTGCGGGGAATGCACACGGCCCTACCGGAACCGCAAGCCGGAGGCGAGAAGCCCACCGGGTGCCTGGCCGGTGCCGCACCGACGCTTCCCGGAAGATTCCCGTACGTCCGCCCCAGTGCTGCCGTAGTGGCAGTTAGGACGACGAGTACTGTGGGACTCGCTTCCGGTCCTCCCGGCGGGAGGCGCGCAGCATCAACACTCGACCGAGCAACTCGGACAGTCTGCCACACAGGGCAGGGCCGACGCCAATCGAGCCGGAGAGAATACCCCGAGCGTGACGCAGGTCAAACACCTGCCACCCTTCACCGCCATGAACATGCTTACCCGACAGTGGTGCGGCACGGCGGTGGCGGGCATCGGCGCGAGCCTGTGGGCCTTCCGGCTCACTTACGACGACATGCGCGACCGCGCGGCGGCGCCCTCGGGTCGTACACCGACCGGTCCGTCACCGTGCGCGCGGGGTGCGCCGCCGTCACCTCGGACGGGGCGCCCGGCCTGCTGACCGTCACGGCCCGGGCGGGACTGCGACGACGTCTCCGACGAGGTCCTTTCCGGGCCGGCGTTCCTCGCGCACGGAGCGACCGAGCGGGCCGCCGCGCTGAGCTGCGGGACCCGCCTGCCGGAGCTGCCGCACCTCGCGCATGTCCGGTGCGTAGCCATGGCCCTTTTGCATGAGAGTGGCGAGCGACTGGTAGCCGACCGCCTTGTCGAGGCGGGCGCCCTGGACGTCGGTGGCGTGCCGTTCGACGCCCGCCTTGCGCATGTCCTCGCGCCAGTCCTCGTACCACTGCGCCCTCGGCGCTGAGTCCCGCCCAGGCGGGCCCCTCCGGGTGAGCCGCGTGGGTTAGCTGCGTGTCACCGTCCCGCAGTCCTGCCCCTCCACCACCTCGCCCAGCGGAGTGTCGCGGTCGTACGGGTCGTGGGTCTCGCCCGTGGGTGGGTGGGCGGTGGGGGCGGTGGTGGGGAAGGACGGGTGGAGGAAGCCGCCCTCGTTTTCGCAGGCCACGTTGAAGAATGCCGCGTCGTAGCGTTCCACCTGGAGTTTTCCGGGGGTGGCCGTCCAGCGGGCGGGGTCGGAGAGGAGCAGGGTCAGTTCGCGGCGGACGATGGTGCGGGAGACGCGGTCGGCGCCGGGCTCGGCCTTCACCACGGGGTAGACGAAGGTGTAGTCGGCGCGTACGCGGACCTGGCCGGGCTTGCCGGCCTCGTAGGTCATCGTGCCGCGCACCTTGACGACGTCCCCCACCGGACGTACCTCGTCCGGGTCGAAGCGTGTGAACAGGTTCACCGGGTCGTGCTCACGGTCCGGGGAGCGCAGGGAGCGGCGGGCGTCCGGGAGCATGTCCGGCTGCTCGGGGTCGAGCAGGGACAGGGCCTTCTCCGGGTGCCCGCCGCGCCGTACCTCCGGGTCGAGGTTGGCGGCGACCAGGAGCTCCTTGGTGCGGCGCAGGGCCAGCTCCACGTCCTTCTCGCTCATGTCGCCGACCGCCTTGGCCGCCGGGAGCTCGATCGCGTCCTCGCCCTCGGCCCAGGAGCGGGCGGGCGAGCCGCGGAAGGGGGCGTCGAGAGTGGGGCCGTCGCCGGCGAGAGGGGCCGCGGAGGCGGAGGGCGAGGCGTCGTCGCCGCCGGGCAGGTGGTCCAGGACCAGCGAGGGCCGGATCGCGACCACCGCGAGACCGACGGTGAGCAGGACGCCGATCGCCGCGCCCAGCCTGCGCCTGCGGCGGGTGCGGCCCTGCGTCTCCTCCCACGTGGGGCCCGTACGCCAGCCCGGCGGGGCCGCGTCGCCCTGCTCCCGCAGCCGGCGGGCCACCATGCGCGCCCGTGCGGACGGCTCCTTCGGCGCGGCGGCGGCACCTCCGCCCTCCGCCGCCTCGCGGAGGAAGGCCTCCAGCTCCTCGTCCGATATGGAGGGCTGCTCGCCGGGCTGTTCGGAGGACGGACGAGTACTCACGGCTTCACTCTCTGGTTCAGGGAAGGGATGAAAGGGGCGCAAGGGGCGGAAGGGAGGGCAGGACGGGAAAGGCTTGATCATTCCTAAGCCGTTCGTTCACGGCTGCACAAGCGGTTCCGCACAACTGAGGTCTTCTACTCATTCCGCCCGGGTAGCTCCGCCCTCCCCAGCCCCCACCCCGCCGCTTTGATCGACGGCACGGCCCCTCCGACGTCCCGCCTCCACCCGGCCCTGCCCCGCGCCGTCCTCCCCGCCCTCCTCGGGATCGCCTTCGTCCTCCTCATCGCCTTCGGCGCGTCCGCGTGCCAGTAGGTGCTGTCCGTGTCGGAGCACGGTGACTGGCAGTCGGCGCTGGACGCGGCGTCGGCGCTCGCGGTCGGCGCCCGGGCCCTGATCCGGGTGCGCCGCACGGACGGGCGCGGCCGGGAAGCCGTCGGTCGGCTGATGAACGCACTGCGGCTGGAGGACGGGGTGATGGTGGTCGACGGCTCGACGGACGAGCCGGTGTCGTTCGACACGACGGGCGTCCACCGGCTGCACGTGATCCGCTACCGGTGAGCGGCCGGGGGCGGGCGGCCGCGGACAGCCTGGGCCGGCTCAAGCCGGCCCCCGGACCCCGCCTACGGGCCCGGACCGCGCCCCCGCCCCCCGCAGCCGCCGGAACGACTCCTCCAACCCCCTCCGCAGCACCCTGGCCACCGGCCGTTCCACCACCCGGTGCACCAGCCAGCTCAGCAGCAGGAAGCCGGCGAGCACCGTCACCACCAGCAGCCGCGGGTCCATCGTGTCCCGCAGACGGGCGATGATCGCCGTGCCGGCGAGGTAGTGCGTGAGGTAGAGGGGATACGTCAGCGCGCCCGCCGTCGCCAGCCACCGCCACCGGACGCGGTCCGTGCGGCCGAGTGCGACGGCGACCATGAGCAGCAGGAAGGCGGAGTAGATCAGCACCGCGCCGCGCCAGCCGCTGACCTGCTCGTACGCCACCCGCTCCGCCAGCTCCAGCTGGCCCATCAGCCAGGACATGCCGAGGATGCCCCACAGCAGCAGGTCCTGGCCGAAGCGGTGCATCAGGTAGAGGGCGAGGCCGGCGATGAAGTACCAGGCGCCGCTGGGATCGGCGACCAGGATCAGAAGCGGGAACTCGGACACCGGCGCGATCATCGCCGCCGCGCCCCAGACGCAGCAGAACACCACGACCCGCCGATAGGTCAGGCCCATGGCGACGACGACGAGGAAGAGCAGGTAGAAGCGGAGTTCGGACCAGAGCGTCCAGTAGACGAGGTCGACGTTGGGCACGTCCGAACCCTGCTGAAGCATCGTCAGGTTCAGCAGCACCTCGCGCAGTGGCAGGCGTTCCCACACGCCCGGCAGCGTCGCGACGACCGCCGTGGTGAAGACGACCCCGAACCAGTACGCCGGGTAGAGGCGGATCACCCGGGAGACGAAGAAGTCCTTCGGGGTACGGCCCCAGCAGGACATGCAGATGACGAAGCCGCTGATGACGAAGAAGATCTCGACGCCGATCCAGCCGTAGGACGCCACCCGGAACCAGCTCGGCATGAGCTCCGAGACCGGCCGCTCCCAGATCGCGTTGCCCGGCTGGTCCACCCGGTGCGTACCGGCGTAGTGGTGCAGCGTCACCATCAGCGCGGCGACCAGGCGGATGCCGTCGACGACGTACAGCCGGGGGCGGGCCCGGCCGGCGGCCCCGATCTCCGGCTCCCGGACGATCACCCTCCGTGCAGCCGTCCGTTCCGCGTGTATCAACCCCTGCATCAAGAAGCCAGCCGTCCTCGTTCATGTCGTCGATCGACGGCTCACGCTACGACCGCACGATCCGCCCCACAGGGACAGACAAGAACAAACTCCCCGCGCAGGCACGGAACTTGCCGGACTTCTTCCCAACCCGCCGCAGAAGGTTCCCCCAGGTTTCATCGGGGCCGCCGTAACCCTCTTGTCGGCGCCCGCACCGCGCCCTCATGATCCGGCCATGTACAAGCGAAGACGTTTCCTCGGCACCTATCTCGCGGTCGCCGCGGCCACCGCGCTGCTCCCGGGCATCACCTCACGACTCGACGACGGCGCGGCGTGGGGGGTGATCCTGGCCGGCGCCGTCTTCGTCATCGTCAACCAGCTCATCTACACCTATCCGCACGCCATCCGCAGCGCTCCGCCGCTCGCGCTGCTCATCCTCACGGTCGTCGGCGTCGCGCAGGACACGCTGCTGTGGCTGCTGGTCTCCTGGATCGGCGGGCAACTGGACTACGGCCTCCACGTCGACGGGTTCCTCACCGCCCTCCTCGGCGGCCTGGTGGTCCGCGCGGTCGTCCTCGCCCTGATCTACGTCGGGCCGCAGCCCCAGCCGGAAGCGGCCTCCTAGCCCACTGGCCCCCGACATGGCAAAGGGGCCCGTACGACCGAAGTCGTACGGGCCCCTTCGAGCCACTCAGGTCAAGTGACCCTCAAGCAAGTCGGAACTTACTTCAGGATCTTGGTGACCTGGCCGGCGCCCACGGTCCGGCCACCCTCACGGATGGCGAACTTCAGGCCCTCCTCCATGGCGACGGGCTGGATGAGCTCGACGCGCATCTCGGTGTTGTCGCCCGGCATGACCATCTCGGTGCCCTCGGGGAGGTGCACGACGCCGGTCACGTCCGTGGTACGGAAGTAGAACTGCGGGCGGTAGTTGTTGAAGAACGGGGTGTGGCGGCCACCCTCGTCCTTCGACAGGATGTAGGCCTGGGCCTCGAACTCGGTGTGCGGGGTGACCGAGCCCGGCTTGATGATGACCTGGCCGCGCTCGACGTCCTCGCGCTTGATACCGCGGAGAAGCAGACCGACGTTCTCACCGGCCTGGCCCTCGTCGAGCAGCTTGCGGAACATCTCGATGCCGGTGACCGTGGTGGTGGTCTTCTCGGTCTTGATGCCGATGATGTCGACGGTCTCGTTGACCTTCAGGACACCACGCTCGATACGGCCGGTGACGACCGTACCGCGACCGGTGATGGTGAAGACGTCCTCGATCGGCATGAGGAACGGCTTGTCGACGTCGCGCTCCGGCTGCGGGATCGACTCGTCGACGGCCTTCATCAGGTTGAGGACGGAGTCCACCCACTCCTTCTCGCCCTCGAGGGCCTTGAGAGCGGAGACCTTGACGACCGGAACGTCGTCGCCGGGGAACTCGTACTCGGAGAGGAGCTCACGGACCTCGAGCTCGACGAGCTCCAGGATCTCCTCGTCGTCCACCATGTCGGCCTTGTTCAGGGCGACGACGATGTACGGAACGCCGACCTGGCGGGCCAGGAGCACGTGCTCCTTGGTCTGCGGCATCGGGCCGTCGGTGGCGGCGACCACGAGGATGGCGCCGTCCATCTGCGCCGCACCCGTGATCATGTTCTTGATGTAGTCCGCGTGACCCGGGCAGTCGACGTGGGCGTAGTGACGCGCCTCGGTCTGGTACTCGACGTGCGCGATGGAGATGGTGATACCGCGCTGACGCTCCTCGGGCGCCTTGTCGATGTTGTCGAACGGGGTGGCCTCGTTCAGGTCCGGGTACGCGTCGTGCAGCACCTTGGTAATGGCGGCCGTGAGGGTCGTCTTACCGTGGTCGATGTGACCGATGGTGCCGATGTTGACGTGCGGCTTAGTCCGCTCGAACTTCGCCTTCGCCACTGGGGTCCTCCTGGGAGTGGTTCTGGTACGCCTTACTTCATCGGCGCCAGGTGATCTTTGCTGGATGTCCCGGATCCCGGGGGCAAACATCCGTGATGCGGTTGTTTGCCCCACGAGGCTCCGGAGTCAAGCCTACGGCGTGGACGCGAGGTCCGTTACTCGCCCTTGGCCTTCGCGATGATCTCCTCGGCGACGTTCCGCGGAACCTCGGCGTAGGAGTCGAACTGCATGGAGTAGCTGGCGCGGCCGGACGTCTTGCTGCGCAGGTCGCCGACGTAGCCGAACATCTCCGAGAGGGGCACGAGGCCCTTCACGACGCGGGCACCGGCCCGCTCCTCCATGGCCTGGATCTGGCCACGGCGGGAGTTGATGTCGCCGATGACATCACCCATGTAGTCCTCGGGCGTGGTGACCTCGACGGCCATCATCGGCTCGAGCAGCACGGGGCTGGCCTTGCGCGCGGCCTCCTTGAAGGCCTGCGAACCGGCGATCTTGAAGGCGAGCTCGGAGGAGTCCACCTCGTGGTAGGCACCGTCGAGCAGCGTGACACGCACACCGGTCATCTCGTAACCGGCGAGGATGCCGAACTGCATGGCCTCCTGGCAGCCGGCGTCGACCGAAGGGATGTACTCCTTCGGGATACGACCACCAGTGACCTGGTTGACGAACTCGTAGGAGGCGTCGCCACCCTCGATCGGCTCGACCGAGATGATGACGCGGCCGAACTGGCCGGTACCACCGGTCTGCTTCTTGTGGGTGTACTCGACCTTCTCGACCGACTTGCGGATGGTCTCGCGGTACGCGACCTGCGGCTTGCCGACGTTGGCCTCGACCTTGAACTCACGGCGCATACGGTCGACCAGCACCTCGAGGTGCAGCTCACCCATACCACCGATGATGGTCTGGCCGGTCTCCTCGTCCGAGTGGACCTGGAAGGACGGGTCCTCCTCGGCCAGGCGCTGGATCGCGACGCCCAGCTTCTCCTGGTCGCCCTTCGACTTGGGCTCGATGGCGACCTGGATGACCGGCGCCGGGAAGTCCATGGACTCCAGGATGACCGGCGACTTGTCGTCGCACAGGGTCTCACCGGTGGTGGTCTGCTTCAGGCCCATGACGGCGACGATGTCGCCGGCGCCCACCGACTCGATCTCCTCACGCTTGTTGGCGTGCATGCGGTAGATCTTGCCGATGCGCTCCTTGCGGCCCTTGACGGAGTTCAGCACGGCGGTGCCGGACTCCAGGCGGCCGGAGTACACGCGGACGAAGGTGAGCTTGCCGAGGTGCGGGTCGCTCATGATCTTGAACGCCAGCGCCGACAGCGGCTCGTCGTCGGACGGCTTGCGCTTGATGACCGTCTCGGGGTCCTTGACGTCGTGGCCCTCGATGGCCTCGATGTCGACCGGCGACGGCAGGTAGCGCACGACGGCGTCGAGCAGGGGCTGAACGCCCTTGTTCTTGAACGCGGTGCCGCAGAAGACCGGGGTCACCGTGGTGCCCTGGCCCTTGCCGGAAGCGATCGTGATGCGGCGGATGGCCGCGTACAGCTGCTCCTCGGTGGGCTCCTGGCCCTCCAGGTACAGCTCCATGATCTCTTCGTCGTTCTCGGCGACGGCCTCGAGCAGCTTGCCGCGCCACTCCTCGGCGGCCTCGGTGTGCGTGGCCGGGATGTCGACGACGTCGTACATCTCGCCCTTGGTCGCCTCGGCGGACCACACGAGCGCCTTCATGCGGACCAGGTCCACGACGCCCTTGAAGTCGGCCTCCGCGCCGATCGGCAGCTGCATCACGATCGGCTGGGCACCCAGCCGGTCGCTGATCATGTCGACACAGCGGTGGAACTCGGCACCGGTGCGGTCGAGCTTGTTGACGAAGCAGATACGCGGAACGCCGTAGCGGTCCGCCTGACGCCACACCGTCTCGGACTGCGGCTCGACGCCGGCGACGCCGTCGAACACCGTCACGGCACCGTCGAGCACGCGCAGGGAACGCTCCACCTCGACGGTGAAGTCGACGTGGCCCGGCGTGTCGATGATGTTGATGGTGTGGTCGACGTCGTCCAGCGACCAGTGGCAGGTGGTGGCAGCAGAGGTGATCGTGATGCCACGCTCCTGCTCCTGCTCCATCCAGTCCATGGTGGCAGCGCCGTCGTGGACCTCACCGATCTTGTAGGACACACCGGTGTAGAACAGGATCCGCTCGGTGGTGGTCGTCTTGCCCGCGTCGATGTGGGCCATGATGCCGATGTTCCGCACCCTGGCCAGGTCAAGCGAAGTGGTAGCCATAAGGCTTCAGTCTTCTCTCGGTCTCGATGTGGGTAGCGACTACCAGCGGTAGTGCGCGAAGGCCTTGTTGGACTCGGCCATCTTGTGCGTGTCCTCGCGCTTCTTCACAGCGGCACCGAGGCCGTTGCTGGCGTCGAGGAGCTCGTTGAGCAGACGCTCGGTCATGGTCTTCTCGCGACGGGCGCGGGAGTAACCGACCAGCCAGCGCAGCGCCAGGGTGTTGGCACGGCCGGGCTTGACCTCGACCGGGACCTGGTAGGTGGCGCCACCGACACGGCGGGACTTGACCTCGAGGGTCGGCTTGATGTTCTCGAGAGCGCGCTTCAGCGTGATGACCGGGTCGTTGCCGGTCTTCTCGCGCAGGCCCTCCATGGCGCCGTAGACGATGCGCTCGGCGGTGGAGCGCTTGCCGTTCAGCAGCACCTTGTTGATCAGGGAGGTCACCAGAGGGGAGCCGTAGACCGGGTCGATGATGACCGGACGCTTCGGGGCGGGGCCCTTACGAGGCATTCTTACTTCTCCTTCTTGGCGCCGTAACGGCTGCGGGCCTGCTTGCGGTTCTTGACACCCTGGGTGTCGAGCGAACCGCGGATGATCTTGTAGCGAACACCCGGCAGGTCCTTCACACGGCCGCCGCGCACGAGCACGATGGAGTGCTCCTGCAGGTTGTGTCCCTCACCCGGAATGTAGGCCGTGACCTCGATCCCGCTGGTCAGACGCACACGCGCGACCTTGCGGAGGGCCGAGTTCGGCTTCTTCGGGGTGGTCGTGAACACACGCGTGCAGACGCCGCGACGCTGAGGGGAACCCTCGAGTGCGGGCGTCTTGTTCTTCTCGACCTTGTCCTGCCGGCCCTTGCGGACCAGCTGCTGGATCGTAGGCACTACTTCTCCGGTTTCTGTGTGCCGATGGGTACAGCTAACCTGGAACGTCGCCGACCCACGCGGTCGGGTGTGTCGAATCCCGCGGACTCCTGCCGACTGACAGAAAGAGGCGCAGATTACGGTGGCCGTTCACAGCTCCCGATGCGGTCGAAGGCACGCAGGAGAGCCAAGGCACACCCCAGGCACAAGGTCTGAGCGTACCTACCGCATTCGCTGTGGTCAAAACAAATGGGAGCCGCCCGCAGCGCCTCGCGGGACATGTCAAGACCCCGGTCCGTAAGCGATCTTCAAATCGACGGCGCGTGTCCGCTTCGAACACATTTCTTCCGTGTGCTCCACGGCCGTCAGCCGACCGCGAGGGTCACGGCCGTCACCAGCACCATGACGAGTGCCCAGCCGGCCGTGGACAACCACCCGAGGACGAGCCCGGTCAGCGCGAGCCCGTCACCGCCCTCGCCCGAGCGACGGATCTCGGATCGCGCCATGTGTCCCAGCACGACCGCCGGGATCCCGGTGAGCCCGAAGGTCGGCACGCACAGCAGCCCGCACACGGCGGCACTGACGGCCTTCCCGTTCGTCCGCGGCCGCGCCACCGGGAAGAACGTGCCCGGCACGGCCGCCTGGACGGGCACGGGCCGCGGCACGGGCCCCTGCGGCAGATCGGCGACGAGCAGGGCCAGCTCCCCCACCGTACGGGCCGCGTACGCCCGCGCGACCCGCTTCTCGAACTCGCCGTGCTCCATGCGCCCCTCGGCATACCCGGCTCTGAGCACGTCCACGGCGCGCTCCCGGTCGGCGTGCGCGGCGAGCATCGACGGGGCGAGCTGACCGCCCCACGGCTGCGGAACGCCTCTCCCCTGCCCTTCCCAGGGCTGCCACGACGGATACGGCGACTGAGACACGGGCACCTCCCGGAAGACCGGAGTCCCTCCATCATGCGCCGGGCAGGGCTGTACGGCATCAGTGCCCGACCCCGAGACATCCCTGAAAGCCCCCGGAGGGGACGTCGCCGGACGGCCACGCGTCGCCACCGGAGGACCGAGCCGACCCGCCCGCCCCTCGCCCGCTCCTCGCCCGCCCCGTGCCCCGGGCTTCCGCGGGCTCAGGCATCCACGGACCCTGGCCGCCGAATGGCCGGATCCCGCTCTTCCGCACGGCCGCATCCGGTCCGTTCAGTAGCTTGATCCGTCGCTGCGACGATCGGGGGCTGAGCGTGACGAGGACGGCCGCGTACCCAGTGGACGACGGAGGCGACGGAGGCCTCGACGACCGCGTGCCCTTCCTGGCCCGGCTGGAGAGCGAGGACCGCACCGCCCTGCTCTCCCTCGGCCGCGAGCTTCGGTTCGCCCCGCGGATGATCCTGCTCCACCAGCGCGAGCCCTCCTCGCACGTCCTCTTCCTCGTCGAGGGCTGGACGAAGGTCACGGCCTCCGCGGCCAACGGCTACGAGGCGCTGCTCGCGCTGCGCGGCCCCGGCGACATCGTCGGCGAGTCGGCCGCGCTCACCGGGCGGCCCCGGTCGGCGACGGTCACCGCGCTGGAGCCGGTCCGGGCGGTCGCGCTGGAGCACGAGCGGTTCAAGGACTTCCTCAACCGCTCACCCACCGTCTCGTTCGCGCTGCTCGGCCTCACCTCGGACCGCACCCGGGCGGCCGACCGGCGGCGCCTCGAGTTCGCGTCGATGAACGTCCGGGAACGTCTCGCCGTCCTCCTGCTGGACCTCGCCCGCACCCATGGCCGGCGCACCCCCGACGGCATCGAGCTGTCCGTACCGCTGAGCAAGCAGGAGCTGGCGGGCTCGGTGGGCGCGTCCCGGGAGATGGTGCAGCGGCTGCTGAAGGAGCTGCGCGAGAAGGACGTCGTCGTCACCGGGCGGCGCACCATGCTCATCCTCCGCCCCGACGTCCTGCGCCGCATCGCGGCCACCGGCCGCCCTGTCCCGGGAATCCCCGCGCCTCCGGGACCGTACGAGGACTGACGGCGGGCCCGTACCAGGACTGACCGCGGCCCGGGCCGCCGGCCGCCCTCGGCTCTCCGGCCCCTTCTATGCACACGGTCACACTTCGAGTGAGTCATGCTCCCTCACCACGTCCGGCTCTTCGGCCCCACGCTGCTGGTCTGCACGTCCCCCACAGCGAGAGGCGACCATGACCGACCCCGTGAGCCGGACGATCCTGCTGCTGGACATCGAGAGGTTCAGCGACCGGGACGACGTCGAGCAGGCGTATCTGCGCCGGATGCTCTACGACATCACCGACCGCGCGCTGGAAGCCGCGGGCATCGACGGAACGCGGCGGCTGCGCGCCGACCGGGGCGACTCGGTGATGGAGCTGATCGACGCGGGCGCCCCGGTCACCGCCCTGCTGCGTGCCCTGCTGCGTGAGGTCCCCGCCCAGCTGCGCCAGGTCAACCGGATGTCCTCGCGCTCGGCCCAGATCCGGCTGCGCGGGGTGGTGGCCGCGGGTTATGTCGCCGTCGACGAGCACGACGGGTGGGTCGGCTCCGATCTCAACCAGGCCTGCCGCCTGCTAGACGCCGACGTGCTGCGCGCGGCGCTGCGCGAGCGCCGCGACGACTTCGCCCTGTGCGTGTCGGAGAGCGTGCACGCGGGCATCGTCCGGCACGACCACCCGGGCATTCCGGCCGACGACTTCCACGCCGTGACCGTGGACAGCAAGAACGGGCCCCTGCGCGCCTGGCTGCACGGGCCGCTGCCGGCGGGAGTGCGCGCTGCGGAGGAGGGCGGAACAGCGGCCCGTGAAGCCGGCGGTGCGACGGCCGGCAGGGCGGCCACGACCGCCGTACTCGAAGACCACAGTGATACGGGGGTGGGGAAAGCCCCGGTGCCGGGTGATCCGGGGGACGGCCCGGCACCGGGGCGGCCGGCCCCGCCCACCGCGCAGCCGTCCGGCGGCGTCGTCTTCAACTTCCTGGGCGGCTCCCCCTCGTTCGGCGGCAGCCTCGTCGCCGGTGACCAGCACGGCGTGTCCGGCGGCCAGGTCACCGGGGACGTCCACCTGGGCCGGTCGGGCGGTGAGCCCGCGTGACGGCGCCCGCGCAGGCGGCGCCCGCCCCCGACGACGTACCGCCGCGGATCGCGCAGCCGTCACCCGACGCGCTCGCCGAGATCCCGGAGACCGCCGAGGAGACGGAGGAGCGGACTCAGGAGGCCCGGGCCGCGCAGCGGGAGCTGTTCGCGCACACCCCCGGTTTCATCCTCCGCTCGGCGGCCTCCTTCGGCGGCAGCCTGGTCGGTGGCGCCCAGCACGGCGTGTCCGGCGGGCAGGTCGCCGGCGATGTGTTCATGGGCGGCAAGATGGAAATCCATCACCACGCGCCGACCGCCGCCACGCACGTCTCAGGGAAGATCCCGCAGGAGGAGCAGGACGCGCTGGCCGAGGTCTTCGCCGAGGGCCCCGCCTTCGCCGCCGCCCTCGCGCGGCTGCGCGAGGAACGCGTCCTCGTCCTGGCCGGCGCGCACGGCTGCGGACGCTACGCCGCCGCGCGGATGCTGCTGCACCGCCTGGGCGTGCCCGCGGTCCACGCGCTGTCGGACGAGACGACGCCGGGCACGCTGACCGCGCAGCTCACCCGGCCGGGCGGGCATGTGCTGCGGGACCTGCCGCTGACCCGTAACCGTCCGCTGCGCGACACCCATCTGTACGCCGCCGCCGACCAGTTGCGGAAAGCGGACGGCTACCTCGTCGTCACCGTCGAGAAATCGCCATTCCTCTCGGGGGTCACGCCGCTCGTCTGGGAGCCGCCGGACGCGGAGGACGTCGTACGGGCGCATCTGACGGCCGAACGCCCGGACGACACGGCGCGGCTGCTCTCCCTCGGGCCCGTGCGGGACTTCCTCGCCCGGGGCGGACACCGGCCCGCCGAGGCGGCCGAGTTCGCCGCGGTGCTCGCCCGGTACGACGGCAGCGCCGCGGCGGCCGCGCGGCTCGCGGACTTCGGGCAGGCCGCTGTGGAGAAGCAGTGCCGGGACCGGCTCGGCGACACCCGGACCGAGCTGCGGGACAAGGCCTTCCTGATCTCGCTCGCGGTGTTCGACCGGGCCCCGTACGTGCTGGCCGCCGAACTCGCCGACAAGCTCTTCGTCCACTTCCAGCGGCTTCAGCACCCCGAGCGGCCCCCGGAGATCCCCGTGTTCTCCTCCCTGGCCGCCGAGACCCGCCTGGAGCGCGCCGGAGCGGAGGGCGAGGTGCGCGGCGAGGACACCGAGTGGGGGCAGGTACCGCAGTTCACGGCCTATTTCCCGCGTGAGGACACCCCGCGGGCGCTGCTCGCGGAGGTGTGGACGGGCCATCCCTCCGCCCGGCCCGCGCTGGTCGCCTGGCTGAAGGAGCTGGCCCGGGACCGGCGGCCCGTGGTGCGCACCCGCGCCGCCGCGGCGGCGGCACTGCTCGCACGCGCCGACCTGCCCTCGGCGGTCGCGCTGATCATCGACGGCTGGGCCGTCTCCCGGGCCTTCGGGCCCCGGGTGACCGCCGCGAACGCCCTGGTGCTCGCCCAGCTCCTCGACGCGCCTGTGGTGCTGCGGCTGCTCACCCAGTGGTGCACGGACACCCACTGGGGCCGCCGCTGGACCGCGATCCGCGCCCTCGGCCTGCTCGCACCGCTGCGCCCGGAGCTGGCCGGCCCGGCGCTCGGCGCGCTCGCCGCCCGGGCCCGCGCGGACCACAGCAGCCCGGCCGAGAGCAACAACCTGATCGAGTCCACGGCGCTGCTGCTGTCGGTGGGCAGCCGCCGCGGGGAGATGCTCTCCGAGCTGGTCCGGCTGCTGCACGACGACGCCCCGCCGGTCCGCTCGCTCGCGCTGGCCGCGTTCGTCCGCGCCTGCGACAACCGCGAGGAGGGCGCGCTCGTCGAGTGGTACGCCGACACCGGCATGTACGAGCCGGACTCGGCCCGTGACCTCGCCAGCCTCTGGCGCACCGCGCTCGGCGACCGCGGCCACACCCGGCAGGCCCTGAAGGCCCTGCACACCTGGGTGTACACGGCCGAGCGCAGCGCCGCCACGGCGCAGGCCCTGGAACTGCTGCTGCCCGCTCTGGTCGTCACGGCCGCCGACCGGAACCGCCTCGACCACGAGCTGCGCACGCTGCGCGCGGAGGACGGCGGCCCCCGCCCGCCGATCGCCGACCGGCTGTTCGCCGTACTGCGCCCTTCCCCGAACCCCCAGCACCAGCCGAGGAGTTGACCCATGGCGGACTTCCTCCGTCAGCCGGAGTGGCAGCAAAACGCCGACCGGCACAGCACCCTGATCGACCCCGTGCTCACCGTGCGGCCGATCTCCCGGTTCGACTACGCCGCCCGGCGGCAGATCACCGCGATCGACCACGCACTGGTGTTCGCCACCGCGAGCGGCGCGTACGACGTCTACATCCCGCCGCACCGGCCCACCCGCGCACAGGCGGCCACGCGCCGCTACGCCTCGGTGTACGAGGTGGACATGGGCAGCCACCCGGTGCGGCTGGAGCTCGAGCTGCCCAGCGACGACGACGCGTTCTCCTTCGGCGCGACCGCCGACCTGACCTGGCGGGTCGCCGATCCGGAGGCGTATGTGCGCAGCGGTGAGCGGGACGTGCCCACCCGGCTCGCCCGGGAACTCCAGCAGTTCGCGCGGCCGGTCAGCCGGCGCTTCTCCATCGAGGACAGCCCGGCCGCCGAGTCCGCCGTACAGCGGGCCGTCGAGTCCGGCTCCTTCGCGGCGGGCATCGGGCTCGCCGTCACCTGCATGGTGCGGCTGCGCCTGGACGACGAGGCGATCGAGCACCGGCGCCGGCGGCGGGAACTGCGCTACAGCACCGAACTGCTCGACCCCGAGCACGAGTACCGGATGCGGCAGGCGCAGCAGCAGTACGAACTGGAGATGCTGCGCCAGCGGCAGCACCAGCAGCTGGTCGCCGAGAAGATCGACTTCTACCGGTACCACCTCCAGCACGGCGGCGTCGGCGCGTGGGCGCTGCACCTTGCCGCGCACCCCGAGGACACCCGGCTGGTGATCGAGAACATCCATCAGGACCAGCTGACCTTCATCAAGGACCAGCTCGAACTGATCAGCGGCGACGAGCTGGAGGACTACGAGAAGGCCGCCTCGCTGAAGCAGATCCGCGAAGAGGTCGACGACCTGATCCAGCGCCGGTCGGCCGCCGCCGGGGCGCAGGGTGAACTGCCGGCGGGCCCGCCGTCGCCGCCCGCCCCGGACGCCGCGCCGACGCCGGGCGGGCCTGCCGCACCGGGCCAGTGGTCCGCGCCCGTCCCGCCGCCCCCGCCGGGGCCGTACGGCGCGGACGGTACGGCACCGGCGACGCCGCCGGGCACGCCCTACGGCGCGGGCGCCCCTCACGCCCCGGGCACGCCCCATGTTCCGGGCGCCCCCCACGCCCCGGGCGCCCCCTACCCCGCGGGCGCTCCCTACGCCGCGGGCGCTCCCTACGCCCCGGGCACGCCCTACGGCGCGGGCACGCCCCATGTTCCGGGCACCCACCAAGCCCCGGGCGCCCCCTACGCCACGGGAGGCCCCGCGCCCGTCACTCCGCCGCCGCCCCCGGCGTACGCCCCCGCCCCGCCCGTCGCCCCCGCCGCACCCGACGTCCCGGCGCCGCCGCGGCCGAGGGACGGCGAGACCGCGGAGCCGGGCCCGGGGGCCGCGTGACCGCCGGGGACGATGCCCCGGCCGCCCGCCACCAGGTCGCCGAGCGCCTGCTCACCGAGATGCGCGCGGAGATAGCGCGGGCCGACAGCAAGGCGGCGGTGCTGGTGGCGGCGCTCGGCATCACCGCCGGGGTGTGCAGCGGCCTGATGGCCGGGCGGAAGTGGAGCCCGCAGGACCTCTCGGCGGCGGGCGGGGTCCTGTGGTGGGCCGGGATCCTGGCGTTCGCCCTGTCCCTGCTCGCGCTGCTGCTGGCCGTCCTGCCCCGCTACGGCAGCGACGGCTGGGCCCCCGGCCGTCCCCTCTGCTACTTCGGCGACGTCCAGCGCGCCGTACGCGACGGACTGCTCGCCGACGCGCTCGCCGACACCGCCCGCGACCCCGCCGCCGGGCACCTGGTCGCCCTGACCGAGACCAGCCGTATCGCCGCCCGCAAGCACCAGTGGATCCGCACCGGCCTGATCGCGTTCTGCGCCGGGACGGTCCTGCTGCCCACCGGGCTGCTGGCCGGCTGACCTCCCCACCGCTCGCGCGGACCTCGCGAGACCCCGCACGCAGGAAGGAGTCCCCATGACCCAGCCACCGGACCCGGCCACCGCACCGGAACCCCCGTACCCGACCGCCCCGCCTCCACCGCAGTATCCGACGACCACACCGCCGCCCCCGTACGCGACGGCCACACCGCCGCCCCAGTACCCGACGGCCGCCCCTCCCAACTACCCGACAGTCCCACCCCCGACCTACCCGACCGGCCCCACGCCGCCGACGTACCCCGCCGGTCTCACACCGCCCGCGTACACGGCCGCCACCCCGCCCCCCACGTACCCGACGGCCGCCGCTCCCGCGTACCCGACCGGCCCCGGCACTCCGCCCCCCGCCGCCCCTCCCGTCGGCATCACCGCCCCCGCACCCGCGCACCCCGGCCCGCCCGCGCCACCACCGGCGCCCCCGGCCACCGCCACGGTCCCGTACCCCGCCGTCCCCGTCCTCCCACAGCCCACCAGAGCCCCAGACGACCTCGACTACCGTCACGCCGGCTCCCGCGTCCACGTGGCCGAGCACCAGCGCGGTGCGGACGCCACCGCGATCGGACGGCTGCTGATCCACGTACCGGGCCTGGTGGTGAGCCTCGCCGTGGTGGCCACCGTCGCCACCGCCACCCTCGGCCCGGTCGGCGCCTGGCTGGTCGTCCTGCTGTGGCTGGCCTCCGGCGCGTTCGTCTTCCACCGGCCCACCGAGCTGGCCTTCGCCCGCCGCGTCCTGAAGCTGCGCACTCCGCTGGCCGACGAGCGGGCCCGGCTGGAGCCGGTCTGGCGCGAGGTCACCGCCCGCGCGGGCATCGAGGCCGATTCCTACGAGCTGATGGTGGAGAACAGCACCGAGCTGAACGCGTCGGCCGTCGCCGGCCACGTCGTCAGCGTCACCACCTACGCCCTCAACGAGATCCCGAGCAGCAACCTCGCCGCCGTACTCGCCCACGAACTCGGCCACCACACCGGCGGCCACGCCTGGGCGGGACTGCTCGGCTACTGGTACTCCCTGCCGGGCCGCGTCGCCTGGGCGCTGACCAAGGGCCTCGCCCGGATCGCGCTCGCCGTCGCCAGCGTCTTCTCGATGGCGGCGACCGGCTTCCTGATGCTGTTCATGGGGATCTTCCTGGTGGCGGGCCTGCTGGTGATCCCGTACATCACGATCCCACTGGTCCTCGCCCCGTACCTGCTCGCCCACATGGGCCGCAAGGGCGAGCTGCGCGCCGACCAGCAGGCCGCCGTCCTCGGCTTCGCCGGTCAGATGACGCAGGTCCTGTACCAGTTGCAGGCCCAGGAGGACGCGCTGAAGTCGCACGCCCGGGCGACCGGACAGCGGCTGAAGGAGCCCGGGAAACTGGAGCGCCTGCTGTCCACGCACCCCGACAACTACACGCGGATCCGGGCCCTGGAGCCGTATCTGCGCACCGGCCTCTGAGTCCGGACACGCCGAAGGGCGGCCACCCCACCGGGTGGCCGCCCTTGGCGTTCAAGCGACTCGCTTACTGGTTGTACGGACCGTAGTCGTAGTCCTCCAGCGGAACGGCCTGGCCGGAGCCCGTGCCGAACGGCGAGTAGTCGATGTCGTCGTAGCCGACGGCCGAGTACATCGCGGCCTTGGCCTCCTCGGTCGGCTCGACCCGGATGTTGCGGTAGCGGGACAGACCCGTACCGGCCGGGATGAGCTTACCGATGATGACGTTCTCCTTGAGGCCGATGAGGCTGTCGGACTTGGCGTTGATCGCCGCGTCCGTCAGGACTCGGGTCGTCTCCTGGAAGGAGGCGGCCGACAGCCAGGATTCCGTCGCCAGCGAGGCCTTGGTGATACCCATCAGCTGCGGACGACCCGAGGCCGGGTGACCGCCCTCCTGGACCACACGACGGTTCTCCTGCTCGAAGCGGGAGCGCTCGACCAGCTCGCCGGGCAGCAGCTCGGCGTCGCCGGACTCGATGATCGTCACGCGGCGCAGCATCTGCCGGATGATGATCTCGATGTGCTTGTCGTGGATCGACACACCCTGCGAGTTGTACACCTTCTGGACCTCGCCGACCAGGTGGACCTGGACGGCACGCTGGCCCAGGATGCGCAGCACGTCGTGCGGGTTGGTGGCACCCACGGTGAGCTTCTGGCCCACCTCGACGTGCTCGCCCTCGCTGACCATCAGACGGGCGCGCTTGGAGATGGGGTAGGCCATCTCGTCGCTGCCGTCGTCCGGCGTGATGACGATCTTCTTGGTCTTCTCGGTCTCCTCGATCCGGACGCGGCCGGCGGCCTCGGAGATCGGGGCGACACCCTTCGGGGTACGGGCCTCGAAGAGCTCGACGACACGCGGCAGACCCTGGGTGATGTCGTCACCGGCCACACCACCGGTGTGGAAGGTACGCATCGTCAGCTGGGTACCGGGCTCACCGATGGACTGGGCGGCGATGATGCCGACCGCCTCACCGATGTCGACCAGCTTGCCGGTGGCCAGCGAGCGGCCGTAGCACATCGCGCAGGTGCCGACGGCGGACTCACAGGTCAGGACCGAGCGGGTCTTCACCTCGGACACGCCGTTGCGGATCAGCTCGTCGATGAGCACGTCACCCAGGTCGGTACCGGCCGGGGCCAGCACCTTGCCGTCCACGACGATGTCCTCGGCGAGGCAGCGCGCGTACACGGACGTCTCGACGTTCTCCTCCTTGACGAGCACGCCGTCCTCGCCACGCGTGGCGATGAGCAGGCGCAGACCGCGGTCGGTGCCGCAGTCCTCCTCGCGGATGATGACGTCCTGGGAGACGTCGACCAGACGACGGGTGAGGTAACCCGAGTCGGCGGTACGCAGAGCGGTGTCGGCGAGACCCTTACGGGCACCGTGGGTGGAGATGAAGTACTCCAGCACGGACAGACCCTCACGGAACGACGCCTTGATGGGCCGCGGGATGGTCTCGTTCTTCGCGTTCGACACCAGACCACGCATACCGGCGATCTGACGCATCTGCATCATGTTTCCTCGGGCACCCGAGTTGACCATCATGAAGATCGGGTTGGTCTTCGGGAAGTTGCCCGTCATGGCCTCGGCCACGTCGTTGGTGGCCTTGGTCCAGATCGCGATGAGCTCCTGGGTCCGCTCGTCCTTCGTGATCAGACCGCGCTCGTACTGCTTCTGGACCTTCTCGTCCTGCGCCTCGTAGCCGCGGACGATCTCCTTCTTCGCCTCGGGGACGACGACGTCGGAGATGGCCACGGTGACACCGGAACGGGTCGCCCAGTAGAAGCCGGCCGCCTTCAGGTTGTCGAGCGTCGCCGCCACGATGACCTTCGGGTAGCGCTCCGCCAGGTCGTTGACGATCTGGGAGAGCTGCTTCTTGCCGACCTCGTAGTCGACGAACGGGTAGTCCTCGGGCAGCAGCTCGTTGAAGAGCGCGCGGCCCAGCGTGGTCTTCAGGGTGAAGCTGTCACCCTGCTGCCACTCCGGCTCGCCCTCCTCGCGGACCGGCGGCTCCCAGCCACGCGGCGGGATGGTGCCCACCGGGAAGCGGATGTCGACCGGCGCCTGGAGCGACAGCTCGCCGGCGTCGAAGGCCATGATCGCCTCGGCGACGGACGCGAACGCGCGGCCCTCGCCCTTGATCTCGCGGCCCTCGGCGTCGGTGGTGAGGAAGTACAGACCGAGGACCATGTCCTGGGTCGGCATCGTCACCGGACGGCCGTCGGCGGGCTTGAGGATGTTGTTCGAGGACAGCATCAGGATGCGGGCCTCGGCCTGCGCCTCCGCGGAGAGCGGCAGGTGGACGGCCATCTGGTCACCGTCGAAGTCCGCGTTGAACGCGGTGCAGACGAGCGGGTGGATCTGGATGGCCTTGCCCTCGACCAGCTGCGGCTCGAAGGCCTGGATGCCGAGGCGGTGCAGCGTGGGCGCACGGTTCAGCAGAACCGGGTGCTCCGCGATGACCTCTTCCAGCACGTCGTACACGACCGTGCGGCCGCGCTCGACCATGCGCTTGGCGCTCTTGATGTTCTGCGCGTGGTTCAGGTCGACCAGGCGCTTCATCACGAACGGCTTGAACAGCTCCAGCGCCATCGCCTTCGGCAGACCGCACTGGTGCAGCTTCAGCTGCGGACCGACGACGATCACGGAACGCGCCGAGTAGTCGACACGCTTGCCGAGCAGGTTCTGACGGAAGCGGCCCTGCTTGCCCTTCAGCATGTCGCTGAGGGACTTCAGCGGACGGTTGCCCGGGCCGGTGACCGGACGGCCGCGGCGGCCGTTGTCGAACAGCGCGTCGACGGCCTCCTGGAGCATGCGCTTCTCGTTGTTCACGATGATCTCGGGCGCACCGAGGTCGAGAAGGCGCTTCAGACGGTTGTTCCGGTTGATGACACGGCGGTACAGGTCGTTCAGGTCGGAGGTCGCGAAGCGGCCACCGTCCAGCTGCACCATCGGACGCAGGTCCGGCGGGATGACCGGCACGCAGTCCAGCACCATGCCCTTGGGGCTGTTGGAGGTCTGCAGGAACGCGGAGACGACCTTCAGGCGCTTGAGCGCGCGGGTCTTCTTCTGGCCCTTGCCGGTGCGGATGATCTCGCGGAGCTTCTCGGCCTCCTCCTCGAGGTCGAAGGACTCCAGGCGCTTCTGCAGCGCCGCGGCACCCATCGAACCGTCGAAGTACGTGCCGAAGCGGTCCCGCAGCTCGCGGTAGAGCAGCTCGTCGCCCTCGAGGTCCTGGACCTTGAGGTTCTTGAACCGGTTCCACACCTCGTCGAGGCGGTCGATCTCGCGCTGCGCGCGGTCACGCAGCTGCTTCATCTCGCGCTCGGCACCCTCGCGCACCTTGCGGCGCACGTCGGCCTTGGCACCCTCGGCCTCCAGCTCGGCCAGGTCGGCCTCGAGCTTCTTGGCGCGGGCCTCCAGGTCGGCGTCGCGGCGCTGCTCGATCTGCTGGCGCTCGACGGAGACGTGGGCCTCCAGCGAGGGCAGGTCGCGCTGACGGCGCTCCTCGTCGACGTACGTGATCATGTACGCCGCGAAGTAGATGACCTTCTCCAGGTCCTTCGGGGCGAGGTCGAGCAGGTAGCCGAGGCGCGACGGAACGCCCTTGAAGTACCAGATGTGCGTGACGGGGGCGGCGAGCTCGATGTGGCCCATCCGCTCACGGCGCACCTTGGCGCGGGTGACCTCAACGCCACAGCGCTCGCAGATGATGCCCTTGAAGCGGACACGCTTGTACTTGCCGCAGTAGCACTCCCAGTCCCGGGTCGGACCGAAGATCTTCTCGCAGAAGAGTCCGTCCTTTTCCGGCTTGAGGGTGCGGTAGTTGATGGTCTCGGGCTTCTTGACCTCGCCGTGGCTCCACTGACGGATGTCGTCGGCGGTGGCCAGGCCGATCCGGAGCTCATCGAAGAAGTTGACGTCGAGCACTATGCGTCAATCCCTCTCAGGGTTGTAAGTCTTTGGGTCTGAAACGGGGGTCCTGGGGCCGGCGGCCTCCTCGTGGGAGGCCGCCGGACTCCCGTCAGACCTCTTCGACGCTGCTCGGCTCGCGCCGGGACAGGTCGATACCGAGCTCCTCCGCAGCGCGGAAGACGTCCTCGTCGGTGTCGCGCATCTCGATGGACATGCCGTCCGAGGACAGCACCTCCACGTTGAGGCACAGGGACTGCATCTCCTTGATGAGCACCTTGAAGGACTCGGGGATGCCGGGCTCAGGGATGTTCTCGCCCTTGACGATGGCCTCGTAGACCTTCACGCGGCCGGTGACGTCGTCGGACTTGATGGTCAGCAGCTCCTGGAGGGCGTAAGCGGCGCCGTACGCCTCCAGCGCCCACACCTCCATCTCACCGAAGCGCTGGCCACCGAACTGGGCCTTACCACCCAGCGGCTGCTGGGTGATCATCGAGTACGGACCGGTCGAGCGGGCGTGCAGCTTGTCGTCGACCAGGTGGTGCAGCTTGAGGATGTACATGTAGCCGACCGAGATCGGGTCCGGGAACGGCTCACCGCTACGGCCGTCGAACAGCCGCGCCTTGCCGGACGGGAGCACCATGCGCTCGCCGTCGCGGTTCGGGATGGTGTGCTGCAGCAGACCCGCGAGCTCGTCCTCACGCGCACCGTCGAAGACCGGGGTGGCCACGTTGGTGCCGGGCTCGACCTTGTCGGCGCCGATCGCCTGGAGGCGCTGCGCCCACTCGTCGGCCAGGCCGGAGACGTCCCAGCCGCGGCTGGCGAGCCAGCCGAGGTGGATCTCCAGCACCTGTCCCGGGTTCATTCGGGACGGCACACCCAGCGGGTTGAGGATGATGTCGACCGGGGTGCCGTCCTCCAGGAACGGCATGTCCTCGATCGGCAGGATCTTGGAGATGACACCCTTGTTGCCGTGACGGCCGGCGAGCTTGTCACCGTCGGTGATCTTGCGCTTCTGCGCGACGTAGACGCGGACCAGCTGGTTCACGCCCGGCGGCAGCTCGTCGCCCTCCTCGCGGTCGAAGACGCGCACGCCGATGACCTTGCCGGTCTCACCGTGCGGCACCTTCAGCGAGGTGTCACGGACCTCACGGGCCTTCTCGCCGAAGATCGCGCGCAGCAGGCGCTCCTCCGGCGTCAGCTCGGTCTCACCCTTCGGGGTGACCTTGCCGACGAGGATGTCGCCGGCGATGACCTCGGCGCCGATGCGGATGATGCCGCGCTCGTCGAGGTCGGCGAGGACCTCCTCGGAGACGTTCGGGATGTCCCGGGTGATCTCCTCGGGGCCGAGCTTGGTGTCACGGGCGTCGACCTCGTGCTCCTCGATGTGGATCGAGGAGAGGACGTCGTCCTGCACGAGGCGCTGCGACAGGATGATCGCGTCCTCGTAGTTGTGACCCTCCCACGGCATGAACGCCACGAGCAGGTTCTTGCCGAGGGCCATCTCGCCGTTCTGGGTGGCCGGGCCGTCGGCGAGGACCTGGCCCTCGACGACGCGGTCGCCCTCGTTGACGATGACCTTCTGGTTGACCGAGGTGCCCTGGTTGGAGCGGGCGAACTTGGCCAGGCGGTACGTGATGTACGTGCCGTCGTCGTTGGCGGTGGTGATGTAGTCCGCGGAGACCTCCTGGACCACACCGGCCTTCTCGGCCTTGACGACGTCGCCGGCGTCGACGGCGGAGCGGTACTCCATGCCGGTGCCGACGAGCGGGGCCTCCGCCTGGATGAGCGGAACGGCCTGGCGCATCATGTTCGCGCCCATGAGGGCACGGTTGGCGTCGTCGTGCTCGAGGAAGGGGATCATGGCGGTCGCGACCGACACCATCTGGCGCGGCGAGACGTCCATGTAGTCCACGTCCTCGGGCGCGACGTAGTCGACCTCGCCGCCACGGCGGCGGACCAGGACGCGGGCCTCGGCGAACCGCATGTCGTCGGTGAGCGGCGCGTTGGCCTGCGCGATGACGAAGCGGTCTTCCTCGTCGGCGGTGAGGTAGTTGACCTCGTCCGTGACCTGGCCGTCGATCACCTTGCGGTACGGCGTCTCGACGAAACCGAAGGCGTTGACGCGACCGTAGGTGGCGAGCGAGCCGATCAGACCGATGTTCGGGCCTTCGGGGGTCTCGATCGGGCACATACGGCCGTAGTGCGACGGGTGCACGTCACGGACCTCGAAGCCGGCCCGCTCACGGGACAGACCACCCGGGCCGAGCGCGGACAGACGACGCTTGTGCGTCAGCCCGGACAGCGGGTTGTTCTGGTCCATGAACTGGGACAGCTGGCTGGTGCCGAAGAACTCCTTGATGGAGGCGACGACCGGCCGGATGTTGATCAGGGTCTGCGGCGTGATCGCCTCGACGTCCTGGGTCGTCATCCGCTCGCGGACGACGCGCTCCATACGGGCCAGACCCGTGCGGACCTGGTTCTGGATGAGCTCGCCGACGCTGCGCAGACGGCGGTTGCCGAAGTGGTCGATGTCGTCGGTCTCGACGACGACCGTGTCGCCGTTGTCACCGACCGTCTCGGTCTCGCCGGCGTGCAGCTTCACCAGGTACTTGATCGTCGCGATGATGTCCTCGACGGTCAGGATGCCCGCGTCCAGCGGGGTGTCCGTACCCAGCTTCTTGTTGACCTTGTAGCGGCCGACCTTGGCGAGGTCGTAGCGCTTGGGGTTGAAGTAGAGGTTCTCGAGCAGCGTCTGCGCGGCCTCACGCGTGGGGGGCTCGCCCGGACGCAGCTTGCGGTAGATGTCGAGCAGCGCGTCGTCCTGGCCCTGGGTGTGGTCCTTCTCCAGGGTGGCGCGCATGGACTCGTACTCGCCGAACTCCTCGAGGATCTGCTCGGTCGTCCAGCCGAGCGCCTTCAGGAGGACGGTCACGGACTGCTTGCGCTTGCGGTCGATGCGGACACCGACCATGTCGCGCTTGTCGATCTCCATCTCCAGCCAGGCACCCCGGGACGGGATGATCTTGGCGGAGAAGATGTCCTTGTCGGACGTCTTGTCGATGCTGGAGTCGAAGTAGACACCCGGCGAACGGACCAGCTGCGACACCACGACACGCTCGGTGCCGTTGATGACGAAGGTGCCCTTGTTGGTCATGAGCGGGAAGTCGCCCATGAAGACCGTCTGGGACTTGATCTCGCCGGTCTCGTTGTTGGTGAACTCGGCCGTGACGAAGAGCGGGGCGGCGTACGTGAAGTCGCGCTCCTTGCACTCGTCGATCGAGTTCTTCGGCGGCTCGAAGCGGTGGTCGCGGAAGGTCAGCGACATCGACCCGCTGAAGTCCTCGATCGGGGAGATCTCCTCGAAGATCTCCTCCAGACCGGACTTGGTGGGGACGTCCTGACCGTTCTCGAGGGCCTCCTCGACGCGAGCCTTCCACGCGTCGTTGCCGAGCAGCCAGTCGAAGCTCTCGGTCTGGAGCGCGAGAAGGTTCGGAACCTCGAGGGGCTCCTTGATCTTTGCAAAAGAGATGCGCAGCGGGGCGGTGCTGGCAGCGTTGTTCGTATTCGCGGTCGAGGCGTTGCGCGAGGCGGCCAAGAGGGGGTCCTTCCGAGGGCTCGGACTCACTACGCGCGTACCGGCCCCTCCCCCAGGCGCAGAGACACTTTCCCCAGGTCAGAGGGGATGTGGTGCCGGTGCTCGGGTGAGGGTAGACCCCTGGTGACGGGCAGGGGACAGCTAACAGGCAGCGCAAAGGGTCAGTGTAGCCACACGGCACACTGATGTCCAGTCCCGGATTCCGGAGACCACATGTGTTCTCAACGCCTGCGTCATGCCTGCCCTCAACGCACGTTGATACTGCCCTCTTCGTCGTCGATCCATGCCTCGGATTCGGACCGTTGTGACGACGCGTCCTGAGAATTGCGCGCTGCGTGCGGTTCGTCAAGGCCCCCCTGGCCGGAACCAGGTGCTCCGGAGACACGACGAAGATCACCTTACCCCTCCCCGTGAGGGGCGCAAGGCAACCGCGGCGCGCCCCCCGAGAACGCCGAAGAGCGACCACCCGGATGGATGATCGCTCTTCGGTGCGTTCGCGTTACAGCCTCAGGAGGCCGTGCTCAGCGTCGCGGGAGTGCGGGAGTGCCCGCGAGGTCTTACTTGACCTCGACGGAGGCACCGGCGCCCTTGAGGGCCTCGGCGGCCTTGTCGGCCTGCTCCTTGTTGACCTTCTCGAGAACCGGCTTCGGGGTGCCGTCGACCAGGTCCTTGGCCTCCTTCAGGCCGAGGGAGGTCAGCTCGCGCACGACCTTGATGACCTGGATCTTCTTGTCGCCGGCGCCGGTGAGGATGACGTCGAACTCGTCCTTCTCCTCGGCGGCCTCGGCGGCGGCGCCACCAGCGGCACCACCGGCGACGACGACCGGCGCGGCAGCGGCGGCGGTGACGTCGAACTTCTCCTCGAAGGCCTTCACGAACTCGGAGAGCTCGATGAGGGTCATCTCCTCGAACTGGGCAAGCAGCTCGTCCTGGGTGAGCTTCGCCATGATGGCGGTCCTTCCACTCAATCGGCAGGTGCCGGATGTACTGGGTGAGGCGGGCGTACGTTCGGGCCCGCTGCGACCCTTGCCGCGCTCAGGCGGCGAGGATCAGAAAGCGAGCCGAATTACTCGGCACCGCCCTGCTCGTCCTGCTTGGCACGGAGCGCGTCCACGGTGCGGACGAGCTTCGAGGGCAGAGCCTGGAAGACGGAGGCAGCCTGGGACTGCTTCGCCTTGAAGGCACCGGCCAGCTTGGACAGCAGAACCTCGCGGGACTCGAGGTCCGCAAGCTTCTTGATCTCGTCGGCGGACAGCGCCTTGCCGTCAAGGACACCGCCCTTGATGACGAGATTCGGGTTCTCCTTGGCGAAGTCACGGAGACCCTTCGCCGACTCCACCGGGTCACCGGTGACGAAGGCGACGGCCGTCGGACCAGCGAAGAGCTGGTCGTCCAGCGTGATCCCGGCCTCGTTGGCCGCAATCTTGGTCAGCGTGTTCTTCACCACGGCGTACTGGGCGTTCTCACCGAGCGAACGACGCAGCGTCTTGAGCTGCGCCACGGTGAGACCGCGGTACTCGGTCAGCACGGCGGCGTTGGAGCTGCGGAACTTGTCCGTCAGTTCGGCAACCGCGGCAGCCTTGTCGGGCCTCGCCATAGAGCCTCGGCCTCCTTCCGGGTGATTCGGACCGCGCGGACCCGAAGGAGGACTGGGGAAAACGAAACGCCCCGGCGCAGGCGCACGGGGCGTAGCTCGACCAGACGATTCCGTACGGGCGGAACCGGTCCGGGAGCACTTCCACAGTCACCTGCGCGGGTCGTCCGCAGTTCAGCGGATCCTTCGGCCACCGAGCCCTCGTGTGAGCGCACGGCAACGACCAGCGGTCTTTGGCTTCGGTAGGAGCGTACGTGACCGGATCGCTGTCAAGCAAATCCGGTCACCGGGGCCGTCACCGGGCGATCACCGGACGATCGTCGCGGCACTCGTCGCGGTCCTCGTCGCGGCGACCGGACGCTGCGGTCAGGCGCCGCTGCCGTTCATCATCTCCGCGAGGTCGGCGACATCCTCGGCGGGCGGGGCGGTGACCTTCACCGGCTCGTTCACGTCGAAGAGGGTGACGGTCATGTCGAGCGGGCCGCCGTCGGCGTCGCCGCGCATCCGGAACTGCTTGGTGCGGTCCTCGCCGTCGACCCACATGTCCATCGTGATCTTGTCGACGCCCATCTTCTCGTACTGGTCGAGGCTCTTCTCGCGGCGCTCGCGGGTGGCCTTGTCCTCGTCCTTCAGCGAGTCGCGGAACTCGTCGAGGGTGACCGTGCCCGAGTAGCGGGTGGTCTCGACGCCGTCGACCTTCTCGGTGCCGACCCGCTTGACGTCCTTGGCGCCGGTGAGGAAGGCGCTCTCGTCCGCCGGGTTCTGGTCGGCCGCGCCGGCGCCGAGCTGGTTCAGGTCCTTGTCCGCGCCGAGGGCGGACAGGTCGAACTTCATCCAGCTCTTGCCGTCCATCTCCTTGGCCATGTCCGCGCCGCCGATGTACATCGCCTTGTCGACGAGACGGATCTCGACGTTGCCCTCCGGGCCCTGGTCGAGCGCCGTCATCTTCATGCTCATGGCTATGGAGGGCTTCGTCCGCAGGGAGGCCTCGGCCTCGACGCGGCCCTGCTCGGGGATCTCGCCCTTCATGCGGTAGCGGAGGGAGGAGATCTCCTCGGTGTTCTTCGCCGCCTTGGCGACGGCCGCCGCGGGCGACATCTCGGGCGCCTGCTCGGTGCCACAGCTCACGGCACCGCCGGCGAGCAGCAGAGCGGCGATTCCGGCGACGGATATGGACGACTTGGCGGACTTCATGGATTCCCCCCACGGGATACAAGCCACGGGATACATGGCTGACACACAGAGGGCGCGAGCCTATCCGACGAGGAGAAGACGGGGCCTGGCATTTCCAGCAGACTCAGGGGCCCTCTGAGGCTCCGCCACGGCTCGTGGCCATCCGCGCGCCTGAGCGGACCCCGCGGCCCCGCGGACGCCCGTGGGGCCGTACGCCCCGCCCTGCGGGCTTCTCGGCCCGGCGCGGCGTCGCCCCACGGGCCGGAAACGGGGACGGGCCCCGCACCCAGGGAGGGTGCGGGGCCTGTGAACCGGTTCGGGTGAGCCTCAGGCTCAGACCGCGGCCGGGTCCTCCTCGACGAGGAGGTTGCGGGTGCGGTTCGGGTCGACCGGGATGCCGGGGCCCATCGTGGTGGTGATGGCGGCCTTCTTGATGTAGCGACCCTTGGCGGCGGACGGCTTCAGACGGAGGATCTCCTCCAGGGCCGCGCCGTAGTTCTCCACCAGCTTGGTGTCGTCGAACGACGTCTTGCCGATGATGAAGTGCAGGTTCGCGTGCTTGTCGACACGGAACTCGATCTTGCCGCCCTTGATGTCGGTGACAGCCTTGGCGACGTCCGGGGTCACAGTGCCGGTCTTCGGGTTCGGCATCAGACCACGGGGACCGAGCACGCGGCCGAGGCGGCCGACCTTGCCCATGAGGTCCGGGGTGGCGACGACGGCGTCGAAGTCCAGACGGCCCTTCGCGACCTCGTCGATCAGCTCGTCGGCGCCGACGATGTCGGCGCCCGCGGCACGCGCGGCCTCGGCACGGTCACCGGTCGCGAAGACCAGGACCCGGGCGGTCTTACCGGTGCCGTGCGGGAGGTTCACGGTGCCACGGACCATCTGGTCGGCCTTGCGCGGGTCGACACCCAGACGGAAGGCGACCTCGACGGTGCCGTCGAACTTGGTCGTGGAGGTCTCCTTGGCGAGACGGACGGCCTCGAGGGGAGCGTAGAGCTTCTCCCGGTCGATCTTGGCGTCCGCAGCGCGGAGAGACTTGCTGCGCTTGCTCACTTAAAGCTCCTGTTGAGTCTTAGGAGTCGTGGTCCGGGCCGAGCAGGCCCTTCCACACTTCTGCTGTTGCTACGGGGGTGAGGGTCAGCCCTCGACCGTGACGCCCATGGAACGGGCGGTGCCGGCGATGATCTTCTCGGCGGCGTCCAGGTCGTTGGCGTTGAGGTCGGGCATCTTGGTGGTGGCGATCTCGCGGACCTGGTCGCGGGTGATCTTCGCGACCTTGGTCTTGTGCGGCTCGCCGGAGCCCTTCTCAATGCCCGCGGCCTTGAGGATCATCTTGGCGGCCGGCGGGGTCTTGGTGATGAAGGTGAAGGAACGGTCCTCGTAGACCGTGATCTCCACCGGGATGACCCAACCGCGCTGCGACTCGGTCGCGGCGTTGTAGGCCTTGCAGAACTCCATGATGTTCACGCCGTGCTGACCCAGCGCGGGGCCGACCGGCGGGGCCGGGTTGGCGGCACCGGCCTGGATCTGGAGCTTGATGAGCCCCGTGACCTTCTTCTTCTTGGGAGGCATGCTCTCTCCGGGTCCTTACTGAGAGGTTGATTACCAGCTGCCCCATGGGGATCGATGCTGGAGCATGATCCAGGCAGATGGCATACCGCACAACGATAGCCCCTGCTTCCTCCGGACCAGAAATCGCCCTGGTCAGGAGGGCTGCACAGGCCCGGCGCGCCGCTCGCGACGGGCCAGTCGCACCGTCCCGGCGGCGAGCACGGCCAGGGTCGCCCCGAGCGGCACCGCGAGCAGCGCGGCCACACTCCCGCGCCCGGTGTCCCCGGCGAGCACGGCCCGCCCCGGCTCACCGGGCACATGGCGTACGGCCACGGTGTCGCCGTCGGTGTGTTCGCCGGCCCGGGTGCCGATCGGCAGCCCGGCCGTGACCCGCTCGCCCGCGACGGAGAACGTCACGCCGCACCCGCCGAGGAGGCAGGCGCCGTCGTGGAAGGCGGCGGAGGCGGGGGTGCCGCCCCGGGCCTCGACCCGCTGCCAGGCGGCCGGGAGGAACACGACGTACGTCACCGCGACGAGCGTGACCACCAGCAGGCCGGCGATCGTCGCGGCACGGACGCGCCGAGGGCGCCCCTGCCCGGTGTTCACCGGCGGGGCGCCCTCGGGCGTCGACGTGCTCAGGTCTGCCGGATTCAGTTCTTCTGAATCTGGTCGAAGGAGAGCTCGACCGGCGTCTCGCGGCCGAAGATCTCCACCAGGCCCTTGACCTTCTTCGAGTCGGGGTTGATCTCGTTGATGGTCGCCTGGAGCGTGGCGAACGGGCCGTCGGTGACGGTGACCGAGTCGCCGACCTCGAAGTCCAGCACCTGGACCTCGACCTTGCGCTGCGGCGCCGGCTTGCCCTCGGCCTCGGCGGCCTCGCGGGCGGCCTTCTCCTCGGCCTCCGGGGCGAGCATCTTGACGATCTCGTCCAGGGTCAGCGGGTACGGGTCGTAGGCGTTGCCCACGAAGCCGGTGACGCCGGGGGTGTTGCGGACGACGCCCCAGGACTCGTTCGTCAGGTCCATGCGCACCAGGACATAGCCGGGGAGCTTGTTCTGGCGGATGGTCTTGCGGTCGCCGTTCTTGATCTGGACGACCTCTTCCTGCGGCACCTCGGCCTGGAAGATGTAGTCCTCGACGTTCAGCGAGACGGCGCGCTGCTCCAGGTTGGTCTTCACGCGGTTCTCGTAACCGGCGTAGGTGTGGATCACGTACCACTCGCCGGGCAGGGTGCGCAGCTCCTGGCGGAGCTTCTCGACCGGGTCGAGCTCGGGCTCCGCCTCGGCCTCCTCGGCTTCGGCGGCGTCCTCGGCCTCTTCGGCGTCCTCGGTCTCGTCCTCGTCGGTCACCTCGAGGGCGGCCTCCTCGGCCGACTCCTCCGCCTCGGCGTCGGCAGCCTCGACCTCGTCCACGTCCTCGTCCGCGCCCTCGACGATGTCGAGCTCGTCATCCACGGACGCATCCGGCTCGATGGCGTCGTTCACGTTCGGGTCAGACACGGTGGCTGCTTCTTCCTGGATACATACGGGTGGAACACGCGAAAGGGGCGCCAGTGACGGCGCCCTTCGCTCTTGGCTCAGCCGAAGACGTACTTGGCTGCGTGGTCGAGCCCATAGTCAATCACGGTGACCAGGCCGATCATGATGACGACGAAGATGATCACGACGGTCGTATACGTCGTCAGCTGGCTGCGCGTCGGCCAGACCACCTTGCGGAGTTCCGCGACGATCTGGCGATAGAAGAGTGCGAGCCGCTTCAGCGGGCCCTTCTTCGCGCGCTTGCCGCCTTTGCGAGTCTTCTTCTTCGACTCGGGCGCCTCGTCCTGGGCATCAGGCGTGTCGATGGAGCCCACGGCGTCCGTCATAGTCCTCACCTGATCCCGGGTCGTGGCCGTGCCGCGCCCGGTCTGAGCCGCACGGCGGTGCATTGCTGTACGTACCTGCGCACACATCCTGGCGGTGTGTGTAGCAGGGCCGGAGGGACTTGAACCCCCAACCGCCGGTTTTGGAGACCGGTGCTCTACCAATTGAGCTACGACCCTTTGTCTGTCCCCCAACGTACCGCATCCGGACGGGTGCTCGGTGTGCACCGGCCGAGTGCGGCTCGCGAGGGCCAACGAGGTGAGAGTGTACGTGGTCCGAGGCCGGGCGTCGAACAGAAAGCGCCCGTGAGGGCGTCGGCGCGGCAAGATCACCGGGGATTCGGGGCGGAGAGCGGCGGGAAAGCGCTGGAAGATCACCCAGGCCGGCGCGGAGATCCGGACGGGTGTTCAGTGGTTTGCCCGGTCATGTTCACTCCGTGAAACCCGTGTGCCGGGCGCGTTTCCGGTCTGGAACGATGGGCTCCATGAGCGCTGCAACCCCTCCCACCGAGCGCCGGGTCTCCGCCCGAGTCGGCGCGATCTCCGAGTCCGCCACCCTCGCCGTGGACGCCAAGGCGAAGGCCCTGAAGGCCGCCGGGCGTCCGGTGATCGGCTTCGGCGCCGGTGAGCCCGACTTCCCGACCCCGGACTACATCGTCGAGGCGGCCGTCGAGGCCTGCAAGAACCCGAAGTACCACCGCTACACCCCGGCCGGCGGCCTGCCCGAGCTGAAGGCCGCGATCGCCGAGAAGACGCTGCGCGACTCCGGCTACGAGGTCGACCCGTCGCAGGTGCTGGTCACCAACGGCGGCAAGCAGGCGATCTACGAGGCGTTCGCCGCGATCCTCGACCCGGGCGACGAGGTCATCGTCCCGGCGCCGTACTGGACCACCTACCCGGAGTCGATCCGGCTGGCCGGCGGTGTCCCCGTGGAGGTCGTCGCCGACGAGACCACCGGGTACCGGGTGAGCGTGGAGCAGCTGGAGGCGGCCCGCACCGAGAAGACGAAGGTCGTCCTCTTCGTCTCCCCGTCGAACCCGACCGGCGCGGTCTACAGCGAGGCCGAGGCCGAGGCGATCGGCCGCTGGGCCGTCGAGCACGGCCTGTGGGTGCTGACGGACGAGATCTACGAGCACCTGGTCTACGGCGACGCGAAGTTCACCTCGCTGCCGGCGATCCTGCCGGAGCTGCGCGACAAGTGCATCGTCGTCAACGGTGTCGCCAAGACGTACGCGATGACCGGCTGGCGGGTCGGCTGGATCATCGGCCCGAAGGACGTCGTCAAGGCCGCGACGAACCTCCAGTCGCACGCCACGTCGAACGTGTCGAACGTGGCGCAGGTCGCCGCGCTCGCCGCGGTCTCCGGTGACCTCGACGCCGTCGCGAAGATGCGGGAGGCGTTCGACCGGCGCCGTAAGACGATCGTGCGGATGCTGAACGAGATCGACGGCGTGATCTGCCCGGAGCCGGAGGGCGCGTTCTACGCGTACCCGTCGGTGAAGGGGCTGCTCGGCAAGGAGATCCGCGGGAAGCGTCCGCAGGACTCGGTGGAGCTGGCCGCACTGATCCTGGACGAGGCGGAGGTCGCCGTGGTGCCGGGTGAGGCGTTCGGGACGCCGGGGTACTTGCGGCTGTCGTACGCGCTCGGCGACGAGGACCTCGTCGAGGGTGTCTCGCGGATTCAGAAGCTGCTGGCGGAGGCGCGGGACTGACGTCTCGTTTCTCGGCTCCGGGGGCCTCCTACCACTTTCGTAGGAGGCCCCTGTTCGTTTGTGCGAGCAAGACCACGATCGGGGAACGGGCTACCGGGGCGGCGGGGGCGTGCGGCAGGATCTGGGAATGGAGCGCGTACGTGATCTCTCTGAGCTGCCGAAAGCCCATCTGCACCTGCACTTCACCGGCTCGATGCGGCCGGGCACGCTGCTGGAGCTGGCCGACAAGTACGGCGTACGACTGCCGGACGCGCTGACCGAGGCGCTGGTCAGCGGGGAGCCGCCGAGCCTGCGGGCGACGGACGAGCGCGGCTGGTTCCGGTTCCAGCGGCTGTACGACGCGGCGCGGTCGTGTCTGCGTTCGCCGGAGGACATCCAGCGGCTGGTGCGGGAGGCGGCGGAGGAGGATCTGAAGGACGGCTCCCGGTGGCTGGAGATCCAGGTGGATCCGACGTCGTACGCGCCGCGGCTGGGTGGGTTGATCCCCGCGATGGAGGTCATCCTGGACGCGGTGGAGACGGCGGTGCGGGAGACCGGGCTGGGGATGCGGGTGCTGGTCGCCGCGAACCGGATGAAACATCCGCTGGACGCGCGGACGCTGGCGCGGCTGGCGGTGCGGTTCGCCGATCGGGGGGTCGTCGGGTTCGGGTTGTCCAACGACGAGCGGCGGGGCATGGCGCGGGACTTCGACCGGGCGTTCGCGATCGCGCGGGAGGGCGGACTGCTGTCGGCGCCGCACGGGGGCGAGCTGGCCGGGCCGTCGTCGGTGCGGGACTGTCTCGACGACCTGCACGCCGACCGGATCGGGCACGGGGTGCGGGCGGCGGACGACCCGCGGTTGCTGAAGCGGCTGGCGGACCGGCAGGTGACCTGCGAGGTGTGTCCGGCCTCGAACGTGGCGCTCGGGGTCTACGAGAAGCCGGAGGACGTGCCGCTGCGGACGCTGTTCGAGGCGGGAGTGCCGCTGGCGCTGGGTGCGGACGATCCGTTGCTGTTCGGCTCTCGGCTGGCGGCGCAGTACGAGATCGCCCGGGAGCATCACGGGTTCACGGACGCGGAGCTGGCGGAGCTGGCCCGGCAGTCGATCCGGGCGTCCGTGGCGCCGGAGGGGGTCAAGGCGGAGCTGCTGGCGGGGGTGGATCGGTGGCTGACCGCGCCGGTGTGAGGGGCCGGAGGGGCTTGACGGCTCCGGCCCCGGGGGCAGGGTCCGGGTCCGTCAGAGGCTGACGCCCACCGTCACCGGTTCGTTGACCAGCGTGATCCCGAAGGCCTCGCGGACCCCGGCGACCACCTCACGCGCGAGTGTGAGCAGGTCCTCCGTGGTCGCGTTCCCGCGGTTGGTGAGGGCGAGGGTGTGCTTGGTGGAGATGCGCGCGGGGCCGGTGCCGTAGCCCTTGGGGAAGCCCGCCTTGTCGATCAGCCAGGCCGCGGAGGTCTTGGTGTGGCCCGGTCCGGCGGGGTAGGCGGGGGGTTCGGCGTCGGCGCCGAGGCGTTCGCGGACGCGGGTGCGGAAGGCGGCGAACTGCGCGTCCGTGAGGATCGGGTTGGTGAAGAAGGAGCCGGCGGACCAGGTGTCGTGGTCCTCGGGGTCGAGGACCATGCCCTTGCCGGTGCGCAGCTTGAGGACGGTCTCGCGGGCGTCGGCGAGCGGTACGCGGTCGCCGGGCTCGACGCCGAGGGCGCGGGCCGTCTCGGCGTACTTGATCGGCGCGGAGAGGCCGCCGGCGTCCTCCAGGCGGAAGCGGACGCGCAGGACGACGTAGCGCTCCGGGTCGGACTTGAAGCGGCTGTGGCGGTAGCTGAAGGCGCAGTCCTCGTTGGAGAGCGTCACCGTCTCGCCGTCGCGGCGGTCGTAGGCGATCACCTCGGTGATGGTGGAGGAGACCTCCTGGCCGTACGCCCCGACGTTCTGGATCGGCGTGGCGCCCGCGGAGCCGGGGATGCCGGCGAGGCATTCGATGCCGGCGAGACCGGCCTCGACGGTGCGGGCGACGGCGTCGGTCCACACCTCGCCGGCGGCCAGCTCGAGGGTGGTGCCGTCGAGGGTGAGGCCGCGGGTGGCGATGCGCAGGGCGGTGCCGTCGAAGCCCTTGTCGCCGATGACCAGGTTGGACCCGCCGCCGATGAGCAGCAGGGGCGTCCCGGTGGCGTCGGCCTCGCGGACCGCGGCGATCACCTCGGCGTCGGTCTCGGCGGTGACCAGGCGGGTGGCGGGGCCGCCCAGCCGGAAGGTGGTCAGCGGGGCGAGGGGGGCGTCGTGGAGTTCCAGCACGGGCTCAAGACTACGAGACGGCCCCGCCGGGGTGGGCGGGGCCGTGTTCGCGTGCGTCTCAGGTCAGGCGGCGGACGGCTTCGGTCCAGTCGGGCGGGAGCCGGTCACCGGGGACCGTCCAGGTCGCGAACTTCGCGTCCTTCATCTCGGCGGCGAGGATCCGGGCGGTCGGGCCGTGGGGGCCGGAGCGGGCGAAGGTCTTGAGGGCGGCCGGTGACTCCCAGGCGGAGAGAGTCCAGAAGGTCCGCTTCAGCGGCTCCGCCTTGAGGGTGGCCCCGTAGGCACCGGGCGCCCGGCTGACCTGCCGCCACACTCCCGGTGTGCGCACGAGGAACTTGAACGCTCCCCAGAGGGTGCGGGTCTCGAAGCGGGAGGCGAAGACGTGGGCCTCGGCGCCCTGCGGCGGGGTGGCGGGCGTGGTCCAGGGGAGGGTGGGCATGTCGGTCTCCTCTCGGGCGGGTCAGCGGAGCGCGGTCTCGAGGGTCTTGGCGGGGGTCGTGCCGGGCGTCCCGGCCGTCGGGCTCGTCCGGCGGCGGGACGGGACCAGCAGCGCCGCTACGGCGGCCAGCGCCACCGCGCCCGCGCCGACGGCGACGGCGGGCCGCAGGCCGTCGACGAAGGTCTGGGCGGACTCGTAGCCGCCCTGGGCGGTGAAGACCGAGGACATGATCGCGATGCCGAGCGCGCCGCCCACCTCGCGCAGCGCGTTGTTGGCGCCGGAGGCGATGCCGTGCTCGGTGTCGGCCACGCTGGACATGACGAGGGCGGAGGACGGGGCGAAGTACAGGGCCATGCCGATGCCGCCGAGGATCAGTCCGGGCAGTTGGGAGGCGTAGGAGGCGTCGGCCGTGGCGACGGCGGCGAGGTAGCCGAGGCCGGCCGCCTGGAGGGCGAGGCCCGCGACGACGATCGGTCGGCCGCCTATGCGGTCGGAGAGGATGCCGGCGATCGGGGCGATCACCATGGGCATGGCGGTCCACGGCAGCATCCGCAGTCCGGCCTCGGTGGGCGAGTAGCCGAGCACGCCCTGCATGTACTGGCTGAGCAGGAAGATCGAGCCGAACATGCCGAGGAACATCAGCAGTCCGGCCGCGTTGATGCCGGCGAAGGCACGGGAGCGGAACAGCCGCATCGGGAGCATGGGGTTGCGGGCGCGGATGCCGTGCGCGACGAAACCGGCGAGCAGGACGGTGCCCGCGATCAGGGCGGTCAGGACGGACGTGCCGGTCCAGCCGTCGACCGGGCCGCGCACCAGGCCGTAGACGATCCCGAAGAGGCCGCCGCTGGCGAGCAGGGTGCCCTGGATGTCGAGCGGGGTGCCGGCGCCGTGGGACTCCTTCAGGCGCAGGCGGGCCAGCGGGATCAGGGCGATGCCGAGCGGAACGTTCAGCCAGAAGATCCACTGCCAGGAGATGTGTTCGGTGAGGGTGCCGCCGATGAGGGGTCCGGAGGCGACCGCGAGCCCGTTGACGGCGCCCCAGATGCCGTACGCCATGCCGCGCTTCTCCGCCGGCACGGCGGCGGTGAGGAGCGTCAGGGTGAGTGGCATCATGACGGCCGCTCCGACGCCCTGCACCGCGCGGGCGGCGATCAGGGAGTCGATGCCGGGCGCCAGGGCCGCGGCGGCGGACGCGGCGGTGAAGAGGGCGAGTCCGGCGACGAAGAGCCGGCGGCGGCCGAAGCGGTCGCCGAGGGCCGCACCGGTCATCAGCAGCACGGCGAAGGTGAGCGTGTAGGCGCTCACGGTCCACTCCAGGTCGTGCAGGGCGCCGCCGAGGTCCTCGCGGATGGAGGGCAGTGCGGTGGTGACGACGAGGTTGTCGAGGGCCGCCATGAATCCGGCGACGCTGGTGATCAGGAGGGCCCAGAGGACTCCTCCGCGCGGTGCGGTCTGCTGTGACATCGCTCCCCCAGAGCGTGAGCAGGTGCTGCGAACGTTGGTTAGTTATTGCTGACTAACTTTTGCGGGCATGGAAAAGCGCCACAGAGGCGGGCGCCACCCCTAGTCGGCCGTCTTCGCCCTGGCGGAGTCGTAGAAGCCCTCCCACACCCGGTGACCCGGCGGAAAACCCATCGCGGTGAGGGTGTTCACGAGCATTCCGTACGCCAGGAAGGTGGTCGTCTCGTTGACGTCCGCCCCCAGGGGCAGGTGCACGGTGTCCCACAGATCCATCCAGCCGCGGCGGACCATCTCGCCGAACTCGTGGTCCCCGGCCGCCTCGGCCGCGGCCACCGCGACATAGGTCTGGAGCTGCATCTGGAGGCGCTCCGGCTCCTCGGCGAGCAGCCGGGTGTACGCGTCGGCCATGGCGTGCAGGGCGTCTTCGCCCTTGAGGTCGCCCGCCGCCTCCTGGAACAGCCGGCGCATGTCCTCCAGGCAGCGCTGGGCGGCCGCGAGGAAGATCGCCTTCTTGCCGGGGAAGAGGCGGAAGAGGTACGGCTGCGAGACACCCACGCGCTTGGCGATCGCCTCGGTGGAGGTGCCGTGGTAGCCGTTCTGCGCGAACTCGGTGATCGCCGCGCGGATGACGCTTTCGCGTCGCTCCTCTGCGCTCATCCTGACCATGCGGCTAAGTTAGTGCCCAATCACTAACTTCGTCAAGGGGTGCCTATGGGTAAGGGGCGTCCGCCTGGACGGACGCCCCTTACGTCAACGGAGCTCAGGCGAGGCGTACGACCGCGCGCGACATACCCAGCACCTTCTGGCCGCCACTGGTCGCGGTGAGGTCGACGCGGACCGTGTTGTCGTCGAGCTTGGCGGCGACCTTGCCGCTGACCTCGATGGTCGCGCCCTGGTCGTCGTTCGGGACGACGACGGGCCGGGTGAAGCGGACGCCGTACTCGACGAGCGCGCCGGGGTCGCCGACCCAGTCGGTGACCACGCGGATCGCCTCGGCCATGGTGAACATGCCGTGCGCGATGACGTCCGGCAGTCCGACCTCCTTGGCGAACTTCTCGTTCCAGTGGATCGGGTTGAAGTCGCCGGAGGCACCCGCGTACCGGACGAGCGTGTCGCGGGTCACGGTGAAGGTCTGTGCGGGCAGTTCGGTGCCGACCTCGACGTCGGCGTACGCGATGCTGGCGGTCATCTTGCTCACGCCTCCTCGGCCGCGCGGGCCACGAGCTTGGTCCAGGCGGTCACGACGTGCTCACCGGCCTCGTCGTGCACCTCGCCGCGGATGTCCAGGATGTCGTTGCCGGCCATCGACTTGATCGCCTCGATGGTCGAGGTGACCGTCAGCCGGTCACCGGCGCGCACCGGGCGCCGGTAGGCGAACTTCTGGTCGCCGTGCACCACGCGGCTGTAGTCCAGGCCCAGCTGGGGGTCGGCAACGACCTCACCCGCGGCCTTGAACGTGATGGCGAACACAAAGGTCGGCGGGGCGATCACATCGGGGTGGCCGAGCGCCTTGGCGGCCTCCGGGTCCGTGTAGGCCGGGTTGGCGTCTCCCACCGCCTCCGCGAACTCCCGGATCTTCTCCCGGCCCACCTCGTAGGGCTCGGTGGGCGGGTAGGTCCGCCCCACGAAGGACTGGTCGAGCGCCATGGCTCGGCACCTCCTGGTGTCTGCTGTGGATGACCGTGAACGGGTCGGCCCGAGGCCGCAAACGCCACGAGGCCGCCCCCCGGTACTGCGGGGGCGGCCTCGTGAACGAGCCTTTTTATCGCGTCTCGCGGTGCGCGGTGTGCGCGTTGCAACGCGGGCAGTGCTTCTTCATCTCAAGACGGTCCGGGTTGTTACGCCGGTTCTTCTTGGTGATGTAGTTCCGCTCCTTGCACTCCACGCAGGCCAGCGTGATCTTCGGGCGGACGTCGGTGGCAGCCACGTGAGTGCTCCTTGGACGAACGGGGACTAGAAATTAACGCACATGAAGAGTAGCCGATCGTCGGACCGACCCGGCAATCGGCTACTTAAAGTAGCGGTGACCGGACTTGAACCGGTGACACAGCGATTATGAGCCGCTTGCTCTACCGACTGAGCTACACCGCTGCGATGCGATCGGGCCCCGCCTTGCGACGGGAACCTCTCACATCAGAGCCCCAAAACGGAATCGAACCGTTGACCTTCTCCTTACCATGGAGACGCTCTGCCGACTGAGCTATTGGGGCGAGCGATGAAGACATTACACGGTCGCCCGCCGTTCGCCCAAATCCGTTTCCGGCCCCCCGCCCCGGCTCACCCCCGGCCCGCCCCCGGACTCCGCCCGGACTCCCCCACAGGCCTCACCGGAGCCCCGCGCGGCGCTCCGTTCCGCGGGACCACACCGGTACGACTATTGCGCTCCTCCCCGCCCCGGCAGGGCCGTCGTCCTACGCTCGACTCACTCTGTGTGATCTTGTGCCCCCGGCACAGCCCCCGAGCCACTGGAGCGCGATGCCCGACAGCCAGCCGCAGCCGCCCCGCTCGTCCTCGTCGCCGTCGGGCTCCCCGGGACGGGACGACGGGGCCCTGCTGCTGTGCGGGGCGCGGCTGACCGACGGGCGCACCGTGGACGTACGGCTGAGCGGCGGGCGGATCGAGGCGGTCGGCACGGCCGGCAGCCTGGGCGGCGGCACGCGCGCGCGGGGCGCCCGCGTGGACCTGACCGGCTACCTGCTGCTCCCGGCCCCCGCCGAGCCACACGCCCACGCGGACACCGCGCTGTCCGCCGACGCCGGCGGACCGGTCTCCCACGACCCCCGGGACGTCCAGCGCCGGGCCACCGAGGCCGCCCTGCTGCAGCTCGGCCACGGGGCCACCGCGGCGCGGGCGCACGTGCGCGTGGGGGACGTCCAGGGGCTCGGTGCGCTGCGGGCGGTGCTGCGGGCCCGGCGCGCGCTGCGCGGGCTCGTGGAGCTGACGACGGTGGCGATGCCGCGCGTACTGACCGGGGTGGCCGGGGCGGACGGGCTGGCGATGCTGCGGGACGCGCTGAAGATGGGCGCCTGTGTGGTGGGCGGCTGTCCCGACGCGGACCCGGACCCGGCGGGCTACGTCGAGGCCGTCCTGGAGGTCGCCTCGGAACACGGCTGCCCCGTCGACCTGCACACCGACGCCGCCGACCCGGCTCGGCTGGCCCGGCTCGCCGCCATGGCGGGCGGTCTGCGCCCCGGCGTGACGATCGGGCCGTGCGCCGGTCTCGCGCGCCTCCCCGCCGATCTGGCGGCCCGGACGGCCGACCAGCTCGCCGCGGCCGGCGTGACGGTGGCGTGCCTGCCCCAGGGCGGCTGCGGGGGCGTGGAGGGCCGCGGCACGGCGCCCGTACGGCTGCTGCGCGCCGCCGGTGTCCGTGTGGCGGCCGGGAGCGGCGCGCTGCGCGACGTGTCCAACCCCGTCGGCCGCGGGGACCCTCTGGAGGCCGCCTACCTCCTCGCCTCCTGCCACGGCCTGTCCCCCGAGGACGCCTACGACGCCGTCAGCGCCTCCGCGCGCGCGGCACTCGGCCTGCCGCCGGTCCGCGTGGAGGCCGGTTTCCCGGCCGAACTCCTGGCGGTCCGCGGAGTCCGGCTGGCCGACGCGCTCTCGCTCGGCTACAGCCGGATCGTGGTGCACGGGGGGCGCGTGGTGGCGCGGACGAGCGCGGTACGGGAGTACGGCAACTCGGCGGTGACGACGGAACGGGGGCTGCCGCGGCAGGGGCGGGGGGAGATTTCCTGAGGTCGGGATGGGGGAGCTTCCTGAGGGCGGGGCGGGGGCTTGCGCGGGCAGTTGGGCGCGCAGGGGTCGTGTGGCCGCGCGGCGAGGCGGTTGCGGGCGGCGAGGCATGGCGGTTCCGGGGCGTGCGGTGGGGCGGTTGCGGGTCGTGCGGCGGGGCGGTTGCGGGCCGTGGGGCGAGACGGATGCGGGCCGCGCGGCGCGGCGGTTCGGGCTCTTCCGACGCGGCGGTTCAGCGTCGTGCGGCGCGGGTGGTCGTCGGGGCGTACGGTCGAAGACATGCGCATTGTCATCGCTGGTGGACATGGTCAGATCGCGCTGCGGCTGGAGCGGCTGCTCGCCCGGCGCGGCTACGAGCCGGCGGGGATCATCCGCCGCGAGGAACAGGGCGACGACCTGCGGGAAGCGGGCGCCGAACCGGTGCTGCTGGACCTGGAGTCGGCCACGGTCGAGGAGGTCGCGGCACATCTGCAGGGCGCGGACGCGGCGGTGTTCGCGGCGGGCGCCGGGCCGGGGAGCGGGGCGGCGCGCAAGGACACCGTGGACAAGGGCGCGGCGGTGCTGTTCGCGGACGCCGCGGTCCGCGCGGGCGTACGGCGTTTCCTGGTGGTGTCCTCGATGGGCGCGGACCCGAGGCACGAGGGCGACGAGGTCTTCGACGTCTACCTGCGCGCCAAGGGCGAGGCCGACGCGTACGTCCAGGGTCTGGACGCGCTCGACTGGACGATCCTGCGCCCCGGTTCGCTGACGAACGACCCCGGGACCGGCCTGGTCCGTCTGGAGGCGCACACGGGCCGTGGCGCGATCCCGCGCGACGACGTGGCCGCCGTCCTGGCCGAGTTGCTGGAGACCCCCGCGACGGCCGGTCTGACCCTGGAACTGGTCGGCGGGTCGTGGCCGGTGTCCGTGGCGGTGAAGTCGGTCGCCGGCGAGTGATTCGCCGCGCGGCGGTCGATGGCCGGTGAGTGACCGCCGCGCGGCGGTCACGGCGGGTCAGAACAGGGGCAGCTGCCCCGGGAACTCGGGCACCACATAGCCGTCCAACGACGGCTGCACCGCTCCCAGTTGCGCCGGCCGGCGCGAACCCGGACAGGAGACCAGCCGCCCGTCCTCCCGGGCACCGGGCGGATCGTGCCGGGCGAACCGTCCGGCCACGACGGCGATCTCACGGCGGCACTCGGGACACGTTCTGCGACGGGACGACATGCCATCAGTGTGCCCGCGCGCGGCGGCGGCACCGTGGGGCCCACCACACCCGCCCGCCCCGCCCTCACAGGCGCGCATACGGAAACGAAAAGACCCTCCCTCTGCGTTTCCACAGAGAGAGGGTCTTTTCCGAAGTGGCGGCGCCAGGATTCGAACCTGGGAAGGCTGAGCCGGCAGATTTACAGTCTGCTCCCTTTGGCCGCTCGGGCACACCGCCGGGGTCGCTGCCGTTCGAACCGCTTTTCGGCGGTGCTCCCTGGCAACGACGTAAACAATACCCGATGCGGAGGGGTGCTTCGCCACCCGATTGATCGGCACTTGGAGGACGGGGGGTGGCTAGGCTTGTCCGGATGCGGTCCGGCACCCGCGCGGGGGCCGGCCGTCGACCCGCGTACGCCGCTACGCACCCGATTCGCACCCGATACAAGGAGCCACAGGACATGGCCGACTCCAGTTTCGACATCGTCTCGAAGGTCGAGCGGCAGGAGGTCGACAACGCCCTCAACCAGGCCGCCAAGGAGATCTCGCAGCGCTACGACTTCAAGGGCGTGGGCGCCTCGATCTCGTGGTCCGGGGACAAGATCCTTATGGAGGCGAACTCCGAGGACCGGGTGAAGGCTGTCCTCGACGTCTTCCAGTCCAAGCTGATCAAGCGCGGGATCTCGCTGAAGGCGCTGGACGCGGGCGAGCCGCAGCTGTCCGGCAAGGAGTACAAGATCTTCGCGTCGATCCAGGAGGGCATCTCCCAGGAGAACGCGAAGAAGGTCGCGAAGATCATCCGCGATGAGGGCCCCAAGGGCGTGAAGGCCCAGGTGCAGGGTGACGAGCTGCGGGTCAGCTCGAAGAGCCGGGACGACCTCCAGGCCGTCATCGCCCTGCTGAAGGGCAAGGACTTCGACTTCGCGCTGCAGTTCGTGAACTACCGCTAGGTCGCGGAGACCGGCGGATGTCGGGAGGGCGGGCGTCCGGTGCCCGCCCTTCTCCTGTGTGCGGGGGCGGCCGGCCCGCTCAGTAGGGTGCCGCCATGACGACGTCCCCCTCCGAACTGCGACGCACCCTCGGGGTGACCGATGCCGTGGTCGTCGGGCTCGGCTCGATGGTGGGCGCCGGGATCTTCGCCGCGCTCGCGCCAGCGGCCCGCGCGGCCGGCTCCGGGCTGCTCGTCGGGCTCGCCGTGGCGGCGGTGGTCGCCTACTGCAACGCCATGTCCTCGGCCCGGCTGGCGGCCCGCTATCCGGCCTCCGGCGGCACGTACGTGTACGGCAGGGAGCGGCTGGGACCGTTCTGGGGCTACCTCGCGGGCTGGGCGTTCGTGGTCGGCAAGACGGCCTCGTGCGCGGCGATGGCGCTGACCGTGGGCGCGTACGTCTGGCCGGGGCAGGCGCACGCGGTGGCGGTGGCGGCCGTGGTGGCGCTGACCGCCGTGAACTACGGCGGCGTACAGAAGTCCGCCTGGCTCACGCGGGCGATCGTGGCGGTGGTGCTGGCGGTGCTCGCCGCGGTGGTGGTCGGGTGCCTGGGGTCGGCCGAGTCCGATGCCGGGCGGCTCGACGTCGGCGCCTCCGAGGGCTTCGGCGGGGTGCTCCAGGCGGCCGGTCTGCTGTTCTTCGCCTTCGCGGGATACGCGCGGATCGCCACCCTCGGCGAGGAGGTGCGTGATCCCGCCCGCACCATTCCCCGCGCGATCCCGCTGGCGCTCGGCATCGCGCTCGCGGTCTACGCGTGCGTGGCGGTCGCCGTGCTGTCCGTGCTGGGCTCCGGCGGGCTCGCTCAGGCGACCGCGCCGCTGGCCGACGCCGTCCGCGCGGCCGGGCTGCCGGGCCTGGTGCCGGTCGTGCGGGCCGGGGCCGCCGTGGCCGCTCTGGGGTCGCTGCTGGCGCTGATTCTTGGTGTCTCCCGGACCACGCTCGCCATGGCGCGGGACCGGCATCTGCCGGGGGTCCTGGCCGCCGTCCATCCGCGTTTCCAGGTGCCGCACCGGGCCGAACTGGCGGTGGGCGCGGTGGTCGCCGTCCTGGCCGCCACGGTGGACGTGCGGGGTGCGATCGGCTTCTCGTCGTTCGGGGTGCTGGCGTACTACGCCGTGGCCAACGCCTCGGCCTGGACGCTGGACGCCTCCGCGCGCGCCCGGCTGGTGCCGGCCGTGGGGCTGCTCGGCTGTGTGGTGCTGGCGTTCTCCCTGCCGGGCGTGTCGGTCGCGGTGGGCGCCGGGGTGCTGGCGGTGGGCGTCGTGGCGTACGGCGTACGGCGGTGGTGGGCGTCCGCGCGGTGACGTCGCGCCTGCGACGGTGTGAGCGTCCGCGCGGTGATCGAACCCCTGCGGCGGTGGTGAGCGTCCGGTGCGGTGACTGTCGCCCCTACGACGGCGGTGGGCGTCCGCGCGGTGACCGTCGCCGTTGCGACGGGGTGAGCGTCCACGGTGTGACGTGCCCCTACGACGGCGGGCGCCCTTCGGGTGCGGCCGTCACCACGCCTTCGACGCGAACGGGCGGTCCGTGGGGACGATGTCGCGGCCCAGCGGCACCAGGGACACGGGTATCAGCTTGAAGTTGGCGATGCCGAACGGGATGCCGATGATCGTCAGGCAGAGCACGACGCCGGTCGCGATGTGGGCGAGCGCCAGCCACCAGCCCGCGAGGATGAGCCACAGGACGTTGCCGACGAGGGACGGGGCGCCGGCGTCGCGGCGTTCGACCGTGGTGTACCCGAAGGGCCACAGGGCGTAGACGCCGATGCGGAAGGCGGCTATCCCGAAGGGGATGCCGATGATCGTGATGCACAGCACCAGGCCGGCGGCGAAGTAGCCGAGGCACAGCCAGAGGCCGCTGAGCAGGAGCCAGATGATGTTCAGGATCGTCTTCACCGGTGGGGACCTGCCATCTGTTCCAGGCGGCGGATGCGCTCCGCCATCGGGGGGTGGGTGGAGAACATCCGGGACAGCCCCTGGCCGGGGCGGAACGGGTTCGCGATCATCATGTGGCTCGCCGTCTCGATCCGGGGCTCGGGGGGCAGCGGGAGCTGCTTGGTGCCCGCCTCCAGCTTTCTCAGGGCGCTGGCCAGGGCCTGGGGGTCGCCGGTGAGCTGGGCGCCGGAGGCGTCGGCCTCGTACTCCCGGGAGCGGCTGATGGCCAGCTGGATGAGGGAGGCCGCGAGCGGTCCCAAGATCATGATCAGCAGCATGCCGAGGAGGCCGGGGCCGTCGTCGTCGTCCGAGCGGCCGATCGGGATCAGCCAGGCGAAGTTGACCAGGAACATGATCACCGAGGCGAGGGCGCCGGCGACCGACGAGATGAGGATGTCGCGGTTGTAGACGTGGCTCAGTTCGTGGCCGATGACACCGCGCAGTTCCCGTTCGTCGAGGAGGCGGAGGATGCCCTCCGTGCAGCACACCGCGGCATTGCGCGGGTTGCGGCCGGTCGCGAAGGCGTTGGGCGCCTCCGTCGGGGAGATGTACAGGCGGGGCATGGGCTGGCGGGCCTGGGTGGAGAGTTCGCGGACCATCCGGTACAGCCCCGGGGCCTCGAACTCGCTGACCGGGCGGGCGCGCATGGCGCGCAGGGCAAGCTTGTCGCTGTTCCAGTACGCGTACGCGTTCGTGCCCAGCGCGACCAGGACGGCGACGACGAGCCCCGTACGGCCGAAGAAGCCGCCGATGACGATGATGAGTGCGGACAGTCCCCCGAGGAGTACTGCGGTCCTGAGCCCGTTGTGCCGGCGGTGCACGGTACGCCCTCCAAGTGGTGCAGCAGGGGAACCCTTTGCTTGCTGTGATCTCTCGTCGCACCGGAGTCGTGGTGTCACGTCCAGTGGACCCTCCCGCTCTGGTCAACGCCAGGCGGGGAGCACTAGTTCCCTTGTGCGTGCGGGGGCGCGGCTGGGCCGTCCGGGTGGCGCTGCCCGGACGGCTCCGAGGGGGGCGGGGTCAGAAGAGGCCGGTGTCGGTGAAGCGCAGCACCAGCTGGGGTGCGCCGGACAGGGCGATGCCGAGGACGGCGGTGACGGCGATCGCGGCCGTGACGGGCGCCGGGACGCGGTGCCGCGCGGGCTCTTCCTCGGGCGCGCGGAAGAGCAGGGCGGTCCACTGGAGGTAGTAGAACAGCGCGATCACGACGTTCACGGCCATGACCACGGCCAGCCAGCCCAGGCCTCCGTCGACGGCCGCGGAGAAGACGGTGACCTTGGCGAAGAGGCCGATGATGCCTGGCGGCAGTCCGGCCAGGCAGAGCAGGAAGAAGGCCAGCAGGAGGGCGGTGACCGGGTTCGCGGCGTACAGGCCGCGGTAGTCGGCGACGCGGTTCAGGGTCTTCGTACGGCCGACCAGGGCAGCCACCGCGAAGGCGCCGAGGTTGACCACGCCGTACATGAGGGCGTAGGCGATGGTGGAGCCGATCGAGCGCTCGGCGTCGTCGGAGTACGCGGCGGCGGCGATCGGCACCAGGAGGTAACCGGCCTGGCCGACGGAGGACCAGGCGAGCAGGCGGACCGCGCTGTACGCGCGCGTGGACTGCTGCCTGAGGGCGCCGACGTTGCCGACGGTCATGGTGAGGGCGGCGAGCACGGCGAGGGCGGGGCCCCAGACGTCGGCGTACGACGGGAGGGCGATGACGGTGACGAGGACGAGGCCGGAGAAGCCGACCGCCTTGCCGACGACGGACAGGTAGGCGGCGACCGGCAGGGGGGCGCCGACGTAGGTGTCGGGCACCCAGAAGTGGAAGGGCACGGCGGCCGTCTTGAAGGCGAAGCCGATCAGGGTGAGGACCACGCCGGTCTGGGCGAGGGTGTGGAGCTGACCGTCGACGCCCTGGACGCGCTCGGCGATGCGGGTCAGGTGGAGGCTGCCGGTGGTGGCGTAGAGGAAGCTGATGCCCATCAGGCTGACCGCGGTGGCCGTGACCGAGGACAGGAAGAACTTCAGCGCCGCCTCGGAGGACCTGCGGTCGCCGTGCTTGAGGCCGACCAGGGCGAAGGCGGGCAGGGAGGCGACCTCCAGGGCGACGATCAGGGTCGCCAGGTCGCGGGAGGCCGGCAGCAGGGCGGCGCCGGCCGCGGAGGAGAGCAGCAGGAACCAGAACTCGCCTTCGGGGAGTCCCCCGCGCGCGTCCTTGAGACCGGTGACGGACAGCAGGGCGGCCACCAGGGCGCCGCCGAGGACGAGCAACTGGAGGACGAGGGTGAAGCGGTCCGCGACGTAGCTGCACGCGGCGGGGTCGGTGGGCACGCAGAAGGTGGTGCGGTCGCCGTCCAGGAGGGGCAGCAGCATCAGCGTCGCGGCGGCCAGGCCGGCGACGGAGATCCAGCCGAGGAGCGGCTTGCGCTGCTCGGTCACGAACAGGTCGGCGACCAGGACGACGAGGGCGATCACGGCCGCGATGGTGGGCGGCGCGACGGCGAGCCAGTCGACGGACTGGATCAGCGACTCGGCGGCCGGCTGGGCCAGGGAGCTCATCGGGTGCCTCCTGCGAGGAGCTGCTGCACGGCCGGGTCCGTCAGGCCGAGGAGGGTCTTGGGCCAGAGTCCGGCGACGACGGTGAGGACGACGAGCGGCGTCCAGGCCGCGAATTCGTAACTCTGTACGTCGGTGAGCCTCGGCGTGTCCTGCGGGAGGGCGCCCATGCAGACCCGGCGGACCACGACCAGCAGGTAGGCGGCGGTGAGCAGGGTGCCGAACGCGCCGATCGCCATGAACGTGAGGAAGGCGGGGCGGCTGAGCCCGTCGGCGGGATCGAACGCGCCGAACAGCGCGAGCATCTCCCCCCAGAACCCGGCCAGGCCCGGCAGCCCGAGGGAGGCGACCGCGCCGAAGGCGAGGAGACCGCCCAGGCGCGGCGCCCGGCCGTAGAGGGCGGCGCCGGTCTCCTCGGCGAGGGTGTCGAGGTCGGTGCTGCCGGTGCGCTCCTTCAGCGCGCCGACGAGGAAGAACAGCAGGCCGGTGATGAGGCCGTGGGCGACGTTGGCGAACAGGGCGCCGTTCACGCCGGTCGGGGTCATGGTCGCGATGCCGAGCAGCACGAAGCCCATGTGGCCGACGGAGGAGTAGGCGATCAGCCGCTTCAGGTCGCCCTTCGCGCCGCGCCGGGCGAGGGCGAGGCAGGCGAGCGATCCGTAGATGATCCCGACGACGGCGAAGGCGGCGAGGTACGGCGCGAAGGTGCGGAAGCCGTCGGGCGCGACCGGGAGCAGGATCCGGACGAACCCGTACGTGCCCATCTTCAGCAGCACGCCGGCCAGCAGCACGGAGCCGACGGTCGGGGCGGCGGTGTGGGCGTCGGGCAGCCAGCTGTGCAGCGGCCACATCGGGGTCTTCACGGCGAGCCCGATCCCGATCGCCAGAACGGCGATGACCTGCACGGATGTGCTGAGCGACCGGCCGTTGTCAGTGGCGAGTGCCACCATGTCGAATGTGCCCGCTCGCAGGCCGATCAGGAGCAGGCCGAGCAGCATGACCACGGAGCCGAGCAGCGTGTAGAGGATGAACTTCCAGGCGGCCTCGGCCCGGCCCTCGCCGCCCCAGCGGGCGATGAGGAAGTACATCGGGATCAGGACCATCTCGAAGGCGAGGAAGAACAGCAGCAGGTCGAGGACGGCGAAGGTGGCGAGGGTGCCGGACTCCAGGACGAGCAGCAGGGCGACGAAGGCCTTCGGGGACGGGCCTGCGGGCAGCTTGAAGTAGCTGTAGAGCGCGCAGAGGAAGGTCAGCAGCGCGGTCAGGACGACGAGGGGGAGGGAAATGCCGTCGATGCCGAGGTGGATGCGCACGTCGAGCGCGGGGATCCAGCTGATGTCCGTCGTGGCCTGCATCTTCGACGGCTGGTCGTGGTCGAAGCCGAGCGCCAGGGCGATCGCGGCGATGAGCACGGCGCCGGTCACGGTGACGCCGTGGCGCAGCACGGCCTGCTCGGGCGACTTCCCCTTCAGTCCGGGCGGGGCGGGCAGCAGAGCGGCGGCGGCCCCGAGGAGCGGGCCGACCACGACGAACGCAAGAAGGAACTGCATCACGGACTCGCTGATATCGATCACGCCTGCTCACGCTCCCGCGGCGACGAGGACGGCGGCGACCACCAGGACGACGGTGCCGGCGAGCAGCGCGCTCACATAGGTCTGCACATTGCCGGTCTGCGCGCGCCGTACGGCGACGCCGAGCCAGCGGGGTAGGGCACCCGCGCCGCGTACGTAGGTGTCGACGACCTCGCGGTCGAGGAACCTGACGAGGCTCGCGCCGGCCCGGACGGGGCGGACGAAGAGCGTCGAGTAGACGGCGTCGACGTGGAAGCCGACGGCCGCGTGGCGGTGCAGCGGGCCGAGCAGCAGCCGTCCGGGGTCGGCGGGGTCGGGGGCCTGGGCGACGTCGCCGTAGGCGGGCGCGTGGCCGGCGATCGCCTCGGCCTCGACCTGGCCGGCGTCGCCCTCGGGGTGGGCGGCGACCGCGCCCAGGGGGACGCGGGCGGCGCGGGCGCCGGTGTGGCGCCAGGCGGCGTAGGTGACGAGGCCGCCGGCCAGGGCCAGTCCCGTGCCCAGCACGGAGGTGACCAGGGTCGGACCGAGGTCGCCGCCGTCGAACCAGCCCGGGAAGGACTGGTAGGCGAACCCGCCGAGGGCGAGGGAGGGGGCGGCGAGCACCCACAGCACGACCGTCATGGTGACGGGCTGCCGGCCGTGGTCGGGGGCCTCGGTGCCGTGGCCGCGGAAGGCGAGCAGCCACAGGCGCATCGCGTACGCGGCGGTGAGCAGCGCGGTGAGCAGGCCGACGACGAGGACGATCCAGCCCGCGGCGGCGGGCGCGTGCTCGGTGTGGCCGGCGGTGACGTGCTCGGCGGCGCCGAGGACGGACTCCTTGGAGAAGAAGCCGCTGAACGGCGGGATCGCGGCGAGCGCGAGGAGCGCCACGGTCATCGTCCAGTAGGCGTCGGGGACGCGGTCGCGCAGGTGGCTCATGCGGGACATGGCGGCCAGCGAGTTGGTGCCGGTGGCGTGGATGATCACGCCGGCGGCGAGGAACAGCAGCGCCTTGAAGGCGCCGTGGGACAGGAGGTGGAAGACGGCGGCGCCGCGGTCGGCGACGGCGAGGGCGCCGGTCATGTAGCCGAGCTGGCCGATGGTCGAGTAGGCGAGGACGCGCTTGATGTCGTCCTGGGCGAGCGCGGCGAGCGCCGAGCCCGCCATGGTGACGGCGGCCATCACGGCGAGGACGACCATCGCGGCCTGCGAGGCCTCGAAGACCGGGAGGAGCCGGGCGATGAAGTAGACACCGGCCGCGACCATCGTCGCGGCGTGGATCAGCGCGGAGACGGGTGTGGGGCCCGCCATCGCGTCGGGGAGCCAGGTGTGCAGCGGGAACTGCGCGGACTTGCCGGCGACCCCGGCGAGGAGCAGCAGGGCGATCAGCGTCGGATGGTCGATCGCACCGTTTGCGACGGCGCCGAGGATCCGGGTGATGCGGAACGACCCGGCGTCGGCGGCCAGCGCGAACAGGCCGATCAGGAAGGGGACGTCGCCGAGCTTGGTCACCAGGAAGGCCTTGAGGGAGGCGGCGCGGGCCTCCGGGGTCTCCCAGTAGTGGCCGACCAGGAAGTAGGAGCAGATGCCCATGATCTCCCAGCCGACGAGCAGCACCATCAGGTCGCCCGAGTAGACGACGAGGAGCATCGCGGAGGTGAACAGGGAGACGAGCGCGGCGTAGGAGGGGTAGCGCGGGTCCTCGCGCAGATAGCCCGTGGAGTAGATCTGCACGCAGGTCGCGACGAAGGCGACCAGGACGGCGACGAGCGCGGCGAAGCCGTCGATGTGCAGGGCCAGCTCGATGGGGACCGAGCCGGTGGGGGTCAGTTCCGTGGCGGCGTCGATGGCGTCGTCGCCGCCCTGGTGGACGGCGACGACCACGGCGAGGGCGAGCGCGGTGAGGGTCGGCAGGACCGCGAGGGGGCGGACGAAGCCGGGGGCGGTGCGGCCCAGCGCCAGGCCGGCGGCGGCGCCGAGGAACGGCAGGAGGGGGACGAGTACGGCGAGGGTGGTCGTGGTCACGCGGTGGCCTCAGCCTTCTCGGCACCCGTCTCGGTCGCGGGCGTGTCGGTCTCGTGGCCCTCCGGCTCGTGGCCCTCGGCGGTGTCGCGGAGCTTGTCGATGTCGGAGGTGCCGCGGTTGCGGTACACGGCGAGGACGATCGCCAGGCCGATGCCGATCTCGGCGGCGGCGATGGCGATGGTGAACAGGGTCAGGGCCTGGCCGGAGTGCAGGGTCTCCTCGGCGGCCCGGCTGAGCCAGACGTCGAAGGCGACCAGGTTCAGGTTGACGGCGTTGAGCATCAGCTCGACCGACATCAGCACCAGGATCGCGTTGCGGCGGGCGAGGACGCCGTACAGGCCGGTGCAGAACAGGAGGGCGGAGAGTACGGCGGGATAGGCGAGGTGCATCAGCGGACGCCTTCCTTCCCGTCGGCCGAGGCGGCGCCGGCCTTGGCCTTGCGGGACAGGACGATCGCGCCGACCAGAGCGGCGAGGAGGAGGACGGACAGGGCCTCGAAGGGGAGGACCCAGTTCTGGAACAGGCTCTCCCCGGTGACCTTGGTGGAGCCGGCCGCCGGGCCGTCCAGGTCGATCCAGGTCGTGCGGAAGGCGTCGACGACGACCCAGACCAGGGCGGCGGCCGAGGCGACGGCCACGGTGAGCGCGGCCCAGCGGTTGCCGGAGTCGGCGTCCGGTGAGCGGCCGATCGGGGCCTTGGTGAGCATCAGACCGAACAGGAGGAGGACGACGACGGACCCGACGTAGATGAGGACCTGCACCCAGGCGATGAACTCGGCGGTGAGCAGGAGGTACTCGACGGCGAGGCCGCCGAGGGTGACCACGAGCCACAGGGCGGCGTGCACGAGCTGCCGGGTGGTGACGGTGACGAGGGCGGCGCCGAAGGTGACCAGGCCGACGAGGAGGAAGGCGATCTCGACGCCGGTCGGGGAGAGGAAGCCGTGGATCTCGGCTGCGAGGGTCATTCCGTGCCCTCCTGCTTCGGCCTCGGCTGGTCGGTCTGCTGCTGTGAGTCACCCTGCGGGCGGGTGGGCCGCTCGGCCGCGCGGGCCTGCTCGTCGGCGTGGGCCCCGGTGGCCGGGGGCTGCTGCTGGGCGGCCAGTTTCTCCGCCGTCTTGCGGGCGGTGGCCAGCTCCTTCGGCTCCTCCGCGCCCGGGTCGAGGGCGGGCGGGGCCGGGACGGTCCACATCCACTCGCGGAGCTTGTCGCGCTCGTGGGTGAGGTCGCGGATGTCGGTCTCGGCGTACTCGAACTCCGGGGACCAGAACAGGGCGTCGAAAGGACAGACCTCGATGCAGATACCGCAGTACATGCAGAGCGAGAAGTCGATGGCGAAGCGGTCGAGGACGTTGCGGCTGCGTTCGCGGCCGCCGGGGGTCGCCGCCGGGATCGTCTCCTTGTGGGAGTCGATGTAGATGCACCAGTCCGGGCACTCGCGGGCGCAGAGCATGCAGACCGTGCAGTTCTCCTCGAACAGGCCGATCACGCCGCGGGTGCGGGGCGGGAGGTCGGGCTGGACGTCGGGGTACTGCTCGGTGACGGTCTTCTTCGTCATCGTGCGGAGGGTGACGGCCAGGCCCTTGGCGAGGCCACTGCCGGGGATACGGGCCATGGTTACTGGATCACCACCTTCACGATGCCGGTGAGGGCGATCTGGGCGAGGGAGAGGGGGACGAGGAGAGTCCAGGAGAGCTTCTGGAGCTGGTCCTCGCGCAGGCGGGGGTAGGTGACGCGGAGCCAGATCACGAGGAAGGCGAGGACGGCCGTCTTCAGCAGGGTCCACACCCAGCCGAGGCCGTCGGCGCCCCAGGGGCCGTGCCAGCCGCCCAGGAAGAGGACGGTGGTCAGGCCGCAGAGGACGACGATCCCGGCGTACTCGGCGAGGAGGAAGAGGGCGAAGCGCAGGCCGGTGTACTCGGTGTACGCGCCGAAGATGATCTCCGAGTCGGCGACCGGCATGTCGAAGGGCGGGCGCTGGAGTTCTGCGAGGCCCGCCACGAAGAACACGATCGCGCCGACGATCTGCCAGGGCAGCCACCACCACTCGAAGGCGTCGAGGATGCCGGGGATCGACACCGTGCCGGCCGCCATCGCCACCGAGGCGGCGGTGAGCAGCATGGGCAGTTCGTAGGCGAGGAGCTGGGCGGCGGTGCGCAGACCGCCGAGGAGGGAGAACTTGTTGGCGCTGGCCCAGCCGGCCATGAGGGAGCCGAGGACGCCGACGCCCATCACGGCGAGCACGAAGAAGACGCCCGCGTCGATCACCTCGCCGACCGCGCCCTCGCCGGGACCGATGGGGATGGCGAGCAGGACGAGCAGATACGGCAGGAGAGCGACGGCCGGGGCGAGCTGGAAGATACGGCGGTCCGCGCCCGCGGGGACCACGTCCTCCTTCTGCGCGAACTTCACGCCGTCGGCGACGAGCTGGGCCCAGCCGTGGAAGCCACCGGCGTACATCGGGCCGAGGCGGCCCTGCATGTGGGCCATCACCTTGTGCTCGGTCTGGCCGATGATCAGCGGGAAGGTGAGGAAGACGCCGAAGACGACGAGGAGTCGCAGGGCGACGTCGAGCACGTCGTTCACCGCTGGCCTCCTGAGGGGTCTTCGGGGGTGTCGTCGGGGGTGTTGGCGGGGCTGTTGTCCGGGGTGCGTTCCGGTGCGGCTTCCGGAGTGCCGGGTTCCGAGTCCGGAGACTCCGGCTGCTTCGGCTCCGACTGCTCCGGCTCCGGCTGCCTCGCCTGCTGAGGCTGCTCCGGCTCCGGCTTCGGCTCGGTCTCCTCGAACGCCGGGCGGGCGTGGTGCCACGGGGCGTCCGGGCTGCGGGGTGGGACGGCGGGCCGGGGCGGCGGGGTTTCCGCCGCCTCGGCGCGCTGGGTCGCGGAGCCCTCGCTCGCGCTGCGTGCGCGCCGGGGCGTGCCCTGGCGCTGCGACGCCGAACCCTCGCTCGCGCTCCGGGCGCGGCGCGGGGTGGCGGCGGGAGCCGACGGGGTCTGCGGCTCGGCCGCTGCACCCGTCGCCGGGCGCTGGGAGGCCGAGCCCTCGGACGCGCTGCGGGCGCGGCGCGGGGTGGCGGTGGCGGGCGTCTCGGCGGCGGCACCGGCTGCCGCGCCCGCGCCGCCCGCACCCCCCGCTGCGGCTGCGGCCTGGCTCGCCGAGCCCTCCCCCGCCGTGCGCGTGCGCCGTACCGGGCGGTCACCCGCGGCGGTGGCGCGGCCGGCGGCGCGGGCCGGGCGGGCGGGGGCAGGGGGGAGCTGGCCCTTGAGGGGGCCCCACTCGTTGGGGTCGGGGACGCCCGGGGGCAGCATCTGGCGGCGCTTGGGACCGCCGTGCTCGGACTCCCCCGGCTCCTTGGCGCCCGGCCACGCCTTGGCGACGCGGGCGGCGAGGACGAAGTCCTTGCGCAGGGGGTGGCCCTCGAAGTTCTCGGGGAGGAGGAGGTGGTCCAGGGCGGGGTGGCCCTCGAAGGAGACGCCGAACATCTCGTGGGTCTCGCGCTCGTGCCAGGCGGCGCCCGCGTAGACGCCGACGGCGGAGGCGAGCACGGGTGCCTCGTGCGGCACGGTCGTACGCACCAGCAGGCGGCGTACCGGGGACAGCGCGACGACGTGCGCCGAGACCCGGAAGCCGGTGCCCGGTTCGTCGACGGCGCTCAGCCAGTCGAAGTAGGTGCAGCCCAGCTCGTCGCGGGCGGTGCGCAGGGCCTCGGTCCAGGAGGCCGCCGGGACGTCGACGGTCAGGACCTCGTACGACTCCGCGGCCGTGGCGTCGGGGCCGAACAGTTCCTCGGCGGGGGCGGGCAGCCAGCCGACCGCAGTCATCGCGCGTCCCCCTCGGTGGCCGGGGGCCGGACCAGCCCGCTCTGCAGGGCGGCGGTGGAGGGGCGGGCCGGTTCGGTGCCGTAGCGCTCGCCCAGCGACTCGCGGGCGATCTTCTCCTGGAGCTTGAGGATGCCCTGGAGCAGCGCCTCGGGGCGGGGCGGGCAGCCGGGGACGTACACGTCGACGGGGATGATCTGGTCGACGCCCTTCGTCACGGAGTACGAGTCCCAGTAGGGGCCGCCGCAGTTGCTGCACGCGCCGAAGGAGATGACGTACTTCGGCTCGGGCATCTGCTCGTAGAGCCGCTTCACGGCCGGCGCCATCTTGTCGGTGACCGTGCCGGACACCACCATGAGGTCGGCCTGGCGCGGGCCGGGCGCGAACGGGATCACGCCGAGGCGGATGAAGTCGTGGCGGGCCATCGACGCGGCGATGAACTCGATCGCGCAGCAGGCGAGACCGAAGTTGAAGACCCACAGCGAGTAGCGGCGGCCCCAGTTCAGGACCACCTTCATCGGCTCCGGGGCGAGGCGGGCCAGCGCGCCCAGCCGCTTGGGCTCGGGCAGCAGGACGGGCTCCGGTGTCGGAGCGGACTCCGTGGCCGGGGCGGACCGCGGGGTCGGAGCGGGCTCTCGGGTCACGTCCATGTCAGGACGCCCTTCTTGTACGCGTACAGCAGGCCGACGGCGAGGAAGCCGAGGAAGAGGAACATCTCGACGAGGGTGGCGGCGCCGTAGCCGGAGTCGGCGAAGACGGTCGCCCAGGGGAAGAGGAAGATCGAGTCGACGGCGAAGATCACGTACAGGAAGGCGTAGACGTAGTAGCGGACCTGGGTGTGGGCCCAGCCCTCGCCGACGGGGTCGACGCCGCACTCGTACGTCAGCAGTTTCTCGTGCGTGGGCACGACGGGGCGCAGCAGCCGGCCGGCCCCGAAGGCCACGGCGACGAAGAGCACACCGATGGCGGCGAGCAGTCCGACGACGGAATAGGACTGGAAGTAGTCCGCCGCGACGACCACAGCCGGTTCGACGGTCGGTTCCCGCACGTCCGTCTCCTCGCTCCCTGACCTCTACGTTCTCCGAACAACCTAGAACAACTCTGCGCTCTGTTCGAACGGTGTTCGATCTCGAACGATCTGTACGCAGGCGAGTCTAGGGCCTGTTAAAGAGGCCGTAAGCAGCCCGTCACACCTTGAGATGCGGGGTGGGGTTTTCCCCCGGCCGGGCTCGGCGGCGCACCTCATGGCGCTACCGGGCGCCGCCCGGCACGCTAGCCGATATGACCGAACACTTCCCGCCGCCGAGCCCGGAGACATCGGCGGCATCGGCGACAGCCGCATCCCGCGACGACGGCGACGATCGCCCGCCGCCTGCCCGGCTCGCCTACGACGCTCACACCTGGAAGGAGATCGCGTATCTCCTGACCAACCTGCCGATGGCCCTGGCGGGCTTCGTGTATGTGGCCACGGTGCTGTTCACCAGCGCTTTCCTGACCGTCACCGTGATCGGGTTCCCGCTGCTGGCGGCCGGGCTGATGGGTGCGCGGCAGCTCGGCAAGGCGGAGCGGGCGCGGGCCCGGGCGCTGCTCGGGCTGCGGATCGACGAGCCGAGCCCGCTGCCGCTGCGGGCGCGGGGCGGCCACGGGGGCGGCGGTGTCTTCGGTCAGCTGTGGATGATGCTGAAGGACCCGGTCGGCTGGCGGACCGTGCTGTACGACTTCATCCGGCTCCCCTGGGGTGTCCTCACCTTCACCCTGACGCTGACCTCGCTGTTCGTGTTGTGGCCGGTGCTGCCGTTCATAGCGCGGGGGCTGGCCAACGCGGACCGGGCGATGGTGCGGGGGCTGCTGTCGCCCTCCGACGAGCTGGAGCGCCGTATCGCCGAACTGGAGTCCGACCGCGGGGTCGTGGTGGATACCGCCGCGGCCGATCTGCGGCGGATCGAGCGCGATCTGCACGACGGCGCGCAGGCCCGGCTGGTGGCGCTGGCCATGGGGCTGGGCCTGGCGAAGGAGAAGCTGCTTGAGGACCCGGACGCCGCGGCGGTGATGGTCGAGGAGGCGCACGGCGAGGTGAAGCTGGCGCTCCAGGAGCTGCGGGACCTGGCGCGCGGCATCCACCCGGCCGTCCTCACCGACCGGGGCCTCGACGCGGCGCTCTCCGCGGTCGCCTCCCGCTGCACCGTGCCCGTGAAGGTGACCGTCGATCTGGCCGAACGGCCCGCCGAGGCCATCGAGGGCATCGCCTACTTCACCGTCTCCGAGCTGCTGCAGAACGTCAGCAAGCACAGCGCGGCGACCTCCGCGTCCGCCGAGGTGTGGCGGTCCGGGGACCGGCTGCTGATCCAGGTCGGCGACAACGGCCACGGGGGCGCGCGGCTGGACGGCGGGAGCGGTCTGCGGGGGCTCGCGGAGCGGCTGGACGCGGTGGACGGGCTGTTCGTCGTCGACTCCCCCGAGGGCGGGCCGACGCTGGTCACGGCCGAGCTGCCGTGGCGCGACCGGCCGCGGGGCTGACCGCGCCGGGGGCCGCGGGGGTAGCCGCGCCGGGACCGCAGAGGTAGCCGCGCCGGGGCCACAGGGGTAGGGAAAACCCCCCTTCCGAGACGCCGACGGACTCCATGGTTCGCGCGCCCGCGGCCCAGCAGGGTGGAGATACGACACGCACCCCACGCGGGACGATCCGAGACCAGACGAGCAGAACGGGGCGAGCCGATGGCCACCGAGTACGGCCGGGAGTACGGCGACGGCAGCGGGTACGGGCACGGATACGGGCGGGAGGACCGGCGGCGCGGCGGGGCGCGGCTGCTGCCGGCCGGGCTGCGGGCGCCGTTCGAGCCGCGTGCCTGGCGCGAGTTCGCGTATGTGCTGCTCGGCCTGCCGATCGGCGTGCTGCTCTTCACGTACGCCGTCACGATGCTCTCCCTCGGGGCCGGGCTGCTGGTGACCTTCCTCGGCGTTCCGGTGCTGGCGGCCGGGCTGGCCGGGTGCCGGGGTCTCGGCGCGCTGGAGCGGACGCGGGCGCGGGCGCTGCTCGGGATGAAGGTGGCCGACCCCGAGCCGCTGCGGGTGCGCAAGAGCGGCCTGTGGGCGTGGATGGGGGCGGTCCTCAAGAGCGGCACGTCCTGGCGGCATCTGCTGTACGCGGTGCTGCACTTCCCGTGGGCGGTGTTCTCGTTCGCCGTGGCGGTGTCCTTCTGGACGTACGGCTGGGCCCTGCTGACGTATCCGCTGTGGTTCTGGCTCTTCCCGATGTACGGCGGCCAGGACGGGCTGCAGCTCTACGGTGACGAGACCCACCGCATCTACCTCGACAACCCGTTCGAGATCACCGTGACCGCGCTGGTCGGACTGCTGTTCACGCTGGCCACGCCGTGGGTCGTGCGGGCGCTGACGACGGTCGACCGGCTGCTGGTGCGGGGACTGCTCGGGCCGTCGCGGCTGGTGTCGCGGGTGGTGGAGCTGGAGTCCGACCGCGGGGTGGTGGTGGACGGCGCCGCGGCCGATCTGCGGCGTATCGAGCGCGATCTGCACGACGGCGCGCAGGCCAGGCTGTCGGCGCTGGCCATGGATCTGGGCCTGGCGAAGGAGAAGCTGGCGGAGGATCCGCAGGCGGCGGCGCGGCTGGTGGACGAGGCGCACGGCGAGGTGAAGACGGCGCTGCGGGAGCTGCGGGACCTCGCGCGCGGCATCCACCCGGCGGTCCTCACCGACCGGGGCCTCGACGCGGCGCTCTCCGCGGTCGCCTCCCGCTGCCCGGTGCCGGTGCGGATGGAGGTCGACCTGCCCTCGCGGCCGGCGCCCGCGATCGAGGGCATCGCCTACTTCACCGTCTCCGAGCTGCTGCAGAACGTCGGCAGGCACAGCGGGGCGCGGTCGGCGTCCGTGGACGTCTGGCGGTCGGAGAACCGGCTGATGCTCCAGGTCGTGGACGACGGCGTGGGCGGCGCGGACCCCGCCGGCGGGACCGGTCTGGCCGGGCTCGCGGAACGCCTCGACGCCGTCGACGGAGTCCTCGTCGTCGACTCCCCGCCCGGCGGCCCCACCCGGGTGACGGCGGAACTGCCCTGGCGCACCTGAGCCGGGCGCCCCGCCCCTGCCGCGCACCCGCCCCCGCCCCGACACTCCGCCCCGAAACTCGTCCCCACCCGTCCTCAAGCCGTCCCCGATGCTGGAATGCTGGTCTCGTACGCAATCGCGAGGGTCGGCTGGGGGGCCAAGGGCGTGGAGGACAGGGTGCGGGTGGTCATCGCCGAGGATTCGGTGCTGCTCCGAGAGGGGCTGACCCGGTTGCTCACCGACCGTGGGCACGAGGTCGTCGCCGGAGTGGCGGACGCCGACGCGTTGATCAAGACGATGACCGACCTCGCCGCGGAGGGCGCGCTGCCCGACGTGGTGGTCGCCGACGTGCGGATGCCGCCGACGCACACCGACGAGGGGGTGCGCGCGGCGGTGCAGCTGCGCAAGGCGCATCCGGGCCTCGGGGTGCTGGTGCTGTCGCAGTACGTGGAGGAGCGCTACGCCACGGAGCTGCTGGCCGGGTCCAGCCGCGGGGTCGGGTACCTGCTGAAGGACCGGGTCGCCGAGGTGCGGGAGTTCGTGGACGCGGTGGTGCGGGTGGCGCGGGGCGGTACCGCGCTGGACCCGGAGGTCGTCGCCCAGCTGCTCGGCCGCAGCCGTAAGCAGGACGTGCTCGCGGGGCTCACCCCGCGGGAGCGGGAGGTGCTGGGGCTGATGGCCGAGGGGCGCACCAACTCCGCGATCGCGCGGCAGCTCGTGGTCAGCGACGGCGCCGTCGAGAAGCACGTCAGCAATATCTTCCTGAAGCTCGGGCTGTCCCCGAGCGAGGGCGATCACCGGCGGGTACTCGCCGTATTGACGTACCTGAATTCCTGATCCGAATCCCGGATTCCCGAGCGGCTGACACCCCGTCAGTCATTGGGCGGTCATCCGGGGCCGGGCACCCGGTGCCGCGCGGGGAGCACGTTCATGTGGCAAGGCAATCGACGAAACGCCTGATGGGGGCGGTGACAGTCAGGTGGCAGGCAGCGCCGGGAGGGGGCGGGCGGCGTCACGCGCGCGTGGTCTTCCTGCGAATGGCCCATGGCACGCACCCCTCCCGGTCGTAGGGTTGATCCTGGGAACGCCTGCGGGAAGGCCGCTCCCCGACAGCCGCCTCGAGGGAGGTCCAGTTCAGTGATGAGCCAGGTCAGTAGCCCAGCGGAGCAGGCCGACGGAGCCGTCGTGGGAGAGCAGCGCAAACCGGCGGGGACCAAGGACGTCCGCCGCCTCGACCGAGTGATCATCAGGTTCGCGGGGGACTCGGGTGACGGTATGCAGCTCACCGGTGACCGCTTCACCTCGGAGACCGCGTCCTTCGGCAACGACCTGGCGACGCTGCCGAACTTCCCGGCCGAGATCCGGGCGCCCGCCGGCACGCTCCCGGGTGTCTCGTCCTTCCAGCTGCACTTCGCCGATCACGACATCCTCACTCCGGGTGACGCGCCGAACGTCCTGGTCGCGATGAACCCGGCGGCCCTGAAGGCCAACGTGGGCGATCTGCCGCGCGGCGCGGAGATCATCGTCAACACGGACGAGTTCACCAAGCGGGCGATGCAGAAGGTCGGGTACGAGACCAGTCCGCTGGAGGACGGCTCGCTCGACGGCTACAACCTGCACCCGGTGCCGCTGACCACGCTGACCGTGGAGGCCCTGAAGGACTTCGACCTCACCCGCAAGGAGGCCGAGCGCAGCAAGAACATGTTCGCGCTGGGTCTGCTGTCGTGGATGTACCACCGGCCCACGGAGGGCACGGAGAGATTCCTGCGCTCGAAGTTCGCGAAGAAGCCGCACATCGCGGAGGCCAACATCGCCGCGTTCCGCGCGGGCTGGAACTTCGGCGAGACCACGGAGGACTTCGCGGTCTCGTACGAGGTGGCGCCGGCGGCCAAGGCGTTCCCGGTGGGCACCTACCGCAACATCTCCGGGAACCTGGCGCTGTCGTACGGTTTGATCGCCGCTTCGCGCCAGGCGGATCTGCCGCTGTTCCTGGGGTCGTACCCGATCACCCCGGCCTCCGACATCCTGCACGAGCTGAGCAAGCACAAGAACTTCGGTGTGCGCACCTTCCAGGCGGAGGACGAGATCGCCGGCATCGGCGCCGCGCTGGGCGCCGCCTTCGGCGGGTCGCTGGCGGTGACCACGACGAGCGGCCCCGGTGTGGCGCTGAAGTCGGAGACGATCGGGCTGGCCGTGTCGCTGGAGCTGCCGCTGCTGATCGTGGACATCCAGCGCGGCGGCCCGTCGACCGGTCTGCCGACCAAGACCGAGCAGGCGGACCTGCTCCAGGCGATGTACGGCCGCAACGGCGAGGCGCCGGTGCCGGTGGTCGCGCCGCGCACCCCGGCGGACTGCTTCGACGCCGCGCTGGAGGCGGCCCGGATCGCGCTGACGTACCGCACCCCGGTCTTCCTGCTCTCCGACGGCTACCTGGCCAACGGCTCCGAGCCGTGGCGGATCCCCGAGCTGGACGAGCTGCCGGACCTCCAGGTGCGGTTCGCGCAGGGCCCGAACCACACCCTGGACGACGGCAGCGAGGTCTTCTGGCCGTACAAGCGCGACCCGCAGACCCTCGCCCGCCCGTGGGCGGTCCCCGGCACCCCGGGCCTGGAGCACCGGATCGGCGGCATCGAGAAGCAGGACGGCACGGGCAACATCTCCTACGACCCGGCCAACCACGACTTCATGGTCCGCACCCGGCAGGCGAAGGTCGACGGGATCGACGTCCCGGACCTCGAGGTCGACGACCCGACCGGCGCCCGCACCCTGGTCCTGGGCTGGGGTTCCACCTACGGGCCGATCACCGCGGCCGTACGCCGGCTGCGCGCGGCGGGCGCCGACATCGCCCAGGCCCACCTGCGCCACCTCAACCCCTTCCCGCGCAACCTCGGCGCGGTCCTCAAGGGCTACGACAAGGTCGTCGTGCCCGAGATGAACCTCGGCCAGCTCGCCACCCTGATCCGGGCGAAGTACCTGGTCGACGCCCGCTCCTACAACCAGGTCAACGGCATGCCGTTCAAGGCCGAGCAGCTGGCCGAGGCTCTGAAGGAGGCCATCGATGACTGAGGCACTGAAGCTGGTCCCCAAGGCCGAGGCCAAGCAGTCCATGAAGGACTTCAAGTCCGATCAGGAAGTGCGCTGGTGCCCCGGATGCGGTGACTACGCGATCCTCGCCGCCGTGCAGGGCTTCATGCCGGAGCTGGGCCTGGCGCGCGAGAACATCGTCTTCGTCTCCGGCATCGGCTGCTCCTCCCGCTTCCCGTACTACATGAACACCTACGGGATGCACTCCATCCACGGCCGCGCACCGGCGATCGCCACGGGTCTCGCCGCGAGCAGGCGCGACCTGAGCGTGTGGGTCGTCACCGGCGACGGCGACGCGCTGTCCATCGGCGGCAACCACCTGATCCACGCCCTGCGCCGCAACGTCAACCTCAAGATCCTGCTGTTCAACAACCGGATCTACGGCCTGACCAAGGGCCAGTACTCCCCCACCTCCGAGGTCGGGAAGATCACCAAGTCGACGCCGATGGGCTCGCTCGACGCGCCCTTCAACCCGGTGTCGCTGGCGCTGGGCGCGGAGGCCTCGTTCGTGGCCCGCACGGTCGACTCCGACCGCAAGCACCTCACCGAGGTGCTGCGCCAGGCCGCCGCCCACCCGGGCACGGCGCTGATCGAGATCTACCAGAACTGCAACATCTTCAACGACGGCGCCTTCGACGCGCTGAAGGACAAGCAGTCGGCGGAGGAGGCGGTGATCCGGCTGGAGCACGGGCAGCCGATCCGCTTCGGCGCCGGGCTGTCCAAGGGCGTCGTACGGGATGCGGCCACCGGCGATCCGAAGGTCGTGACCGTGACCCCGGACAACGAGGCCGACATCCTGGTCCACGACGCCCACGCGGCCTCCCCGACCACCGCGTTCGCCCTCTCCCGGCTCGCCGACCCGGACACCCTGCACAACACCCCGATCGGCGTCTTCCGCTCGGTGGAACGGCCGGTCTACGACGCGCAGATGTCGGACCAGCTGGACACCGCCATCGAGCAGAACGGCAAGGGCGACCTGGCCGCGCTGCTGGCGGGCGGGGACACCTGGACGGTCGTCGGCTGAGGCCCCGCCGGTAGGGCCGGACGGTCGTCGGCTGAGGCCGTCGGTGCGTCAGGTCGGTACGTCAGGTCGGTACGTCAGCGAGCGAGGCCCGGGCTCAGGCCCGGGCCTCGTCGTATGCCCGGGTTCAGGCCCGGGCCTCGTCGTATGCGCGGCGGGCGTTCTCCACCGCGTCCATCCGCCGCTCGGTCCACGAGGCCAGCGCGCGCACCTGCTCGGCGGCCTCGCGGCCCAGCTCGGTGAGGGAGTAGTCCACGCGGGGCGGGATCACCGGCTTGGCGTCCCGGTGGACCAGGCCGTCACGTTCCAGGGTCTGGAGGGTCTGGGTGAGCATCTTCTCGCTGACCCGTCCGATCGCCCGGCGCAGCTCGCTGAAGCGGTGCGGGCGTTCCAGGAGGTGGATCAGGACGAGGACGCCCCACCGGCTGGTGACGTGCTCCAGCACCAGTCGCTGGGGGCACATCCCGTCGCCGTCGCTCCGCCAGTCACTTACCGCCATGCCAGTACCTTACTTCAAAGTGGGTACTTTCCGATAGTTAGCGCAAATCCTAGGGTTAGTGAACAGAGGCATTCAGACACCCCCAAGGAGTTGCGAAGCATGAGCATCGTCGTCACCGGAGCCACCGGAAAGCTCGGCCGTCACGTCGTCGAGCAGTTGCTGGAGAAGGTCCCCGCCGAGCAGATCACCGCGGTCGTACGGGACGAGGCCAGGGCCGCCGGCCTCGCGGCGCGCGGCGTACTCCTGGCCGTCGCCGACTACAACGCGCCCGAGAGCTTCGACGGCCTCTTCGCCGCGGGCGACAAGGTGCTGCTGATCTCCGGCAACGAGATCGACAAGGACCGCCCGGCCCAGCACAAGGTGGTCATCGACGCCGCCGAGGCCGCCGGTGTCGCGCTCCTCGCCTACACCAGCGCCCCCGGCAGCCTGACCGCCGCGCTCGCCGACGCGCACCGTGCCACCGAGGAGATCCTGCTGTCCTCCGGAGTGCCGTACACGCTGCTGCGCAACGGCTGGTACTTCGAGAACTACACCGAGAACCTGGCCCCGGTGCTGGCGCACCGCGCCGTCGTCCAGGCCGCGGGCGACGGCCGTATCTCGGCGGCGTCCCGGGCGGACTACGCCGCCGCCGCGGTCGCCGTGCTGATCGGTGAGGGGCACGAGAACCAGACGTACGAGCTGGGCGGCGACACCTCGTTCGGCTTCGCGGACTACGCCGCGGAACTGAGCCGGCAGACCGGCGAGGAGATCGTCTACCAGGCCGTCTCCGTCGACGCGTACACCGAGATCCTCACCGACGCCGGGCTGCCCGAGCCGGTGGCCGCGGTCTTCGCCGGTGTGGATCTCTCCATCGAGAAGGGCGAGCTGGAGGTCACCACGGGCGACCTCTCCCGCCTGACCGGCCGTCCGACGACCCCGCTCGCGGAGGCGGTCGCCGCGGCGCTGAAGAGCTGATCACGACCACCTCCCGGTCTGTCATGACCGTATGGCGATACGGGCATGACAGGCGGGGGCGTGCGGCGTTACCTTCGTGCGTCGAGGCGTGTGTACGGACGGGCGTACGGACGTGTGCGAGAAGGAGGAGCCGTGGCCGGGAAGTCCAGGGGTGAGCAGCGCATAGGTCTGCTGAACGGCTTCGCGGCGTATGGGATGTGGGGGCTGTTCCCCCTCTTCTTCCCCCTCCTCAAACCCGCCGGGGCGACCGAGGTGCTCGCCCACCGGATGGTGTGGTCCCTCGCCGTCGTCGCCGCGGTGCTGCTCGGGCTGCGGCGCTGGCGGTGGGCCGGTGAGCTGCTGCGGCAGCCGCGCCGGCTCGCGCTGATCGCGGTCGCCGCGGCCGTCATCGCCGTCAACTGGGGCGTCTACATCTGGGCCGTGAACAACGACCGGGTCGTCGAGGCCTCCCTCGGCTACTTCATCAACCCGCTGGTCACCATCGCCCTGGGCGTGCTGCTGCTGAAGGAACGGCTGCGGCCCGTGCAGTGGGCGGCGGTCGGCATCGGCGTCGTCGCGGTCCTCGTCCTGGCCGTCGGCTACGGCCGTCCCCCGTGGATCTCCCTCGCCCTCGCCTTCTCCTTCGGCACCTACGGCCTGATCAAGAAGAAGGTCAACCTGGGCGGCCTGGAGTCGCTGGCCGCCGAGACCGCGATCCAGTTCCTGCCCGCCCTCGGCTACCTGCTGTGGCTGGGGGCGCAGGGCGACTCCACCTTCACGAGCGAGGGCCCGGGACACGCGGCGCTCCTCGCCACCACCGGTGTCGTCACCGCACTGCCGCTGGTCTGCTTCGGCGCGGCCGCGATCCGCGTGCCGCTGTCCACCATCGGGCTGCTGCAGTACCTCGCCCCCGTGTTCCAGTTCCTGTGCGGCGTCCTCTACTTCCACGAGGCCATGCCGCCCGAGCGCTGGGCCGGCTTCGGCCTGGTCTGGCTGGCCCTGACCCTCCTCACCTGGGACGCCCTGCGCACGGCCCACCGCACCGCGCGCACGCTGCGGCAGGCGGCGGAGGCCCCCGCTGCCGCGGGCGGCACCGCAACCGCCGGCGTCTCGGGTGGGACGGCCGGTGTTCCGGTGGGTACGGCCGGAGCCGGGCGGGGCGCGCACGACGCGTCGGCGTCGGCGGTCGACGGGCGGCCGTAGGGGCGGGCTCGGGGCCGTGGGCGGGTCCGGCGGGCCGTGGGCCGGGCGGCGGGCCGTGGGCCGGGCGGCGGGCCGTGGGCGGGGCGGCGGGCTGTGGGCGGGCGGCGCGGAGCCGCAGGCAGCGGGTGCGAGGGTCTCGTCGCCACCCCGTGCACGAACCCCCGAGGTGACTGCCGGGCCGTTGTCAGCGCGGGTTCTATAACTGACGTATGGATGAGTCAGCCGGGGCGTCCGCGCCCGCACCCGTGCACTGGAAGCTCGTCGTCGACGCCCGCGACCCGCATGCCCAGGCCGACTTCTGGGCCGCCGCGCTCGGTTACCGGGCCGAGGACAACAGCGCGCTCGTCCGGCGGCTGCTGGAGGGCGGCGTACTGCCCGCCGAGGCCACCGTGGACTTCCACGGCCGCCCCGCCTTCCGCGATCTGATCGCCGTACGGCACCCCGACGACCCGTACGACGAGGACAGCGGCACCGGCCTCGGCCGCCGTCTGCTGTTCCAGCGCGTCCCCGAGCCGAAGAGCGGCAAGAACCGGCTCCATCTGGACCTGCATCCGGGCGAGGGCCGCCGCGAGGCCGAGGTGGAACGGCTCAGATCGCTGGGTGCGAGCGTGCTGCGGGAGGTGCGGGAACCGGCCGGTCAGTGGGTGGTGATGGCGGACCCGGAGGGCAACGAGTTCTGCGTGCAGTAGGGGCGCGGCGGCGGGCGGCGTCCGTGGATCACTCCGCCAAGGGCTGAGCCGCCGCCTTGCGGGCGCGTTCGGCCAGGCGGTTCATGCGACTGCGCGCCGATCGCAGCTGCTCGGCGTCCTCGGCGGCCGGGCCGGGCTCGGCGGCCAGCGCGGACCACAGGGCGATCAGCTCGTTCCCGAGATCCAGGCCGCGCAGGGGATCGCGTACCGCGCGCCAGGCCGTCGCCGCGCTCTGCACATTGCCGTACGCCGCCTCCGCGTCGCCGGTACGGCGGCGGGCGTGCACCAGGTCGACGGAGAGCCGGAAGGCACGGAGCGGATCACCGGCCAGGTAGGCGACGTAGGCGGTCAGTTCGCCCAGCCGCAGCATCTCCGGGTGCTCCGGTCCCAGCAGCGCCGTGCCGTCGCGCAGCGCCTGGTCGGCGAGCGTGGACGCGTCGTCTATCCGGCCTTCCTTCACCGCCTCGCCGATGCGGGCCAGGGGCTCGGTCAGCGGTGTCCGCTCCGCGGCGGACTCGGGGGCGTCGTCACCGAGCACGGCTTCGGCGACGGCGTCGAAACCTCGGGGCGGGGTGGGGGTGGCGGTGGCGGTGGAGGCGGGGGCAGGCGTGGGCTTGGGGGCGGGGGCAGGCGTGGGCTTGGGGGCGGGGGCAGGCGTGGGCTTGGGGGCGGGGGCGATGGGGTTGAGGTTGACCGTGGGGTGGGTGGGTGCGGGGAGCGGCGCGGGGTGCGGCTCGGTGGCCATGACCGGCGGCGGGCCGAAGGTGCCCGTGGGGGGCGCGGCGGCACCCGGGCTGACGGCGGGGGCGGGGGCCGGGGCGGGCGACGGGTGCGTCCGCGACGGCCGGTTCGTGAAGCGGCTGGAGCCGTCCGGGTCGACCTGGAGGGGGACGACGTAGCCGATGCGCTCGTCGTGGATGGTCGCGAGGATGGGTCGGCCGGTGCTGAGCGCGATGCGGTGGAGGTGGTTCAGGACGGACTGCTGCGGTTCCTCACCCGGGGCGGGGAGGAGCGGTGTCCCGTCGACCGTCACCGCGCCGGGGCCCGGGGCGGTGCCGTCACCGCTGCCGCCGCCACTTCCGTCGGCGGCGAAGACGCGGACGTCGACCGGTGCAGCCGGAGGCGCGCCGTCGCGCTGCTGTTCCTGCTGCTGCTCGCGGCTGAGTCGAGACATCGGTTCCCTCAATCGAAACGCGTCCGCGAGTCGGCGGACCCTGGACCCTATCGTCGAGTCTCTCCGCTTCCCCACGGTGCTCCGGTCACCGCGGCGTCACAGCCTCGTCTCAAGAGCCGCCCGGCGAGGCCGGACGGCGGGCTGGACGGCGAATACATGCAGGTGCATATGATGCCCGGCATCAGCTCGTCCACAGGGGGATCCCATGGCCCGTCGCTTTCTTTTCCTGCTCGGCAGCAGCCGCCGGGACGGCAACACCGAACTGCTGGCCCGCCGGGCCGCCGAACAGCTTTCCGGCGACGTCGAGCAGCGCTGGATCCACCTCGCCGAGCACCCGCTGCCGGACTTCGAGGACCGCCGGCACTCCGGCGACGGCCCCCGCCCCGAGCACGAGAACGTCACCCTCCTGCGTGACGCCACGCTCGCCGCGACGGACCTGGTGATCGCCTCGCCGCTGTACTGGTACTCGGTGTCCGCGCAGACCAAGCGTTACCTGGACCACTGGTCGGCCTGGCTGCGCACCCCCGGCGTCGACTTCCGGGCGGCGATGGCCGGGCGCACCCTGTGGGGCGTCACCGCTCTCGCCACCGAGGCCGAGGTCGCCGAGCCGCTGATCGGCACCCTCAACCACTCGGCCGCGTACATGGGGATGCGCTTCGGCGGGGTGCTGCTCGGCAACGGCAGCAAGCCGGGCGACGTACTGAACGACACCGAGGCGCTGGCCCGCGCGAAGACCTTCTTCGCGCGGGAGGCCCCGCTCGCCCGCTTCCCCGGGCGGGGCTGAGCCGCTTCCCCGAGCGGGGCTGAGCCGCTTCCCCGAGCGGCGCTGAACCCGGGTCCCCCGGCAGGGGTGAGTCTCGCCCGCGCCTCAGGCGGTGATGTCCTTCGCCGTGAACCGCGCCCACGCCGCCGAGCCGAACACGGCCGCGTACAGCGCCTGGAGGCCGAGGTTTCTGGCCAGGTCGTCCCAGTAGACCGGCTCGCGCATCAGGTCGGCGAAGGACAGCCAGTAGTGGGAGAACAAGTACGGGTGCAGGGCGTCCAGCTGGGGTATCTGGTCGAGGATCTGCACCGTGATGAGCAGGCCCACGGTCGTCGCCATGGCCGCGATGCCGCTGTTGGTGAGCGTCGAGACGAACAGGCCGAGCGCCGCGATCCCGGTCAGCGAGGCGGCGACGGCCAGCGCGATCAGCAGGGCGCGGCCCAGCCCCTCGGCGAAACCGATCCGGGTTCCGGAGATGGTGGTGAGGTCGCCGAGCGGGAACAGCAGCGCCCCGACCGTCAGCGCGGACAGCGCGACCACGAGGGTGGCGGCCAGACAGAAGGCCATGATGGTGGCGTACTTGGTGAGCAGCAGCCGGGTCCGGCCGGCCGGGGCGACCAGCAGGTAGCGCAGCGTGCCCGCGTTGGCCTCGCCTGCCAGCGCATCGCCCGCCACCACGCCCACCGCCATCGGCAGGAAGAACGGCAGGGTCGCGGCGAGCGCGGTGAAGACCAGGAACAGCCCGTTGTTGGTGACCTGGGCGATGAACGCCGGGCCCTCGCCGCCTCCGCCGCCCCCGCCGCCGACCGACGAGCCGTCACCGGTCTCGATCCTCACGGCGATCCCGACCAGCACGGGCACGGCCGCCAGCACCCCGAGCAGCGCGAGGGTGCGCCAGCGCCGGAAGGTGATGACCAGCTCGCTGCGGAAGAGGCCGAGGGACCACAGCGGGCGCGGCGCGCGCCCGCCCGGCGCCGTGGCGTCGGCCCGCGCCACCGTGGCTTCAGCCCGCGACATCGAACCCCTCCCCCGTCAGCGCCACGAACGCGTCCTCCAGCGAGGCCCGTTCGACCCCGAAGCCGCGCACCCGGACCCCCGCTGTGACCAACGCGGCGTTGAGGTCGCCGAGTTCCCCTTCGGGCGCCTCCGCGCTCACCCGCTCCCCCTCCACGACGACGTCCGCGACCCCTCTCTCCTTCAGCACCCGCGCCGCGTCCCCGGTGTCCGGCGTGGTCACGACCAGCCGGCCGCGCAGCCCGGCCGCGAGGTCGGCGACCGTGGCCTGGGTGATCAGGCGGCCCCCCGCCATCACCGCGGCATGGGTGCAGACCTGCTCGATCTCGTCGAGCAGGTGGGAGGAGAGGAAGACGGTGGTGCCGTCGTCGGCCAGTTCCCGCACGAGGGTGCGGATCTCGCGCATGCCCTGCGGGTCGAGGCCGTTGGTCGGCTCGTCGAGGACGAGCAGCCTGCGGGGCTGGAGCAGGGCCGCCGCGAGGCCGAGGCGCTGCTTCATACCGAGGGAGTACGCCTTCGCCTTCTTGCCCGCCGCCGCCGTGAGCCCCACCCGGTCCAGCGCGGCGGCGACGCGGGCGCGCCGGGTGCGCGGGTCGGCGGTCGGGTCGGCGGCGTCGTAGCGCAGGAGGTTGTCGCGGCCGGAGAGGAAGCCGTACAGGGCCGGGCCCTCGATGAGGGCACCGACCTGTGGCAGTACGGCGCGGGCGGCCCGCGGCATGGGCCGGCCGAGCACCCGCGCCGTGCCGGAGGTCGGTTCGATCAGGCCCATGAGCATGCGGATGGTGGTGGTCTTGCCGCTGCCGTTCGGGCCGAGGAAGCCGAAGACGCTGCCCGCCGGGACGGTCAGATCCAGACCGTCGACGGCGAGCTGCCCGCCGCGGTAGCGCTTGGTGAGCGCACGGGTGACGATGACGCCGTCCGGGTCGTCGCGACCGTCCGGACCGATCCGACCGGCGTGGCCGTTCCGACCGGCGTGGCCGTTCCGACCGGCGTGGCCGTTCCGACCGGCGTGGCCGTTCCGGTCGGCGTGGTCGTTCCGGTCGGCGTGGTCGTCCCCTGCCGTGGCGGGCGGTTCGCGCATGGGCTCCCTCACTCGGGCCGAGTCGTTCCGTGGGGCCGGTCTACCGATCCGCGTCGGCCGCCTTCACCAGCGCCTCCTTGGTGACGGCACCGGCGTAGATCTTGCCGTCGTCCGTGATCAGGGCGTTGATCAGGCGGGTCTCGAACACCGTGCCCGAGCCGAAGTCGCCCTTGACCTGGTCCCCGAGGGAGTCGAGGAAGCCGCCCAGGTCGCCGCCGACCTCGTCGCCGCTCGGCAGGCCCGGGCCGCCGGTGTCGAACACGGCGACGGAGTTCCAGCCCTCGCCGATCACCTTCATGCCCTCGGAGCCGTCCTCGAAGCCCTTGCCCAGGTCCTTGTCGAAGCCCTTGGCCGGATCGTCCTCACCCTTGGGGATGAGGTGCTGCCGCTCGGCCTCGCTCTCCTCGGTGACCTTCGCGCCCTTGGGCGGGGTGAAGTCGAAGGTGGAAGCGGCGGGCTTGGCGTAGCTGATCTGGGTGAAGCCGGCGTCGACGACGGCGGCGCCGCCGCTCGCCGGGGTGAGGGTGAACTTCAGCGGCAGCCAGGTCTTCGCGTCCACGGTGATGCGGATCGCGCCGACGGTGGAGCCGGACTGCTTCGGCTCGATGAGCAGCTTGTAGGCGTCGCGCCCGGCGACCTGCGCGGTTCCGTCGACGGTGACGGAGGTGGTGTCGTCGACCGCCTTCAGCGCCTGCTCGGCGAAGTCCTTCGGGGTCGCGGGGGACTCGGCGGCGGGCCGGCCGGACTCGTCCGCGGTGCCGTGGAAGACCTCGTTGGACGCGCTGTCGTAACCCCAGACGTCCTTGCCGTTGTGGATGAGGCTGTACTCGGCGGCGTTCTCGATCACGGACAGCTTCTGCCGGTCCGGGCCGTCGGCCGCGACGCGCAGGGTGTGCGTGCCGGTCGCCAGCTCGGTGAGCTTGGCCGACGGGTCCGCTGCGGAGCCGTCCCCGCCGCCGGGCGCGGTCGGCGCCGCGCCGCCGAGGGCGCCCTCGAGGCCGCCGAGGTCGGGCAGGCCCAGGTCCGTGGCGATCTTCACCGTGCCGGACAGCCGCTCGACGTCCGACTCGGCGATCTTCTGTATGAGCTGCTGCGCGGTGATCTCCGGCAGGTCGGGGCTGCCGGAGTCGGCGAGGGCGGGGACGAGCCCGATGGTCCCGGCCGCCACCCCCACCACCGCGACCGGAACGACGTACCGGACGGCTTTGCGCCGCCGTGCGGTCGTGCTGTCGTCGGATTCGTACGGTGCCATGTGTGCCCTACCTCCGTCGTCGGCCCGCCCATTCTCACCCGATTGGGTGAGGAGTGGTGGCTTTTCCGTGGCTTCCTTCCGTGCCTCCCATCTGACCAAAAGCGGGCACGGCTTTCGTCAGACCGCGGAATCAACTCCGCGTACTGCTGGGGTATGACACGGCGGGCCGGGATCTCCCCCGACCCGTAGGGGTCACGGTCGCGGTGGGGCCACGGGCGTGGTGCGGGTCACGGTCGCGGTGGGGGTCATGGTCGCGGTGGGGGCCGCGATCGCGGTGCGGGTCATGGCCGTGGTGCGCGCCACGGTCGCGGTGGGGGCGCGGTGCGGGCCACGGCCGTGGTGGGCGTCACGATCGCGGTTGGGGGGCCACGATCGCGGTGCGGGTCATGGCCGTGGTGCGCGCCACGGTCGCGGTGGGGCCGCGATCGCGGTGCGGGTCACGATCACGGCAGGGGCCACGGTCGCGGTGCGGCCCGGCGGGGCTCAGCCCGCGCGGTGGACCACCGCGTCGCACAGCTCCTGGAGCGCCCGCTTCGCGTCGCACTCCGGCAGCGGGGCCAGCGCGGCGCGCGCCTCCTCGGCGTACCGCACGGTGTCCCGCCGGGCCTGCTCCAGCGCCGGGTGCGCCCGCAGGGCGGCCAGCGCCCGGGCGTGCCGGGCGTCGTCGCTGAGGTCGGATTCCAGAAGCTCGCACAGGGCGACGTCCTCGGCGCGTCCGCCGCGCGCGGCCTGCTCGCGCAGCCTCAGCACGGGCAGCGTGGCGATGCCCTCGCGCAGGTCGGTGCCCGGGGTCTTGCCGGACTCGTGGGAGTCGGAGGCGATGTCGAGCACGTCGTCGGCGAGTTGGAAGGCGACGCCGAGCCGCTCCCCGTACTGGGTGAGGACGCTGACGACGGACTCGTCGGCGCCGGACATCATCGCGCCGAACCGGCAGGAGACGGCCACCAGCGAGCCGGTCTTGCCGCCGAGCACGTCCAGGTAGTGGTCGACCGGGTCGCGACCGTCCTGCGGGCCCGCGGTCTCCAGGATCTGCCCGGTGACCAGCCGCTCGAAGGCCTCGGCCTGCACCCGGACCGCCTCGGGCCCGAGGTCGGCGAGGATGTGCGAGGCGCGGGCGAAGAGGAAGTCGCCGGTGAGGACCGCGACGGAGTTGCCCCACCGCGTGTTGGCGCTGGGCACACCGCGCCGCACGGCCGCCTCGTCCATCACGTCGTCGTGGTAGAGCGTCGCCAGGTGGGTCAGCTCCACGACGACGGCGGAGGGCACCACGCCCGGCGCGTAGGGGTCGCCGAACTGGGCGGCGAGCATCACGAGCAGCGGCCGGAACCGCTTCCCGCCGGCCCGCACCAGATGCTGCGCGGCCTCCGTGATGAACGGGACCTCGCTCTTGGTGGCTTCGAGCAACCCTTCCTCGACAGCCGCCAATCCGGCCTGGACATCGGCTTCCAGAGCCTGGTCCCGCACGCTCAGCCCGAACGGCCCGACGACGGTCACGAGGGGTCTCCTGTCTGCTGGTGTCTACTGGCGATTACGCGGTTTGTCGATACGTCGCTGCCTTCACTCAAGTCAGCGTATCCGGTCACGTTTCGATCACCGATGCCGCCCACGGTTACAGCACGGGCGGTATCGGATCACGCCCGGAATGTTTTTGATCAGCTGATAAGAAGGGATATCTCCGGTGGTGACATGCGCATGACTACCGCCTCTCCCCCTCCCTCCCTCTTTCTCCGGCTCCTCCGACTCCCGGACTCCCGACTCCTCCGGTCCCCCGACTCCTCCGGTTCCCCGGTTCCCGCCGACCGACCCTCATACGACAACGACGCGCACTCCATAAGGGGTTCCGCTCCCGCGGCAGACATGGCACGTCTTGAACTTATTGCCCGTTTTGCTGTTTTTGCTCCCCAGCGTGAGTTGACTCACGGCAGCCAGGTCACAGGCTCCACACAGTTCCCTCGTCAGATCCCCACCGGCTCCTGCCAGTTGGCTCCGATCCGGAGAAAAGGATCAAGTACGCCAAACGCGCCGATCATGGTCAACGGGCGCGATAAGTGAATCCGGTACTTGTTCCGGACACGGGCTCTCGCATACGTTCCGGGTCCGTCGGGCGGACGCCGAATCCTGCCGCCGCCCGCCTCACCCACCACGAACTCACTCGTACGGCAGGAGCGGGGGACCCAGGTAACACGCCGGTCCGGGCATCGCCCGGGGCGGCTTGGGGTGAAGTCGTGCGCTGTGGCGCGCGGCCGGGCATCTCCCCGCCCGAACCCGACAGCTCACCTCGCAGGCGTGGGAGAGGACGTTCACCATGCCCGCACGTGTGCCCGCTCAGCCCCTGTCCGCCGCCGACCAGCCGGTCAAGGGCCGCCGCACCCGTCTCGCCCGCACCCTCGCCGTCGCCGGCACGGGTGTCGCCGTGCTCGCGCTGCCGCTGATCGGCGCGACCGGCGCCGCCGCTGCCACCCCGGCCGCGGCGACCGCCGCCACGGCGTACCCCAACAACCTCGACGGCTGGATCCGCCAGGCCATGTCGATCATGGCCCAGCACGGTATTCCCGGCAGCTACGACGGCATCTACCGCAACATCATGCGTGAGTCGTCCGGCAACCCGAACGCCATCAACCTCTGGGACTCCAACGCCGCCAAGGGCACCCCGTCCAAGGGCCTGCTCCAGGTCATCGACCCGACGTTCGCGGCGTACCACGTGCCCGGCACGGCGTACGACCCGTACGACCCGGTCGCGAACATCGTGGCCGCCTGCAACTACGCGGCCGACCGCTACGGCTCCATCGACAACGTCTTCGGCGCGTACTGAGCCACGCTCACCGAGTGAGCCCGGCCTCCGCCGGCTGAGCCGGGCTCACCGCCTGAGCCGGCTCATGGCCTGAGCCGGACTCACCGGCCGAGCCGGGCTCACCGTTTCACCGAAAAGTCGTTCGAGGACGGTGGCGATGCCGTCGTCCTCGTTCGAGAGGGTGATCTCGTCCGCGACGGCCTTGAGTTCGGGGTGGGCGTTGGCCATGGCGACGCCGTGCGCCGCCCAGTCGAACATGGGGATGTCGTTCGGCATGTCCCCGAAGGCCAGGGTGTCCTCGGGCCGCAGCCCCAGATGGTCGGCCGCCAGCGCGAGGCCGGTCGCCTTGGTGATGCCGCACGGCTGGAGCTCGACCGTGCCCGGCCCCGACATCGTGACGGTGGCCAGCGAGCCGACCACCGAACGGGCCACCGCCGCCAACTCGTCGTCGGACAGCGTGGGATGGCGCAGCAGCACCTTGCTGATGGGCTCGCCCCACAGGTCGTCGCGCCGCCCGACCCGCACCGCGGGCAGGGTGGGGTGGGGCATCCGGTAGCCCGGCTCGATCAGCGTCAGCCCGTCGACCCCGTCCTGGTCGACCGCCGCGTACACCTGCCCCGCCTCGGCCTCGATCTTGCCGAGCGCGGTCTCCGCCAGCTCCCGGTCGAGGGTCACCGACCACAGCAGCCGGTCGGCGTCGATGTCGTACAGCTGCGCCCCCTGTCCGCACACCGCGAGTCCCCTGCAGCCCAGGTCCTCCAGGAGCGGGCGCACCCGTGGGGCCGGCCGTCCGGTCACCACCAGATGCCGGGCGCCGGCCGCCGCCACCCGGGCGAGCGCGGCGCGCGACCGGTCGGAGACCGTGTCGTCGCCGCGCAGCAAGGTGCCGTCGAGGTCGGTGGCGATGAGGGAGTACGCGGTGCGCGCGGCATATGCGATGGGTGCGGCCATGATCAGAGAATACGGACCCGGCGCCCGCCCCGCTCACCCTCAACTCCCTTTCCGCCGTCCGGTTTTCACCCCCAGGCGGCGTCCGCGCGGTCCGCTCCTCGCCGGAGCCCGGCGGGCGCGGCTTCTCCGCCTGCCCGGGCCCGCGGACACCACGGCGATGACGGCACTGCCCAAACGGGGATCACCGCCGTAACGTGTGGCGCGACCGCATGGACCGCACGTACGAAAGTGAGGCAGCACCCCATGCCCCCCTTCGATGTCCCCGAGGGCGACCCCTTCGGTCCGCACAACCTTCCGTACGGCGTGTTCTCGCCCGCCGGGTCCGAGCGGCGGACCGTCGGCGTGCGGCTCGGCGACCATGTGCTCGACGCGGGCGCGGCGGCCGTGGCGCTCGGCTCCCCGTACGCCTCGCTGCTCGACCGGCCCACGCTCAACCCGCTGCTCGCGGCCGGCCGCACCACCTGGTCGGACGTACGGCGCGCGCTGACCGCGTGGGTGACCGTGCCGTCCCACCGGGAGACCGTCGCCCCGCTGATGCACCCCCTGTCGTCGGTGACCCTGCATCTGCCCTTCGAGGTCGCCGACTACGTCGACTTCTACGCCTCGGAGAATCACGCCCGCAACGTCGGCCGGATGTTCCGCCCGGACGCCCCCGACTCGCTCACCCCCAATTGGAAGCACCTGCCGATCGGCTACCACGGCCGCTCCGGCACGGTCGTGGTCTCCGGCACCGACATCGTCCGTCCGGCGGGTCAGCGCAAGGCGCCCACCGACCCCGCGCCGGTCTTCGGACCGTCCGTCCGGCTGGACATCGAGGCGGAGGTCGGCTTCGTGGTCGGCACGCCCTCGCGGATGGGCAGCCCGGTGCCGCTGGGCGACTTCCGGGAGCATGTCTTCGGGCTGTGCCTGCTCAACGACTGGTCCGCGCGGGACATCCAGGCCTGGGAGTACGTGCCCCTCGGGCCGTTCCTCGGCAAGTCCTTCGCCACCTCCGTCTCCGCCTGGATCACCCCGCTGGACGCCCTGGAGGACGCCCGGGTCGCGCCCCCGGAGCGCACCCACGAACTGCTGCCCTACCTCGACGACTCCGGCGAGGAACCCGGCGGTTACGACCTGCGCATCTCCGTCGCCGTCAACGGCCACGTGGTCTCCGAACCCCCGTTCTCCACCATGTACTGGACGGCCGCCCAGCAGCTCGCCCACATGACGGTGAACGGTGCCTCCCTGCGCACCGGCGACCTCTACGGCTCCGGCACGGTCAGCGGCCCCGAGCCCGCGCAGCGCGGCTCCCTGCTGGAGCTGACCTGGAACGGCCGCGACCCGCTCGAACTGCCCGACGGCAAGCGCACGTTCCTGGAGGACGGCGACACGGTGACCCTCACGGCCTGGGCTCCGGGTCCGGGCGGTGCCCGGGTGGGTCTCGGCGAGGTGACGGGGACGATCGTGTCCGCGTGAACCGCCGTACCGGACACGGTCGTCGAGCCGTGGAAGGGTGTCCTCCGGTAACGCCCTGGTCCGGGCGCTGACTCCGGGCCCCGCCCGCCGTCATACTGGCGGCGGGCGGAGTGCGCGACGCCGGTGCGGGATGCGGACGGCGCGCGCCCCTCGCCCGCATCGCACGACCGAAGCCGCCCTCTCCCTCCTGGATCCGGAGCCCCTGGCATGACCGTCTGCCTGCTCCTGCTCAGCGTCCTCGCCGTGACGGCCGCCGTGCCGGTCCCCCGCGCGCTGACCCGTGCCGCCTGGCCCGAACGGGAGCCGGTGGTGGCGCTGTGGGTGTGGCAGTGCCTGGTCGCCACCGTGCTGCTGTGCTGCCTGGCCGCGCTGACGCTCGGCGCGGCGGCGGTCTTCCAGACCGTCCGCGACCGGGTCTTCGCCCCGGCCCCGCCGGCCGTCACCGCCGCGTACGACCTGTCTGCCGCGCCGCCCTGGGCCGCCGCGCTCACCCTGCTGCTGGCCTGCGGGGCCGCCTGGACCACCGCGATGCTCGCCCGTGAGCTGGTCGAGGCCCGCCGCCGGCGCGGCCAGGCCCGCGCCCACCTGCGCGAGCGCGCTCCCGACCTGCCGGCCGGGCTGCCCGCCGCCCGCGGACCGCTGCTGGTCCTGGAGGACGAGTACCCGGACGCCTGGTGGCTGCCGGGCCATCCGGCGCAGCTGGTCGTCACCACCGGCGCCCTGCACCGCCTCACCGACCACCAGCTCGACGCCGTCCTCACCCATGAGCGCGGCCACGCCCGCGCCCGCCACGACTGGCTGCTGCACCTCTCTACCGCGCTGGCCACCGGTTTCCCCCGTATCCCGCTGTTCGCGCACTTCTGCGACCAGACCCACCGCCTGGTCGAACTGGCCGCCGACGACACCGCCTCCCGGCGCTGCGGTCACCTCACCACCGCGCTCGCCCTGATCGAGCTGAACCAGCACCGCGGCGTGCTGTCCTGCGCCTCCAGCCACCGGCTGCTCGGCGAGCGCGTCGACCGTCTGCTGCAGCCGCCGCCCCGGCTGGGCCGACGCCACCGGGCCCTGACCACGACGGCGGCGGCGCTGGTGCCGCTGCTGCCCCTGCTGATCACCTTCGCACCGGGGCTGACGGCACTGGGCTGACGGCACTGGGCTGACGGGACTGGGCTGACGGGACTGGGCTGACGGGACTGGGCTGACGGGACTGGGCCGGCCCTCCCGCCCGCGCGCGCTCGGCCTTACGCCCAGTCCGGCTCCGGCTCCTCCCCGGACCAGTCGTGCGGGCCGAAGGGGTCGTCGGCGTCGAGGCCGGCGGAAGCTCCCGGGGCCGCGTCGGCCGGTGCGGGCGCCGGGGCCGCGTCGGCGGACGGGGCCGAGACCGGAGTCGAGCCCGGAGCGGGCGCCTGCGCCGCGCCGGGCGGGCCGCCCAGTCCGGCGAGGACCTCGAGCACACCCTCCCCGTACGTCGCCAGCTTCTTCTCGCCCACTCCGCTGATCCCGCCCAGCTCGCGCACCGAGGTGGGCCACACCATGGCGATCTCCCGCAGGGTCGCGTCATGGAAGATCACATACGCCGGGACGCCCTGTTCCCGCGCCTGCTCGGCCCGCCAGGCGCGCAGCGCCTCGAACGCCGGCAGCAGCTCCTCGGGCAGCTCGGCGGCCGCGGCCCTGGGCTTGCGCTCGCCCCGTGCCGTGCCCGTCGCCGCCTTCGCGGCGGTCGGCTTCTTCGGCTCCTTGCGCAGCGGCACCTCCCGCTCCCGCCGCAGCACCGCCCCGCTGGCCTCGGTCAGCACCAGCGTGCCGTACTCCCCCTCGACGGCGAGGAGGCCCTGGGCCAGCAACTGCCGGATCACGCCCCGCCATTCGCCCTCGGTGAGCTCCTGGCCGATGCCGAAGACGGACAGCTGGTCGTGGTCGAACTGGATCACCTTGCCGGTGCGCTTGCCCAGCAGGATGTCGACGATCTGCACGGCGCCGAACTTCTGCCCCCGCTCCCGCTGCAGCCGCACCACCGTGGACAGCACCTTCTGCGCGGCGACCGTGCCGTCCCAGGTCTCCGGCGGCGTCAGGCAGGTGTCGCAGTTGCCGCAGCCCGCCGGGTCCGGTTCCTGGCCGAAGTAGGCGAGCAGCTGCCCGCGACGGCACTGGGCGGTCTCGCACAGCGCGAGCATCGCGTCCAGGTGGGCCTGGGCTCTGCGCCGGAACGCCTCGTCGCCCTCGCCGGACTGGATCAGCTTGCGCTGCTGGATGACGTCGTTCAGGCCGTACGCCATCCAGGCCGTGGAGGGCAGTCCGTCGCGGCCGGCGCGGCCCGTCTCCTGGTAGTACCCCTCCACCGACTTGGGCAGGTCCAGGTGGGCGACGAACCGTACGTCGGGCTTGTCGATGCCCATGCCGAAGGCGATGGTCGCCACCACGACCAGGCCGTCCTCGCGCAGGAAGCGGGACTGGTGGGCGGCGCGGGTGCCCGCGTCGAGGCCCGCGTGGTACGGCACCGCCTCGATGCCGTTGCGGGTGAGGAACTCGGCGGTCTTCTCGACCGAGTTGCGCGACAGGCAGTACACGATGCCGGCGTCGCCCGCGTGCTCCTCGCGCAGGAAGCTCAGCAGCTGCTTCTTCGGGTCCGCCTTCGGCACGATCCGGTACTGGATGTTCGGCCGGTCGAAGCTCGCCACGAAGTGGCGGGCCCGGGGCATGTTCAGCCGCTCGGTGATCTCCCGGTGCGTGGCGCGGGTGGCGGTCGCCGTGAGCGCGATCCGGGGGACGTCCGGCCAGCGCTCGCCGAGCAGCGACAGGGTCAGGTAGTCGGGGCGGAAGTCGTGGCCCCACTGGGCGACGCAGTGCGCCTCGTCGATCGCGAAGACGGAGATCTTCCCGCGCGAGAGCAGATCCAGCGTGGCCTCCACTCGCAGCCGCTCCGGCGCGAGATAGAGCAGGTCCAGCTCGCCCGCGAGGAACTCGGCCTCGACGACGCGCCGCTCGTCGAAGTCCTGCGTGGAGTTGATGAACCCGGCCCGCACGCCGGCCGCCCGCAGCGCGTCCACCTGGTCCTGCATGAGCGCGATGAGCGGGGAGACGACGACGCCCGTGCCGGGTCTGACCAGGGCCGGGATCTGGTAGCACAGCGATTTGCCGCCGCCCGTCGGCATGAGAACCACGGCGTCGCCGCCGGCCACCACATGCTCGATGACGGCTTCCTGCTCGCCGCGGAAGGCCTCATAGCCGAAGACCCTCTCCAGGGTGTCCAGCGCCTCACTCCGCGTCATTGTCATCTCGGCGATACCGCCCGTCCCGCCCATCGTCGTGCCCCCCGTACGTCGTCCCTCGACCACTGCTTCCACGATAGGGGGCGGCGCCGACAGTCCCGGGAGTTATCCACAGGCTGCGGACGACACAAAGGCCCGGCATCCCCCGCGAGGGATGCCGGGCCCCGGCCGTACCGGCGGGCGGAGGGTCAGCGCACGAAGACGCCCGCCTGACCCGCCAGGTCCAGGAAGTACTGCGGCGCCACGCCGAGCACCAGCGTCACCGCCACGCCCACCGTGATCGCGGTGACCGTCAGCGGCGACGGCACGGCGACCGTCGGGCCCTCCGGCTTGGGCTCGCTGAAGAACATCAGCACGATCACCCGGATGTAGAAGAAGGCCGCGATCGCCGACGAGATCACACCGATCACGACCAGCGGTGCCGCGCCGCCCTCCGCCGCCGCCTTGAACACGGCGAACTTGCCCGCGAACCCGCTGGTCAGCGGGATGCCCGCGAACGCCAGCAGGAACACCGCGAACACGGCCGCGACCAGCGGGGAGCGGCGTCCCAGCCCGGCCCACTTGGACAGGTGCGTCGCCTCGCCGCCCGCGTCCCTCACCAGGGTGACGACCGCGAACGCGCCGATCGTCACGAACGAGTAGGCGGCCAGGTAGAAGAGGACCGACGAGACACCGTCCGGCGTGGTCGCGATGACACCCGCGAGGATGAATCCCGCGTGCGCGATCGACGAGTACGCCAGCAGCCGCTTGATGTCGGTCTGGGTGATCGCGACGATCGCGCCGCCCAGCATGGTGACGATCGCCACGCCCCACATCACCGGCCGCCAGTCCCAGCGCAGGCCCGGCAGCACCACGTACAGGATCCGCAGCAGCGCGCCGAACGCGGCCACCTTGGTCGCCGCCGCCATGAAGCCGGTCACCGGGGTCGGCGCACCCTGGTAGACGTCCGGGGTCCACATGTGGAACGGCACCGCGCCCACCTTAAACAGCAGACCCATCACGATCAGCGCGGCGCCGATCAGCAGCAGCGCGTCGTTGCCCATGGTGTTCGCCAGGGCCGGGGTGACGTCGGTGATCGTGCCGTCGACGACCCGAGCGATCGTGCCGTACGACATCGAGCCGGCGTAGCCGTACAGCAGCGCGATGCCGAACAGGGTGAACGCGGAGGCGAAGGCGCCGAGCAGGAAGTACTTCACCGCGGCCTCCTGCGACATCAGCCGCTTGCGGCGGGCCAGCGCGCACAGCAGGTACAGCGGGAGCGAGAACACCTCCAGGGCGATGAACAGGGTCAGCAGGTCGTTGGCCGCCGGGAACAGCAGCATGCCGGTGACCGCGAAGAGCAGCAGCGGGAACACCTCGGTGGTGGTGAACCCGGCCCGCACCGCGGCCTTCTCGCTGTCGCTGCCGGGCACGGAGGCGGCCTGTGCGGCGAAGGAGTCGACCGGCTTGCCGTGCGCGGCCGGGTCGAGGCGCCGCTCGGCGAAGGTGAAGAGGCCGACCAGCGCGGCCAGCAGAATGGTGCCCTGCAGGAACAGAGCCGGACCGTCGACCGCGATCGCGCCCATCGCCGCGATCCGCGCCTTGGTCGTGCCGTATCCGTCGGCGGCGAGAGCGACGACCGCGGCGAAGGCGGCGACCAGGCCCACGACGGACACGAACATCTGGACGTGGTAACGGGACTTGCGCGGGACGAACGCCTCGACGAGCACCCCGACGATCGCCGCGCCCACGACGATCAGGGTGGGCGCCAGCTGCCCGTACTCGATCTTCGGCGCGTCGATCTTGGAAATCGGTTCGGCCGCGGTTGCCGCCGTTGTCCACAGGCTGTGGACGGCTGATGCGCTCACTTGGCCGCCTCCACCTCGGGCCGGGGGTCCTTCTTCTGTACGTCCGACATGGTCTGCTCGACCGCCGGATTGACGATGTCCGTGACCGGCTTCGGGTAGACGCCGAGCACGATCAGCAGCGCGACCAGCGGCGCGACGACCACCAGCTCACGCACCCGCAGGTCCGGCATCGCGGAGACCTCCGGCTTCACCGGGCCCGTCATCGTCCGCTGGTACAGGACGAGGGTGTAGAGCGCGGCGAGCACGATGCCGAAGGTGGCGATGATCCCGATCACCGGGTAGCGCGCGAAGGTGCCGACCAGGACCAGGAACTCGCTGACGAACGGGGCGAGTCCGGGCAGCGACAGGGTCGCGAGGCCACCGATCAGGAAGGTGCCGGCGAGCACCGGGGCGACCTTCTGCACCCCGCCGTAGTCCGCGATGAGCCGCGAGCCGCGCCGGGAGATCAGGAAGCCGGCGACCAGCATCAGCGCGGCCGTCGACAGGCCGTGGTTGACCATGTAGAGGGTCGCGCCGGACTGGCCCTGGCTGGTCATCGCGAAGATGCCCATGATGATGAAGCCGAAGTGGGAGATCGACGCGTAGGCGATCAGCCGCTTGATGTCGCGCTGGCCGACCGCGAGCAGCGCCCCGTAGATGATGCTGATGAGCGCCAGCACGAGGATCGCGGGCGTGGCCCACTTCGACGCCTCCGGGAACAGCTGGAGGCAGAAGCGGAGCATCGCGAAGGTGCCCACCTTGTCGACGACCGCGGTGATGAGGACCGCGACCGGGGCGGTGGACTCCTGCATCGCGTTCGGCAGCCAGGTGTGCAGCGGCCACAGCGGCGCCTTCACCGCGAAGGCGAAGAAGAAGCCGAGGAACAGCCAGCGTTCGGTGCTCGTCGCCATGTCGAGGGAGCCGTTGGCGCGGGCCTCGGCGATCTCCGTGAGGGAGAAGTTCCCTGCGACCACGTACAGCCCGATCACCGCGGCCAGCATGATCAGGCCGCCGACCAGGTTGTAGAGCAGGAACTTCACGGCCGCGTACGACCGCTGGGTTGCCGCCGCCTGCTCGCCGTGCTCGTGGGCACGGTCCCCGAAGCCGCCGATGAGGAAGTACATCGGGATGAGCATGGCTTCGAAGAAGATGTAGAAGAGGAAGACGTCGGTGGCCTCGAAGGAGAGGATCACCATCGCCTCGACGGCCAGGATCAGGGCGAAGAAGCCCTGGGTGGGCCGCCACCGCCTGCTGCCGGTCTCCAGCGGGTCGGCGTCGTGCCAGCCCGCGAGGATGATGAACGGGATCAGCAGGGCGGTCAGCGCGATCAGCGCGACCGCGATGCCGTCCACGCCCAGTTCGTAGCGGACTCCGAAGTCCTTGATCCAGGCATGGGATTCGGTGAGCTGGTAGCGGTCGCCGCCCGGGTCGAAGCGGACCACGACGGCGATCGCGAGGGCGAGGGTGGCGAGCGAGACGAGCAGCGCCAGCCACTTGGCGGCGGTGCGCCGCGCGGCCGGGACGGCGGCCGTGGCGACCGCTCCGAGCGCCGGGAGCGCCGCCGTCGCTGTCAGCAGGGGAAAGGACATCGGTATCAGACCGCCCTCATCAGCAGGGTGGCGGCGACCAGGACCGCCGCACCGCCGAACATCGAGACCGCGTACGACCGCGCGAAGCCGTTCTGGAGGCGGCGCAGCCGTCCGGAGAGGCCGCCGACCGAGGCCGCCGTGCCGTTGACGACTCCGTCGACCAGGGTGTGGTCGACGTACACCAGGGACCGGGTCAGGTGCTCGCCGCCGCGGACCAGGACGACGTGGTTGAAGTCGTCCTGGAGCAGGTCGCGGCGGGCGGCCCGGGTGAGCAGGGACCCGCGCGGGGCGACGGCCGGGACCGGGCGGCGGCCGTACTGCGCCCAGGCGAGGGCGACGCCGATCACCATGCACGCCACGGTCGCCGCCGTCACCGTGCCCGCGCTGATCGGCGGGTGGCCGTGGGCGTGCCCGGTGACGGGCTCCAGCCAGTGGATGAACCGGTCGCCGATGCTGAAGAACGCGCCGCCCGCGACCGAGCCGACGGCCAGCAGGATCATCGGGATCGTCATGACCTTGGGCGACTCGTGCGGGTGCGGCTCGGTGTGCTCGCCGCGGGTCGCGGCGGCGGGCTCGACGTCCGGCTCCGCCGGGGACGGCGTCGGCGCGTTGCGCCAGCGCTCCTCGCCGAAGAACGTCATCAGCATCACGCGCGTCATGTAGAACGCGGTGATCGCGGCGCCGAGCAGGGCGCAGCCGCCGAGGATCCAGCCCTCGGTGCCGCCCTTGGCGAACGCCGCCTCGATGATCTTGTCCTTGGAGAAGAAGCCGGACAGGCCCGGGAAGCCGATGATCGCGAGGTAGCCGAGGCCGAAGGTGACGAAGGTGACCGGCATGTACTTGCGCAGGCCGCCGTAGCGGCGCATGTCGACCTCGTCGTTCATGCCGTGCATGACGGAGCCGGCGCCGAGGAAGAGGCCGGCCTTGAAGAAGCCGTGCGTGACCAGGTGCATGATCGCGAAGACGTAGCCGATCGGGCCGAGGCCCGCGGCCAGCACCATGTAGCCGATCTGCGACATGGTCGAGCCGGCCAGCGCCTTCTTGATGTCGTCCTTCGCGCAACCGACGATCGCACCGAACAGCAGCGTGACCGCGCCGACGATGGTGACCACCAACTGCGCGTCGGGAGCGGCGTTGAAGATGGCGCCGGAGCGGACGATGAGGTAGACGCCCGCGGTCACCATGGTCGCGGCGTGGATGAGGGCGGAGACCGGGGTCGGGCCCTCCATCGCGTCCCCGAGCCAGGACTGGAGCGGCACCTGGGCGGACTTGCCGCAGGCGGCGAGCAGCAGCATCAGGCCGATCGCGGTGAGGGTGCCCTCGGAGGTGTCCCCCACCCCGGCGAGCACCGGGCCGAAGGCGAAGGTGCCGAACGTGGTGAACATCAGCATGATCGCGATCGACAGGCCCATGTCGCCGACCCGGTTGACCAGGAAGGCCTTCTTCGCGGCCGTGGCCGCGCTGGGCTTGTGCTGCCAGAAGCCGATCAGCAGGTAGGAGGCGAGACCGACGCCCTCCCAGCCGACGTACAGCAGCAGGTAGTTATCGGCGAGGACGAGGAGCAGCATCGCCGCGAGGAACAGGTTCAGGTAGCCGAAGAAGCGGCGGCGCCGCTCGTCGTGCTCCATGTACCCGATCGAGTAGAGGTGGATCAGCGAGCCGACACCGGTGATCAGCAGGACGAACGTCATCGACAGCTGGTCGAGGCGGAAGGCGACGTCCGCCTGGAAGCCCTCGACCGGGATCCAGCTGAACAGGTGCGAGGTGAGCGTGCGGTGCTCGGCGTCCTTGCCCAGCAGGCCGGCGAAGAGGACGACGCCGAGGGCGAAGGAGACGAACGCCAGCAGGGTGCCGAGCCAGTGGCCGACGGCGTCGAGCCGCCGGCCGCCGCACAGCAGGACGGCCGCTCCGAGCAGGGGCGCCGCGATCAGCAGCGCAATCAGGTTCTCCACTTCAGCGACCCCTTAGAGCTTCATCAGGCTGGCGTCGTCGACCGAGGCCGAGTGGCGGGCGCGGAACAGTGACACGATGATCGCGAGCCCGACCACGACCTCCGCGGCGGCGACGACCATCGTGAAGAAGGCGATGATCTGGCCGTCGAGGTTGCCGTGCATCCGGGAGAAGGCGACGAACGCGAGGTTGCAGGCGTTGAGCATCAGCTCGACGCACATGAACAGCACGATCGCGTTCCGCCGGATCAGCACTCCGGTGGCGCCGATCGCGAACAGCAGCGCCGCGAGATACAGGTAGTAGACGGGGTTCACTTCGACGCCTCCTCGGTCCCCTTGAAGGTCGCCGGCACGGTCCCGGTCCGCTCCAGGCGCTCCTCGGCGCGCTGCTCCAGCGCCCGCAGGTCGCTCAGCGCCTGTGCCGAGACGTCCCTGATCTGGCCGCGCTCGCGCAGCGTCTTGTTGACGGTCAGCTCCGACGGGGTGCCGTCGGGCAGCAGGCCCGCGATGTCCACGGCGTTGTGCCGGGCGTAGACACCCGGCGCGGGCAGCGGCGGGAGGTGCTTGCCCTCGCGGACGCGCTGCTCGGCCAGCTCCCGCTGGGTCTTGGCGCGCTCGGTGCGCTCGCGGTGGGTGAGCACCATGGCGCCGACGGCGGCCGTGATCAGCAGGGCGCCGGTGAGTTCGAAGGCGAAGACGTACTTGGTGAAGATCAGGGCCGCCAGGCCCTCGACGTTGCCGCCCGCGTTGGCCGTGCCGATGCCGCCCCACTCGTTCAGCGAGGCGTTGCCGATGCCGGCGATCAGCAGGATGCCGAAGCCGAGGCCGCACAGCAGGGCCAGCCAGCGCTGCCCCTTGATGGTCTCCTTCAGGGAGTCCGCGGCGGTGACGCCGACGAGCATCACCACGAACAGGAACAGCATCATGATCGCGCCGGTGTAGACGACGATCTGCACGACGCCCAGGAAGTAGGCGCCGTTGGCGAGGTAGAACACCGCCAGGACGATCATGGTGCCGGCCAGGCAGAGCGCGCTGTGCACGGCCTTCTTCATGAAGACGGTGCACAGGGCGCCGATCACCGCCACCGTGCCGAGGATCCAGAACTGGACGGCCTCTCCGGTGGAGGTGGTGTAGGCGGCGAGCTGCGCGGTCATCGGCCGATCACCTTCTCCGACGCCGGTTCGGTCCCGCCGAAGGTGGAGTCGGCCTCCTGCACGACCTCGCCCTTGGAGTGGGCGACCTGGGGCTCCGTACCCGGGGCGGCCTCGGTGACCAGCCCCCGGTAGTAGTCCTGTTCGTCCATGCCCGGGTAGATGGCGTGCGGGGTGTCGACCATGCCTTCCTCGAGGCCGGCCAGCAGCTGTTCCTTGGTGTAGATGAGGTTGGCGCGGCTGGAGTCGGCCAGTTCGAACTCGTTCGTCATCGTCAGCGCGCGCGTGGGGCACGCCTCGATGCACAGGCCGCACAGAATGCAGCGGGCGTAGTTGATCTGGTACACCCGCCCGTACCGCTCGCCCGGCGAGTAGCGCTCCTCGTCGGTGTTGTCCGCGCCCTCGACGTAGATCGCGTCGGCGGGACAGGCCCAGGCGCACAGCTCGCAGCCGACGCACTTCTCCAGGCCGTCCGGATGGCGGTTGAGCTGGTGCCGTCCGTGGAAGCGCGGAGCGGTGGTCTTCTTCTGCTCCGGGTACTGCTCCGTGAGCCGCTTCTTGAACATGGCCTTGAAGGTCACGCCGAAGCCGGCCACGGGGTTCTGGAAACCGGGCGACGTGTGCCCGCCCTCCTGGGGCTCCTCAGCCATCGGACGCCTCCTTTCCATCCAGCGATCCGTCACTGTGAGTATCGGGCCCGCCACTGACAATCAGCTCCCGCTCCCGGCGCGAGCGGCGCCGCGGCACCGGCGGCAGCTCCTGGCCCGGCAGCGGCGGCACGGGGAATCCGCCCGCCATCGGGTCGAAGGCGGCCGGCTGGGCGGGGGCCTCGGCCGGCTTGGCGCGGTCGCGGAGGAAGTCCGCGACGAAGGAGAGCAGCAGCAGGGCGAGGACGCCGCCGCCCACGTACAGGGCGATGTCGGCGAAGGCGTAGTTCTCGTTGCGCAGGGTCCGCACGGTGGCGACGAGCATCAGCCACACCACCGAGACCGGGATGAGGACCTTCCAGCCGAGCTTCATCAGCTGGTCGTAGCGGACCCGCGGGAGCGTGCCGCGCAGCCAGATGAAGAGGAACAGCAGCAGCTGCACCTTGACGGTGAACCAGAGCAGCGGCCACCAGCCGTGGTTCGCGCCCTCCCAGAAGGTGCTGATGGGCCACGGGGCCCGCCAGCCGCCGAGGAAGAGCGTCACGGACACGGCCGAGACCGTCACCATGTTCACGTACTCGGCGAGCATGAACATCGCGAACTTGATCGACGAGTACTCGGTGTTGAAGCCGCCGACCAGGTCGCCCTCGGACTCCGGCATGTCGAAGGGGGCGCGGTTGGTCTCGCCGACCATCGTCACGATGTAGATCAGGAAGGACACCGGCAGCAGCACCACGTACCAGCGGTCCTGCTGGGCCTCGACGATCGCCGAGGTCGACATCGACCCGGAGTAGAGGAACACCGAGGCGAACGCGGCGCCCATGGCGATCTCGTACGAGATCATCTGCGCGCACGAACGCAGGCCGCCGAGCAGCGGGTACGTCGAGCCGGAGCTCCAGCCCGCCAGCACGATGCCGTAGATGCCGACCGAGGCGACCGCGAGGATGTAGAGCATCGCGATCGGCAGGTCGGTGAGCTGCATCGTGGTGCGCTGGCCGAAGATCGAGATCTCGTTGCCGGCCGGGCCGAAGGGGATCACCGCGATCGCCATGAACGCCGGGATGGCGGCGACGATCGGCGCGAGGACGTAGACCACCTTGTCCGCGCGCTTGACGACGATGTCCTCCTTCAGCATCAGCTTGATGCCGTCGGCGAGCGACTGGAGCATGCCCCAGGGTCCGTGCCGGTTGGGGCCGATGCGCAGCTGCATCCAGGCGACGACCTTGCGCTCCATCACGATGGAGATCAGCACGGTCACCATCAGGAAGGCGAAGCAGAACACCGCCTTGACGACGACCAGCCACCACGGGTCGTGGCCGAACATCGAGAGGTCTTCAGCGGCGAGGTACGGGCTCATGCCTCCACCTCCTTGGGGGCGTCGCCGACGAGCGTGGCCGGGCCGATGCGGACGAGGGAGCCGGGCAGCGCGCCGGTGTCGGAGGCGACGCCGCCGCCGGTGGAGTTCAGCGGCAGCCACACCACGCGGTCCGGCATCTCGGTGATCTCCAGTGGGAGTTCGACGGTCCCGGCGGGGCCGGTCACGGCGAGCGCGTCGCCTTCCTCGACGCCGGCCTCGGCGGCCGTGGCCGCGGACAGGCGCGCGCGTGCGGCGTGCCGGGTGCCGGCCAGGGCCTCGTCGCCCTCCTGGAGGACGCCCTGGTCGAGCAGGAGCCGGTGCCCGGCGAGCACGGCCTCCCCGGCGGCGGGGCGGGGCAGCGGGGCCGCCGTCTCCAGCGGCTCGGTGGCGCGCGGGCCGTCCCAGGCGCCGAGCCGGTCCAGCTCCGCGCGGACGGTCCGCAGGTCCGGCAGGCCCAGGTGGACGTCCATGGCGTCGGCGAGCATCTGGAGCACGCGCGCGTCGGTGGGCGCGAGGCGCCGGGTCATGTGGTCGGGCTTGAGCGCGGCCTCGAAGAGGCGCACCCGGCCCTCCCAGTTGAGGAAGGTGCCCGCCTTCTCGGCGACCGCGGCGACCGGCAGGACGACGTCCGCGTGGTGGGTCACCTCGCTGGGCCGCAGTTCGAGCGAGACCAGGAAGCCGACCTCGGCGAGCGCCTCCCGCGCGCGGGCCGGGTCGGGCAGGTCCGCGACCTCCACGCCCGCGACGAGCAGCGCCCCGAGTTCCCCGGTGGCGGCGGCCTCCACGATCTGGCCGGTGTCGCGGCCGTAGCGGTGCGGGAGTTCGGCCAGCCCCCAGACGGCGGCGACCTCCTCCCGCGCGCGCGGGTCGGTGGCCGGACGCCCGCCCGGCAGCAGCGACGGCAGCGCACCGGCCTCGACGGCGCCGCGCTCCCCCGCCCGCCGCGGGATCCACACCAGCCGAGCCCCGGTCGCCGAGGCGGCCCGTACGGCGGCGGTGAGACCCCCGGCGATTGCGGCGAGCCGCTCGCCGACGACGATCACCGCGCCCTCGGCCCGCAGCGCCTCGGCGGCCTTCGCCCCGTCGCCCTCCAGGCCGACCCCGGCGGCGAGCGCGTCGAGCCACTCGGTCTCGGTGCCGGGCGCGGCCGGCAGCAGCGTGCCGCCCGCCTTCCGAAGGCCCCGGGTGGCGTGGGTGGCCAGCGCGAACACCTTCTGCCCGTGTCCCCGCCAGGCCTTGCGCAGCCGCAGGAAGACGCCGGGCGCCTCCTCCTCCGACTCGAACCCGGCCAGCAGCACCGCCGGGGCCTTCTCCAGGGAGGCGTACGTGACGCCCGTACCGTCGAGGTCCCGGCCGCGGCCCGCGACCCGCGCGGCGAGGAAGTCGGCCTCCTCACCGCTGTGCACGCGCGCGCGGAAGTCGATGTCGTTGGTGTCGAGGGCCACGCGCGCGAACTTGCTGTACGCGTAGGCGTCCTCGACGGTGAGCCGGCCGCCGGTGAGGACACCGGTGCGGCCCCGCGAGGCGAGCAGCCCCTGGGCGGCGATCTGGAGCGCCTCCGGCCAGGACGCCGGCACCAGCTCGCCCTCGGGGTTGCGGATCAGCGGCGTCTGAAGGCGGTCGCGCTGCTGCGCGTAGCGGAACGCGAAGCGGCCCTTGTCGCAGATCCACTCCTCGTTGACCTCGGGGTCGTTCGCCGCGAGGCGCCGCATGACCTTGCCGCGCCGGTGGTCGGTGCGGGTGGCGCAGCCGCCGGAGCAGTGCTCGCACACCGACGGCGAGGAGACCAGGTCGAAGGGGCGGGAGCGGAACCGGTACGCCGCCGAGGTGAGCGCACCGACCGGGCAGATCTGGATGGTGTTGCCGGAGAAGTACGACTCGAAGGGGTCGCCCTCGCCGGTGCCGACCTGCTGGAGTGCGCCCCGCTCGATCAGCTCGATCATCGGGTCGCCGGCGATCTGGTTGGAGAAGCGGGTGCAGCGCGCGCACAGCACGCACCGCTCGCGGTCGAGCAGCACCTGGGTGGAGATCGGCACCGGCTTCTCGTAGGTGCGCTTCTTGCCCTCGAAGCGGGACTCGGCGTTGCCGTGCGACATGGCCTGGTTCTGCAGCGGGCACTCGCCGCCCTTGTCGCAGACCGGGCAGTCCAGCGGGTGGTTGATGAGCAGCAGCTCCATCACGCCTTGCTGGGCTTTTTCGGCGACCGGCGAGGTCAGTTGAGTCTTCACGACCATTCCGTCCGTACACGTGATCGTGCAGGACGCCATGGGCTTGCGCTGGCCCTCGACCTCGACGATGCACTGGCGGCAGGCGCCGGCCGGGGCGAGGAGGGGGTGGTCGCAGAAACGCGGGATCTCGATGCCGAGCTGTTCGGCGGCGCGGATGACGAGCGTGCCCTTGGGCACGCTGATCTCGATGCCGTCGATGGTCAGCGTGACGAGATCTTCCGGCGGGACCGCCGCCTCTCCCCCGCCTGCGGGCGCGTTGGTGGTCACGGTCATGCGTTCACCTCCGTGCGGTGATCGGCCCAGGCCGTCGACTTGGCCGGGTCGAAGGGGCAGCCGCGGCCCGTGATGTGCTGCTCGTACTCCTCGCGGAAGTACTTCAGCGAGGAGAAGATCGGCGAGGCGGCACCGTCACCGAGGGCGCAGAAGGACTTGCCGTTGATGTTGTCGGCGATGTCGGCCAGCTTGTCGAGGTCGCTCATGGCGCCCTTGCCGGCCTCGATGTCCCGCAGCAGCTGCACCAGCCAGTAGGTGCCTTCCCGGCACGGGGTGCACTTGCCGCAGGACTCGTGGGCGTAGAACTCGGTCCAGCGGGTGACCGCGCGGACCACGCAGGTCGTCTCGTCGAAGCACTGCAGCGCCTTGGTGCCGAGCATGGAACCGGCGGCGCCGACGCCTTCGTAGTCGAGCGGGACGTCGAGGTGTTCGTCGGTGAACATGGGCGTCGAGGAGCCGCCCGGCGTCCAGAACTTCAGCCGGTGCCCGGGCCGCATCCCGCCGCTCATGTCGAGCAGCTGGCGCAGGGTGATACCGAGCGGGGCCTCGTACTGGCCGGGGCTGGCGACGTGGCCGCTGAGCGAGTACAGCGTGAAGCCCGGGGACTTCTCGCTGCCCATCGACCTGAACCAGTCCTTGCCGTTCTTCATGATGGCGGGAACCGACGCGATCGACTCGACGTTGTTCACGACAGTCGGGCACGCGTAGAGGCCCGCGACGGCAGGGAAGGGGGGACGCAGCCGCGGTTGACCACGGCGGCCTTCGAGCGAGTCGAGCAGCGCGGTCTCCTCACCGCAGATGTACGCGCCCGCGCCCGCGTGCACGGTGAGTTCGAGGTCGAGTCCGCTGCCCAGGATGTTCTTGCCGAGGTAGCCCGCCGCGTAGGCCTCGCGGACGGCCTCGTGCAGCCGCCGCAGGACGGGGACGACTTCCCCTCGCAGGTAGATGAAGGCGTGCGACGACCTGATGGCGTAGCACGCGATGACGATGCCCTCGATGAGGCTGTGCGGGTTCGCGAAGAGGAGCGGGATGTCCTTGCAGGTCCCGGGCTCCGACTCGTCGGCGTTGACAACGAGATAGTGCGGCTTTCCGTCGCCCTGCGGGATGAACTGCCACTTCATGCCCGTCGGGAAGCCGGCGCCGCCGCGACCGCGCAGACCGGAGTCCTTGACGTAGGCGATCACGTCGTCCGGCGACATGGCGAGTGCCTTGCGCAGCCCCTCGTAGCCCTCGTGGCGCCGGTAGACGTCCAGGCTCCAGGACCGGTCCTCGTCCCAGAAGGCCGACAGCACGGGTGCGAGCAGCTTCTCGGGGCTGGTGTCCTTGACGTCGGGTACCACGGTCATCACTCCCCCTCCTCGGCGACGGGCCCGCTGGGGTTCGCGGGGTCGGAGGCCGATGTGGACTGCGGCGCGTCGTGGGAGCTGAGGTGCTCCGTGGGCGACGGCTCGTGCGGCGGCTCGTCGCGGGGCGCCTCGCCGCGCGGGTGGACCACGCGGGCGGGCGCTGCCTCGCCCTTGGCCAGGCGCAGGCCGACCAGCGAGGCCGGTCCGCCGCTGCCGCTCGCCTCGACGGCTCCGGGCCGCTCGTCGGGGAAGCCGGCGAGGATCCGGGCGGTCTCCTTGAAGGTGCACAGCGGCGCGCCGCGGGTGGGGCTGACGGGCCGGCCCGCGCGCAGGTCGTCGACGAGGCGCCGGGCGCTGTCGGGGGTCTGGTTGTCGAAGAACTCCCAGTTGACCATCACGACCGGGGCGTAGTCGCAGGCCGCGTTGCACTCGATGTGCTCCAGGGTGACCTTGCCGTCGTCGGTGGTCTCGCCGTTGCCGACGCCCAGGTGCTCCTGGAGGGTCTCGAAGATCGCGTCGCCGCCCATCACCGCGCACAGGGTGTTGGTGCACACGCCCACCTGGTAGTCACCGGAGGGCTTGCGCCGGTACATGGTGTAGAAGGTGGCGACGGCGGTGACCTCGGCCGTGGTCAGGCCGAGCATCTCCGCGCAGAACCGCATGCCGGTGCGCGTGACGTGGCCCTCCTCCGACTGCACCAGGTGCAGCAGCGGCAGGAGGGCGGACCGGGAGTCCGGGTAGCGGGCGATGACCTCCCGCGCGTCCCGTTCGAGCCGGGCTCGAACGTCGTCCGGGTAGTCGGGCGCGGGCAGCTCGGGCATGCCCAGGCTGACGCCTCGTTCCGCCCGCTCCGAGGATGAGGTGGTCACCGGTCGACGCCTCCCATCACGGGGTCGATGGACGCGACGGCGACGATGACATCGGCGACCTGGCCGCCCTCGCACATCGCCGCCATGGCCTGAAGGTTGGTGAAGGACGGGTCGCGGAAGTGGACCCGGTAGGGGCGGGTGCCGCCGTCGGAGACGGCGTGGACGCCGAGTTCGCCCTTGGGTGACTCGACGGCCGCGTAGGCCTGTCCGGGCGGGACCCGGAAGCCCTCGGTGACCAGCTTGAAGTGGTGGATCAGGGCCTCCATGGAGGTGCCCATGATCTTCTTGATGTGGTCGAGGGAGTTGCCGAGGCCGTCCGGGCCGAGTGCGAGCTGGGCGGGCCAGGCGATCTTCTTGTCGGGGACCATGACCGGGCCGGGCTGGAGCCGGTCCAGGCACTGCTCGATGATCCTGAGCGACTGGCGCATCTCCTCCAGGCGGATCAGGAAGCGGCCGTAGGCGTCGCAGGTGTCGGTGGTCGGGACGTCGAAGTCGTACGTCTCGTAGCCGCAGTAGGGCTGGGCCTTGCGCAGGTCGTGCGGGAGGCCGGTGGAGCGCAGGATCGGGCCGGTGGCGCCGAGGGCCATGCAGCCGGCCAGGTCGAGGTAGCCGATGTCCTGCATGCGGGCCTTGAAGATGGGGTTCCCGGTGGCGAGCTTGTCGTACTCCGGGAGGTTCCGCTTCATCTTCTTCACGAACTCGCGGATCTGGTCCACCGCGCCGGGCGGCAGGTCCTGGGCGAGTCCGCCGGGGCGGATGTACGCGTGGTTCATCCTGAGGCCCGTGATGAGCTCGTAGATGTCGAGGATCATCTCGCGGTCACGGAACCCGTAGATCATGATCGTGGTGGCGCCCAGCTCCATGCCGCCGGTGGCGATGCACACCAGGTGGGAGGAGAGCCGGTTCAGCTCCATCAGGAGCACGCGGATGATCTTGGCGCGTTCGGTGATCTGGTCCTCGATGCCGAGGAGTTTCTCGACGGCGAGACAGTAGGCGGTCTCGTTGAAGAAGGACGTCAGGTAGTCCATGCGCGTCACGAACGTGGTGCCCTGCGTCCAGGTCCGGTATTCGAGGTTCTTCTCGATGCCGGTGTGCAGGTAGCCGATGCCGCAGCGGGCCTCGGTGACCGTCTCGCCCTCGATCTCCAGGATCAGGCGGAGTACCCCGTGGGTGGAGGGGTGCTGTGGGCCCATGTTGACGACGATGCGCTCGTCGTCGGCCTTGGCCGCGGACTGGACGACCTCGTCCCAGTCGCCGCCGGTGACCGTGTAGACGGTGCCCTCGGTGGTCTCGCGCGGAGTTGCGTGCTGCGTGCTCATGAGTACGACCTCCGCTGGTCCGGAGCCGGGATCTGGGCGCCCTTGTACTCGACGGGGATGCCGCCGAGGGGGTAGTCCTTGCGCTGCGGATGGCCCTGCCAGTCGTCCGGCATCATGATCCGCGTCAGGGCCGGGTGACCGTCGAAGACGATCCCGAAGAAGTCGTAGGTCTCGCGCTCGTGCCAGTCGTTGGTCGGATAGACCGGGACCAGGGACGGGATGTGCGGGTCGGTGTCCGGGGCGCTGACCTCGAGGCGGATCAGCCGGTTGTGGGTGATCGAGCGCAGGTGGTAGACGGCGTGCAGCTCGCGGCCCTTGTCGTTCGGGTAGTGGACGCCGCTGACGCCGGTGCACAGCTCGAAGCGCAGGGCCGGGTCGTCGCGCAGGGTGCGGGCGACACGGACCAGGTGCTCGCGTTCGATGTGGAAGGTGATCTCGTCGCGGTCGACGACCGTCTTCTCGATGGCGTTCTCGGGGAGCAGGCCCTGTTCCTCCAGCGCGCCCTCGAGTTCGTCGGCGACCTCGTCGAACCAGCCGCCGTAGGGCCTGCTCGCCGGTCCCGGGAGCCGGACCGAGCGGACCAGGCCGCCGTAGCCGGAGGTGTCGCCGCCGTTGTTCGCGCCGAACATGCCGCGCTGGACGCGGATCTCCTCGCCGCCCTGGCCGCGCTGGCCGGGGAGGTTGGACGCGGACAGGTCCTTCTCGGGGTTCACCCCGTCCGGCCCGTTCGCAGCGTGGGTGCCGTTCGCGTCACTCACCGCAGCAGCCCCTTCATCTCGATCGTCGGCAGGGCCTTGAGCGCCGCTTCCTCCGCCTCGCGGGCCGCCTCCTCGGCGTTGACCCCGAGCTTGGAGCCCTGGATCTTCTGGTGGAGCTTGAGGATGGCGTCCATCAGCATCTCGGGCCGCGGCGGGCAGCCGGGGAGGTAGATGTCGACGGGGACGATGTGGTCGACGCCCTGGACGATGGCGTAGTTGTTGAACATGCCGCCGGAGGAGGCGCAGACCCCCATGGAGATCACCCACTTGGGGTTCGGCATCTGGTCGTAGACCTGCCGCAGCACCGGGGCCATCTTCTGGCTGACACGGCCGGCGACGATCATCAGGTCGGCCTGGCGCGGGGAGCCGCGGAAGACCTCCATGCCGAAGCGCGCCAGGTCGTAACGGCCGGCGCCGGTGGTCATCATCTCGATGGCGCAGCAGGCCAGACCGAAGGTGGCGGGGAAGACCGACGCCTTGCGCACCCACCCGGCGGCCTGCTCGACGGTGGTCAGCAGGAAGCCGCTCGGCAGCTTTTCTTCGAGTCCCATGACTAAAAGGCCCCTAGTCCCATTCCAGGCCGCCGCGCCGCCAGACGTAGGCGTAGGCGACGAAGACGGTGAGCACGAAGAGCAGCATCTCCACGAGCCCGAACACACCCAGGGCGTCGAAGGTGACGGCCCAGGGGTAGAGGAAGACGATCTCGATGTCGAAGACGATGAAGAGCATCGCCGTCAGGTAGTACTTGATGGGGAAGCGCCCGCCGCCGGCCGGCGTGGGGGTCGGCTCGATACCGCACTCGTAGGCCTCGAGCTTGGCGCGGTTGTACCGCTTCGGACCGATCAGCGTGGCCATGACCACGGAGAAGATCGCAAAGCCTGCCCCGAGGGCTCCCAGTACGAGGATGGGCGCATACGCGTTCACCGCTCCTCGCTCCTCTCAGTCGGCACTGACTGCTGGCGGTTTTGCATCGGGCTCACATCCGCCTCACCTGTCTCATCAACCCCGTTGGTCCCGGCGAAGATCGAGAACATGTGAAGCAGGTCACAAGCCCAACTGCCTCGCATCTTATGCCCGCCGCTCTGTGATCTGCGACACGGGGTATTGCACAAGCTTTGTGATCTCCACCACCTGACGAAGGATCATGAAGTCGTATGAGCGGCGATCTTCGTACGCGAAGCGTCAGAGTGATCACTTCTGGTGACATTTTCACTCGTCGCCGCAGCTCGGAGCGGGCGTCTCAATATCAAGAAAGTTCCGTTGCATGCAAATTGGCACTGGACTCGATCTCTTGATAGTGGGCCCCGTTCACACCCCGGAAGGCGACGCGGGGCGGGGTGTGAACGTGTGCACGCGTTCACGAGCGCGCCGCCCGCCGCCGTGCGCCCGAGACGCCCCTCTCGCGGTAACCGTTCCGTGACCTCCGCCACATTCACGAGAGGCGTCCGAGAAGCGGGCTTGGCCAACCACCCCAACCGGTGGTAGGCGCAGGGCAATTCGGACGTAACGACGAAAGCCCATGATCACAGGCTTGAGAGGGTGAGTCCGCAATGTCCGTTACGGCGTCAATAAGGAGTGTGCGGACCGGGTTTCGGGGGCCGGATTGAGCAACTGTGGCGCACGCCACGTTTCTTGAAGGTATGAAGGAGCCCCTGATACCGGTTGTTCTCATGTCCCACACCGCTCACATACGCAGCCACCGGAAGCCCCGCCGCAGCGCGTCCTCGATCGCGATGCGGGCCGGAGTTGCCGGTGGCATCCTCAGCACCGTGGCAGTGGCCGGTGCGTCGGCGTCCGCGAACGCCGCCGAACCGGTGACGCAGACTCTCGAACTGCCCACCCTGACGGACGACCTGGCCGCCCAGGTCGCCGAGTCCGCGGACGCCACCGAGCTGGCCGCCGCGAACTACGAGCTGCGGGCCGAGCGTGACGCGGCCGCCGCCAAGGCCGCCGAGGAGGCCAAGGCCGACCTCGAAGAGGCGAAGAAGAAGGCGGAAGCCAAGAAGAAGGCCGAGGAGGCACGCCGCGCCGCCGCCGAGCGCGCCGCCCGCGACGCCGAGCGCACCACGCTCTCCGCGTCCGCGTCGACGTCCTCCCAGGCCTCCGTGTCCGCCCCGTCCGTCTCCACGCCCGCCGGCGGCAGCGTCGCGACGGTCATCTCCTTCCTCAAGGCCCAGCTGGGCGACGCCTACGTCATGGGTGCCACCGGCCCCAACGCGTGGGACTGCTCCAGCCTCGTCCAGGCCGCCTTCCGCCAGGTCGGTGTGGACCTGCCGCGCGTGTCGCAGGACCAGTCGATGGTCGGCACGGACATCCCGCTGTCCCAGATCCAGCCCGGCGACATCCTGTACTGGGGCGGCAAGGGCTCCGCGTACCACGTGGGTGTCTACATCGGGGACGGCCAGTACCTGGACGCCGCGAACCCCTCCAAGGGCGTCGTCATCCAGGACCTCTCCGGCTACCCGGCGTCGGGCGCGGTCCGCGTCCTCTGAGTCCGAGTCGCATCACATCGTGGGAAGGGCCGCAGCCGCTCGGGGGCTGCGGCCCTCCGCGCGTCCCCGGGACGGTGTTTCCCTTGCCGTCCCCGGCACGGTATTTCCGTTGCCTTCCCGCGAGGGCGCCGTTAGCGTGCCTCGCGTGACGAACCCCGAGTCCGACAGAGCGGAGCCGCCGGTCGCCCGGCGGCGGGCCGCAGGCTGACCGTCGTACGGCTCCCCGAGCCGCCCCCGGCGACCGGACACGCGCTCCGCGTGCCTGGCCGGTTCCTCCTTCCTTCTCCAGCGCGCGGATGCCCCTGCCCGCATCTCACGCCGGAGTCGCATCCTTGCCTGTCTTCATCCATGTCCTGGGTCTCGCCGTCTTCGCCCAGGGGACTTCCGAGTTCATGCTGTCCGGGCTCGTGCCGGGAATCGCCCGTGATCTGTCCGTCCCGGTGGCCGCCGCCGCGAGCCTGACGTCCGCCTACGCCATCGGGATGGTCGTCGGCGCGCCGCTGATGGCCGCCTGGAGCGCGCGGTGGCCGCGTCGCCGGGCGCTGGCCGGGTTCCTCGCGGCGTTCGTCGTCGTGCATGTGGCCGGTGCTCTCACGCACGACTTCGCGGTGCTGTTCGCCACCCGGATCGTCGCCGCGGTCGTCAACGCCGGGTTCCTCGCGGTGGCGATGTCCGTGGCGGCTTCCGTCGTCGCTCCCGGGAAGCAGGCGCGGGCGACCGCCGTCCTGCTGTCCGGGGTGACGCTGGCGTGCGTCGCCGGGGTGCCCGCGGGTGCCCTGCTCGGCGAGCGGGCCGGCTGGCGCGCGGCGTTCTGGGCGGTGGCCGCGCTGTGTCTGCCCGCGCTGGCGCTGGTGTCCCGCTCGGCGCCCGCCGACGCCGCCGGCGGCGCCGAGGTCGCGGTCCGCCGGGAGCTGCGCGTCCTGAGCGAACGCCCGGTGCGATCGGCCCTGGTGCTCGCCGCGCTCGTCAACGGGGCGACCTTCGCGACGTTCGCCCATCTCGCCGTCGTCGCCACGGAGGTGACGCGGTTGCCCGAGGCGGTGGTGCCCGGGCTGCTCGCCGCGTTCGGGGCGGGTGCCTTCCTGGGGGTGACCGTGGCCGGTCGCCGGGGCGACGGCCGTCTCGTCCGGTACGCGATGGCCGCGCTGCCGGTCGGCTGGGCGGCGCTGGCCCTGACGGCTTCGGGCGCCGTACCGCTGTTCCTCCTGGCCGCCGTCCTCGGCGCGTTGTCCTTCGGCCCCGGCTCGGCGCTGGTGGGCCGGGTGCTGCGGGTGGCGGCCGGCGCGCCCGCGCTGGGCGGCTCGTTCGCCACGGCCGCGCTGAACGTGGGCGCGTTCGCCGGTCCCCTGCTGGCCGGGGAGGCCGCCTCGGCGGCGGGAGACCAGCGGGCCGCCGCCTGGGTCAGCGCCGCTCTCGCCGCGGCGGGAGCGGCCCTGGCGGCCACCGCCGCCCGGCGGTCCGGGCGGGCGGCGCGGCGGCCGCGGGACACGGCGGCGTGATCACGCCTTCGGGGCCACCTTCGACAGGCCGTTGATGATGCGGTCCATCGCGTCGCCGCCCGTCGGGTCCGTGAGGTTGGCGAGCAGCTTGAGGGTGAACTTCATCAGCAGCGGGTGGGTGAGCCCCCGCTGGGTCGCGATCTTCATGACCTTCGGGTTGCCGATGAGCTTCACGAAGGCGCGGCCGAGGGTGTAGTAGCCGCCGTAGGTGTCCTTGAGGACGCGCGGGTAGCGCTGGAGGGCGATCTCGCGCTGGGCCGGGGTGGACCGGGCGTGGGCCTGGACGATGACGTCGGCGGCGATCTGGCCGGACTCCATGGCGTAGGCGATGCCCTCGCCGTTGAAGGGGTTGACCAGGCCGCCGGCGTCGCCGACGAGCAGCAGGCCGCGGGTGTAGTGCGGCTGGCGGTTGAAGGCCATCGGCAGGGCGGCGCCGCGGATCGGGCCGGTCATGTTCTCGGGGGTGTAGCCCCAGTCCTCGGGCATGGAGGCGCACCAGGCCTTCAGGACTTCCCGCCAGTCCAGCTCCTTGAAGGAGTCGGAGGTGTTGAGGACGCCGAGGCCGACGTTGGACGTGCCGTCGCCCATGCCGAAGATCCAGCCGTAGCCGGGCAGCAGCCGGTCCTCGCCGGGGCCGCGGCGGTCCCACAGCTCCAGCCAGGACTCCAGGTAGTCGTCGTCGTGGCGGGGGCTCTCGAAGTACGTGCGGACCGCGACGCCCATCGGGCGGTCCTCGCGGCGGTGCAGGCCCATCGCCAGGGACAGGCGCGTGGAGTTGCCGTCGGCGGCGACGACGAGCGGCGCGTGGAAGGAGACCTCGCGCTTCTCCTCGCCCAGCTTGGCGGTGACGCCGGTGATGCGGCCGGTGCGGTCGTCGACGATCGGGCCGGAGACGTTGCAGCGCTCGTACAGCCGGGCGCCCGCCTTCTGCGCCTGGCGGGCCAGCTGCTCGTCGAAGTCGTCGCGCTTGCGGACCAGACCGTAGTCCGGGAAGGAGGCGAGATCCGGCCAGTCCAGCTGGAGCCGGACGCCGCCGCCGATGATCCGCAGGCCCTTGTTGCGCAGCCAGCCGGCCTCTTCGGAGATGTCGATGCCCATGGCGACGAGCTGCTTGACCGCGCGCGGGGTGAGCCCGTCGCCGCACACCTTCTCGCGCGGGAACTCGGTCTTCTCCAGCAGCAGGACGTCGAGCCCCGCCTTGGCGAGGTGGTAGGCGGTCGTGGAGCCGGCCGGCCCCGCGCCTACGACGATCACGTCGGCGGTGTTGTCGGAGAGGAGGGGCTCGGTCACGGCGGGATCTCCCCAAGTTCGAAATCTGCGTGCCGACCGGCACTGGACATGGGCAGTCTATTCAGCAGAATTGATCAACCGGCTGAAGGGCTGCCCCGTGAACAGAACGCTCCCCGTGGTACGGCTGCGGGTCCCCACCGACGAGGACGCCGTCGCCTGGCACCGGGTCTTCGACCACCCGGACGTGATGGAGTTCCAGGGCGGCCGGTCCGCCGAGCTGTCCGTCTACGAGGAGCTGACCGCCCGCCAGCGCAAGCACGACGCCGAACTGGGCTTCTGTCTGTGGACGATGCTGGACGAGGACGACCGGGTCATCGGCTTCACCGGTGCCCAGCCCTGGCCGCAGCAGTGGGGCCCGGCCGGGGAGATCGAGATCGGCTGGCGGCTGGGCCGGGAGCACTGGGGCCGGGGTTATGTGACCGCGGCGGCGCGGATGACGCTGGAACGGCTGCGGGAGGCGGGCGTGGAGAGCGTGGTCGCCATGGTGCACGCCCGCAACGCCCGCTCGATCGCGGTGACGCAGCGGCTGGGCATGCGGCTGGCCGAGACCTTCACGGCACCCGAGTCGAAGCAGCAGGGGCACTGCTACCGACTGGGGTTGTGACGCAGCGTAATAAGTGGCTACGGAAAGCCACCTGACGCTTCCGGACGGCACCCCGGGCGGTTACCCTTCCAGTACCGCTGGGGGTGACATCTGTGCGTATACCACCCAAAACACCCGAAGTGCGCGTGCCGCGGCTCGTCGGTCTCATGGCCGTGGACGCACGCGAGGCGGCCCGCACGCAGGGGGTGCGGCTCGCCGCGCCCGACCGGCCCGACTTCTCCCGCACCGTGGTCGACCACGTCGTACGGCAGTATCCGCCGCCCGGGGCCGAGATCCCGCGCGGTGCCGTCGTCACCGTCTGGTTCGACCTCGGCGAGGGGGAGGGCGGCGGAGGCTCGGGCGTCCGCGAGCCCCGCGTGCCCGGCGCGCCGCACGGCGGCATCCGCCGTGAGCTGACCACACCCGAGCCCGCGCCGAAGGCGCCGCCGGAGATGAGCGCGCTCAGCTCTCCTTGAAGCCCCGGTGCAGCGCCACCACACCACCGGTGAGGTTCCGCCACGCCACCCGCGACCAGCCGGCGCCCTTCAGCCGGTCGGCGAGCCCCGCCTGGTCGGGCCAGGCGCGGATGGACTCGGCGAGGTAGACGTACGCCTCCGGGTTGGAGGACACCGCGCGGGCCACCGGCGGCAGGGCGCGCATCAGGTACTCGGTGTAGACGGTGCGGAAGGGCGCCCAGGTCGGGTGCGAGAACTCGCAGATCACGACCCGTCCGCCGGGCCGCGTCACCCGGTACATCTCGCGCAGCGCGGCGTCGAAGTCCTGGACGTTGCGCAGCCCGAAGGAGATGGTGACGGCGTCGAAGACGTCGTCCTTGAACGGCAGCCGGGTCGCGTCCCCCGCGGTCAGCGGCAGCCACGGGTGCCGGCGCTTGCCCACCTGGAGCATCCCGAGGGAGAAGTCGCAGGGGACGACATAGGCGCCGGCGCGGGTGAAGGGCAGCGACGAGGTCGCCGTACCGGCCGCCAGGTCCAGGACCTTCTGCGCGGGCCGCGCGTCGACGGCCTTGGCGACCTCCTTCCGCCACCCCCGGGCCTGGCCCAGGGACAGCACGTCGTTGGTGAGGTCGTACCGGTCCGCGACGTCGTCGAACATCGAGGCGACTTCGTGCGGCTGCTTGTCCAGGGATGCGCGGGTCACGCCCTCATTGTTGCAGCCGGGCCTCCCGGCCAGAGCCACGGTGTGCGTTTCGCCGCCGGTCGGTCAGCGGTACGGCGAGGATCAGCGCGATCTCGTGCCGGAACTACGGCAGCTCCTGCACCGGCGACATGGGCGGCTGCGCCGTCCGCGCCGCGACGGCGGCCACGCCCGGCTCGCGGACCTCTCCGGGCTGTCCTCGGCGGCGGAGTGCGGCGGGTGGAGCAGGAGGACGGGGCGTCCGGGGAGGCGTTCGCGCGCTGAGCGAGCGGCGGCCTCAGGCCGCTCGCCACAGGGCCGGTGCGGCCGGTGGCTCCCAGCCGGGCTGGGCCGTGTGCACCTGGAGGCAGACGTAGGCGCGGCCCCCGTACGTCACGCGGTCGCCGGTCCGGTAGGTGGTGCCGGGGGTCCAGGTGCCGCCCGGCGGCGGGGTCGGTCCGGGGTCCTGCGGGACGGCGAGCACGAAGTCGAAGGCCGCCTCCTTCGCGCCGCCCGCGTCGCGCACGGTCATCAGCAGCCGCGGGTCGAAGATGGTGTCGGTGTTGTTGCGGGGCTCGTTCGGGAAGTACAGCTGCGTGGTCAGCACCGGCCGGCCCGGGGCCTGCACCTTCACGTGGAGGTGCCGGGTACGGCCCGGGTAGAGGCCGGGGACGATCGTGGTGAGGGTGAACACGCCGTCCGCACCGGTGAACTGGTGCCCGCGCAGCCGGAACCCCGTGTTGTCGTACGCCCCGCCCGCGTCGGCCTGCCAGAAGTCCAGCAGGGCCCCGGCGACGGGCCGGCAGGCGAGGCCGAAGACGTACCCGCTCACGGTGAGCCGGGTGCCGGGTGTGCCCGGCTCCAGCAGGCTGGTGCGGCGCGGGGAGTTCGGCTTGAAGTAGGGACCCTCGGTCTGCGGCGGGGTGGGGTCGTCGCCGTCGTCGCACGGCGGGGTGAGCGGGGGCGCCGTTCCCGCGGCGGTCAGGGTGCGGGCCAGGGCGGGTGCGCCCAGCAGGACCGTGGGGACCCCGACCGTCGCGGCGAGTGCGGCGCGCAGCACCGTTTTGCGGCGCACACGCGGGGAGTTGTCGTCCATGTCTGCTCCTCGTGGGGGTGTCGGAACGACGCCTGAACCGGACGGGACCGACCCTAGGACCGCGGTCCCGGGGCTTCGATGGACTGGTGTGCGCCACTGTGGTGTTTTCGGAAGGCGCCGGGGCTCTGCCCGGTCTCGCGGCGGAAGAAGCGGCTGAAGTAGGCCGGGTCGGTGAAACCGGTGCGGGCGGCGACCTGCCGGACGGACAACTCGGTGTGCGCCAGCAGCCGTTGCGCCTGGCGGGCGCGGGCCTCGATGAGCAGGCGGCCGGGGCTGCGGCCGGTGGCGGACCGTACGGCCTGGGTGAGGTAGCCAGGGGTGACGCCGAGGCGGTGCGCGCACTCCCGGACCGTCCAGGAGAGCGCCTCGGGCCGGGCGATCAACCGGACGAACGCCCGGGCGACGGCGGCCCCGCGCCCCTCGGCCGGGGCCCCGGAGGCGGGCCCGTCCGGGAGCCGGGTCGCCCGGACGACGAGGACGTGCAGCAGCGACCGCAGCACGCTCGCGTACCCGGGCCCGCGCTGCCGGTACTCCGTCACCAGCTCGGCCATGAGCGCGCCGATCCGTTCGTCGTCCTCGGGCGGGGGCCGGAACCAGCAGCGGTCGGCGAGGTGCCGCAGCAGGTCGCGGTCGCCGGGGTGGTCGACCAGGAAGTCCTCGGTGAACAGCACCAGCGTGCCGTCCAGGCCATTGCCGCCCTCCCAGTGGTGGACCTGCCCGGGGGCGAGAACGGCGAGGTGGGGCGGTGTGAGCGGCCAGCGGGCGAGGTCGACGACGTGGGTGCCGGAACCGGCGGTGACGTGGACGATCTCGTAGAACGTGTGCCGGTGGGGGCGGTCCGAGCGGGCGAGCGGGCCGACGGCGTCGAAGCTGCCCGCCGCGAAGGGGACGGCGGGCGGACCGGCCACCTCCAGCCGGTGCAGGGGTACGTCGCCGGGGCAGGGCGGGAGGCAGGGCGTTCCCGGCGGGACGGTGGTGCTGCGCATGGACCCTGAACCTTCCTCGTGGCAGGTACAGACCAATCGAGCAGCACCAGCGTCTCACGCGCCGGACGGAACTCAGCGCTCGCGGGCCGCCTTCAGCGGCCTTGGGGAACATCGGTACAGCCGTTGGCGCTGAGAACGATCATGGTCGGGTAGCACAGCGATCGTCCCCAGAACGGGGGTTCGCTGAAAGATCGTCGATCACGGGTGGGGCCTGTCTACGGTCCGCGTCATGCCGGTGGAGTTTTTAACTGATGATCAGGCCGAGGCGTACGGGAAGTTCGCTGAGGAGCCGACGAGACCCGAGCTGGAGCGGTTCTTCTTCCTGGATGATGTCGACCGCGATCTGATCGCGCTGCGGCGTACAAAGCATCATCAGCTGGGCTTCGCCCTCCAGATGTGCACAGTCCGCTACGTGGGGCTGTTCCTGGAGGACCCGCTTGCGGTGCCATGGCCGGTGGTCGAGCACCTGGCCGCGCAGCTCGGCATCGAGGATCCGTCGTGTGTGAAGCGGTACACCGAGCGGCTGAAGACGGCGTACGAGCACTCGTGGGAGATCCGGGACGCCTACGGATACCACCCGTACGAAGATGCGGAGTGGGGACGGAAGTTCCGGACGTTCCTGCACGGCCGGGCGTGGACGCATGCGGAGGGGCCGGTCGCGCTGTTCAACCAGGCGGTGGGCTGGCTACGGCGGAACCGGGTGCTGCTGCCGGGTGTCTCGGTGCTGGCCCGGCAGGTGTCGGAGGTTCGAACGATCGCGGAGAAGCGGCTGCACGCCACCGTGGCCAGGGCGGCTCACCGCGCGGACCCGGCTCTGCCGGCGGACCTGGTGGCCACGCTGGTGACGCCGGAGGGCGGCCGGTACTCGGAGCTGGAGCGGCTGCGCCGGCCGCCGACACGGACGACGGGCACGGCGTTCGCACGGTCGCTGGAACGGGTCGACGAAATCGGCGCGTTCCAGCTCGGGCGGTTGAAGCTGTCGCAGATCCCGCCGAACCGGCTCGCGGCGTTGCCCGCTACGGGCTGGGGTCCAAGGCTGCGAGCCTGGAGCGGGCCGCAGAGCCCAAGCGCACGGCGATGCTCACTGCGGTGATGCGCCACCTTGAGGCCAAGGCGATCGATGAGGCGCTGGACCTGTTCTCGGTGCTGATGGCGACGAGGCTGATCAGCACGGCAAAGCGGGCGACGGACAAGGAGCGGCTCTCGACGCTGCCGCAGCTGGAGAAGGCGTCGCGGACCCTGGCGCGGGCGGCGAAGGTGCTGTTCGAGGAGCTGGAGCTGGTCGAGGCGCACGGCACGGATCTGGACGCGGCGGCACTGTGGCGGGCAGTGGAGGAGGTCGCGCCCCGGGCCGCGGTGATGAGTGCGGCCGTGCTGGTGGTCTCGCTGGTGCCGGAGGACGAGGACTCGGCAGCCGTCGCGATGCGGGCGGCGCTGGCCACCCGGTACAACACGGTGCGGCCGTTTCTGTCGCTGCTGGGCGAGTCGAAGGCGCTGGATGCGGCGACCGGCGGGAAGCGGGTGCTGGCCGGGGTGAAGCGGCTGCCCGCTCTGGCGCGGCGGCGGGTGAAGGACAAGCCGCTGCTGCCGCGCGAGGTCGATGACAAGCTGGTGCCGGCCGCATGGCGCAAGGCGGTGTACGCCAACGCCGAGCTGCCGCCGGGGGCTGTGGACCGGGACGCGTACGTGGTGTGTGTGCTGGAGCAGCTGCACCGCGCGCTTCAGCGCCGGGACGTGTTCGCCTCTCCCTCGCACCGCTGGTCCGACCCGCGCGCCCGGCTGCTGGACGGCACAGAGTGGGAGGCCGTGCGGGAGGACGTCCTGGCGGGCCTGAGCCTGGACATGCCGGTCGAGGAGCACCTGGCCGCGCTGGTGACGGCGCTGGATGCGGCGTGGAAGCAGATGGCTGAGCGGCTGGAGACGGCCGGGCAGGACACGAAAGTCACCATCGAGGTCCCGCCGGGCGGCCGGGCGAAGCTGAACGTGTCCAAACTCGGCGCGCTGGGCGAGCCGAAGTCCCTGACGTGGCTGCGGGGGCGGGTGGAGAAGATGCTCCCGAAGATCGACCTGCCGGAGCTTTTGTTCGAGGTGCACGGCTGGACCGGGTTCCTGGACGCCTTCGTACACCTGGGCGACGGCACAACCCGTATGAAGGACTTGACCACCTCACTGGTGGCCCTTCTGGTCTCGGAGGCGTGCAACATCGGCATGACCCCGGTCATCAACCCCGCGCATGAGGCGCTTCACCGTTCCCGGCTGGTGCACGTCGACCAGTTCTATCTGCGGGCCGACACCATCGCCGCGGCGAACGCCGCACTGATCGAGGCGCAGGGCCAGGTGCCGATTGTGCGGTACTGGGGAGATGGGCTGCTGGCCTCGGTCGACGGACTGCGGTTCGTCGTCCCCGTCCGCACCATCAACGCCGCCCCGTCGCCGAAGTACTTCGGGTTCAAGCGCGGCATCACCTGGCTCAACGCCGTCAACGACCAGGTCGCGGGCATCGGGCAGATGGTGGTCCCGGGCACCCCTCGCGACTCCCTGCACATCCTGGACGCCCTGCTGAACCTCGACGGCGGGGTGAAGCCGGAGATGGTCGCCACCGACAACGCCTCGTACAGCGACATCGTGTTCGGCATCTTCCGCATCCTGGGCTACAACTTCAGCCCCCGGTTCAAAGACCTGGACGACCAACGGTTCTGGCGCGCGTCCCTTCCGGGCGTGGGGACAGGCACGTACGGGCCGCTGGAGCCGCTGGCCCGCAACCGGGTCAACCTGAACAAGGTGATCACCCACTGGCCGGACATGCTCCGGGTCGCCGGTTCCCTGGTCACCAACCAGGTACGCGCCTACGACCTACTGCGGATGTTCGGACGCGAAGGCCACCCGACCCCGCTGGGGCAGGCATTCGCCGAATACGGCCGGATCGCCAAGACCGAGCACCTGCTCCGCGTCGTCGACCCGGTCGACGACACCTACCGCCGCCAGATGAACCGCCAGCTCACCGTGCAGGAATCCCGGCACAAGCTGGCCCGCGACGTGTGCCACGGCAAGCGCGGCACCATCCACCAGGCGTACCGGGACGGGATGGAGGACCAGCTCGGCTCACTGGGCCTGGTCCTCAACGCCGTGGTGCTCTGGACCACCCGGTACATCGACGCCGCCGTCGTACACCTCCGTGCCGAGGGACACGAGATCCGGGACGAGGACATCACCCGCCTCTCCCCGCTCAAGCACCGCAACCTCAACGTCCTGGGCCGCTACAGCTTCACCGCCTCCACCCCGGCTGGCGGCGCCCTACGCCCGCTTCGCGACCCAGACACAGTCGAACTCGACGAGGACGACGAGGGGTAGCGGGAGCGGACTCTGGCCAGATACGTGCGCTGACGAAGACGTATCACTCCGGTGTGTAGACGCGCTCGAATCGTTTTGCGCCCGACGATACTTTCAGCGCTTGACCTTGACGCAACGGCAGGGTTTCTACTGGCGGCATGCGAATCGGAGAGATCGCCGCGCTCGTGGGGCTCACCACCCGGGCGATCCGGCACTACCACCATGTCGGGCTGCTTCCGGAACCGGAGCGGCGCCCCAACGGCTACCGTGCCTACAGCGTCCGCGACGCCGTCCTGCTCGCCAGAGTGCGCCGACTCACCGAACTCGGCCTCAGCCTCGATGAAGTGCGCGACGCCCTCGCTGACGATGCCGGACGCGAACTGGCCGAGGTGTTGGAGGAACTCGACGCCGACCTGGCCCGCCAGGAAGCCGACATCCGGGAGCGCCGCTGCCGGCTCAGCGCCCTGCTCGCCGAGCCGCCCGGCGCGACCGGGCCCGTCTCACCCGCCCTCGCCGCACTGCTGGCACAGGCCCCCAGGACAGACTCGCCGAGCGCGGCCAAGGACCGCGAGTACCTCACGCTGATGGACGCCACCAGCTCCGGTAGCCAAGAGATTTTCGCGCTGCTCGGAACACTGGTCGCCGATCCCGCGGTCGTCGAACTGTATGAGCGCCTCGACGCGCTCGCCGAAGCCCCCGCCGACGATCCGCGGATCGCACCTCTGGCAGCTGACCTGATGGCAGCCGTCCCCGAGGAGCTGTTCGCCGCAATCCCCGAGGACGGGGCGGTCGTGACCGGGTTCAAGGAGGCGCTGCTCGCCGAGTACACCCCCGCGCAAGCGGAAGTCGTGGGCCGACTTATGGACGCGTTCATGGAGAGGGGCCGGGGATGAACGGGCGGCCAAGGGGCGTACGGGCGGCGCGGGTCGCGGTCGCCGCCGTACTGCCGGGGGAACTGGCCCTGGCGGCCTGCCTGGTGGCTGGGGTCCGACCGCCCGGTTGGGCGCTGGCGGGCGCCGAGGCGCTGGTGCTCGTGGTGCTGCTGTTCGAGGCATGGGTGCTGCGCTCGCTGTATGTCGCCGCGCGCGCCCGTGGCGCAGACCGCGGGGCGGCGCGGCGAGCCGCCGTACAGGAGGCGGTGCCGGTGACGGTCCGCCGCCTGGTCCTCCACGAACTGCGCGCCCTCGCCTCCCTGGGGCGGTGGGTCCGGCGCGGCACGCACGGGGTGCGCCCCGGGGACCACGCTGCCGCGTACACCGGGCCCCAGACCGCGATGATGTACGGGCTGCTCTTCGTGATGGTCATCGAGACGGTGGTCCTGGCCTTCCTCATCCCTTGGCCGGTGGTCCACCGGGTGATCCTGGTACTCGACCTGTACGGCGTCGTCCTCGTGCTGGCCCTGCACGCCGCCTGCGTCACCCGGCCGCACGTCGTGCGTCCCGACGGCTCTCTGCGGATCCGCTACGGAGCCCTCTTCGACCTCGCCGTACCGCCGGACGCGGTCGCCTCGGTCCGGGTCGACCGGCGCTATCCCGAAGGCGGCCTGATCACCCTTTCCGAGGACGGGGTCCTCGACCTCATAGTGGGCAGCCAGACCTCGGTGACCCTGGAGCTGAACCGGCCACTCCCCTTCACCCGCCCGCTCGGCGCAACGGAAGAGGCCCACACCATCCGCTTCCACGCCGACGACCCGCGCGCACTGGTCAGCGCGCTCCGTCAGCCCGCCTGAGCACACAGGTTGGTCCTCGCCGCGACGTGGCGCCCGGCAGGGGGCTCCGACCGGGCGCCGCCCGGTTGCATGTTCGACTTCTCGGCATTCTCACAAATGAACATCTGTGAGAGTTCTGCGAGAGCCCCGGCAGTGATCACGTCTCCGCAGGTCGCCATTCGCAAAAGTCCTCTCGAAACCGGCGTGTTGTGCGAGGCACTTCTGAGAGGCTGCCGCCATGGACCTCACGCCCGATCAGGCCGCATTGGCGGTAGAGCGTCACGACTGCCCGAACTGTGACGCACCCGCCGGCAGCGCCTGCCGCACCCGGGGCGGGAAGACCGCCGCGAAGTACCACACCCCGCGCTTCGTCCTCGTCCCCGCGCTCCGCGAGGAACTGGAGATCCCCGTGCCCGCCGACCGGCTCCCCGGCCGCGTGTGGAAGCAAGGGCCCGCGCTCGCCGTCGTGCCCGCGCCCCGCACCGAGCGGCCGGTGAGGATCGGGTACGCCCGTACCTCGACCGCCCGCCAGGAGCTGGCGAGCCAGCTCGAAGCCCTCCACCGCGCGGAGTGCCACAAGGTCTTCCAGGAGCAGATCAGTACCCGCATCAAGGTGCGGCCCGAGCTGGAGAAGGCGCTCGCGCTAGCCCGCCAGTTCAAGGAAGCCGCACCCGAGACGCCGGTCATTCTCACCGTCCACGAGCTCAAGCGGCTCGCGCGCAACGCCGCCGAGCTGATGACACTGTCCGCCGAACTCCAGGCTGGCGGCATCCAGCTCGAACTCCTCACCGGCCCGCTCACCGGCATCTACGACCCCAACGGCATGGGCGCCATGTTCTTCGCCGTGCTCGCCGTTGCCGGGCAGATCGAGCGCAACTACATCCGGGAGAAGACACTCGAAGGCCAGGTCACCGCAGCGGCCAAGGGCAACCACGGCGGACGGCCGAAGGTAATCGACGACGACATGCTCACCTTCGCCGTCGCGCTCAAGGACAAGGGCGTCCCCGTTCCCGAGATCGCGAAGAAGCTGATCATCAAGACCGGGAAGAACGCTGGCAAAAGCCCTTCGGTCGCCTCGCTCTACCGGGCGCTGGCCGAAGTCGAGGAGGCTGCGGCGGATGACGGCCCGCCGCTGCGGCCCAAGCACGTCCGCATCCGCCGGTCAGAAGACCCGCTCACTCCCGAGGAGATCGACCTCCGCGACCGTCTCCAGGCCCAGCCTCACCCGAACACGGAGATCCGCAGCTAGACCTCATGATCGTTCTCAGCGCCAACGGCTGTACCGATGTTCCCCAAGGCCGTTCAGGGTGTCCCGCAGCGCGTAGAACGCGGGCTTGCGCGCGAACTCGTCGGTCATGACGTTCGCGAAGCCCTCGCCCTCGAAGAACACCGGCACCCATGAGTACTTGTCGGTGAAGCCCCAGATGGTGAACGAGTCGCAGCCGTCGACGGCCAGGCACGCCGCCAGGGTCCGCCGGTAGTAGTCGGCCTGCTTCGCCTCCTGCTCCGCGGTGGGTACGCCGCCCTCCGGCACGTCCATACGGACGTCCAGCTCGGTGACGGCGGTCTCCAGGCCGAGCGCGTCGAACCGCCGCAGGTTGCTCTCCAGGTCGCCCGGGAAGCCGTAACGGGTGCTCAGGTGGGCCTGCACGGAGAAGCCGTGCACCGGCACGCCCCGCTTCAGCAGGTCCTGGACGAGCGCGTGGTAGGCGTCGCTCTTCGCGTTGACGCTCTCCACGTTGTAGTCGTTGAAGAACAGCTTCGCCTCGGGGTCGGCCTCGTGCGCCCAGCGGAAGGCGTCGGCGACGATGCCGGGGCCGAGTTCGCGGATCCAGATGTTGTCCTGGGTGCGGAGCCTGCCGTGGTCGTCGAAGATCTCGTTGGCGACGTCCCACTGCTGGATCCGGCCGGCGTAGCGGCCGACGACAGTGGTGATGTGCTCGCGCAGGATCGCGCGCAGCTCCTCCTCGGAGAAGTTCCCCTGCTCCAGCCACTCCGGGTTCTGGCTGTGCCACAGCAGCGTGTGGCCGCGCACCACCTGCCGGTTGCGCTCGGCGAAGTCGACGATGGCGTCGGCCGCCGCGAAGTCGTAGCGGTCCCGCTCGGGGTGGATGAAGTCCCACTTCATCTGGTTCTCCGGGGAGACCGAGCTGAACTGGCGGGCCAGGATCCTCCGGTACTCCTTGTCGGAGGTGAACGGGTCCGGGTACGGCTGCGACAGGTGGTGGCCGCCACCGGCCACGGCGGTGCCCACGTGGAAGCCCTCGGGGGCCGCCGCCCGCAGCCGGTCGAACCTGGCCTCGGAGTGCGGTGCGGCGGCGAGGAGCGGGAGCGACAGGGCGGCCACGGCGAGGGCCGCGGTGGCGGTGCGAACGGATCTCATGGGGAGTCTCATTCCGTCGGCTCGGCGTCTTCGGAGGGTTCGCGTCTTCGAAAGTTTCGAAGCGAAATCCGAAAGATTAGGGATGGCCGGACGCTAAGGGCTCGCCGAGCGGCCCGTCAATACGCGTGCACGCCGAAGCGCCCCACGACCGAACGGAAGGTCGTGGGGCGCGAGGGAGGGTGCGGGTTACCGGCCGCGGTACACCAGGCGGCCGGCGACGACCGTGGCGACGCAGGTCGCGGCGCCCTGGCGGACCAGGGCGGCGCGGTCGGGCACGTCGAAGACGGCGAAGCGGGCGGGCCCGCCCGCGGCGAGGGGCGGCAGCAGGATCAGCGGGACCGGGGAGAGGGCCGGCGGCCCCGGCAGCGACGGCGGTCGCTGTCCGACGGCGAGCCCGGCGCGCCGTACGGCGTCCAGCGCGGCCCGGTCGCGCAGTTCGCCCGCGACGGCGACGGTGCCGTGCGCGAGGAGCCGCTGCACGCCGCGCCGCGCGCTGGCGCCCCGGCGGGCGGGGTCCGCGCGGAACAGGGCCTGGGCGCGCTCCCCGCCGATCGGCTCGGTGCCGAGCCGGTCGGCCTCGCGCGGGTCCGGGTGGTACGTCCGTTCCAGCAGCTCCGGCCCGTACGGGTTGAGCAGGCCGGGCGTGAGGATGCCGGGCCAGCGCCGCACCCGGGCGTCCGGGTGGGCGGCGGCCAGCTCGTCGTACGGGCCGACGGCGGCGAGGCGCGCGCCGTCGACCAGGACGGCCGTCCCGGGTGTGGCCTCGGCGACGTGAAGGGTCAGCACACGTACCTCAGTTGGCGGCGAGGATCTTCAGCTCGGGGTGGGCGGTGCCGCCCTCGATCGCGGTCGACGAGATGTGGGAGACGACCCGCTCGTCGACGGGGTCGTTCGCCGGGTCGTCGTGGACGACGAGGTGCTCGTACGTCGTGGAGCGCTGGGCGGGGACGCGGCCCGCGCCCCGGATCATCTCGATCATCTCCATCAGGTTGGAGCGGTGCTTGGCACCGGCCGCCGAGACGACGTTCTCCTCCAGCATGATCGAGCCGAGGTCGTCGGCGCCGTAGTGCAGCGTGAGCTGCCCGGCGTCCTTGCCGGTGGTCAGCCAGGAGCCCTGGATGTGGGCGACGTTGTCGAGGAAGAGGCGGGCGACGGCGATCATCCGCAGGTACTCGAAGATGGTCGCCTGGGTGCGGCCCTTCAGATGGTTGTTCTGCGGCTGGTACAGGTACGGGATGAAGGCGCGGAAGCCGCCCGTGCGGTCCTGTACGTCACGGATCATCCGCAGGTGCTCGATGCGCTCGGCGTTGGTCTCGCCGGTGCCCATCAGCATCGTGGACGTCGACTCCACGCCCAGGTTGTGCGCGGTCTCCATGATCTCCAGCCAGCGCTCGCCGCTCTCCTTCAGCGGGGCGATGGCCTTGCGGGGCCGCTCCGGCAGCAGCTCGGCGCCGGCGCCGGCGAAGGAGTCGAGGCCGGCGGCGTGGATGCGCTGGATGGCCTCCTCGACGCTGACCTTGGAGATCCGGGCCATGTGCTCGACCTCGCTCGCCCCCAGGCTGTGGATGACGAGCTGCGGGAACTCCTTCTTGATGGCCGAGAAGTGCTTCTCGTAGTACTCGACGCCGTAGTCCGGGTGGTGGCCGCCCTGGAACATGATCTGCGTGCCGCCCAGCTCCACGGTCTCCGCGCAGCGGCGCAGGATGTCGTCGAGGTCGCGGGTCCAGCCCTTGTCGCTCTTCGGCGGGGCGTAGAAGGCGCAGAACTTGCACGCCGTGACACACACGTTCGTGTAGTTGATGTTGCGCTCGATGATGTACGTCGCGATGTGCTCGACGCCCGCGTACCGGCGACGGCGGGCGGCGTCGGCGGCGGCGCCGAGCGCGTGCAGCGGCGCGTCGCGGTAGAGGTCGAGCGCCTCCTCGGGGGTGATCCGCCCGCCCGCTGCGGCACGGTCGAGCACAGACTGGAGGTCGGCCTTCTCGGTCACCGGGGCGTCCCTTTCGTCGGGTTGCGGACGGACCGAACCAGCGTACGCCAGCGAAATTCCCGGCTCAGCGGCGGGACAGGTAGAGCCGGAAAGCCTGGTGCAGGACCTTGTTGAGCGGGTGGTCCCACTCGCCGAGGTACTCGACGGCCTCGCCGCCGCTGCCGGCCTTGAAGCGGAGCAGCCCCACGAGGTGGTCGTCCTCCTCCAGGGTGTCGGTGATGCCGCGGAAGTCGTAGACGGCGGCGCCGAGTTCATGGGCGTCGCACATCATCCGCCACTGGATCGCGTTGTTCGGCTGGACCTCGCGGCGGCGGCTGGTGGAGGCCCCGTACGAGTACCAGACGTGCTCGCCGACGGTCAGCATCGTCGCCGCCGCGAGGACCTCGCCCTCGTGGTGGGCGAGGTAGAGGCGCATCCGGTTCTCGTCCTCGGCGCGCAGCGCGGTCCACATGCGCTGGAAGTACGACAGCGGGCGCGGGACGAACCGGTCCCGCTCGGCGGTCTCCAGATACAGCCGGTGGAAGGCGGGCAGGTCCTCGTAGTCGCCCTGGACGACCTTCACGCCGGCCTTCTCGGCCTTCTTGATGTTGCGCCGCCACTGCTGGTTGAGGCCCTGGTGGATCTGCTCCAGGGAGCGGCCGGCGAGCGGCACCTGGAAGACGTGGCGCGGCTGGCCCGCGGCGAAGCCGTCCTCGCCGCCGGACGCGCTTCGCCGCCAGCCCGCGCGGCGGAGCCGGTCGGCGATGTCGAGGGCGCGCGGGTCCTCGGCGGTGGGCGCCACGTCGCCGAGCCGCCTGGTCTCCGGGTCGGCGATGGCGGCCTTGACCGCGTCGGCGCTCCAGCGGCGTACGACGACCGGCGGGCCCATCCGCACCGTGAAGGCGCCGCGCGCCGTGAGGTGGGCGAGCAGGGGCCGCAGCCACGCGTCGAGGTCGGGGGCGGTCCAGTCGATGACGGGGCCCTCGGGCAGATAGGCGAGGTACCGCTTGAGCTTCGGCAGCGGCCGCAGCAGCACCAGTCCGGCGCCGACGAGACGGTCGTCCGCGTCGAACCAGCCCAGGCTCTCCGCCCGCCAGTCCTGCTTCACCTCGCCCCAGGACGGGAGTTGCAGATGACTCACCGAGGGCAGGGTGGCGACGAACGCCAGGTGGTCCTCGCGGGTGATGGCCTTCAGGCGATAGCTCATGCGCCGTGCTCCTTCGTCCGACGCAAGGAGCCTACGGCCGCGGAATGCCGCCCACCCCTTTCACTGGGCTAGGCGGCGTACGCGCCGGACACCACCCCGATCAGCGCGCCCGCGAGCAGGAACGGGCCGAACGCGATCGCGGTCCCGCGCCCGGCGCGGCGCAGCGCGACCAGGGCGCCCGCGTAGAGCGCGCCGAGCAGGAACGCGGCGAAGGTGCCGAGCAGCAGGGTGCGCGGGCCGTACCAGCCGAGGACGGCGCCCATGCTCAGGGAGAGCTTCACATCGCCGAAGCCCATGCCCGCCGGGTTGATCCGGCACAGCACGAGATAGCCGGCGCCGAGCGCGAGGGTGCCGAGCAGGGCGCCGCTCCAGTCACCGGCGTGGCCCGGGGCGAGGGCGGCGAGACCGAGGAGGGCGGGGGCGGCGACGGCGAGCGGCAGGGTGAGCACGTCCGGCAGCCGGTGCACCCGCAGGTCCACCACCGCCAGCAGCACCCCTACCGGCCCGAGCAGCAGCCATACGGCCAGCTCGGGACGCGGCCCGGTGGCGGCGGCGAGAGCCGCGCAGAGCAGGGCGGTGACCGCCGCGAGGGCGCGGCCGGAGGGCCCGTACCCGGCCCCGGCGCACTCACCGCACCGGCCCGGACCGACCCAGCCGCCCAGCGGCCCGGCGAGCGGATGCCCGGCCGGACAGGCCGTCCGCCAGGCGGGGGGCTCGGGCGGCTCCGCCCGGGCGCCGGGGGGCCACTCGTTGTGGCGGGAGGGCTGGGGGCCCTGAGAGGGGCAGGCGCCCTCGGCTGACGGGACGCGCCCGGACGGGGAGCCCCCGGCGGACGGGACACTCCCGGAAGGCGGGAGTGTCCCGGAGGACGGGCGACTCCCGGAGGACAGGGCGCCCCCGGAGGATGGGACACCCCCAGCGAACGGGACGCCCCCGGAGGACGGGCGACCCCCGGAGGACGGGACACCCCCGGAGGACGGGACACCCCCGGAGGGCTCCGCTCCCCCGGTGATCAGCGCCCCCGCTCCCCCGGTCGTCACCACCCCCGCGTCCCCGTGCGGCACCGACAACCGGTACGCCGCCCGGGGCAGCGCCGCGCCGGCCGCGGCGCCCCAGGCCGCCGCCGCGGCGATCAGCCACACCGTCGGCACGGTCAGTCCCGCCGGCCGCGGAACAGATCACGCAGGAGGGCGATCTCGGCGCCGTGGTGCAGCACTTCCTGGTTGACCCACCACACGATGTCGACGAACGGCTCCTCGGCGTCGCTGCCGTGCGGATAGGTGCAGTACCCGACGGTGTCGAGGGCGGCGTCGTCCGCCTTCACCAGCACCTGGCGCCAGGCCGCGGCGCCCTGTTCGAAGGCGGCGACCGCCGTGGCGGCGTCCCCGCTGACCCGGTAGTCGTCCCGGGTGAGGGTGCGGCCGCCGGACGGGGTGTGGTCGGCGCGCAGGGTCAGCATCTCGGCGAGGTGGGTCAGCCGCCAGGCGATCGTGGTGAACGGCGGCGGCGAGGGGTGCGGATACGGCGCGCTGTCGCGCCCCCACTCCCCGGCCGGGTGACCGCTGAGCGCCGTCGCCCGCGCGCCGGGCCCGGCCGAGCGCCGCCGGACCGACCAGCAGCCGGGCACCGGCTCCCAGAAGTACTCCTCGTCGGTCATCGGACCGACCGCGGTCGGCGTCCCGTCCCCGCTGTCCACGACGGGCCCGGCGAGCCGGCCGGTGAGCCGCTCGCACGCGAAGTCGAACTGCTCCAGCAACGGAACCAGCCGGGGTGAGTGCATACGACGCTCCTGTGACGGGCCGACGTGTCGACCCGCCAGTCTGGCAGCGCGGCCCCCGCCCTGGCGCCCGGTTTCCGGGAACCGGCCTCGCGAGCCCGGCCCGCTGTCACTCGACCCGGGAGATGCGGGCCTCGGGGCGGCCCGACTCCGGGCTCTCGGACTCGTAGCGCAGGTCGTCGCCCACCGGGGTGAGCCGTATGGTCGTCTTCGCCTGGCTGCATCCGGCGTGGTTGGACTCGGCGCCGACGGACGTGGCGACGAGTTGTTTCTCGCCGGCCTGCTTCAGGGTGAGGATGTCCGTGCAGACGCCGCCGAGCGCGTCGGTCTGCCGCACCTTGCCCATCTCCTCGCCGACCGCCGCCTGCCGCACGGTGACCCGGAAGGTGCCGACGGGGAGCTTGCCGCCGAGGGCGGTGCCCTGGCCCTCCCAGGTGCCGAGGTAGCGCCGGGGGATGGTGGCGGCGGGCTCGGGGGCGGTGTCGTCGCCGGAGGCCTCGGCCTCCCCGGGGCCGGGGTCGGCGGGGTCCATCAGGGTCGGGGCCGGGGAGTAGGCGCCGCCGCCCGCGCCCATGCCGTCGTCCTGGCGGCCGGGCAGCAGGTCGAACAGGACGGTGCCGCCCACGGTCACCGCCGCGAGCGCCCCCGCGACGGCGAGCGCGACCGAGCAGCTGAGCCGCCGCCCCCGGCCGCCCTCTCCCGGGGTCGCCGAGGCGGCGACGGTGACGGAGAGCTTGTTGGGGCGTACGGCGGAGGCGGTGGCCGCGTCGTGCGGGGCGGGCGTGGCCTGCGGCGGCGGTCCGGCGGTGGCGTCCGGCCCCGCGGTCCCCTCCGAAGGGGCCTCCCTCTTGTGCGGACCTGTCTCCCTCTCCTCCGCGGGCGCCTCCCTGGGCTCCGGAAAGGCCGGGGGCATCGCGGGCGGTGGGCCGAAGCTGCCGCTCGTCGGGTCAACGCCGACCGCGGGGCTGCTGAAGCCGACGGGGCCGGACACGGGCTCCCGTGCCGGGCCGGCGGGCGCGGGCTCCTGTGCCGCCTCCAGGTTCAGGAGCCGTACGGCGCTGCGGCTCACCCCCTCCACCACCGGGCCCGGCAGCCAGCCCTCGGCGATCAGGCGGGCCGCACCCTGGGGCGCGAGCCGGCCGGCGACCTCGGCGGGGGCCGGGCGGGCGGCCGGGTCCTTGGCGAGGCAGGCGGCGACCAGGTCCCGCAGATCGCCGTCCAGACCGGTGAGCCTCGGCTCCTCGTGGACGACCTTGTAGAGCAGCGCTGCGGAGGAGTCGCCGGGGAAGGGCGGCTCGCCGGTCGCCGCGTACGCCAGGACCGTGCCCAGCGAGAAGACGTCCGCCGCGCCGGTGACCTCCTCGCCGAGGATCTGCTCGGGGGACATGTAGCCGGGCGAGCCGACGGAGACGCCGGTCGAGGTCAGGGACGCCGTGCCGTCCGTGGCGCGGGCGATGCCGAAGTCGATCAGCACCGGGCCGTCCAGGGTGAGCAGGACGTTCGACGGCTTCACGTCCCGGTGCACCAGGCCCAGCGCGTGCACCGCGCCCAGCGCCTCGGCGAGTCCGGCGCCCAGCGCGCGGACGGAGTGCGCGGGCAGCGGGCCGGTGTCGGCGACCGCCGCCGCCAGGGAGGGCCCCGCCGCGTACGCGGTGGCCACCCACGGCACCGGCGCCTCCGGGTCGGCGTCCAGGACCGGTGCCGTCCAGGAGCCGCCGACCCGCCGGGCCGCGGCGACCTCACGGCGGAAACGGGCCCGGAACTCCTCGTCGAGCGCGAAGTGCGGGTGCACGATCTTCACCGCGACCGTGCGCCCGCCGGCGCTGCGGCCGACGTACACCCGTCCCATCCCGCCGGAGCCGAGCCGGCCGAGCAGCCGGTAGGGCCCCACGCTGGTGGGTTCGTCCGCTCCGAGCGGCTGCATGGCGCGCCCCCTCCCCCGTGGACCTGACAATCCCCCAGCAGGTTACGCACGTTCGCGCGCCCCGGCGCGGACTCGCCCCGGCGCGGACTCGCCCGGGCGGGCTTCCCGCGGCCGGTTTCCTACGGCCGCAGCAGCTCCACCCGCACGTCCGCGGGGAAGCCCGTCGTCGGGCCGACCCGGCGGGCGAACTCGGCGACGGCCGCGAGCTGCGGTTCGCCGAAGCGGAAGTCGAGCGTGGTGAAGTACCGCTCCAGGACCCGCTCGTCGAAGGCCTCCCAGCGGGCCGCCTGCTCGGCGACCTTGCCGACCTCCTCCAGGGAGAGGTTGCGGGAGGCGAGGAACGCCTCGTGGACCTGGCGGGTGAGGACCGGCTCGCGCTCGACGTAGTCACGGCGCGCCGCCCACACCGCGAAGACGAACGGCAGCCCCGTCCACTCCTTCCACAGGGCGCCCAGGTCGTGCACCTCCAGGCCGAAGCGGGGCCCGTCGATCAGGTTGGCGCGCAGCGCCGCGTCGCCGATGAGGACGGCTGCCTCGGCCTCCTGCATCATCAGGCTGAGGTCGGGCGGGCAGGTGTAGTAGTCGGGCTGGACGCCGAACCGTTCCGCCAGCAGCAGCTGGGCCAGCCGGACCGAGGTGCGCGAGGTCGAGCCGAGGGCGACCCGGGCGCCGTCGAGGCGGTCGAGCGGGACCTGCGAGACGATCACGCAGGACATGACCGGTCCGTCGCAGCCGACGGCGATGTCGGGGAAGGCGACCAGGTCGTCCGCGTTTCTCAGGAACTCGACGAGGGTGACGGGGCCGACGTCGAGCTCTCCCTGCACCAGCTGCTCGCTGAGCTTCTCCGGGGTGTCCTTCGTCAGCTCGAAGTCGAGAAGCGTGCCCGTTCTCGCGAGCCCCCAGTACAGGGGCAGGCAGTTCAGGAACTGGATGTGGCCGACGCGCGGCCGGGTGCGAGAAATGTCCACATCGCGAGGCTAGACCCTGTGGGGTAGGGTCCAGACCCCACCCCCGGCGTCAGAGGTGCGTCGCGATCTTCAAACATCCGGGTGACGTGATCTTGACCTCTATTGCTTTCCGGTGCCCGCGTGCTAGGCTCGCCGCAAGTTGCAGTTTGGTTTCCCTTGCAGTGCAGAGCCTGCGGAGCATGTGACCGCGGGCTCTCGTCGTTTTCAGGCGGATGCAGTTGTGAGAACTCGTCTTCACACTTGCTGGTTCTGGAGCAGGGCAACCCTTTGAGCCCAAGGAGGGCTTATGGCTACCGGAACCGTTAAGTGGTTCAACGCCGAAAAGGGCTTTGGCTTCATTGCCCAGGAAGGCGGCGGCCCCGACGTCTTCGTCCACTACTCCGCGATCAACGCGACCGGCTTCCGGTCCCTCGAGGAGAACCAGCAGGTGTCTTTCGACGTCACGCAGGGCCCGAAGGGTCCGCAGGCCGAGAACGTCACCCCGGTCTGATCCTTTCTTGATCCGGGATCGAGTGCAGTACCCAAGGAGCCCCGCGCCGTACGGCGACGGGGCTCCTGCCCTTTTCCGGTGAACTTCTCGCGAATTCTCGGACTTCTCACACGTGCTGCATGATCAGCACGAACGTGGTGCCCGGCGCCAGCGCCTCGTAGGCGTGCGGCACATCTCCGCGATACGCCATGTAATCGCCCGGCCCGAGTTCCACGCTCTCCCCGCGCGGCCCCGCTTTCACCCGTCCGGTGCTGACGATCAGATGCTCGACGGTGCCCGGGATATGCGGCTCGGATTCCCGTGCGGCGCCCGGTTCGGCCCGTAGGTGGTAGATGTCACGCCGCGCGCCGGGCGGGCTCGCCGAGAGCAGCGTCGCCACGTAGTTCGCCTGTTCGGAGGCGACGGCGGGCCCCTCTCCGGCGCGAATCACCCGGACGGCCGGTGCCGGCGGCTCGACCAGCGCGCTGAACGGGACTCCCAGGGCCACGCCGAGCGCCCAGATCGTCTCCATGCTCGGGTTCCCGCTCGCCGCCTCCAGCTGGGACAGCGTCGACTTGGCGATCCCGGCCCGTTTGGCCAGCTCCGACAGGGACAGTCCGGCGCGGGTGCGCTCGCGGCGCAGGGCGGCGGCGATCCAGTCGAGAGGGAGCCGGGGCGGGGTGCTCGGGGTGCCGTCGGTCATGTCGTTCGCTCCAGAAGTACGATCGTTCGGCTTGACGAACAGCGAGCCGTCTGTTCATTGTAGAAAACATGCGTTCGCCACTCCGAACACCCATGGTTGCCTCCCTGGTCCGCGACGCCTCACTGGTCTGGGTGGCCAGCGGCATCGTGGGAATCTCCTTCGGCGCGATCGCCGTCGCCGGGGGACTGCCCGTCTGGGTTCCCGTGGTGATGTCCCTGGTGGTGTACGCGGGATCGGCGCAGTTCAGCGCGGTCGGTGTGCTGTTCGCCGGGGGCGGGCCGCTCGCCGCGGTCGCCACCGGGGTGCTGCTGAACACCCGGCTGGCCGCGTTCGGCGTGGCGGTCGCCGACGTCGTCGGACGGGGCAGGCTCGCCCGTCTGGCGGGCGCCCATCTGATCACCGACGAGACCGTCGCCTTCGCCCTCGCCCAGCCCGACCCGGAGCGGCGGCGCACCGCGTTCTGGGTCTCCGGGATCGGGCTGTTCACCGTGTGGAACGTCTCCGTCCTGGCCGGCGCCCTCGCGGGCAGCGCACTCGGCGACACCGCGGTCTACGGCCTGGACACGGCCTTCCCCGCCGTCCTCGCCGCCCTCGTGGTCCCCGCCCTGCGCGACGATCCGCGCCTCCGCCGCTGTGCGCTGCTCGGCGCCTGCGTGGCGCTCGCCGTCACACCGGTCGTCCCGGCCGGGGTGCCGGTGCTGCTCGCCCTCGCCGGGCTCGCGCTGTACGGCGGCGGCGCCCGCGAGAAGGCGGTGGCGGGATGAGCGCGCCGGTCGTCCTGGTCCTGGCGCTGGCCGCCGCGACGTACGCCCTCCGCCTGGTCGGGCCCGTGCTGCACGGACGGGTTGCGGTGCCGCCGCGCGCGCAGGAGCTGCTGTCCGCGGGGGCGGTGGTCCTGCTCGTCGCCCTGCTCGCCACGGGCGCGCTCACCGAGGGCACCGGCCTCGCCGGGTGGGCCCGCCCGGCCGGGGTGCTGACGGCGGTCGTGCTGGCGTGGCGGCGGGCGCCGTTCGTGGTGGTGGTCCTGGCGGGGGTGGGGGTGACGGCCGTACTGCGGGCGCTGGGCGTGCCGTGAAGAAGGCCATGAAGAAGGCCGGGACGACGTAAGGAAAGGAGGAGTGGGACGGGCGCTGTCGGTGGCCGGGTCTAGGGTCCGTGCCCATGACCGACTCCGACTTCCTCGCCGCCACCCGCACCTTCTACGACGCCGTCGCGGAGGACTACGCCCGCCACTTCGCCGGTGTCATCGCCCATTCGCCGCTGGACGTGGCGCTCCTCGGGGCGTTCGCCGAGCTCGTCGGGGACACCGGGGAGGTGGCGGACCTGGGCTGCGGGCCGGGGCGGGTGACGGCCCGTCTCGCCTCGCTCGGGGTGCGCGTGTTCGGTGTGGACCTGTCTGAGTCCATGCTGGCCGTCGCCCGGCGGGAGAATCCGGGGCTGCGGTTCGAGCAGGGGTCCATGCTGGATCTCGGCCTGCCGGACGGGCGGCTCGCCGGGATCGTCTCCTGGTACTCCTCCATCCACACGCCGGCGGACCGCCTCCCCGATCTCTTCGCCGAGTTCGCCCGCGTCCTGGCGCCCGGCGGGCACCTGCTCCTCGCCTTCCAGGCCGGTGACGCGCCCCTCCGCCTGGAGCGGCCCTTCGGTCACCCCGTCGCCCTCGACTTCGAGCGGCGGCGGCCGGAGCACATGACGAAGCTGTTGGAGGGCGCCGGGTTCGCCGTGCGGTCGCGGACCGTGCGGGAGGCGGAGGAGGAGAAGGGCGAGTCGGCTCCGCAGGCGTTCCTGACGGCCGTGCGCAGGTGATCCGGGGGCGTCAGGCGTCGCCCAGCACCGCCCGGCAGTCCGCCCAGGCCGCCGCGGTCAGCAGCGGACGCAGGCGCGTGAGGAGGCCCAGCAGCTCGGCGCCGAAGCGGTCGCGGAAGGCGGGGTCGTGGGCGGCGAGGTCGAGTTCGTTGGCGGCGGTGAGTTCGGCGAGGTCACGGCGCAGCCGGGGGTCCGCGGGGCGGGCGGTGCCGGTGAAGCGGTCGGGCAGGACGGCGTCGGTGTCGGCGAAGCGCGGGTAGCCGGCGGCGCGGTCGAGGCCGGCGTACCCGTACACGATGGCCTCGGCCTCCGCGCCGATCACGTCGGCGAGTTCGGCGCGCCGGGCCAGGGCCTGTCTGACAAATTCCCGTCGTCCGCCCGAAGGGCGGGCCCTGCGGTGTCTGGTGCGTGCGATCGCAAGGCGCCGGAGCGCCCTCGTGGCGGAGCCACGTGGGCGTTTCGGCAACGGGGCGAGCGCGCGTGCCAGGCGCCGCAGGGCAGGCGGCAATTTGTCAGACAGGCCCTAGGGGCAGCAGGGCCACGGCGAATCCGTCGGTGCCGTAGCAGGCGTGGCAGAGGCCGGCGAGCTGGAGGGCGGGGCGGGCGCCCCAGCCGGCGAGCCGGTCGCGGACGCGGTCGAGGTGGGCGAGGAGGGTGCCGCCGCCGGGGTGGCCGACGGCGGCGGCGCCCGAGCGGCGCAGCAGGTCACGAGCGTGCTCGGCGGTGTGCGTCATGAGCCAGGTCCCCCTGTCGGCAGGTCGTGTGGGTCGGCACCCGCTCCTCGCCCCGCCCTCGGTCCGGACCCCGGCGGGGCGCGGAGCGGGTTGCCGCCCGGGCCCTGCGGAGATCGTCGTACACGACCTGACACCCAGTCAATCCTTGGAAAAACTGCCTGCTTCCAAGCGATACCTTGGGGGTCATGACGCTCGACGACCTGCGTGTGTTCGTGGCCGTGTGCCGTGCCGGAAACCTCAGCGCCGTGGCCCGTGACCTGGGCTGTACGCAGTCGGCGGTGAGCCAGCACGTCAAGCGGCTGGAGCGGGAGACGGGGGTGAGCCTGCTGGAGCGGCGCCCGCGCGGGGTGGTGCCCACGGCGGCGGGCCGGGTTCTGGAGGCCGCCGCCGCGGAGGGCATCGCGGGGCTCGACCTCGCGCTGCGGCGGCTGCGGGACCTGGCCGACGGGGAGACCGGCTCGGTGCGGGTGGCGACGGGGGCGACGACCGTACGGCACTTCATGGCCGACGCCATCGTCGACTTCCGGCGCCGCCGCCCCCGGGTCAGCCTGGAGTTCCGTACCGAGAGCTCCAGCCGCGCCTGCTTCGACGCGCTCACCGACAGCGACCTGGACCTCGCGTGGATCACCCTCGGCCCGCCGGTGCGCGGCATCGAGCAGCGCCCGGTGGCCGAGCTGCCCTGGGTCCTCGCGGTCCCCGCCGACGATCCGCTCGCCGACCGCCCCGCCCTGCGCCCGGAGGAGCTGACCGACCTGCGCCTGATCCGTCTCCCCCCGAACTCCACCTCCGCCGCCCACCTCGACGCGGCCTGCGCCGACCTCGGCGTCCGCTTCGGCTACGACACGAGCGTCGCCGACTGGGACACGGCCCTGCTCCTGGCCGAACTGGGCCTGGGCCGCGCGCTGGTCCCCGCCCTGCCGGGCGCCCGCGGCACCGGCGCCACGGGCCTGCGCCTCATCCCGGTGCCCGCTCTGCGTCCCCTGGCCGTCGGCTGGGCCGTCCGCCACTGGGACGCGCTCACCCCCCAGGCCAGAACCTTCGCCGACACGGTCGCCGCCCGCTGCGGCACGACGGCACCGGCGGAAACCTGAACCCGGCGGCTTCGCTCCTCCGTTCGATACGACGCCGGGTCCTCACCCGGCGATCCCGCCGCCCTCAGGCCGCCAGCACCAGCGACGCCAGGGCCGGGGCCGCGTACAGCAGGGGGATCGGGACGTGCGAGAACGAGCGGGCGCGGAGGATGGTGACGATCGCTCCGGTGAAGTAGAGGACCAGGCCGATCGCCGCCGCGATGCCGATCGCCGGGACCGCCAGGCCGGCCAGCAGCCCCACCGCGCCCGCGGCCTTGGCGGCGGCCAGCCAGGGCCACCAGGAGCGGGGAACCCCGTAACCGGCCAGCGACTTGACGACCCACTCGGCGCGGAAGTACACGGCTCCGGCGGAGAATCCCGCCATCACGGCGCCCAGGACGGTGGCGACGACGTAGGCAGTGGACATCTTCGGCTCCTTCTCGTTCGGCTCGTTCGTCTCGTTCGTCTCGTTCACCTGGCTGACAGGGCAGGGCGCGGGAGTGTGAGCGGGAACGAGCCGATGTGTCCACCGTCACCTCAGGAGCCGTACAGTGCCTCCACCTCCCGCGCGAAGTCGCGCAGGATCACCGCCCGGCGCAGCTTCATCGACGGGGTCAGATGGCCGGCCTCCTCGGTGAAGTCGGCGGGGAGGACGGCGAAGCGGCGGATGGACTCGGGGCGCGAGACGAGCTTGTTGGCCTCGTCGACGGCCCGTTGCAGGACGGCCCGCAACTCGGGGTCCTCGGTGAGGAGTTCCGCCGGGACGGGGTGCTTGCCGTTCATCCGGCGCCAGTGGCTGACGCCCTCCATGTCGAGGGTGATCAGCGCGGCGACGTACGGGCGGCGGTCGCCTATGGCGACGCAGTGGGAGATCAGCGGGTGCTGCCGGAGCCAGTTCTCCAGCGGCGCCGGGGCCACGTTCTTGCCGCCGGCGGTGATCAGGATCTCCTTCTTGCGGCCGGTGATGGTCAGATAGCCCTCGTCGTCGAGGCGCCCGAGGTCGCCGGTCGGGAACCAGCCGTCCGGGGTGGCCGGGACGACCCCGGCATTCGGGTCCCAGTAGCCGCGCAGCACCTGCCCGCCGGCCAGCAGCACCTCACCGTCGGCGGCGATCCGCACCCGGGTGCCGGGCAGCGGCCAGCCGACGGTGCCGAGGCGGGGTTTGAGCGGCGGGGTCACGGTCGCGGCGCCGGTCGTCTCGGTCAGGCCGTAGCCCTCGTAGACCTCGATGCCGGCGCCCAGGTAGAACGCGGCGAGGTCCCGGCCCAGCGGTGAGCCGCCGCAGATGAGATAGCGGAGCCTGCCGCCGAGGGCGTTGCGGATACGGCGGTAGACCAGCGGGTCGTAGAGCGCGCGGGCCGCCTTCAGGGAGGCGCCGGGTCCGGGGCCGGTGCCGTGGCGGCGGGCCTCGACCGCCTCCCCGTACCGGCGGGCCACGTTCACCGCGCGGTCGAACGAGCCCGCCTTGCCGCCCCGTTCGGCAGTGGCCCGCGCGTTGTTGAAGACCTTCTCCAGCATGTACGGGATGGCCAGCAGGAAGGTCGGCCGGAAGGCGGCGAGATCGGCGATCAGGTCCTCGGCCTTCAGGCTCGGCGCGTGCCCGAGCCGTACCCGGGCGCGGACGCAGGCCACCGCGACCATCCGCCCGAAGACGTGGGACAGCGGCAGGAAGAGCAGCGTGGCCGGTTCCTCGTCCGTGCGTGCCTTGAAGACGGGGTAGAGGAGTTCGATCGCGTTGTCGACCTCGGCGAGGAAGTTGCCGTGGGTGAGCGCGCAGCCCTTGGGGCGGCCGGTGGTGCCGGAGGTGTAGACGAGGGTGGCCAGGGTGTCGGGGCCCAGCACCCCGCGCCGTACGTGGACTTCCGGGTCGGGTACGGCCGCCCCCCGCTCGGCAAGTCCCGCCAGATGCCCCTGCTCGACGACCCACAGGTGCCGCAGGTCGGGCAGCCGGTCCCGTTCGGGTCCGAGTGCGGCGGCCTGCCCGGCGGTCTCGGTGACGAGGGCGACCGCGCCGGAGTCCTGGAGGATCCAGCGGGTCTGGAAGACGGAGGAGGTCGGGTACACCGGCACGGTGACCAGCCCGGCGGCCCAGGCGGCGAAGTCGAGCAGGGTCCACTCGTACGACGTCCGCGCCATGATCGCGATCCGGTCGCCCGGCGCGAGCCCTTCGGCGATGAGCCCCTTCGCGAGCCCGTGCACTTCGGCGGCGAACCGCGCCGCCGTGACGTCGGCCCAACTCCCGTCCCCGGTACGGCGGCTGAGCACCACCTGTCCGGGCGCCGCCGCCGCGTTCTCGAACGGCAGGTCGGCGAGCGAGCCGTGCGTCACGGGCGGCACCAGCGGCGGTACGGCCACCTCGCGCACCTCGCCGTCCAGCCGCCGCAGCTCCGGTTCGACGAGGACGGGGCCGCCGTCCGGGTCGTAGTCGAGGGCCGAGGCACCCGAGGCGGGCGGCAGCGGCTGGGACGAGTACGAGATCGGCATACGGCTCCTCCGGGCGGCGGCTCGTGGCATTACCGCCGGTAGGACGCGCATCCTACGGTGCCCGCGTGAGGGCTCTGTGCGGGTTCCACGGCGGTTCGGGGCCGATCCGGAGCGGACGCGCGCCCTGCACACACGCCCAACTCCCGGATACGACAAGGCCTTACCTACGGTAACCTTACTTCGAAGTAAGCTTCTGAGTCAGCACAGTGACCCGCCCCAGGGAGCCCCCGTAGCCATGCCCTCACTCGCCGGTTCCCTCCTGCGCGGCGCCCTGCTCTCCCCCTTCCGGCGCCCCCGCCCCGACGCCGCCTTCCCCCGCGCCCCGCTCACCCTCCCCGGCGTCCGGATCGACCTGGCGCGGCTCGCGGCCTACGAGCGGATCTGCGGTTTCCCGACCGGCGACGACGCGCTGCCTCCTACGTATCCGCACGTGCTCGGCTTCCCCCTGGCCATGCGGCTGATGAGCGCCCGGGACTTCCCGCTGCCGCTGCTCGGCCTGGTCCACACCGGGTTCGACCTCACCCGGTACACCCCCCTCCCGGCCACCGCCGCCTACGAACTCTCCGTCCGCGTCGAGGGACTGGCGCCGCACCGGCGGGGCACGGAAGCGGCCGTGCTGACCGAGCTGCGGGCGGGCGGGGAGGTCGTATGGGAGTCACGCAGCACATATCTCGCCCGGCACGGAACCGACCGGGCGGCCGACAAGGCGAACGTCACCGAAGAAACAGCGCCGCTGCCCACGCTGCCCCCGCTCGCCGAGTGGCGCCTCGGCGGCGACCTCGGCCGCCGTTACGCCGCCGTCTCCGGCGACCGCAACCCCATCCACCTGCACCCGCTGACCGCGCGTCTCTTCGGCTTTCCCCGGCCGATCGCGCACGGCATGTGGACGGTGGCCCGCTGCCTCGCCGCGCACGGCACCCCCGGCGCGGTGCGGGTCCGGGCCCGGTTCCTGGCGCCCGTCCCCCTCCCGGGAACGGTCGAATACGCCGCCGGGAACGGCCGTTTCACCCTGCGCGGCGACGGCCGGACCCATCTCACGGGGATCGTGGAACGGCTCGGATCAGGCCCGCGGCGGTGACCAGTACCGCCCCTCCAGCAGACCGCCCAGCCCCGCCCACGCGAAGTTCATCAGGGTGGCCGCCGCCTGCCGGGCGGTGACGCCGGGGGTGGTGTTGGCCCACGCGGCGAGCGACTCCGCGGCGCCCACCAGCGACTGGGCGAGCCCGGCGATCTCGCGCTCCGCGTGCGTCTCGGGGGCGGCCCCGGCGATCAGCCGGGTCACGAACGCCACCGCCTCCGCCCGCATCGCGGTGACCTCGGCGGCGAACGCGTCCCCGTGGGTGCGGGCCTGGACGTGCAGCACCGACCAGCCGTCGGGGTGTTCGGCGGTGTGCGTGAAGAACGCCAGCAGCCCGTCCCACAGTTGACGGTCCGGCGGCAGCGCCGGGTCGATACCGGCCCGGACGGCCGCGATCAGCGCCCGCGCCTCCCGCCGGATGCAGGCGCCGAACAGGTCGTCCTTGGAGTTCAGATACAGATACACCAACGGCTTGGACACGCCCGCGAGTTCCGCGATGTCGTCCATGGACGCCGCCATGTATCCGCGCCGCCCGAAGATCTGTACGGCGGCGTCCAGCATCTGCTGCTCACGGACCGCACGCGGCATCCGCTTGGTCTTCACGGAACCCATGCGGACAGCGTACGGTCCGTGCGGTCGCGTCACCGACCGATCGTTCAGGCCGTGGCCTCGACCGCCCGGGACCCGTCGGTCGCGACCGGGGCGGGCTCGTCGACCGGGGAACCGGCGCCCACCGAGTCGTAGGCCGTACGGTCCAGCAGGCCCTCACGCGCCGAGACGATGACCGGCACGAGCGCCTGGCCGGCCACGTTGGTGGCGGTGCGCATCATGTCGAGGATCGGGTCGATGGCGAGCAGCAGACCCACGCCCTCCATGGGCAGGCCCAGGGTGGACAGGGTGAGGGTCAGCATGACCGTGGCGCCGGTGAGGCCGGCGGTGGCGGCGGAGCCGACCACGGACACGAACGCGATCAGCAGGTAGTCCCCGACGCCGAGCTGGATGTCGAAGATCTGCGCGACGAAGATCGCGGCGATGGCCGGGTAGATGGCGGCGCAGCCGTCCATCTTGGTGGTGGCGCCGAACGGCACCGCGAAGGAGGCGTACTCCTTCGGCACGCCGAGGCGCTCGGTGACCTTCTGCGTGACCGGCATGGTGCCGACGGAGGAGCGGGAGACGAAGGCCAGCTGGATGGCGGGCCAGGCGCCCTTGAAGAACTGGACCGGGTTGGCCTTGGCGACGGTGGCGAGCAGCGCCGGGTAGACGCCGAAGAGGACCAGCGCGCAGCCGATGTAGATGTCGGCGGTGAAGGTGGCGTACTTGCCGATCAGGTCCCAGCCGTAGGTGGCGATGGCGTGGCCGATGAGGCCGACGGTGCCGAGCGGGGCGAGCCGGATGACCCACCACAGGGCCTTCTGCAGCAGCTCCAGCACGGACTCGCTCAGGGTGAGGATCGGCTGGGCCTTCTCGCCGAGCTGGAGGGCGGCGACACCGGCGACGGCGGCCATGAAGACGATCTGGAGCACGTTCAGCTCGGTGAACGGCGTGATGACGTCGGTCGGGACGATCCCGGTCAGGAAGTCGAGCCAGGAGCCGGTCTTCTCCGGCAGCTCACCGTCCTTCGGGGTCAGGCCGGTGCCGGCGCCGGGGTTGGTGAGCAGGCCGATGGCGAGGCCGATGGCCACCGCGATCAGCGAGGTGATCATGAACCAGAGGAGGGTGCGGCCGGCCAGCCGGGCGGCGTTGTTGACCTTCCGCAGGTTGGTGATCGAGACGAGGATCGCGAAGAAGACGAGCGGGGCGACAGCGAGCTTCAGCAGCCCGACGAAGATGTCGCCGATCTTCTCGAGGGTGGTGACCAGCCAGGACACGTCCTGGCTGCGGGCGATCCAGCCGAGGGCCACGCCGAGGACGAGGCCGGCGAGTATCTGGGCCCAGAAGGGCAGCTTGAACGACTTCGTGTTCGCGGACACGGACATGCTCCGAAGAAGAAGGAATGGGTGCGCGGCGGAATGCGTCAGCGGGGACAGCCAGCGGAGGCGCACCGGCAGAGGTCCACGTGCAGACGGGCCACGAGCGGAACGCTGCGCGGCGCGTCGGCGGACACGACTGCTGGCTTCATGCCAGAGACCGTAACACCTGAACTTTGGGAACCTCAAAGCCTTACTTTGAGAGGCACGAGGGGAATATGACCCCCAGAATGCAAAACGCCCCGGTTTCCAGGGGTTTCGGAAACCGGGGCGGAAGCGAGGGGACGCTCGATGTGACGCGCCTTACGACGTCTGACCCTGCGCGCGGGCCGCGTCGTCCGCGCGGTCTTCCTGACTGCGGTCGGCCTCGAAGCCGGCCTTCAGCCGGTCGACCTTGCGCACGATCTGCTCGGACGCCCGGTCCCGCTCGCCGCGCAGCACGACGAAGCTGATCGGCGCGGAGATCACCAGCGCGAGCAGCACGACCCACAGGCCGTTGGAGGCGCCGAGACCGCGCGGGGCGATGCCGGAGTAGACGAGACCCCAGACGACCAGCAGGCAGCCCGCGAAGATCCCGAGGCGCATCAGCGTGTACCGGAGCATCTCAATCCACTCTTCCGATTCCAAAAGGGGCCACCGTCCAGTGAAGCACGCCGGGCCGCCGATCTTGTACGCGGGTCAGCCCAGCGGCAGGAGCATGATCACGTCATCGCGGTCGTCCCCCGGCGCCACCCGGATCGCGGCGGGCACGCGGCCGACCTCCTTGTAGCCGCAGGAGCCGTAGAACCGCTCCAGGCCGAGCCCGCCCCGGCAGGTCAGCCGGATCGCCTCGATCCCGTCGAACCCGCGCGCGGCGCCCTCCGCGGCGGCGAGGAGATCACGGCCGTACCCCTTGCCCTGGTGCCGGGGATGCACCATCACCGTGTAGAGCCACACCCAGTGGGTCATCAGCCGGTGGGTGTTGAAGTGGAAGAAGGCGGTGGCGGCCACCCGCCCGTCCTCGTCGTGCCCCACGAGCAGCCGTGCCCGGCTCTCCGCCATCGCCACCAGGTGCCTCACCAGCTCCGGCCGGACCGCCTCCCGCTCCACCGGCGGCACGAAGCCGACGGCTCCGCCCGCGTTGGAGACATCGGTCCACAGGTCGAGGATGCCGTCGCGCAGATCGGGGGTGACAGCGGGATCGAGCGTGAAGGTAAGGGCCATATGACGATGCTAGCCATTACGGCTATGACGCCAGCACGCGTGCCGCCACTCTAAGATCGGCCACCAGCCCCTCGTACGCCCCCTCGCGGTCGTCCGCCCGCAGCACCGACGACGGATGCACGGTCGGCACCAGCCGCTCCGCGTGCCCGTGGATCTCCCGCTCCAGCACCGTCCCGCGCACCTCGCCCACCCGGAACGACGACCCCAGCAGCGCCTTCCCCGCGGTGGCCCCGAGCACGACGATCAGCTCGGGCTCGACCAGCGCCAGCTCCGCCGCCAGCCACGGCCCGCAGGCACTCGTCTCCCGCAGACTCGGCGCCTTGTGGATCCGCCGCTTGCGGGGCTCCGCCTGCGTGAACTTGAAGTGCTTCACCGCGTTGGTGACGTAGGCCTCACCGGGATCGATCCCGGCCTCGGCGAGCGCCCGGTCCAGCAGCTTCCCCGCGGGCCCGACGAAGGGCCGCCCCTTACGGTCCTCCTGATCCCCGGGCTGCTCACCGACGAGCATGACCCGGGCGTCCGCACTGCCCGCCCCGAACACGGTCTGCGTGGCGTCGCGATGCAGGGGGCAGCCCCGACACCCGGCGGCGGCCTGCCGCAGGGCGTCGAGGTCCCGGACGTCCTCGGGAACGAAGGGCGCAGCCGTGTACTGGTCCTCGGGTGCCGCGTTCACATGGGGGCGAGTACCCACCTCAGGGGCGCGGGCCTCTGTCCATATGCGGCTCCGCCGCGTGGGCGCGACAGCCCCCACCGGCCCGCACCCGGAAAACGACCGGCCTCACACCCGCATAGGCTGCGGAGACTCCCGCCGGGCCGGATCGGGCCCGTCGAACTCCCGGATGATCTCGTACCGGGTGTTCCGCTCCACCGGCCGGAACCCGGCGTCCCGGATCAGGTCCAGCAGATCGTCCCGGGTCAGCTTGTTCGGCGTGCCGTAGTTGTCCGCGTCGTGGGTGATCTTGTACTCGACGACCGACCCGTCCATGTCGTCGGCCCCGTGCTGGAGCGCGAGCTGGGCGGTCTGCACCCCGTGCATCACCCAGAACACCTTGACGTGCTGGATGTTGTCGAACAGCAGCCGGGAGACCGCGAAGGTCTTCAGCGCCTCGGCCGGCGTGGCCATGGTGGTCCGCGCCTGGAGCCGGTTGCGGATCTTGCCGTCCTTCATGTCGACGAAGTCGTGCTGGTAGCGCAGCGGGATGAAGACCTGGAAGCCACCGGTCTCGTCCTGGAGCTCGCGCAGCCGCAGCACGTGGTCGACGCGGTGCCGGGGCTCCTCGATGTGGCCGTAGAGCATGGTGCACGGGGTCTTCAGACCCTTCTCGTGCGCCAGCCGGTGGATGCGGGACCAGTCCTCCCAGTGGGTGCGGTGGTCCACGATGTGCTGCCGGACCTCCCAGTCGAAGATCTCGGCACCGCCGCCGGTCAGCGACTCCAGCCCGGCGTCGATCAGCTCGTCGAGGATCTCGGAGGCGCTGAGCCCCGAGATGGTCTCGAAGTGATGGATCTCGGTCGCGGTGAACGCCTTCAGGGAGACGTTCGGCAGGGCGGCCTTCAGCTCGCGCAGCGAGCGCGGGTAGTACCGCCACGGCAGGTTCGGGTGCAGCCCGTTGACGATGTGCAGCTCGGTGAGGTTCTCCGACTCCATCGCCTTGGCGAGCTTGACGGCCTCCTCGATGCGCATCGTGTACGCGTCCTTCTCCCCCGGCTTGCGCTGGAAGGAGCAGTAGGCGCAGGAGGCCGTACAGACGTTGGTCATGTTGAGGTGCCGGTTGACGTTGAAGTGCACGACGTCGCCGTTCTTCCGGGTCCGCACCTCGTGCGCGAGTCCGCCGAGCCACGCCAGGTCGTCCGACTCGTACAGCGCGATGCCGTCCTCGCGGGTCAGCCGCTCACCGGAGCGGACCTTCTCCTCCAGCTCGCGCTTGAGCCCGACGTCCATGGTGTTCCCTTCGCTCGACAGACTCCGTCAAACCTACGCCTAGACCTCTTCCGGCAACTCGCCCACCCGGTTCTCCCACTTGGTGGAGAGCACGATGGTGGTACGAGTCCGCGAGACCCCCTTGGTCCCGGACAACCGCCGGATGATCTTCTCCAGCCCGTCCACGTCCGTCGCCCGCACCTTGAGCATGAACGAGTCGTCACCGGCGATGAACCAGCAGTCCTCGATCTCGGGGAGGTCCTTCAGCCGGCGGGCCACGTCCTCGTGGTCGGCGGCGTCGGAGAGCGAGATGCCGATCAGGGCGGTGACACCGAGGCCGAGGGAGGCGGCGTTCACGGTGGCGCGGTAGCCGGTGATGACACCGGCCGCCTCCAGCCGGTTGATGCGGTCGGTGACGCTGGGGCCCGACAGGCCGACGAGGCGTCCCAGCTCCGCGTAGGAGGCCCGGCCGTTCTCCCTGAGGGCCTGGATGAGCTGCCTGTCCACCGCGTCCATGCGATTCGAGCCTTCCGCTGAAGAGATCCGAGAAATGAGCGTGGGGGAGGGTCAGTCGTCACGGGAGCCGCCGCCGAGTTCCCCCTCCCAGCGGCGGTAGAGCGTGTGGGGGACTCCGACCGCGTCGAGGACACGGCCCGCGACGAAGTCGACCAGGTCCTGGATGTGGGTCGCGCCCGCGTAGAAGCCGGGTGAGGCGGGGACGACGACGGCGCCGGCGTCGTCCAGCGCGACGAGGTGCCGCAGCGTCTGCCCGTTCAGGGGCGCCTCACGGACGGCGACGACGAGGGGTCGCCGCTCCTTCAGCACGACGCTCGCCGCGCGCTGGAGCAGGTCCTTGGACAGCCCGAGCGCGACTCCGGCCACGGAGGCGGTCGACGCGGGCACGATGATCATCCCCTTGGCCGGGTACGACCCGGAGGACGGCCCGGCGGCCAGGTCCCCGGCGCTCCAGTACCGCACCGGGTCCAGGTCGACCTCGAAGGTGTCCGGCTTCCCGTCCGCGCCGCGCGCCAGCCAGTCCCGCAGGTCGTCGCGCCAGTGCGCGTCCCGGAAGGAGATCCCGGTCTCGTCCAGCAGCGTCAGCCGCGACGCCCGGCTGACGACCAGATCGACCGCTTCCCCCGCCGCCAGCAGCCCACGCAGCACAGCCGCCGCGTACGGCGTCCCGGAAGCCCCGGACACCCCCACGATCCAAGGCACGCGCTGCGATTCTCCTGCGTTCACATCTTGAGCGTACCGGTGCGCCCGCCGGGCCTCAGGACGGGTGGGAAGCCTTGGGGTCCACGGGGAGCCCGTCGGTGCGGATCATCAGCCTCCCCACCGGCGACTCGACCGCCACCTCTGGCCCGTACGGCACCACGTCGCGGCCCCGGTAACCGTCCGTCCCCGGGTTCCACATCGTGCTGACGTGCCCCCGGAGCGGGTCAAGGATCAAGTAGTTCGGAATCCCCCGGCCCGCGTAGTGCCTGTCCTTGACCTCGTAGTCGTGGCGCACGCTGCCCGAGGAGACCACCTCGACGACCAGCTCCACAAGGTCGGGCGGGTAGGAGATCAGGTTCCGGCGTTGCTCGGCGGCCGGGATGACCGCGAGGTCAGGGCAGAACTCGAAGTCCTCGGCGAAGGGGATCGCCACGTCGCTGATCAGGGACCACTCCGGATCGAGCTGCGGTTCGAGCCGGCTCCAGATCTGATAGATCGTCCGCGCGTGGGACGGCCGGAGCGGGCATGCCACGACATTCCCCTCCACGATCTCCGTGCGGTACCCGGGAAAGGCGTCCTGAAAGCGGGCAAGCTGCGCGCGCGGGCGGTCCACGGAACCGCACCGTACTCAGAGCGTCAGACCCCGGACCAACAGATCCAGCAGCGCACACACGAACAGGGCAATCCCGATGAAGCCGTTGACCGAGAAGAAGGCCCTGTTCAGGCGGGACAGGTCGTGGGGGCGGACGATCCGGTGCTCGTAGACGAAGGCGGCGGCGACGATCAGGAGGCCGAGCCAGAAGAAGATGCCCGCGTCCGTCGCCAGGGCGTACCAGACGAAGAGGGCCGTCGTGACGGTGTGGCAGCCGCGGGCGCCCCAGATCGCCGCCGGGATGCCGAAGCGGGCCGGGACCGAGCGGACGCCGATCTCGCGGTCGGTGTCGACGTCCTGGCAGGCGTAGATGAGGTCGAAGCCGCCGATCCAGATGCCGACCGCCAGTCCGAGGATGACCGCGTCCCAGGACCACTCGCCGGTGATCGCCAGCCAGCCGCCGATGGGGCCCATCGCCTGGGCGAGGCCGAGGATGGCCTGGGGGAAGTTCGTGAAGCGTTTGCCGTAGGGGTAGACCACCATCGGCACGACCGCCACGGGGGCCAGGGCCAGGCAGAGGGGGTTCAGCAGCGCCGCCGAGCCGAGGAAGATCACCACCGCGATCACCGCGCCGGTCCAGGCGTGCTTCACCGACATCGCGCCGGTCACCAGTTCGCGGTGCGCCGTGCGCGGGTTCCGGGCGTCGATCTCGCGGTCGATGATCCGGTTGACGGCCATGGCGAAGGTGCGCAGGCCGACCATGCAGACGGTGACCAGCGCCAGCTTGCCCCAGTGGATGTTCTTGTCCAGCTGGAACATCGCCGTCAGGGAGGCGATGTAGGCGAAGGGCAGCGCGAAAATCGAGTGCTCGATCATCACCAGGCGGAGGAACGCCTTGGTCCGGCCCGGCTGCGGGATGGCCGCCGATGCGCTGCTCACAGGCCGTACTCCTTCCACCGGCGGTCCACCAGCGCCGCCGTCCGCGGATCGGACTCCACCATGTCCGGCCAGCCGCCGTCGCGGGTGTAGCCCTCCTCGGGCCACTTCTTCGTCGCGTCGATGCCCGCCTTGCCGCCCCAGAACTGCTGGTAGGAGGCGTGGTCGAGGTGATCGACGGGACCTTCGACCACCGTCAGGTCACGGGCGTAGTCCGTGTTGCCGAGGGCGCGCCAGGCGACCTCGTGCAGGTCGTGGACGTCGCAGTCGGCGTCGACGACGACGATCAGCTTCGTCAGGGACATCATGTGCGCGCCCCAGATGGCGTGCATGACCTTCTGCGCGTGCTTGGGGTACTTCTTGTCGATCGAGACGATCGCGCAGTTGTGGAAGCCGCCGGCCTCGGGCAGGTGGTAGTCCACGATGTCCGGGACGATGATCTTCAGCAGCGGGAGGAAGAAGCGTTCCGTGGCGCGGCCCAGCGGGCCGTCCTCGGTCGGGGGGCGGCCGACGACGATCGACTGGAGCAGCGGGCGCTTGCGCATCGTGACGCAGTCGATCCTCAGCGCGGGGAACGGCTCCTGCGGGGTGTAGAAGCCGGTGTGGTCGCCGAAGGGGCCCTCCGGCAGCATCTCGCCCGGCTCCAGCCAGCCCTCCAGGACCACCTCCGCCTGCGCGGGCACCTGGAGCGGGACCGTCTTGCAGTCCACCATCTCGATCCGCTTGCCCGCGACGAACCCGGCGAACAGGTACTCGTCGATGTCACCGGGGAGCGGGGCCGTCGAGGCGTACGTCACGGCGGGCGGGCAGCCGAAGGCGATGGCGACCGGCAGGCGCTCCCCGCGCCGCGCCGCCACCTGGTAGTGGTTGCGGCTGTCCTTGTGGATCTGCCAGTGCATGCCGATGGTGCGCTTGTCGTGGCGCTGGAGGCGGTACAGACCCAGGTTGCGGATCCCGGTCTCCGGGTCCTTGGTGTGCGTCAGCCCCAGGTTGAAGAAGGAGCCGCCGTCCTTGGGCCAGGTGAACAGCGCGGGCAGCTTGTCCAGGTCGACGTCGTCGCCGTGCAGGACGACTTCGTGCACGGGGCCGTCCTTGACCTTCTTCGGCGGTACGTGCGTCATCGCGCCGAGCTTGCCGAAGGCCTCCCGCACGCCCACGAACCCGTGCGGCAGCTCCGGTTTCAGCAGCCCGCCGATCTTGTCGCTGATCTCGCCGTACGACTTCAGGCCCAGCGCCTTCAGCAGGCGCCGGTCGGTCCCGAAGACGTTCATGGCGAGGGGCATCGACGACCCCTTGACGTTCTCGAAGAGGAGGGCGGGACCGCCGGCCTTGTTCACCCGGTCGACGATCTCCCCGACCTCCAGATGGGGGTCGACCTCCACCTTGATGCGCTTCAGGTCTCCCTCGCGCTCCAGTGCCCTGAGCAGGGAGCGAAGATCGTCATAAGCCATGGGGTCAAGTATCCCCGAGGGGCTACCCTGGCCCCGTCACGGGGGCCGCACCGCGATTCCCGACCCGCCGTACCACTGGGGGTGCACCGATGCTCCGGGTTCTGATGTTCGTCGTGCCACTGGCGCTGAGCGTGTACGCGTTCATCGACTGCATCAGCACGGACGAGCAGGACATCCGCCACATGCCGAAGCCGCTGTGGGCGATCCTCGTCCTGCTGTTCCCCCTGGTCGGCTCGATCTCCTGGCTGATCGCGGGCAAGAAGCGGGCGCTCGCCGCGGACGGCTGGTCCGGGGTGCGGGCGAACCGCTCCCGCCAGTGGGTCGCCCCCGACGACAACCCCGACTTCCTGAAGTCCCTCGACCTCGACAAGAAGGACGGCACCGACGGCCGGCCCGACGGCAAGGCCGACGGCGAGGGTGACGGCGACGGTGACCGGAAGAAGCGGGGCGAGTCCTGACGTGGAGCTGCGGCTCCTGGTCACCTTCGAGAAGGTCGCGACCGTCCTGAGCTTCACCCAGGCCGCGGCGGAGCTGAAGTATGCGCAGTCCAGCGTGACCAGTCAGATCCGCGCCCTGGAGTCCTCGCTGGGCACGGAGCTGTTCGACCGGCTGGGCAGCCGCATCCGGCTGACGGAGGCCGGTGAGCGGCTGCTGCCGTACGCCCGGCAGATCCTGGAGCTGGCGGAGGAGGCCCGCTCGGCGGTCGCGGGCACCGAGGAGCCGTCCGGCACGCTGGTGGTCGGCACGATGGAGTCCCTGACCAACCACCGCCTGCCCCCGCTGCTGGAGTTCTTCCACCACCGCTACCCGAAGGTCCGGCTGTCCCTGCGGACGACGATCGGCGACGAGACCCGGCAGGCCCTGCGCCAGGGCGTCTACGACCTGGGCTTCCTGATGGAGCGGGAGACCGAGCACCCCGGTCTGGAGACGGAGGTGCTCGCCGTCGAGCCGCTGGCCCTGGTCGCCGCCCCCTCCCACCCGCTCGCCGGCCGCCCGCCCACCACCGCCGACCTCACCGCCCAGTCCCTCCTCGCCACCGAGCCGGGCTGCGCCTACCGCGACCTGTTCGAGCGGGAGCTGACCTCACTGGCTCCCGTGTCGTTCATGGAGTTCGGCACGATCGAGGCGACCAAGCGGGCGGCGGCGGCCGGTCTCGGGATCTGTCTGCTGCCCGAGATCACGGCCGCCGCCGAACTCGCCGAGGGCTCGCTGGTACGGCTGGACTGGGAGCCGCCGTTCACGCTTCGGACGCAACTGGCGTGGCGGTCCGGGAAGCGGCTTCCGGCGCACGCCCGGCTGTTCGTGGAGCAGGCGCGGCGGCTCGTGGCCGAGCAAGGGTGACCTTGAGGCCGGCGGTCACGATCAGCGGGACGCCGAGGGCCTGGACGAGGCCGATGTGGTGGCCGTACACCGCCCAGTCCGCCACCATCGCGACGGCCGGGTAGACGAAGGCCAGGACGGCGATCTTCGCGGTGGGCAGCTGGGCGTACGCGGCGTACATGAGCACGTACATCAGCCCGGTGTGGATGACGCCGAGGCCCACCAGCCAGCCCCAGTCGGCTCCCGTGCCGCTCATGGTGCCGAAGTCGGCGAAGGGGAGCAGGAGCGGGATGCCGACGAGGACCTGGACGAGGGCGATCAGGTGCGGGCGGACCCCGCTGATCCGCTTGGTGACGACCGTGGACAGGCCGTAGAGCAGCGCGGCGAGCAGGGCCTGCCCGATGCCCAGCAGATAGCCACCGCCGGAGGCAAAGTCGCCGGGGGTGACGCCGGAGACGAGGATCAGTCCGGCGAAGGCGACGGCGATCCAGCCCACCTTCGCGGCGGTGAGCCGTTCCCGGAACAGCAGGGCGCCGAGGAGCACCACGTAGAACGGCTGGGTGTGGTAGACGACCGTCGCCACGGAGATGGACGTGGTCTCGTAGGACTGGAAGAGGAACACCCAGTTGAAGACGATGAACACGCCGCCGAGGACGGCGAGTCCGAGGGTGCGCGGGGTGAAGCCGTGGTCGCGCAGCCAGCCGCGGGCGGCGATGTAGCCGCCGAGGGCGAGGGCGCCGAACAGGACGCGGAAGAAGACGACGTCGAACGGCGAGGCGCCGGACTCGACGACGAAGACGCCGATGGTGCCCGAGAGCACCATGGCGGCGGTCAGCTGGGCCGTGCCCTTGCGCTGCGAGGGAGTGGTCGGTGAGGTCATGTCCCGGACGCTACGAGCGGGCGGACGGGCGGGTCCACGCGCCAGTGGGGCGTCCTGCCGATGGGGGTATCGGCTCCGTCGATGACCCGAACTCCGCACTCCCGGAACGGTATTGAAACGTACGATCCAAAACGGTTAAGGTGACCTCATGGCCCGACCGCGGAACTTCGACGAGGGACGGGCCCTGGACGCGGCGATGCGCACGTTCTGGGAGAAGGGCTACGAGGCCACTTCCACCCAGGACCTGTGCGACGCCACCGGACTGGGCCGCAGCAGCATCTACAACACGTTCAAGAGCAAGCACGACCTGTTCGAGCGCGCGCTGGCCCACTACATCGAGACCATGACGGCCAACCAGCTCGCCATCCTGGAGGACACCGGCCGCAGCGCCGCCGAACGGATCCGCGCGCTGCTCGACGTGGTCGTCGACGGCGAGACGGAGCACAAGGCCGGAGGCCGCAGCCTGGGCTGCCTCACCGTGAACACGACGGTGGAGCTGGCCGGCCGCGACCCGCGCGCTGCCGAACTGCTGGAACGGGACCTCGCCCGGCGCCTCGCCGCGCTGCGCGCGGTGCTGGAGGAGGGCCGCCGCGACGGCAGCATCACCTCCTCCCGGGACTCCGGGGCCCTGGCCCGGTTCGTCAACGCCGCGATCGGCGGCATGCGGATCTCCAGCCAGGGCGGCGCCGACCGGGCCACGCTGGAGTCGATCGCCGACGTCACGATGGACGCACTGACCCGCTGACCCGCTGACCCGCTGACCCGCCGAGAAGCGCACCGCCGACCGAGCGGCGCCTTCTCACGCCCAAGTTTTGTACTGATCTTTCCAGAACGATCCCGGAGGGGGAGAACGAACCGTGCCTCGTGCCGTATACGTCCTGGCGCTCGGCATCTTCGCCATGGTGACCAGTGAGTTCGTGGTCGCCGGACTGATGCCGCAGATGGCGGACGGACTCGACGTGACCGTCCCGCAGATCGGCTATCTCATCACCGCGTTCGCGGTCGCCATGGCCGCCGGCGGGCCCTTCCTGACCATCGCCCTCATGAAACTCCCGCCCCGCACGGCCCTGATGGCCCTCTTCGCCGTCTTCCTCACCGGCAACGTCCTCGCCGCGACCGCCACCGGCTACGGCGTCATGCTCGCCGCACGCGTCATCACCGGCATCGCCTCACAGGCCTTCTTCGGCGTCGGCATCTCGCTGTGTGCCCAGCTCACCCGTCCCGAGGTCCGCGGCCGTGCCATCGCCGTCGCCATGAACGGCCTCATGCTCGGCACCCTGCTGGGCCTGCCGCTGTCCACCCTCGTCGGCGAGCGCTGGGGCTGGCGGGCGGCCTTCTGGACGATCACCGCCATCACCGTCGTCGCCGCCGCGGCCACCCTCCTGGGCGTGCCCCGCACCGACCCCGCGGGCAACGGCGGCGGCTTCCGCGACGAGGTACGCGTCTTCCGGCGCCCCAAGCTGCTGCTGGCGCTGTCCACCAGCACGCTGATCATCGGCGCGACCTTCTCGGCGTTCAGCTACTTCAACCCGATCCTCACCGAGGTCACCGGCTTCTCCACCGGTACGGTCCCCGCGCTGCTGATCGCCTACGGCGCCGCCACCGTCGTGGGCAACACCGTCGTCGGCCGCCTCGCCGACCGGTACACCCTGCCCGTCCTCGCCACCGGCCTGCTGCTCAACCTGGTCTTCCTGACCGGCTTCGCCGTCTGGACCGACCTGCCCGTCCCGGCGGTCGCCTGCATGCTCGGCATCGGGCTGGTGGGCGTCACCATGAACCCCGCGATGGTCACCCGCGTCCAGCGCGCGGGCAACGCGGGTCCGCTGGTGAACACCGTCCACTCGTCGTTCATCACCCTCGGCATCATCATCGGCTCCTCCCTGGGAGCCGTGGCGATCGACGGGTGGGGCCTGCGGGCACCTCTGTGGCTGGGCGCGGCGATGGCCCTCGCGGGCCTGGCGACGGTGGCTCCGCCGCTTATCCGAGCGACGCGGTGAACTCCGCCCAGGCGGCGCGCGATATGAGGAGGACGGGGCCGTCAGGGGTTTTGCTGTCGCGGACGGGGACGACGGGGAAACCGGGGGCTACTTCCACGCACTCGCCGCCGTTTGCGCCGCTGTAGCTGCTCTTGATCCAAGTGGCCACGCTCAGCTGGTGCTTGTCCATGGTCGCTGTACCCCTCCATCAAGTCGCTGATCAGAGCAGCGGACTCGCGGGCTGACGGAGCGTCCGCCCTGAGCACATCATAGGTCTGGGCATGCCGCGCGAAGACGGCCGGGTCGTCGCTGAAATGGCCACGGTCCAGGGACTCCGAGTAGACCCACTGGTGGCCGTCGGGCAGCGTGATCAGCCACAGTGATGTGTCGGGGCGGTCGATGTCAGCCCGGTCCGAGGGGACCACCTGGATGCGGATGTTGGGGAGTCGGCTCACGGCCAGCAGGTGCGCGCACTGGTCCCGCATGACGGCCGGGCCGCCCACGACATGACGCAGGCAGCTCTCGTCCAGCACCGCGATGCACGTCGGACCGCCCGGGACGAGGAAGCGCTGCTGTCGGCTCATACGAGCCCGGACGCGTCGCTCGACTTCGTCGGCGTCCGGGAGACGGCGAGCGAACAGCGCGTGGGCGTAGTCGGGTGTCTGCAACAAGCCCGGCATCACGTGGGTCTGGTACGCGTACACGGCGACGGCCTCGGCATCCATCCGCGCCCGCCGCTCGAACCAGTCCGGATGCTCGACCTGCGGATACCAGTCCACCCTCCCCCACAACCGCAGCAACACCCCACCCGTGCCCAGCACTTCGTCACACTTCTTCGCGAACGTGTCCTGCGGGACCCGCGTCCCCGCCTCGACCCTCGCCACGTGGGACCGGTCGCACGGGATCTCCCTGGCCAGGCCCTCCTGGGTCAGTCCGGCCATCTCCCGGAAGTGACGCAGCACTTCGCCGAACATCTCGGCACTGGTCGCGCCGGAGGCCCCCTCCGCGTTCCGCCTGGTCACAGCTTCCCCCTCCGTGACAAACACCCAGTCGCACGCGCTCAGCGTTGATACGGGCCATTCCCCTGCGCGACGCTCGATACACCCAGAGTTACGAAAGGTGCAGGGATGGAACCGGGAACGCTCGTCTACGACCCCCAGACGCGCAGGGTTGGCGCATTCCAGGCCAGGCTGGGCCCCTACGCCCTGCTGCGCCCCGTGGGTGGCGGCCGGGAGTGGGAGGCGGACCCGGCGGGGATCAGGCCCGCGACGCAGGAGGAACGCCTGGCCGCAGGGGTGCGCGCGGCGAACGAGCGGTCGACGGGCCGGCGGCTCTTCCGTTACGTGCCGTACTCGATCGTCCAGGACCCGTCCGCGCAGCCGGAGTACGAGGCGTACTGCGTGTCCGGGGACGAGACCGAGTGCGGGGCGGCCTCGGGGACGTTCGCGCACCCGGCGGACGTCGAGGAGTGGCAGCGCAGGCACGCCCAGGAGACCCGGCACCTGCGCTACCGCCGCAGCTTCGCGGACTACGCCGTACTGGAGAGGCAGTGAGTCAGGCCGGCGCCCCCTCCCCCATCAACTGTCCGCCCCCCGCGCCGCCCTCCGGACCGAGTTCGATCAGCCAGTCGGAAGCGCGGGCCACGTCCTCGTTGTGCTCGATGGTGACGACGGAGTGGCCCGCGTCGACCAGGCGCTGGAGGACGTCCAGGAGGCGGGCGGTGTCGGCGGCGTGGAGGCCGGTCGTGGGTTCGTCCAAGAGGTAGAGGGTGCGGGCGGCGGGCCTGCGGCCCAGTTCCTTGGCGAGTTTGATGCGCTGGGCCTCGCCGCCGGAGAGGGTCGTCGCGGGCTGGCCCAGTGGGAGGTAGCCGAGGCCGACGTCCGCCATGCGGCGCAGGCGGGTGGCGACCGCCGGGACGTCGGCGAAGACGGTCAGCGCCTCGTCGACGGTCGCTTCCAGGATCTCGGAGATGTCGTGGCCGTCGTAGCGGACGGACAGCACCTCGTCGCGGAAGCGGCGGCCCTGGCAGGCGGGGCAGCGGACCTCGACGGCGGGCAGGAAGTGCATGTGCACGGTCAGGACGCCCGCGCCTTCGCAGCGTTCGCAGCGGCCTCCGGGCACGTTGAAGGAGAAGTGGCCGGGGGTCAGGCGCCCGCCCGAGGCCGCCGCGAACGCCTCGCGGATGGGGGTGAACGCCTCGGAGTAGGTGGCCGCGTTGGAGCGCGGTATGCGGCTGATCGGCTCCTGGTCGATGGTGACGACCTTGCCCAGGTGTTCCCAGCCGTCGATGCCGTCGTGCGCGCCGGGCGGGGTGGCGGCGCCGTGGAAGCGGCGGCGGGCGGCGCGGTCGACGATGTCCAGCAGCAGGGTCGACTTGCCGGAGCCGGAGGGGCCGGTGAGCGTGACCAGGCGGCCGAGGGGGATGCGTACGGTGATGTCCTTGAGGTTGTGTTCGCGCGCGCCGCGGACGACCAGGGCCGGGTCCGCGTCCGCTCGCCGCCGGGAGGCCGGTGCGGGCAGCCGTCCGGACAGGTAGGCGCCGGTGACCGAGCCCTCGGTGCGGGCGACCTCGTCCGGGGTGCCCTGGGCGACCACCCGGCCGCCGTCCCGGCCCGCGCCCGGTCCGATGTCGACGACGTGGTCGGCGGCGCGCAGCACCTCCAGGTCGTGTTCGATGACCAGGACCGTGTTGCCGAGGTCGCGCAGCCGGCGCAGGACGTCGATCAGGCGGGCCGTGTCCGACGGGTGCAGGCCGATGGTGGGCTCGTCGAGGACGTAGAGGACGCCCGTCAGGCCGGAGCCGAGGAGGGCGGCGAGGCGCAGGCGCTGGGTCTCGCCCGCCGACAGGCTGGGGGTGGGCTGGTCCAGGGTGAGGTAGCCGACGCCGACGTCGACCAGGCGGCGCACCCGCTCGGTCAGGTCGGCGACGACGGGCTCGACGAACAGCCATTCGTCGGTGGTGGAGCGGTCCCGGAGTCCGGCGAGCCAGGCGGCGAGTTCGGTGAGCGGCAGCCGGGCCGCGTCGACGATGCCGAGTCCGTGCACGGTGACGGCCCGGCTCTCCGGGCGCAGCCGCGTGCCCGCGCAGGCGCCGCACGGCTCCTTCAGCAGCACGCGCTCGGTCTTCTCCCGGTAGTCCTCGTCGTCGATGCGTTCGGCGTAGCGGCGCAGGACCGCCGTGACGACGCCTTCGAAGCGGCCGGCCGTGACCGTGGCGGGCGGTGCGGTGTCCGGGAAGTGGCGGCGGAACTCCTCGGACTCCACGCCGTACAGCAGCAGGGTGCGGGTGAACGGGGCGAGCTGGCGGATCGGGGTGCTGGCGGAGAAGGCGAGGCCGTAGTGCTCGGCCGCGGCCCGCAGCAGCGCCACGTTCCGCTCGGTGGCCTTCGGGTGCCAGCCGAGGACCGCGCCGTCCGCGACCGAGCGTTCCTCGTCGACCAGTTGCCGGACGTCCGCGCGGATCACCTCGCCGAGCCCGGTGCACTCGGGGCAGGCCCCGGCCGGCTTGTTGAAGGAGAAGGTGCCCATCACCAGCTCGGGGACGGGCGCGGCGCAGTGCGGGCAGGGCACCTGCCCGGGCTCGGCGTCCTCGTCGTGGGCGGAGGTGTGCGCGGGCGGGACGCGCTCCCCGCAGGACGGGCAGGGGCGGACGCCGATCCTCGACCAGAGGAGGCGGAGGTAGGTGAAGACCTCGGTGACCGTGCCGACCGTGGAGCGCGGGCTGCGGTTGGTGTGGTGCTGGTCGACGCTGATGGACGGGGACAGCCCGGTGATCGAGTCGACGGCGGGCTTGCTGACGAACCCGGTGACCATGCCCAGGGACTCCAGGTACTGCCGCTGGCCCTCCCGGTGGAGGGTGTCGAAGGCGAGCGTGGACTTCCCGGAGCCGGACAGGCCGGTCAGGACGACCAGCTTGTTCTTGGGCAGGGTGAGGGAGACGTTCTTGAGGTTGTGGAGACGGGCACCTGTGACGAGCAGGGAGTCGGCCATGGCTTCAAGTGTTCCATTGAAGCTCCTATTGGGACTTTTACCGCCACCTCTCGACTACTGGGGGGCGTAACCTTCAAATCCGTGAAGGAGAGCAAGCGACTGCGGCCGGTCGACCTCGCCCGCCTCGTCGGGGTCTCCGCTCAGCAGGTCCGCAACTACGAGGACGCCGGGGTGCTCCCGCCGGCCGACCGCACCGAGTCCGGCTACCGCGTCTTCGCGCCCGTCCATCGGGAGGCGCTGCTGACGTACCGGGCGCTGTCGAAGGGGTACGGGACGACCGGGGCGGCCCGGATCATGCAGACCGTGCACGCCGGGGACGTACCCGGCGCCCTGGCTCTCATCGACGCCGCGCACGCCGCGCTGCACGCCGAGCGCACCACCCTGGAGGCGGCGCGCGAGGCGCTGGAGACGCTGACGGAGCAGGAGCCGGCCGAGCTGCCCCGAGGTGGGCTGCGCGTCGGTGAGGTCGCCGCGCTGATCGGCGTACGGACCTCCGCGCTGAGGGTGTGGGAGGCGGCCGATCTGGTCGTGCCGGAGCGGGAACGCGGCACCGGGTACCGGCTGTACCGGCCCGTCGACGTGCGGGACGCGCGGCTCGTCCACACGCTGCGCCGCAGCCACCACCCGATCGACCGGATCCGCCCGGTGCTGGAGGGGCTGCGCCGGGAGGGCAGCACCGAGGCGCTGCGGGCGGCGGTCGCGGCGCGCGGCGACATGCTGACGGCCCGCACCAGGGCCATGCTCCGGGGCGCGGGCCGCCTCCACGACTACCTCGACTGCCGGGACTCGCTCGGCGCGGCCGGGACGACGACAGGACCGACAGCGGATGGGTCTGCCGGTGGGCCTCGCAGGCGGCAGACCGAGCCGATCTGACGCATCGGCAATTTCGTAACCCAACGGTCACCACACGATCTGGTCCGAATCAAGTCCCTCTCCTTAACCTGAAGTTGGGCAACGCGTCGGACGGGGGAGGTGCGGCGGTGCACAGACGGTTGCACGGGCGCGGGGCGCTGTTCGGGACGGATCCGCCCGGTCTGGCTCCGCGGCTGGTGGGGCTGCGTCCGCACCAGCACCGCGCGGTGGCCGTCGAGCATCCGCGCGAGGTGCCGTTCGTCGTGCTCACCGGGGCGCGCGGGCTCGGCAAGAGCGCCGTGCTGGAGGAGTTACGGGACGCCTACCGGGGGCACACACCCGTCGCGCTCGTCGACTGCGCCGCCCCCGAGTTCGCGGCGCCGCCCTCCGGACGGCCCGCCGAGGCCTGGTCGCCGCTCGCGCAGGCGCTGCTCGTCGTCGCCGAGCAGCTGGCCGCGCCGGTCACGGGGGCCGGGCGGATCCAGTTCCCGCGGCTGATGTCGGGGCTGGTCGCGGTCGCCGCCGGCGGCTGGGGCGACGCCGACTCCGAGCGCATCCGCAGCGAGGTCGAGCGGATCCTGCTGCTCAACGAGAGCGGGTCGTGGCTGTCGGGGCTCGCCGGGCGATGGGCCGGGAAGGTCGCCGCCAACGTCGTCACCGCCGTCAGCGGCACCGGGCAGCTGCTCACCGCGGCCATCGAGGCCACCCTCGACTCGCTGTCCGAGGGATTCGGCAACCGCCGCCACCAGCGGGCCTCCCTCTGGTACCAGGACTATCCCAACGCGGGCGGGCACGCCCGGCGCGGACTGATGCTGCTCTCCGGCCACTTCCGGGCCGGCGGCACCTCCCGGCTCCACGCCGAGCGCTATCTGGTGCGGGCGCTGCTCGCCGACCTCACCGACGCCTACTCGGGCGTACTGCCCCGTATGCAGCGCATCGGACGGCCGCTCGTCCTCGTCGACAACGCGCAGCACCCGCCCGGCCCCGGTCTGATCGACGCCGTACTGCGCGACCGCGCCGACGGCATCGCCGACCAGGTGGTGTTCTTCGCCGGGCTGCGCGGCACCGGGGAGTTCCTGCGCAGCGCCGTGCGACGGGAGCTGTCCGAGCTGGCCCGGCGCACCGACTGGACACCCGACGCGGGGGCGTCGTCCTCGCGGGCCCTGCTGGTGTCGCTGCCGCCGCTCAGCCCGGACGACACCCTGCACATCGTCGGCGCCGCCTGCGGCGAGCTGCCCGTGCCGCCCCAACTGCCGCACGCCACGCACCGGCTGACCGGCGGCAACCCGCTCGGCATCACCGTCCTCGCCGAGGCCGCCGCCCAGCGGCTGCCCGGCCCCGCAGCCCCGGCCGAACTGCTCACCGGCGAGGTACGGCTGGCCCAGGACCATCCCGGCGCGCCCGCCTACCGGGAACTCCTCGACCGGCTCGTCCCCGCCGACCGGCTCGGCGAACTCACCGTCCTCGCCGCCGCCCACGACTACGACTCCGCCTGCGCCCTCGCCGACGCCCTGCTCCCCGACGACTTCGGCCCGGCCGACGTACGGGCCCTGCAGACCCGGCTCGCGGACGAGGGACTGCCGGTCGTGACCGGGCAGTTCGTCGGGGACCCGTTCGTCCGGACGCTGCTGCTGCTCCGGCTCCACCACCAGGACGCCGGCCACGCGCGCTGGCGGTACGCCCACGAGACGGTGATCCGGCACTACGGGAGCGGCGGCGACGACGCCCTGCGCGCCGGATACCGGCTGCACCACCAACTCGCCCTGGGAGGCGCCGAGTCCGCCGTCGGCTATCTCCGCGACACGTTCCCCGTCCTGGACACCCGCACCTGGCTCGCCACCCTCCGCTTCGTCGCCGGCGCGCCCTACTTCCACGCCCACGACGACCGGGGCCGCGACTTCACCGGGCGCGGCGACCAGCGGGCGGCGGTCGCGCTGGGGCGCACCGACGCGGCGTACCGGATGCCCGACGGGGTGGCCGACCCGGCGCTGCATCTGCGGGTGCGGCGGCTGCTGCACGCGGTGTGGCAGCTGTCCGACCCGCTGGTGCTGCCCGACGCCACGGTGTGCGACCGGCTGCGGTTCGAGCTGGAGCAGCTGTCCAACCTGCGCCCGGCGGGCAACGCCCTGCTGTGGCGGGCCTCCCGGGAGTGGCCCGAGGACGCCCTCGCCGGACGGCCGCCCCGGCTGCCGGAGGACGACGACGACCAGCACCTGGGGGGTGCGTGATGCGACGCGGATTATGGGTCCGGCTGCGCGAGCACGTCTGGGAGATCCCGCTGCGCCGGTATCTCGCCCTGCTGCTCACCGCCGCGCTGGTCACCGGACTGGCCTTCGCCGTCCGCGCGGTCACCCGCGAGGACCGCTCCTGCGCCCCCGGCGTCGTACGCCTCGAAGGCAGCGACGAGTGCGTGGGCGTGTCCACGACGGCGTACGACTTCGGGCAGCCCCGGCTGCGGGAGACGCTCGCCGCGATCGAGCGGGAGAACCGTTCTCTCAAGGAGGGCTCCTACGTCACCGTCGCCCTCTTCGAGCCGTTCACCGCGACCGACCGCGACACCGTCAACCACGTCCTGCACCAGCTCCAGGGCACGTATCTCGCGCAGTACCGGGCCAACCACGCCGCCAACGGGCAGACCCCGGCGATCCGGCTGGTGCTCGCCAACCCCGGCGCGAGCGGGGAGCACTGGGAGCACACCGTGGACGAGCTGGAGCGCCTGGCGAAGGGCCCGGAGCGGCTGCGGGCGGTCACCGGCATCGGGCAGAGCACCCACAACACCAAGAAGGCCGTGCGGGAGCTGACCCGGCGCGGCATCTCCGTCGTCGGCTCCTCCATCACCGCGGACGACCTCGCCAACGGGCAGCACGGCACCGACCCGTTCCCCGGCCTCGCCCGGGTCGCCCCCACCAACACCGACGAGGCCCGCGCGCTGGCCTCCTTCGCCAAGGTGACGGCGGGGCGGGCGCTGCTGGTCTACGACAAGCCGGGCGACCCGTACACGCGCACCCTCCAGGAGTCGTTCGCGCGGCTCATCGAGGGCTCACCGTACGAGCCGCAGCCGTTCACCCCGCCCGCCGACCGCAGCCGGGAGGGCACCACGGCCAACACCTTCCGGCAGATCACCCACCTGGTGTGCGACACCTCCCGGGACACCGACACCATCCTCTTCGCCGGCCGCCACACCCAGCTGCGGCAGTTCGTCAACGCGCTCGGCGCGCGCGGCTGCCAGGACCGTACGTTCACCGTCCTCACCGGCGACGAGGGCTCCTACCTCACCGGCGACCACGACCTCGACCGCGCCGCCCTGCGCAATCTCTCCGTGCGCTACACCGCCCTCGCCCACCCCGACGCCTTCATCGAGGACCGGGTGGACAGCGGCGGCTCGGCCGCCGACACCCGGGAGCTGAACGGGATGCTGGCGAGCAGCCGCGGCGAGCCCATCGGGCCGATCGGTCCGATCGACCTGGAGGACGGGCAGCTGATCATCGCCTACGACGCGATGCGCCTCGCCGTGCACGGCATCCGCGAGGCCACCCCGGACGGGCGGACGGACCCGCCCCTGACCGACGTCGGACTCCAGTGGCCGCAGGTCAAGGGCTCGCTGCGGGTGAACGGGGCCAGCGGGTGGATCTGCCTGGACGTGCACGGCAACCCGTACGACAAGGCCGTCCCGATCGTGGAGCTGACGCCGCAGGGGCGGGCGAAGTTCGTGGAGATCGCCTGGCCGGAGGGGAAGCCGCCGGGGAAGGAGTGCCTGCCGCCGTCGTAGGTCTACGCCCGGAGGGGTCTACACCCGGAGGTGGGCGAGCAGCCGCTCGAAGCGGGCCCGCCACCCGGCCTCCGACTCCCCCTCGCCCTCGAACTCGTGCGTGAAGCGGAGGGCGCTGGCCCCCTCGCCGTCCCGCTCCAGATGGAAGCGGATCCGCCCGGCGCCCTCGACCGTGTACTCGGCGACCCGGTCCACATCCCAGGCGGTGACCCTGCCGGACCCCAGGTCACGCAGGGTGACCGCACCGCCGAGCCGGGGTTCCAGCACGTCGGCCGGGGTGAACCAGGCCGCCAGCCCTTCCGGGGTGGAGAACGCGGCCCAGACCGACTCCATGGTTCTCGGAAACCGCACCAGGAAGTGCAGGATGTGCGTGTTCCCGTGGGTCTGGCTGGTGCCCTGCTCGATGACTCCGGTCTTCGAACCGGTCTTTCCGGTCATGACACCAGCCTGACCCCTGGCCGGGGCTTGCGCACCTGGTCAGGGACGCCGGCCGCGCTCGTCCACGACGGCCCGCTCCAGGACGGCGAAGCGGCCGGTCACGTCCCCCTTCTCGAACCCCCACGGCACGTCCTCGACGAGCACCACCCGCTCCCCCAGGAACTCCTTGGTCTTCTTGTCGAAGATCAGCTCGGTGCGCTCCGCGCCGTCGACCCGGGCCACCGCCACCCCGTGCCGGCCGATCGCGTCGACCGCGTCGTCGACGACGAACACACCGTCGATCTTCGCCGCCGCCCGGTACAGCGCCGCCGCCTGGGCGGGCGGCATCAGCGACTCCCGGGACAGGTCGCCGACCAGCACGAAATTGGCCTCGTCCTTGCTGCCGCTGCCCTCGCTCACCTTGTTCAGCCACGCGAACATCTCGTCCGGGTCGGTGGGCAGGGTCTCCAGGTGCCGGTAGTTCGTGTTGGACGGGATGCCGGGGGTCGGCTTCTCCAGCAGCTCATGGTCCGACCTGGCGTACGGGTCGTGCAGCATGCCCGCCTGCGAGCCGTCCACCGACACCCACAGCTCGCGCTGGTGGACGGGCTGGAGCCGGGCCGGCCGGTCGTCGCCCGGGTGCGTCGTCCAGCCGCCCTTGCTCTTGATGTACACGAACTGGTCGTCCCGGATGTCCGCCGGCTCGTCGGCCTTCTCCGCCGCCAGCGCGATGTCCTCCAGCAGCGCCACGGCCTCCCTCGACGCGGCCGGGGCGGGCTCCCCGGAGGACGGCAGGGCGACGGTGAGGGTGGCGACGAGCGCTGCCGCGGCACCGGCGATCAGTGCGGGGCGGAGCCACCGGTTTCGGCTGCGGGCGGGGGCGGGAGCTTCGTCGGTGTGCCGGATCTCGGTCATCAGGTGCCCCTTGAGGAGTCGGTGACGGCCCGGCGGAAGGTCTCGTTCGGGAAGCTGGTTCATCGGTTTCCCTCCCTGATGGGCCTGACCGCGGTGGTGCGGTCACCTCTGATCTGTCCGCGCCCCGAAGGCGGTTCCATATGTTTCGCGAGCTTTGTCCTCGCCCGTGACAGCCGTGACCGTACGGTCCCCACCGGCACCCCCAGCGCCCGCGCCGCCGCCGCGTAGTCCAGCCCGGACCACACGCACAGCGCCAGCACCTCCCGCTCGGCCCGCCGCAGCCGCGCCAGCGCGGTCCGTACGGCGGCCAGCTGAGCCGCGTCGTCCACGCGCCCGGCGACCTCGTCCGCGAAGTCCCGCACCGCCTCGTCCCGCGGCAGCCGCGCCATCGCCGCCGCGTGCCGGCGGGCGGCGCGGCGGGTGTTGCGGGTGACGTTGGTGGCGATGCCGAGCAGCCACGGCCGCAGCGAGCCGCCCTCCTCGTCGAGGCGTTCCCGCAGCCGCCAGGCGTCGAGGAAGGTCAGCGAGACGACGTCCTCGGCGACCGCCCACTCCCCCGTGAGCCGGTAGGCGTGGTTGTAGACGGAGCGCGCGTAGGCGTCGAACAGCTCACCGAAGGCGTCGTGGTCCCCCGCGCGGATACGTGTCCGCAGATTCGTGTCCACGTCCCCTTGCCTGTCCGTACGGCAAAGGCCGGTTCCTGTGACTCGGGCCACAGGAACCGGCCTTGTGCGGTGCGCGGAGTGCGGGGCGTCAGAACCCGACGGCCTGGAGCGCCCCGAGGCCGACGTCGGCGTAGGAGTGCTTGCCGGAGACGAAGATGTTCACGCCGTAGTAGTTGAACAGCCAGCAGCCGAAGGCGGCCAGCGCCAGGTAGGCGGCCTTGCGGCCCTTCCAGCCGGCGGTGGCGCGGGCGTGCAGGTAGCAGGCGTAGGCGACCCAGGTGATGAAGGACCAGACCTCCTTGGGGTCCCAGCCCCAGTAGCGGCCCCACGCGTCGCCCGCCCAGATGGCGCCCGCGACGATCGTGAACGTCCACAGCGGGAACGCCGCCGCGTTGATCCGGTAGGAGAACTTGTCCAGCGAGGCCGCGGCGGGCAGCCGCTCCAGGACCGAGGAGGCGAAGCGGCCGGGCTGTCCGCCGCGGGCCAGCTTGTTCTCGTAGGAGTCGCGGAAGAGGTAGATGACCGTGCTGACCGCGCCGAGGTAGAAGACCGCGCCGCAGAAGATCGCCGTGGAGACGTGGATGTAGAGCCAGTACGAGTGCAGGGCGGGCACCAGCTGGTCACTGGCGGTGTAGAGGACGGTGACGGCGAGCCCGAGGTCGAGGAGGACCGTCGTGATCAGGAAGAGCCCGATCCAGCGGACGTTCTTCTTCAGCGCCAGCAGCACGAGGTACGTGCCGACGGCCACCGTGGAGAAGGTGATGTTGAACTCGTACATGTTGCCCCACGGCGCCCGCTCCACCGAGAGGGCCCGCGCGAGCACCCCGCCGAACTCGACGAGGAAGGCGAGCACGGTGAGCGAGACGGCGATCCGCCCGTAGAGGTCGCCCTTCTCGTCGCCGCCGTGCGCCCCGGGCCCGTCCGGCACGTCCCGCGCCCCGGCCTGCGCCCGCACGGTGACCTGCGGTCGCTCCAGCACGGCGGTGGCGCCGCCCTTGTTGACGGTCACGGCCGGGCCGGTCTTCGCCGCCGTCCCGGCGGGGGTGAGCGCGGCGGCGGTGCGGGCCACCTTGCTGCGGCTGCCGAAGAGCCATTCGGCGATGTAGGCGAAGAAGGCCAGGGTGTAGACGGCCATCGCGGAGTAGATCAGCGTGTTGCTGAGGCTCGCGAGATTCTCGTTCGTCGCGGCGGCGAGAGTCACTTGTGGTCAGACCCTTCGGCAGGTACGGGGGATGGTGCGGGGTCGTCGGCAGCGGGCGCGCCCGGTGCCTTCTCGTACAGGGTCGCGGCGAGGTCGCCCAGCTCCTCGGGCAGCTTGGCGGACTCGCTGCGGCCGAGCCCGGCCATCTCCACCACGGTGACACCGTCCGGGCCCTCGGTCGCCCGCACCCACACCCGGCGGCGCTGGACGAACAGGGAGGCGGACAGGCCGAGGATCGCGACGACGGCGCCGGCGAGTGCCCAGCCGCCGCCCGGCTCCTGCACGACCTGGAAGCCGGCCCACTCCCTGACCTCCCGCTCGAAGGTGATCGAGCCGGCGCCGTCGGGCAGCGTCAGGGTGTCGCCGGGCTTGAGCTGCTTCTTCAGCAGCTCGCCCTCGGCGTCCTTGAACTCCTTGAGGTTCTTCTTGTTGAGCTGGTACACGCTCTGCGGGATGCCCGAGTTCACGCCGAGGTCGCCGTGGTAGGCGGAGACCGCGAGCATCGGGTTCACCAGCGCCGGGAACTGCGACAGCATCGTGCCGCCGCCGTAGGTCGGCAGGAAGAACAGGTTGAAGCCGAGCTGCTCGCTCCTGCCCTTGGCGTCCTTGTAGCCGTCCATCACCTTGACGACGCCGGAGGAGGTGACGTTGCCGTCGAGCGGCAGCAGCGGCACCGCGTCCCGGTAGACGATCTTGCCGCGGCCGTCGCGGACCGTGACGACCGGCGCGTAGCCGTGGCTCACCAGGTAGACCTTGGCGTCACCGATCTCCAGCGGCTCGTTGACCTTGACGGTGGTGCGGCGCTCCTTGCCGTAGGCGCCCTCGCTGTAGGTCAGCTCCGCCTGGTAGGTGCGCGGGGTGCCCTTGTTGGGGCCGGAGGTCTCGTAGGTGCCGGTGAAGTTCTTCAGGTCGAAGCTGAACGGCACCAGGTCGTCGTTGTGGAAGAGGCTGCCGGACTTGAAGTCGTCGTACTGGGAGAGCGTGTTGGCGAACCCGTCGCCCTCCACGACCAGCTTGTTGCCCTCGGACTTGAACAGCTGGCCCCAGCCGAAGGCGACCAGCAGCACGATCAGCGCGATGTGGAAGGCCAGGTTGCCGACCTCGCGCAGATAGCCCTTCTCGGCGGCGACCGCGTCCCCGGCGACATGGGCGCGGAAGCGGCGCCCCTTGAGCAGCGCGAGCGCGGCCTCCCGCACCTCCTCCGGCTTGGCCTCGGTCCGCCAGGTGGTGTGCGCGGGCAGCCGGGTCAGCCGCTTGGGGGCGGCCGGCGGACGGCCGCGCAGCTGGCCGACGAACTGCCAGGTGCGCGGGACGATACAGCCGATGAGGGAGACGAACAGCAGGATGTAGATCGCGGAGAACCACACCGAGCTGTAGACGTCGAAGAGGCCGAGCTTGTCGTAGATCGGCGAGAGGGTGGTGTGCCGCTCGCGGAAGTCCTCGACCTTGGTGGCGTCGATGCCGTTCTGCGGGATCAGCGAGCCGGGGATCGCCGCCAGCGACAGCAGCAGGAGCAGCAGCAGCGCGACCCGCATCGAGGTGAGCTGCCGCCAGAACCAGCGCAGCCAGCCGAGCACGCCCAGCGCGGGCAGGTTGGGGGCTTCCTCGCGGGGGGCGGTGGACAGCTGGGAGCCGGCGGCGCCGAGGTCCTGGTCCTGGGCTGTTTCCCGGGCCGTCTCCTGGCCCGTTTCCCGGCCCTCGGGGGTGCTGGTTGTCGTCTTGCTCATGGATCAGATCCCCACAGTGAAGCCGTTGGACCAGACCTGCATCTCCTGGATGATGCGGTCCCACACGCCGGTCAGCAGCAGCACACCGGTGGCGATCATCATCGTGCCGCCGACGCGCATCACCCACACATAGTGGCGCTTGACCCAGCCGAACGCCCCGAGGGCCTTGCGGAAGGCGACCGCGGCGAGCACGAAGGGGAGGCCGAGGCCCAGGCAGTAGGCGACGGTCAGCAGGGCGCCGCGGCCGGCGCTGGCCTGCTGCATCGCCAGCGCCTGCGCGGAGGCGAGGGTCGGGCCGATGCAGGGCGTCCAGCCGATCCCGAACAGCGCGCCGAGCACGGGCGCCCCGGCCAGCCCCGCCACCGGCCGCTTGTGGAAGCGGAACTCGCGCTGGGTGAACCAGGGCATCAGGCCCATGAAGAACACGCCCATGAGGACCATGAGCACACCGAGCACCCTGGTCAGGGTCTCCTGCTCCTCGCGCAGGCTCTCGCCGAAGTAGCCGAACAGCGCGCCGCCGGAGACGAAGACGGCGGTGAAGCCGAGGACGAACAGCGAGGCACCGGCGACCATCCGGCCGCGCCGGGCCTCGGCGAGATCGGTGCCGGTGACGCCGGTCACATACGACAGATAGCCGGGGACCAGCGGCAGGACACACGGCGAGAAGAACGAGACGAGCCCGCCCAGCACGGCGATCGGCAGGGCGAGCAGCAGCGCCCCGTTGAGCACGGTCTGGTTGGGGTCGGTGGCCGCGGCGAGCGTGACGGTCACGTCACTTCCCCGACTTCTCCGCGAGGACCGGCTCGATCATGCCGCGCAGCTTCTCCTCGCTGAGCGCGGAGAGGGCGCGGGCCGCGATCCGGCCCTCCCGGTCGATGACGAGGGTGGAGGGGATCAGCTGCGGGTTGAGCGTGCCCTTCTCGAACCGGAGCATCAGCTTGCCGGTCGGGTCGTACAGGCTCGGGTAGGTGATCCCCTGCTCCTCCTCGAAGGCGAGCGCGGGGGTGGTGCTGGTGTCGCGGGTGTTGATGCCGACGAACTGGACGCCCTGGTCCTTGAGGTCCTTGTGGACCTTCTCGAAGTTCTTCGCCTCGAGCCGGCAGGGTCCGCACCAGGAGCCCCAGAAGTTGAGGACCAGGACCTTGCCCTGGTAGTCGGCGGTGCTGAGCCGCTTGCCGTCGATGGTCTCCCCGGACAGCTCGGGCGCCTTGGCGCGCTCGCCCTTCGCCGCCGTCGCGATGCCCGACTTGCCGGTGACCAGATTGGTGTCACCGCCGCCCGACGTTCCTCCGCCGGACGAGCACGCGGACAGCGCCAGCGCGGCGGCGAGGGCACCGGCGGCGAGCAGGGTGGTACGGCTGGCGGCACTCATGTGAAAAGTTTCGCATGTCCGTTCCGGGGATCTTGGGCACCCCCCTTACAGGTGGAAACCCCCATTTCAGAACGGCTTCCGGCGCCGTCGGAACCGCTTTCGGCGCCCGCGTCAGAGCCGCTTCCAGCCCCCGGCGGGCGCCTGTCCGACCTCCAGAGTGCGCAGCTTGGCGAGCACCTCGGGCCGCTGGACGTCCAGCCAGTCCGTGAACTGCCGGAAGGACACGAGCCGTACGTCCCCGCCCTTCTCCTTCTCCCGCGCGATGTGGGTCAGCGCCTCCTCGACGGCGTCCATGTAGATGCCGCCGTTCCACTGCTCGAAGTGGTTGCCGACGAAGAAGGGCGCCCGATTTGTCTCGTACGCCCGCTTGAATCCCTGGATGTACGCCTGCGCCGACTGCTCCCGCCACGCCGGGTAGTTGTGCGCGGGCGCGTTCGTGGAGTTCAGGGACTGGTTGGCGAGCATGTTGTAGTCCATGGACAGGACCTCGAACGAGCGCCCGGGGAAAGGTATCTGCTGAAGCGGAAGGTCCCATATGCCCTGCTTCTTCACCGGCCAGACCTGACGCCCGCCCGGCGAGGAGGCGTCATAGCGCCAGCCCAGCTCGCGCGCGGTCGGCAGCAGGTTGTCCTGCCCGAGCAGACAGGGCGTACGGCCGCCGACCAGCTCCTTGTCGTAGTCGAACGGCAGCGGCGGCAGATCCGTCCACCCGGTGTTGGTCTTCCACTCCTTCACGAACGCCTTGGCCTGGTCGATCTCGCTGCGCCACTGGGCCGGCGTCCAGTGCGCGACCGAGCCGTGGCCCTCGCCGCAGAAGTGGCCGTTGAAGTGGGTGCCGATCTCGTGCCCCTCGAGCCATGCGCGGCGGACGTACTGCAGCGTGTCCTTGATGTGGCCGTCGGTGAGGTACCCGATGTCGGAGGCGCCGCGCGGGTTGTTCGGCGGGTCGTAGAGCCGCTTCTTCGACTCGGGCAGCAGATACAGCCCCGAGAGGAAGAAGGTCATGTGCGCCCCGTGTTCCTTCGCCAGGTCCAGGAAGCGCGGGAAGAGCCCGTTGCCGACCTCGCCGGCGCCGTCCCAGGAGAAGACGACGAACTGCGGCGGGGTCTGCCCCGGCTCCAGCGGCTCGGGCGCCGGGGGCTGGTGGGGCTGCTTGCCGGTATAGGCGGTCGAGCCGTCACCGAGCGGACGGGCCGGGGGCCCGCTCGGCTTCTCGTCGCCGTTCTTCCGCCCGGGGGAACCGCCGGCGTGACCCACCCCCTCTGAAGGGGTGTGGTTCCCGCACCCGGCGATCCCGAGCGCGGCGGCGGCCCCCGCCCCGAGTCCGATCGCTCCCCTGCGGCTGATGTGACGCATACCGTCCCCGTCCGTCGTGCTCTGTGCTGGTCCACTCAGACAGAGGGCACGACGAACGGGTTGGTTGCCCCGAAATCATCCGCTTTTCGCAACAATGAGGCTTGCAGGGCTTTTACGGGACTTACGGACGTACGGAAGTCACGCCCCTCAGGGGCCTCACTGCCTCGGGGGCCTCACGCCCCGAACGCCTTGTCCTGCCCCTTCACCGGCCGGGCACCGGCGCGCAGATGCGGGGGCACCAGGTCGATGGCGGGCTCGCTGTAGCCCACGGAGACGATCCGGTCGCCCTGGTAGGTGAAGGACGTCAGCGAGGCGAGGGTGCACTGCCGGCGCCGCGGGTCGTGCCACAGCCGCCGCCGCTCGACGTACGACCGCACGATCCAGATCGGCAGCTGATGGCTGACCAGCACGGCCTCGTGCCCGCGGGCCGCGTCCTTGGCGGCGTCCAGCGCGCCCATCATCCGCACGACCTGGTCGATGTACGGCTCGCCCCAGGACGGCTTGAACGGGTTGAACAGGTGCTTCCAGTTCTCCGGCCGCTTCAGGGCGCCGTCGCCGACACCGAAGGTCTTGCCCTGGAAGACGTTGTCGGCCTCGATCAGCCGCGCGTCGGTGGCGACGTCCAGGCCGTGCGCCTTGGCGATCGGCGCCGCGGTCTCCTGCGCGCGCTCCAGCGGGGAGGAGCAGACGTAGGTGATGTCGCGGGAGGCCAGATGCTCGGCGACCCGGTCGGCCATGCGCCGCCCGAGGTCGGACAGGTGATAGCCGGGCAGCCGCCCGTAGAGGATCCCGTCCGGGTTGGCGACCTCGCCGTGCCGCATCAGATGGACGACGGTGATGTCCCGGCCCTCGGCGCTCATGCCGTGGCCTCCGCGGCGGCGCGGGCCGCCGCCGGCAGGGCGTCGGCGATCTTCTGGAGGGCCCGCTCGTCGTGGGCGGTGGAGACGAACCAGGACTCGAAGGACGACGGCGGCAGGTAGACGCCGTTCGCCAGCATCGCGTGGAAGAACGCGGTGAAGCGGAACGACTCCTGCGCCTTGGCGTCGTCGTAGTTTCGCACCGGGCGGTCGGTGAAGAAGACGGAGAACATGTTGGAGGCGTTCTGCAGCGTGTGCGCGACGCCCTCCTTCGTCAGGGCCTCGCTGACCAGCGCCTGGATCTGCTCCGAGACCGCGTTGACCTTGGCGTACGCCGCGTCGTCGAGCAGCCGCAGCTGGGCGAGCCCGGCGGCGGTGGCGACCGGGTTCCCGGAGAGGGTGCCGGCCTGGTAGACGGGCCCGGCGGGCGCGAGGTGCGCCATGACGTCGGCCCGGCCGCCGAAGGCGGCGGCGGGGAACCCGCCACCCATGACCTTCCCGAAGGTCATCAGGTCCGGGACGACCCCGTCGATCCCGAACCACCCGGCGCGGCTGGTGCGGAACCCGGTCATGACCTCGTCGGAGATGAACAGCGCGCCGTTCTCGGCGCAGATGTCCTTCAGCCCCTGGTTGAAGCCGGGCATCGGCGGCACGACGCCCATGTTGCCGGGCGAGGCCTCGGTGATCACACAGGCGATCTCACCGGGGTGCGCCTGGAAGGCGGCGCGCACGGCGTCGAGGTCGTTGTACGGCAGCACGATGGTGTCCCCGGCCTGCGCGCCGGTCACACCGGGAGTGTCGGGCAGCGCGAAGGTGGCGAGCCCGGACCCGGCGGAGGCGAGCAGCGCGTCGACGTGCCCGTGGTAGCACCCGGCGAACTTGATCACCTTGGCCCGCCCGGTGAACCCGCGGGCGAGCCGGATGGCCGACATGGTCGCTTCCGTACCGCTGGAGACCAGCCGCACCTGCTCCACGGGCGCGACCCGGGCGACGATCTCCTCGGCGAGCGCGACCTCGCCCTCACCCGGCGTACCGAAGGACGTGCCGCGGGCGACGGCCTCCTGCACGGCGGCGATGACCTCGGGGTGCGAGTGCCCGAGGATCATGGGCCCCCAGGAGCACACGAGATCCACGTACTCCCGCCCGTCGGCGTCCGTGAGCCAGGCCCCCTTCCCGGACACCATGAACCGGGGCGTTCCGCCCACGGCGCGGAAGGCGCGCACCGGGGAGTTCACGCCGCCGGGCGTGACGGCCGCCGCACGGTCGAACAGGGCCTGCGAGACAGGCGCTTCGTATGAATAGGGCAGTTCGCTCATGACCTGCGACTTCTCCGACTTCTCGGACTCCGGTTGCTGGGTGACCTCCTCAGGGTAGGCGGCCGGAGAACCGAGCGTCGGCCCCACCCATCTGCGAGACTGGACATGGCTTGGTCAGAGGGGCCGACTCCCGGCGCGAGGATCTGGCGGACCGGTGTTTCCCGGCACGTTTCGGCGCGCGGTCGTGGGGGAGGTCACTGACACGATGATCGGGTTGCGCGGCGGGGGCCACGCGTCCTAGAAAAGCAGTCGGGTGGAGATATGCATCGCGGTGGCGGACTGGGCGAGGGGACTGACGACCTGGGTCCTCGACGTGCCCGGCGGGGAAGGCACCGACGCGACGCGGAGGACACGACCGAAACACGTCAGTCACGGGATCTTCCGAGTGAACCCGAGCGGTTCGACCGACGTATGGACGACGGACGGATCGACCGCCTGCGGGCGGGGAGCAGAAGTGGTGGTCGGGTGGGGGTGACGTACAAGTACTTCGGCGCGCCGGACGGTGCGACCGCGGCCCGCGTCCCGATCTCGATGCGCCCCGAGGAACTCGGCGGCGACGAGCTCGGCATGAACGGCATGTTCACCAAGATCAAGCCGGAGACGATGGCCGCGATGGTCCTCACGGGCATCGAGGGCGTCCCCCTGCACAAGGTCCCGCCCCTGGAGCTCGTCGTCCTCCACCCCGACTACGCCGTCGTGAAACTCCCCATGACGGTCGTCGACCCCCTCCGCGACATCGGCGAGGAGGCCGTCGGCGCGGCGGCCTTCATCTGGTCCACGGTCCCGGACCGCGGCGGCCCCCGGGACGCGTTCAACGTGTACCAGCTCCTCCACGAGTGGCAGGACTTCAGCCACCGACTGCACGAGGCGGGGCATCAGCCGTACTGCCTGGTGTGGCCCTGAGCGGGGCGCGCTGATCAGTGGCTCCCCGCGCCCGGGGGTCTCCCGGCTGCCATTAACGCTCTGTCGAGGGAAGAGCTGTTCCTGCGGATCCGCCGAGACTCGTGGCAGGAAGGGCTGTCGATGCGGGCGCTGGCCCGCAAGTACGGCGTGCATCGCCGACTGGTACGCGAGGCTTTGGCGTCGCCGGTGCCCAGGCCGCGGAAGACCCCGGTGTGGCCCTCTCCCGGGTTGGATCCGTTCAAGAAGACGATCGACGAGTGGCTGCTGGGGGAGCTGGCCATGACCGGCCTGCACCACAACCTGGCCGAGACCGCCTCCGACGCGGCGATCGACACCGCCTGCCGGGTCCTGCGGCTGCCCACCATGCGAGCCCAGTTCCCCGACCTCGTCGCCCGTGCCGAACGCGAACGGCTCTCCTACCGAGGGTTCCTGGCCGAGCTGCTGATGTCCGAGTGCGAGGACCGGACCGGCGACGCTCGGAGCGACGGATCCGGGCGGCCGGCTTCCCCCGCCGGAAATGGCTCTCCGACTTCGACCACAACGCCAACCCCAGCGTCGTTCCCGCCGTGGTCAACAACCTCGCCACCTGCGACTGGGTCAAGAAAGGCGAGCCGCTCTGCCTGATCGGGGACTCCGGCACCGGCAAGTCCCACCTGCTGATCGGCCTCGGGACGGCCGCGGCCATGGCCGGCTGCCGCGTCCGCTGTGCTGGCCGCCAAGCCTGGCAGGCTGGGGACAGGTCGCGGCTCGGCTGCACCCGGCAGTCTGCTGGTCGGTGATTGGCATGATGGGCGGCCGCAAGATTTCAGGTGTCTCCAGGGGGCGACTATGGCGTTCAAGACCGAAGCCGATTCCGGGGTCGCCGATCGGGGCGAGTGGTCCTATGCGCCGGCTGTCGGCGTCGGACCGCTCCGGTTCGGTATGACCGTCGACGAAGTGGTCGAGGCGGCTCAGGTTCTCGGCCAGGCGAAGGTCAGCGATTGTGCACGGGACCATGCGATCTTCTCTCCGACTTGGAAGGTCGAGGTCCGTCGCGGGGTGGCTCCTTCCCCGCCTGCCGTCACGGCTTACGTAAGCCAAGCTGTGGGGTTGTTCTGCATCGCAGCCGACGCCGTGCACGGTCCCCAGGTCGGGCACGACGGGATCTCGCTGGTCGGGAGGGATTTGTCTGAGCTGGAGAGCGACGCAATCGCTTATGCCGAGGCGGTGGACGGGCACTTTCGCTACACGCCCGAGGGCTATGCAGGACCGGATGATCCCGGGGTTGTCGTGCGCGGGCAACTCGTCGGGCAGGTTCTGCGATCGCGTCCGTTGTTCATGGTGACGCGCGACGGCGCGAATACCGAATGGGACTCGATGCCCTCCGAGGAGTACCGCCACGGTCAGTCAACGACCTGACGCTGTGTGACTCATGACGAGGGGTGGAGGAGATACGCCGACCCGTCCTCGGCCGGGGCCACGCGAGACCGGAAGCCGGGCCGCAGCAAGCCGGAACACAGGTGCCCTGCACGACGGCATGTGACCACCTGGAGCCGGAAAGGTGGGGCCAGTTCAGACCGTGAACGCCACCCGGCGCGACTGTGGGGCCGGACCCCGTGGAAAGCAGAAATCCGCCCCCGGCGTCACAAGCGCGCCGGGGGCGGAGTGGGTCAGCGGGTGGACGCCATCGGCGGCCAGTACTGCTGGGTATGGGGTGTGCCGGTCTCGTCCCAGGGGTCCGTGGTGGCGTAGGCGGCCGGCGGCGGGGGCGGGACGGGTGTCGGTGCGGGTCCCGCTGCGAGGGATACCTCGGCGCCGTTCTGGCGGGTGCCCCAGCCCGTCTTGGCGCAGGTGAAGATGCCGTACCAGCGCAGCCAGCGGAACCAGGTCCAGGCCATGATGATCGCCACCGGCATCATCAGCCAGGTCAGGAACCGGGAGCGGATGCGCTCGTCGGTGCGGATGATCCCGAGGTAGCGCAGCCCCTGGGCCCAGCCCAGCAGGAACGGGATCCACAACATGCTCAGCGGCGGCATGTTGTCGTAGGCGAGCGGTTCCACCACGAGCAGCCAGACGGTGACCAGCTGGGTGAGCACCAGCTGGGTCCAGCGGATGGTGTGCAGCCAGAAGGCGGGCCGGGCCAGCGACAGGTAGCGCATCCGCCAGATGGAGCGGATCGTCGAACCCCGCATCCACCGCAGGTACATCCGGCCGAAGTGGTTCCAGCGCTCCGGCATGGCGGTGAACACGATGGCCGTGCTCTGCTGCACCGTCAGACCGCGCTCCTGGGCGTACAGCGTGAGCATGCTGTCGTCGCTGAAGGCGACGCCGCGCCCCATGAACGTCTCGTTGAGGTACGAGCCCAGGTTGTCGCGGATGACGCCGGCCCGGTACGCCGCGAGCGGACCGGAGTTGACCATGACGGCGCCGACCGCGGACTGTCCGGAGCGGTCGACCATCTGTGAGGTGACGAACCACAGGTCCGTGGTGCGGGCCAGGAGCTGGCTGCTGCGCCAGTACAGGACGGCCTTGCGGTGCTGCCACCTCGCCTGCCGCGTCGCCCGGTGCGAGCCGTGGCTCTGCGGGGGCGCGTAGACGGGGCGGCCGGGTCCGTGGTTGTTCGTCGCGATGACGATGCCCGCGACGGACTGGACGCGCCGCTTCGAGAAGGGCTTGAGGATCTCCTCGACCGCGCGCGGATCGAGGTAGGAGTCGGAGTCCACGGTGATGTAGACGTCGGCGTCCGGGCTCGCCTCCACGCCGTGCGCCTGGGCGTGCCGCTTCCCGCCGTTGGGGACGCGCTGCCAGGTCGTGTGCACGCCCGCCTGTGGGGCGGCCGTCAGCCACCAGTCACGTACGTCGGCGTAGTCGGTGGTCGTGGAGCCGTCGTCGACGACGTGCACGCTGTCCGGGCGCCGGCTCTGCTGGAGGAAGGACTCCAGGCCGAGCTTCAGATAGCCGGGGTCCTCGTTGTAGACCGGCATCAGGATGGACACGTGCAGCCGGTTCAGGCGCTCCTGCGCCCGGGCGGGGATCCGCGTGGGGCGGTCCAGGTGATACAGGGTGACCTGGATCGCGAAGAGCACGAACATGCCGAGCCACACGAAGGACAGCCGGCCGGTGGTCTCGGAGTCCCAGTCGGAGACCACGAGTGCGTGGTGAGCGGTCCAGACAGTGAGCAGGGCCAAGCCGCAGATCCCGATCAGGACCATGCCCGACCGGTGCTGTCGCGCGGACAGCACCGGTGCCTGGCTGCGTCGTCTCCGGCTCACTCCTCGCCCACGGACTGACGCCTGCGGAAGCCCACGCGGGTGACCAGGACACCCGCGAGGACGACGCCGGCGGCCAGCGCGAGCATCCACCAGCCGGTGTAGACGGTGACACCGGCGATCGTGAGTCCACCGGCACCGGTAGCGGCCAGCTGCTGTCCATCAGACATAAGTGTGCTCCCCCCCAGGAGTAAGGAAAAAATCGCAGATAGTGTGAAGATCCTATGTGAAGGTTAAAGAAAATGGCGGGAGTTGCCGATGTGACGTACGCCGCATCAGGCAACCCGGGCCCGCCTCATGGCGTCTTGCTCAGTTCGGGCCCGCCGCCCGGTGCCGTGTCACGGGCGGCCGAGGGCCCGGTACTCCCAGCCGGCGGCCCGCCACTGGGCCGGATCGAGCGCGTGCCGGCCGTCGACGATGCGCCGGTGGGCGACGACCGCCCCCATCGCCTCGGGATCGAGCAGCCGGAACTCGCTCCACTCGGTGAGCAGGACGACGACATCGGCGTCCGCCGCCGCGGTCAGGGCGTCCGCGGCGTAGGCGAGTTCGGGATGGCTGCGCCGCGCGTTGTCCGCGGCGGCCGGGTCGACCACGGTCACATGGGCGCCCAGGCGGTGCAGGGAACCGGCGACGTCGAGGGCCGGAGCGTCGCGGATGTCGTCGGAGTTCGGCTTGAACGCCGCGCCCAGCGCCGCCACCCGTACGCCGAGCAGATCCCCGCCCACCAGCTCACCGACCAGGTCGACGGTGCGGGCACGGCGCCGCTTGTTGATCGCGTCCACCTCGCGGAGGAACGCCACCGACTGCCCCACGCCCAGCTCTTCGGCGCGGTGGGCGAACGCCCGGATGTCCTTGGGCAGGCAGCCGCCGCCGAAGCCCAGGCCGGGCCTGAGGAAGCGGCCGCCGATCCGGTCGTCGTAGGCCAGCGCCTCGGCGAGCCGGGTGACGTCGCCGCCGGTGGCCTCGCAGATCTCCGCCATGGCGTTGATGTACGAAATCTTCGTGGCGAGGAAGGAGTTGGCGGCCACCTTGACCAGCTCGGCGGTCGTCAGATCGGTCACGACCACCGGGGTGCCCTGGGCGATGACGGGCCCGAAAGCGGCGCGCAGCCGCTGCTCGGCCCAGTCGGAGGAGACGCCGAAGACCAGCCGGTCCGGACGCAGGGTGTCGTCCACGGCGTATCCCTCACGCAGGAACTCCGGGTTCCAGGCGAGTTCGACGTCCTCCCCCGCGGGTGCGAGGCGCCGGACGAGTTCGGTGAGCCGCGCCGCCGTCCCCACCGGCACCGTGGACTTGCCCACCACCAGCGCCCGCCGGTCCAGCCGCCTGGCCAGCTCGGTCACGGCACTGTCCACATAGCGCAGATCGGCGGCGTCCGAGTCCGGCTGCTGCGGGGTGCCGACGCAGACGAAGTGCACGTCGCCGAAGTCCGCGGCCTCGTCGAAACTCGTCCCGAACCGCAGGCGGCCGGAGTCGAGCGCCTTGGCCAGCAGTTCCGGCAGGCCCGGCTCGAAGAAGGGCACCCGGCCCGAGTTGAGCGCGTCGACCTTCGCCTCGTCCGTGTCCACGCCGAGGACGTCGAAGCCCAGGACGGCCATGCAGATGGCATGGGTGGCACCCAGATAGCCGGTGCCTATGACGGTGAGGCGGGGAGCCGCCTCACCGCCGCCGACCGGTTCCGGTGCAGCGATGACCGCCATGCTCGACTCCATTTCCCTTGCTGCCGAATGGTCGAGCGCGTCATCACTGCACCGAATCAGGTAGTTCCCCCCACCTGCGGTACCTCGCCCCCCATATAGATGTATCGGCAACATAGCCCACCGAGGAGGGTTGTGAAGAATCCGCGAAGAGGCGTGATCGTGTTGTGATCATCCTTCTGGTCCTCAGGCGCCGCTCCCCGCCCCCGGCGCAGCCGCCCCCACCGTGTGCCCGGCGGGGAAGGCACCGACGCAGGGCGGAGGACACGACCGAAACGCGTCAGGCACGGGATCTACCGAGTGAACCCGAGCGGTTCGACCGACGTATGGACGACGGACGGATCGACCGCCTGCGGGCGGGGAACAGAAAGGGTGGCCGGATGGGGGTGACGTACAAGAGAAGCCGTCAGCGCGGCCGCCTTCATCTGTGCACGAGGCGGGGCATCAGCCGTACTGCCTGGTGTGGCCCTGCGCTCCGTGCTCCGCCGGCCGGTCGCCTCGGCGGCGCTCCTGGGAGGGGCTGATCCGGCGTTCCCCCGGACGGGCTAATCCGGCGCGCTGAACCCGCCGACGCCGCCGAGGCTGAGGGCCAGGGCCTGTCCGCGTCGCGCGAGATCGGAGTCACTGCCTGTGGGTACCGCAGTCCTGCGCATCGCGGTCGTCGGCGACTGCCCGCTCGTCCGGCACGGTATCTCGCATCTGATCGACACCGCCCCCGACCTCCAGCTGGTCGCCACCGCGTCGTCGGTGCGGGACGCGGACGGCGCCCTGGGGGGCGCCGACGTGGTCCTCCTGGATCTTCTGCAGTCACGGGCGCGGCTCGCCGCGACCGTGGCGGAGCTGCGCAAGCAGGGGCATGCGGTCATCGTCGCGTCGTCCTCCGCGGACATCGACCCGGTCCAGATGATCCGGGCGGGCGCCGGCGGATGCCTGAGCCGCCAGGCCGAGGGGGACGAGCTCCTGACGGCGATCAAGGTCGTGGCCTCCGGTCGCAGTTACGTTTCGGCGCCGGTGGGGAACCTCCTGAAAAACGCCCCTCATTTCACCGAACGGGAACAGGAGATTCTGCGACTTCTCGCGAACGGCGCGACGGACCGGGAAATCGCCTGCCGACTCCGCATCAGCACGAACACCGTCCATTCACATCTCGACCGGATCGGCGAGAAGACCGGCACACGACGCAGGTCCGACCTCACCCGGCTCGCCATCGAGCACGGCCTCGTCGACGGGGCGTAGACCTGCGGGGATGCGGGGTTCCCGGGGTGGTCCTACCCTCACCCCGTGGGTAGGCGTGCCCCTTGACCCCCCTGACTGAAGGCCAGAGGTTGGGTAGAGGCAGATACCTCACCGCAGTCCCTTCGCATTCATTCGCATTCATTCGCAGCCATTCGCAGCCATTCGCGGTGAGGACAGAAATGCCTGGAGAAATCATGCGCAAGCGCGCCACCATCATCGCCATCGCAGCGGTACTCCCCCTGACAGCCGGCAGCGCTCTCGCGGGGGCGGGCTCGGCAGCAGCCGACCCGGCCAAACCGACAGTCACGGTCACGGGAGAGGTCGAAGACTGCCCTAACGGCAACTCCCCGAACAAGGTGACGATCGAGACGGAGGACGGCGACGAGGCCAAGACGGACAAGACCGACGTAACCGAGACGAGCGAATACTCGGTCAAGTTCAACAAGATCTCCAAGAAGGGCGATCCGGCGGTGGCCACCGTCACGTGCAAGGGCGGCGGCACCTACACGGACGAATTCACGATCAAGCGTCCGAAGGGCGCGGGTACAACTCAGACAAGGGATCTCGAGGCGCCGTAGAGCCCTCGGGACCCCCGTCGGCGACGAACCACGGGCAATCCGGTCAAGCCCCATCGCCTGCCCCCGGCGCACCCGCCTCCACCGTGAACCCGATCACCAACCCACCCCCGTCCCGCGGGCACGCGAACGGCGCACCGCCATGCGCCAACGCCACCTCGCGGACGATGGACAGGCCCAGCCCGGAGCCGGGCAGGGAGCGGGCGTCGGGGGCGCGGTAGAAGCGGTCGAAGATGCGGTCGAGGTCGGTGGCGGCGATGCCGGGGCCGCGGTCCAGGACCTCCACGCGCACCGGGCCGCACGCACCGGCGGCCGGCCCGGAGAGCACCAGCTCGATGGGCGCCGTGCCCGCCCGGTCGAACTTGGCCGCGTTCTCCACCAGGTTGGACATGGCCCGGGTGAGCATCCCGGGCCGGCCCTCCGTCGTCGTGTCGCCGCTCACCCGCAGGGTGATCACCCGGCCGGTACGGCGGCGGGCCAGGCCCACCACGTCCTCGGCGAGGTCGGCGAGGTCGATCCGCTGCGGCGGCTCCGAGTCGGACTGACCGGCCGCCAGGTCCACCAACTCGTTGACCAGATCGGTCAGTTCCCGCGCCTCCTGACCGAGGTCCGCGACCAGTTCGGCGCGGGTGTCGGGCGGCAGCTCGTCGATCCGCCGGAGCAGGGAGATGTTGGTGCGCAGGGAGGTCAGGGGCGTACGGAGTTCGTGGCCGGCGTCCTGGACCAGGCGGCGCTGGTCCTCCTCGGACTGGGCGAGCCGGCCGAGCATCCGGTCGAAGGCTCGGCCGAGCCGGCCCACCTCGTCGTGACCGGTGACGGGCACCTCGATGCCGAGCCGCCGGGTGCGGGCCACGGCCTCGGCGGCGTCGGTGAGGATGACCAGGCGGCGGGTGATCCGCCGGGCCAGCCACCAGCCGAACAACCCGGCCGCGACGACCACCGCCGCCATCAGCAGCAGGGTGCGCTGCTGGAGCGCGCGCAGCAGGTCCTCGGTGTCGCTGAACTCCTGCGCCACCTGCACCGCGCCCCGGCCGCCGCCGAGCGCGACGGTCGCGACGCGGTAGACGTCGTCGCCGACGTCGACGTCCTCGTGCACGACGAGCTGCCCGGCCATCCACGCGGCGGCGATCTCCCGGTCCGCGCCGGTGACCGGCAGCCCCGGGTTGCCCTTGTCGACGATGCCGCCGTCCGGGCCGAGCACCTGGACATCGGTCCGGGCGGGGCGTACGAGGTCGTGGCCCGGTGCGGAGGAGGAAAAGTCCGCCGGGCTCATCCGGTACTGCCGCACCTCACCGCGCAGATCCCGCACGACCTCGTCGAACACGGACACCTGGTCGACCCGGACCAGCCGGGCGGCGGCGTTGTAGGACAGGAACCCGACGAGGATGGTCACCGCGGCCGTGACCGTCGCGAAGGACACCGCGAACGTGGTGCCCAGCGACACCAGCCGCGGTCGCCACCCCACTCAGTTCTCCCGCAGCACGTAGCCCACGCCGCGCACCGTGTGGATGAGCTGCGGGGCGCCGGGCTGGTCGAGCTTGCGGCGCAGATAGCCGACGTAGACGGCGAGGTTCTTGGAGCCCGGCCCGAAGTCGTAGCCCCAGATGCGGTCGTAGATCGTGGAGTGGTCGAGGACGATCCCCGCGTTGCGCACCAGCAGCTCCAGCAGCTCGAACTCGGTGCGGGTCAGCTCCAGTTCGCGCTCGCCGCGCCAGGCCCGCCGCGCCCGCGGGTCCATCCGCAGCCCGGCGGCCTCGATCATCCGCGCCTCGACCGGCCCGGCGGGCGTGGGCTCCGGCGCGGGCGCGGATGCGGATGCGGGTGCGGGTGCCGCCGGACGCACCGGCGGCTCGGGCGCGTCGGCCGTACGCCGCAGCAGCGCGCGCAGCCGGGCGAAGACCTCCTCCACGTCGAAGGGCTTCACCACGTAGTCGTCGGCACCGGCGTCCAGGCCCGCGATCCGGTCCGCGGTCTCCACCAGCGCCGTCAGCATCAGGATCGGCGTACGGTCGCCCTCGGCGCGCAGCACCCGGCACACCTGGAGGCCGTCGATCCCGGGCATCATCACGTCCAGGACCAGCACGTCCGGCGGGGTGCGGTGCGCCTGCGCCAGCGCCTCGACGCCGTCGGAGACCGCGGTGACCCGGTAGCCCTCCAGGGTCAGGGCCCGCTCCAGGGCGTGCCGGATCGCGCGGTCGTCTTCGGCGAGCAGAACAGTCGGGGCCACGCGTCCCAGTGTGGCAAAGCCGTACGGCCGTACGACCGCCGCGGGCGACGCCCGGAGCCGCTTCTTACTGCCCTCTCACCCGCTCCGCCGCAGCGCCGCGAGCTGTTCCTCGAAGGGCACGACGGTCGTCTCCGCCCCGGCCGGCCGCGCCTTCGGCACACTCGCCGACAGGCCCGTCATCAGCCGGGCCAGCTCCCCCGCCGCCCGCTCGATCCGCCCCTCCAGGCCCTCGGCGCCCCAGTCCTCGGTGGCGGCGTAGACGCCGGTCGGGACGACCACGGCCCGCAGGTGGGCGAAGAGCGGGCGCAGGGCGTGGTCCAGCACCAGCGAGTGCCGGGCGGAGCCGCCGGTCGCGGCGATCAGCACCGGCTTCCCGGTCAGCGCGTCCCGTTCGAGCACGTCGAAGAACGACTTGAACAGGCCGCTGTAGGAGGCGGAGAAGACGGGAGTGACGACGATCAGTCCGTCGGCCCCGGTCACCGCGTCGAGCGCGGCGGCCAGCCTGCGCCCGGGGAAGCCGCTGGTGAGGTGGTGGGCGATCTCCACGGCGAGGTCGCGCAGCTCCACGACCTCCACCTCCACCTCCACCTCCGCCGAGGCCCGCGCGGCGGTCGCGGCGGTCGCGACGGTCGCGACGGTCGCGACGGCCAGCCGGTCGGCCAGCAGCCGGGTGGACGACGGGACGCTCAGCCCCGCCGAGACGACGACGAGCCTCATACGACGGGCCTCCATGCCAGGGCCTCCCACGCCACGGGCCTCTATGCCAGGGCCTCCCACGCCACGGGCCTCTATGCCAGGGCCTCCCACGCCACGGGCTTCCACGCCAGGGGCTCCCACGCCACGGGCCTCTATGCCAGGGGCTCCCACGCCACGGGCCTTCACGCCAGGGGCTCCCACGCCACGGGCTTCCACGCCAGGGACCTTCATGCCACGGTCTCCTTCCGGGCGGCGGCGAGCAGGGACTCGTGGGTCGGCGCCTCGGGCACGCCCGCCGGGCGCCGCGCCGCGAACTCCTCGCGCAGCACGGGCACGACCTCCTCGCCGAGCAGGTCGATCTGCTCCAGCACGGTCTTCAGCGGCAGCCCCGCGTGGTCCACCAGGAACAGCTGGCGCTGGTAGTCACCGGCGTACTCGCGGAAGGTCAGGGTCTTCTCGATCACCTGCTCCGGCGTGCCGACGGTCAGCGGGGTCTGGGCGGTGAAGTCCTCCAGGGAGGGCCCGTGGCCGTAGACCGGCGCGTTGTCGAAGTACGGCCGGAACTCGCGCACCGCGTCCTGCGAGTTGCGCCGCATGAACACCTGTCCGCCCAGGCCGACGATCGCCTGCTCGGGCGTGCCGTGCCCGTAGTGGGCGTACCGGGTGCGGTACAGCTCGACCATCCGCTTGGTGTGGTCGGCGGGCCAGAAGATGTTGTTGTGGAAGAAGCCGTCGCCGTAGTACGCGGCCTGCTCGGCGATCTCCGGCGAGCGGATCGACCCGTGCCAGACGAAGGGCGGTACGCCGTCCAGCGGGCGGGGGGTCGCCGTGAACCCCTGCAGCGGCGTACGGAACTTCCCCTCCCAGTCGACGACGTCCTCGCGCCACAGGCGGTGCAGCAGGGCGTAGTTCTCGATGGCGAGGTTGATGCCCTGCCGGATGTCCTGGCCGAACCAGGGGTAGACCGGGCCGGTGTTGCCGCGGCCCATCATCAGGTCCACCCGGCCGTCGGCCAGGTGCTGGAGCATCGCGAAGTCCTCGGCGATCTTCACCGGGTCGTTGGTGGTGATCAGCGTGGTGGCCGTGGACAGGATCAGCCGCTCGGTGCGGGCGGCTATGTACCCGAGCATGGTGGTCGGTGACGACGGCACGAACGGCGGGTTGTGGTGCTCACCGGTCGCGAAGACGTCCAGCCCCACCTCCTCGGCCTTCAGCGCGATGGCGACCATGGCCTTGATCCGCTCGCGCTCGGTCGGCGTACGCCCCGTGGTGGGGTCCGGCGTGACGTCGCCGACGCTGAAGATCCCGAACTGCATGGCCGCCTCCACTTGGTTGACTGTTCAACTATACGCCCGAACGGAAGGAGACGGCCCCTTATTCCCCAGCTCAGAAGTAGTACGGATCCCCCGTGTCCAGCACCAGCACGCGCTGCCGGTCGTTCTCCCGGTTCCGGTCCACCGTGCCGCCCCGCCACACCGTGTCGAACTCCATCAGCACCTCCGCCGGCGCCCCGCGCAGCCGCACCCCCAGCCGGACCTGCTCGCCCAGCCCGTCCGCCGCCAGCGCCCCCAGCCGGCACAGCACCACCCGCTCCCCCGACCGGGCGCACCCCTGCGGCAGCTCCTGCCGGTCCTCCAGCTCCGCCGACCAGCGCAGCCGCACCGTCGCCTCCGGTACGGCGGACGGGCCGTGGTTGCGCGGCAGGAACCGCACGTCCAGCCAGCCGCCCGCGAGCGCCGCCGCGCCGTGGTACGCGAGATCCGCCTCGGGTTCACCGGCCCGGATCTCGCTCGCCCCTGACGCACCGGCCCCGGCCGCACCGGGCGCCGCCGCCAGGAGCAGCGCCGCCACCGCCGTACCCACCACACACCCTCGTCCGCGCACGCCACCCACTCCTCACACACCGCGTCCGATGCGTCCGACGCATCCCGGAACGCATGTATCCCACGCGGGCAGCGCGCCAGGCGCCGTCCATCAGGTGACAGCGGTGACAGCGCACCGGTGCGCGCGTGCGAGGGTGACCGGCATGACCGTGCTCCGCTCCGCCGCCCTCTTCGTCGCCGCCGCCGTCCTGGAGATCGGCGGCGCCTGGCTGGTCTGGCAGGGCCTGCGCGAACACCGCGGCTGGCTGTGGGTGACCGGCGGAGTCCTCGCCCTCGGCGCGTACGGCTTCGTCGCCACCCTCCAGCCGGACGCCCACTTCGGGCGCGTCCTCGCCGCGTACGGCGGGATCTTCGTCGCCGGATCGATCCTGTGGGGCGTCCTCGCCGACGGCTACCGGCCCGACCGCTGGGACATCGCCGGCGCGCTGATCTGCCTCGCCGGCATGGCCGTGATCATGTGGGCGCCGCGCGGTGAGTGACACCACGCGGCGCGTGCTCAGCTCTCCTCCGGCAGCAGCCCGAGCTGATCGAGGAAGGACATCTGGTCGAAGTAGACCCGGTAACTGACGATCCGCCCGTCCCGGACGGTGGCGAGATCGACACCGTTGATCTCGAACTCCCGGTTCGTCGGGGGCAGCGACTCACCGGACGGCAGCCGCACCGGCCCGGTGTTCCGCCCGCTGTAGACCCCCTCGTCGATGGCCGTGTCACCGACCTCGTACGTGTTCACCGGCCGGTACGAGGCGTCCGGCACCGCCTCCGTCAGCTGACCCCACCACTCGACGATGGCGTCCCGCCCCCGCAACTCCCCGTCCGGGGTGAGAGCGACCGCGTCCTCCGCGTACAGCTCGGCGAGCGCCTCGAGGTGCCCGTGCCCGGTGACCGACGCGGTCAGCCGGTCCATCAGCTCGCGCGCTTCTCCCATGATCCACCTCCGATCGGGAGGATCACCCAACTCATTCTCCCACCGGGGCCGACGCCTATCCTGGCGAGCAGTACCGCCCGTACCGCCCGTACCGCCTGCCGTCGCCCCCGCCCCACCGCCCGAGGAGCAGCCGTATGACCCCGCCCGCCGCGTCCCGCATCGCCGTCGTCACCGGTGCGAGCAGCGGAATCGGCGCCGCCACCGCCCGCCGGCTGGCCGCGGCCGGATACCGCGTCGTCCTCACCGCCCGCCGCAAGGACCGCATCGAGGCGCTCGCCGAGGAGATCAACGCGACCGGCCACTCCGCCACCGCCTACCCGCTGGACGTCACCGACCGCGCGGCCGTCGACGAGTTCGCCACCGCCTTCAAGACCGTCGGCGTCCTCGTCAACAACGCGGGCGGCGCCCTCGGCCTGGACCCGGTGGAGAGCGGCGACCCCGACGACTGGCGGCAGATGTACGAGACCAACGTCATCGGCACCCTCAACCTCACCCAGGCCCTGCTGCCCAAGCTGGAGGCGAGCGGCGACGGCACGGTGGTCGTCGTCTCCTCCACCGCCGGGCACGGCACCTACGAGGGCGGCGCGGGCTACGTCGCCGCCAAGCACGGCGCCCACGTCCTCGCCGAGACCCTGCGCCTGGAGATCGTCGGCCGCCCGGTCCGGGTGATCGAGATCGCGCCCGGCCTGGTCAAGACGGAGGAGTTCGCGCTGACCCGGTTCGACGGGGACGCCGAGCGCGCGGCGAAGGTCTACGAGGGCGTGCCCGACCCGCTGACCGCCGACGACGTCGCCGACACCATCACCTGGGCGGTGACCCGCCCCAGCCACGTCAACATCGACCTGCTGGTGGTCCGCCCGCGCGCCCAGGCCTCCAACACCAAGCTGCACCGCGAGAAGCAGGGCGAGTAGGGCGGTCGCCGCCGTAGGCTCGCGGACGTGGACAGACACATACCCTTCGCCGGTCTGCACAACTTCCGCGACCTGGGCGGCTATACGACGACAGACGGCCGGCGCGTCCGGCCCGGCCGTCTGTACCGCTCGGACTCCCTCGGCAAGCTGCGCCCCGGCACCCCGGACTGGGACCGGTTCCTCTCCCTCGGCATCGGCACGGTCATCGACCTGCGCCATCCCTGGGAGATCGACGCCCGGGGCCGCGTCCCCGAGCACCCGTCCGTCGCCTACCACAACCTGAGCATCGAACACCGCCCGTACGACCAAGCGGCGTTGACCGCGGACACCGACGCCGGCCCCTACCTCGCCGAACGCTATATGGAGGTCGCCGAGGACGGCACCAAGGAGATCCGCCGCTCCCTGGAACTGATCGCCGAGGCGGCCCGCTCGCGAACCCCCCTGGTCTTCCACTGCGCCTCGGGCAAGGACCGCACCGGCGAACTGGCGGCGCTGGTCCTCGGCCTGCTCGGCGTCGACGAGCCCACGATCATCGAGGACTTCACCCTCACCGAACTCGCCACCCCCGCCCTCCTCGCGGAGTGGACCGCCCGCAACGACGGCCGCACCCCCACCTGGCCGTCCTACGGCAGAGCCCCCGCATCAGTGATGCGCCTGTTCCTGGCAGCCCTCGGATCCCGCTACGGCTCGATCGAGGGCTACGTGGAACAGGCCCTCGCGATGAACGCCACGGACCTCGCGGCAACCCTCCGCGCGCACCTCCTCGACGACGCCCCCACCACCCGGCCGGCCCTCACCTACCGCAGGGCGACCGACGCGGACGCCCCCACCCTGGTCCGCCTCCGCGACACGGCGGCCCTGTGGCAACTGGCCCGCGGCATCGACCAGTGGAAGCCCGGCGAGAAGGACGAGGCCCACTTCCGCACCCGCGTCGCCGAGGGCGAGGTCTGGCTGGCGTACGCCGACGGCCACCTCACCGGCGCCTACGAACTCTGGTGGACCGACCCGGCGGCCTGGGGCCCCCGCCCCCCGGACGCCGGCTACATCCACCGCCTGATGACGCTCCCCCACACCACCCCACCCGGCACCGGCCGCGCCCTCCTCGCCCACGCCGAGTCCCGCGTCCAGGCCGCCACCCGCCCCTACGCCCGCCTCGACTGCCTCTCCACCAACCCCCGCCTGCGCTCCTACTACGAGAAGGCGGGCTACACGGTGGTCGGCGAACAGCCCGCCAAAACGGACGGCACGGGCAGCCCGTACGCGGTGACCCTGCTGGAGAAGCGGCTCGGCTAGCCCTTCACGCAGACGACCTGCTTGAGCTTCGCGACCACCTCGACGAGGTCCCGCTGCTGGTCGATGACCTGCTCGATCGGCTTGTAGGCGCCCGGGATCTCGTCGACGACGCCGGAGTCCTTACGACACTCCACGCCCCGCGTCTGCTCCTCCAGGTCCTTCGTGGTGAACCGGCGCTTGGCCGCGTTGCGGCTCATGCGCCGGCCCGCGCCGTGCGAGGCCGAGTTGAAGGACTTCTCGTTGCCGAGACCCTTCACGATGTACGACCCCGTGCCCATCGAGCCCGGGATGATCCCGTAGTCGCCGGAGCCGGCCCGGATCGCGCCCTTGCGGGTCACGAGCAGGTCCATGCCCTCGTAGCGCTCCTCCGCCACGTAGTTGTGGTGGCAGCTGATCTCCTGCTCGAAGGTCGGCTTCGCCTTCTTGAACTCCTTGCGGACCACGTCCTTCAGGAGCGCCATCATGATCGAGCGGTTGTACTTGGCGTACTCCTGCGCCCAGAACAGGTCGTTGCGGTACGCCGCCATCTGCGGGGTGTCCGCGATGAAGACGGCGAGGTCGCGGTCGACCAGGCCCTGGTTGTGCGGGAGCTTCTGGGCGATGCCGATGTGGTGCTCGGCCAGTTCCTTGCCGATGTTCCGGGAGCCGGAGTGCAGCATCAGCCACACCGAACCGGACGTATCTACACAAATCTCACAAAAGTGATTCCCCGAGCCGAGAGTTCCCATCTGCTTGGCGGCCCGCTCCTCACGGAACTTCACCGCCTCGGCGACCCCGTCGAACCGCCCCCAGAAGTCGCTCCACCCCGCCGTACCGAACCCGTGCAGCCGCCCCGGATCCACGGGGTCGTCGTGCATCCCCCGCCCCACCGGAATCGCCTGCTCGATCCTCGACCGCAGCCGGGACAGGTCCCCCGGGAGGTCGTTCGCGGTCAGGGACGTCTTCACCGCCGACATCCCGCAGCCGATGTCGACCCCGACCGCGGCCGGGCACACCGCGCCCTGCATGGCGATGACGGAGCCGACGGTCGCGCCCTTGCCGTAGTGGACGTCCGGCATGACGGCCAGACCTTTGATCCACGGCAGGGTCGCGACGTTGCGGAGCTGCTGGAGGGCGCCCTCCTCGACCGTCGTCGGGTCGGTCCACATCCGGATCGGCACCTTCGCGCCCGGCATCTCCACGTACGACATAACGCCTCATCCCCCGTAAGTCAGGACAGAATTCTCGAATCGCAAAAACCGGAGCCAAGGTCGATGAAAGAGGCAACGGACCGGCGTCCACGGCTGCGCGTGCGATACACATTGTGTCCAGGGCAGCGATCGGCCCGGCAACCGATTTACCACCGCGAGAGGAGCCTGACCGTGCAGCGGAAGGCGTACGTATCCGGCACCGCCGCGCTCCTCGCGGCCCTGCTGGCCGGCTGCACCGGCGGCTCCGACGACGGCGGCACCACGGACGGCACCAATCCCGACGGCGCGGGCACCGCCACGGCCGCCGCCGAACCCGGCCGCTACCGCTCCCTCCCGGAACCCTGTTCCGCGGTCGGTGAGGACACCCTCGACGCCCTGCTGCCCGGCATCGCCCAGATCGCCGACGAGGAGCAGCGCGAGAAGGCCTACGAGGGCGAGGCCACCCTCACCTTCGACAACGACCGCAAGGTGGGCTGCCGCTGGAAGGTGTCGTCCGCGACGGCCACGAACTATCTGTTCGTCGACCTGGAGCGGGTGGTGTCGTACGACAACACCGTCAGCGACGACAACCAGGCGCAGCAACTGTTCGCGGTGAAGCAGGCGAAGGCGGACCTTCCGCTGCCGACGGCGGCCACGTCCGAGGCGTCCGAGGGGCCGTCGTCCGGCTCCCCCTCGGGCACCCCCTCGGCCGGCGCGTCCACCGGCCCCTCCGCCGATCCCGCCAAGGCCACCTCGCGCGGTCCCAGCGGCTCGCCCTCCGGGTCCCCCTCCGGCTCTCCGTCCGGTTCCCCCAGCGCCACCCCGACCGATCTCCAGCCCCGCACCCTCGACGACCTCGGTGACGAGGCGTTCCTGGACGACGAGCTGAGCAGCAGCGGTTCGACGGCCAAGCAGCGCACGGTGACTGTGGCGTTCCGCACGTCGAACGTCATCGTGACCATCGAGTACGAGGAGCAGCCGGCGACGGTCGGCATGGTGCCGGACAGCAAGGAAATGCAGGACAGGGCCAGGAATCTGGCGTCCCAACTGGCCGACTCGCTGGCCGGTTAGCCCCGCTCCCCGCGCCCGCGCACATCCGCCGAACCGGAACCGCACGGTTCCTTCACCGCGTACCGTGGCCCCTCGGACCCGATCCGACCGCAGGAACCGAGCGTCATGAGTGAAGGAACCATGCAGCGACGAGCACAGCGAGAGAAGCGTGACCAGCGTGTTGAGCGAGCCGGACGGCGCGGCCGCGTCCTTGTCTCCGCCGCCGCCCTCCCCGTGATCCTGCTCGCCGCCGGCTGCTCCTCGGACTCCGGCTCCGACGGCGAGGCGAAGGCGTCCGCGAGCCCGAGCGTGACGGCGAGCCCGTCGCCGACGGTGCAGGCGGCGGCGTACGGGACGCTGCCGAAGCCGTGTGACGTGCTGTCGAAGAAGACGCTGGGTGAACTCGTCCCGAAGGGAACGAAGTCGGGCAAGGAAGGCAACTCCGACGATATCTCTTCGCGGGCCAGCTGCTCCTGGGACAGCCTGGACAACAACGGTGTGAAGGGCTCCCAGTTCCGCTGGCTGAACGTCTCCCTGCTGCGCTTCGAGTCCGATGTGACGCGCGGCTCGGGCGAGGAGCTGGCCCAGGAGTACTACGAGAAGCAGGTCACCGACGTCCGCTCGGTCGAGGGCGCGAAGAACACCAAGGCCGAGCCGCTGGCCGGCACGGGCGACGAGGCGACCGCGGTGCGCTACGACCTGAAGAAGAAGGAAGGCTCCTTCAAGCAGCAGACGATCGTGGCGCGCGTGGAGAACGTGGTCGTCACCCTCGACTACAACGGCGCGGGCCTGGCGGGCGAGAAGACGCCGGACGCCGACGACCTGATGAAGGACGCGACGAAGGCCGCCAAGGAGGTGGTCGCCGCGGTGACGGAGGCGAACGGGAAGGGCGGCGGCGCCTCGGCGAAGTCCCCGGGCGCGACCGGCTCCCCGTCCGGCTCCCCGTCGAAGCCGGCCGCTTCCTCGGCCACTTCCTCGGCCACCGCGTCGAAGACCCCGGCGAAGAAGAGCTGACCCGAGGGTCACGAAAGCGCAGCCCTGCACGGACCGGCCACTCGTTCTCCGCACACGTGTGCCACCCTGTTGCGCGCAACAACACGCAGTGGGAGGGGAGTACGGGTGGCCGCGCCCATACAGCTGACACGGATGCACCGCGTTCTCATCGGCGTGGTGGTGACCGGTGCCGTGATCATCGCGGGCATCGGCTTCGCGGGCTCGTACGCAGCCGTACGCGAACTCGCCCTCAAGAAGGGCTTCGGGGACTTCAGTTACGTCTTCCCGATCGGCATCGACGCGGGCATCTGTGTCCTGCTCGCCCTGGATCTGCTGCTGACGTGGATCCGTATCCCGTTCCCCCTGCTGCGCCAGACGGCCTGGCTGCTGACGGCGGCGACGATCGCCTTCAACGGCGCGGCGGCCTGGCCGGACCCGCTCGGCGTCGGGATGCACGCGGTGATCCCGGTGCTGTTCGTGGTGGCGGTCGAGGCGGCCCGGCACGCGATCGGCCGGATCGCCGACATCACGGCGGACAAGCACATGGAGGGCGTCCGCCTCACCCGCTGGCTGCTCTCGCCGGTCCCCACCTTCCTCCTGTGGCGCCGGATGAAGCTGTGGGAGCTGCGCTCCTACGACCAGGTCATCAAGCTGGAGCAGGAACGTCTCGTCTACCAGGCCCGCCTGCGCTCCCGCTTCGGCCGCGCCTGGCGCCGCAAGGCCCCCGTGGAGTCCCTGATGCCGCTGCGCCTGGCCCGCTACGGCGTCCCCCTCGCGGAGACGGCCCCGGCGGGCCTGGCGGCGGCGGGCATAGAACCGGCCCTGATCCCGCCGGCTCCGCCCCAGCCGCAGCAGGTCGAGCAGCAGCCCGGGCAGCCGCAGCTCGCCGCGGCGGCCCAGGCGCCCGCGCCGCGGCAGCAGGGCGGCCCCGTCCAGGGGCAGGCCCCGGAACCCGCCCAGAACCCCTGGCTCCACGCCCGCGACCCGCACACGGTCCAGTACCAGGGCGGCTACGACCCGAACTACGACCCGGACGCCGCGTACGCCCAGTGGTACGAGGAGCAGCGCCTGGCGGAGGAGTACGAGGACCAGTACCAGGAGGAGCCCCCGGCGGACGACACCGGCAGCTTCCCCATCCCGGTCGGCCCGGGCCGCACCCGGGAGCTGGGCGAGGGCGGCGGCACCCCGGAGCCCGACGAGGAGGCGTACTACCAGGTGTTCCGCCAGTCGATCGACGGCAGCTTCCCCACCCCGGGCGTCCTCGGCGACAACATCGAGGCGACCTACGGCGTGAAGCTCACCCCGAGCGCCCTGAAGGCCCTCTCGGACCGCTTCCAGCAGCGCTTCAACGCGGAGCTGGAGGAGGACCACATCGCGTAAGCGCCCGCAGACGAGGAGGGGGCGCCCGGTGTTCGCCGGGCGCCCCCTTCGTCGTACGAGGCGGCTCTTACTCGCCGAGCAGTCGCCGCACCCGCTCCTGTCCGACCGCCAGCAGCAGCGTGGGCAGCCGCGGACCGGTGTCACGGCCCACCAGCAGGTGGTACAGCAGCACGAAGAACGCCCGCTGGGCGGTCTTGATCTCCGGCGGCAGCTCCTTGGGCGTCGCGTCGGCCGAGAAGCCGGCCTGCACCTTCGGCACGCCGTAGACCAGGTGGGTCAGCCCGTCGAGGGACCAGTGGTCCGCGAGCCCGTCGAGCAGCAGGCGGACCGACTCGCGCGCCTGGTCGTCGAGCGACTTCAGCAGCTCGGTGTCGGGCTCCTCGCGCACGATGGTCCGCTGGTCGGCGGGGACGTGGGTGTTGATCCACGCCTCGGCCTTCTCGTACCGGGGCCGCACCTCGTCCAGCGAGCCGAGCGGACGCGTCGGGTCCAGCTCGCTGAGGATGCGCAGCGCCTGGTCCTCGTGGCCGGCGGTGATGTCGGCGACGGACGCGAGCGTCCGGTACGGCATCGGGCGCGGCGTCTTCGGCAGCTCACCGGCGGCGGTGCGCACCGCGCGCGAGTGCGCGGCGACGTCGGCGGGCAGCGCGGTGCCGTCGGCGACCTTGGCGTCGAGCTTGTCCCACTCGTCGTAGAGCCGCTGGATCTCCTGGTCGAAGGCGATCTTGAAGGACTGGTTCGGCTTGCGGCGGGCGTACAGCCAGCGCAGCAGCTGCGGCTCCATGATCTTCAGCGCGTCGGCCGGGGTGGGCACGCCGCCCTTGGACGACGACATCTTCGCCATGCCGGAGATGCCGACGAAGGCGTACATCGGGCCGATGGGCTGCTTGCCGCCGAAGATCCCGACGATCTGCCCGCCGACCTGGAACGACGAGCCCGGCGAGGAGTGGTCGACACCGCTCGGCTCGAAGATCACGCCCTCGTACGCCCAGCGCATCGGCCAGTCGACCTTCCAGACCAGCTTGCCGCGGTTGAACTCGCTGAGCCGGACGGTCTCCGAGAAGCCGCACGCGGTGCAGGCGTACGTCAGCTCGGTGGTCGTGTCGTCGTAGGCGGTGACGGTGGTGAGGTCCTTCTCGCAGTTGCCGCAGTACGGCTTGTACGGGAAGTACCCGGCGGAGCCGGAGCTGCCGTCGTCCTCGGAGGCGGCGCCGGAGCCCTCGGCGGCCTCCAGCTCGGCCTCGTCGACCGGCTTCTGCTGCTTCTTCACGGCGGCGGACGGCTTCGGCTTGGTCCGGTACTGCGCGAGGACGGCGTCGATGTCGTGCCGGTGCTTCATGGCGTGCAGGATCTGCTCCCGGTACGCCCCCGAGGTGTACTGCTCGGTCTGGCTGATCCCGTCGAACTCGACGCCCAGCTCGCCCAGCGCCTCGATCATGGCCGCCTTGAAGTGCTCGGCCCAGTTCGGGTGGGGCGAGCCCTTGGGCGCCGGCACGGAGGTCAGCGGCTTGCCGATGTGCTCGGCCCAGGAGTCGTCGATGCCGGCGACCCCGGCGGGCACCTTGCGGTACCGGTCGTAGTCGTCCCAGGAGATCAGGTGCCGGACCTCGTACCCGCGCCGCCGGATCTCGTCGGCGACGAGGTGCGGAGTCATGACCTCGCGCAGGTTGCCCAGGTGGATCGGGCCGGAGGGCGAAAGCCCGGACGCGACGACGACCGGTTTGCCCGGGGCCCGACGCTCCGACTCCTCGATGACCTCATCCGCGAAACGGGAGACCCAGTCGGTGGTCTCGGTGCTCTGAGCCACGATCGGCACGTCCTCTGTTGCTGAAGGCTTGATGGTGGACCCATTGTCCCAGGACGTGCCGCATCCGAGAAAACGCCTTTTCGAAGCCACCGCGGATGGCGGCGCAGCCGCCTGCCTCAGGGGCGCGGGGAACTGCGCGAACAACCCCCACCGGCCCGCACCCGTCGATACACCGCACCCCCCACCCCCGTAGCCGCAAAATCCGCTTTACCCCCCATGGGATACTGACCCTGTCTATCCATCCCCACGAGGAGAACGGCACCCCACCTATGGCCTCGGTCACGTCCCTCAGCGACTCCGTCCAGCAGCACCTCGCCGACGCCCTCGCTTCCGCCCTGCCGGAAGCCGACGGGGTCGACCCGCTGCTGCGACGAAGCGACCGGGCCGACTTCCAGGCCAACGGCATCCTCGCGCTGGCCAAGAAGGCGAAGGCGAACCCGCGGGAGCTGGCGACGCAGGTCGTCTCCCGGGTGACCACGGGTGACGAGCTGATCAAGGACGTCGAGGTCTCCGGCCCCGGCTTCCTCAACATCACGATCGCGGACCGGGCGATCACCCGGAACCTGGCCGCGCGGTACGCGGACGAGACGGGTCGCCTCGGCATCCCGGCCGCCGCGAACCCGGGCACCACGGTCGTCGACTACGCCCAGCCGAACGTGGCGAAGGAGATGCACGTCGGTCACCTGCGCTCCGCGGTGATCGGCGACTCGGTCGTCCAGCTCCTGGAGTTCACCGGCGAGAACGTGGTGCGCCGCCACCACATCGGCGACTGGGGCACCCAGTTCGGCATGCTGATCCAGTACCTGGACGAGCACCCGCACGAGCTGGACCACAAGGCCGACGAGGAGGTCTCCGGCGAGGAGGCGATGTCCAACCTGGACCGCCTCTACAAGGCCGCGCGCAAGAAGTTCGACTCCGACGAGGAGTTCAAGACGCGTGCCCGGCGCCGGGTGGTCGACCTCCAGGCCGGGGACCCGCACACGCTCGCCATGTGGCAGAAGTTCGTCGACGAGTCGAAGATCTACTTCTTCTCCGTCTTCGACAAGCTGGACATGGAGATCCGCGACCCCGACATCGTCGGCGAGTCCGGCTACAACGACATGCTCGCGGAGACCTGCCGGCTCCTGGAGGAGTCGGGGGTGGCCGTCCGCTCGGAGGGCGCGCTCTGCGTCTTCTTCGACGACGTCAAGGGCCCGGACGGCAAGCCGGTCCCGCTGATCGTCCAGAAGTCGGACGGCGGCTACGGCTACGCGGCGACCGACCTGTCCGCGATCCGCGACCGCGTCTTCAACCTGAAGGCGACCTCGCTGGTCTACGTCGTCGACGCCCGCCAGTCCCTGCACTTCAAGATGGTCTTCGAGACCGCCCGCCGGGCCGGCTGGCTGAACGACGACGTGAAGGCGTACCAGCTGGCCTTCGGCACGGTCCTCGGCAAGGACGGCAAGCCGTTCAAGACCCGTGAGGGCGAGACGGTCCGACTGGTCGACCTCCTCGACGAGGCGATCGACCGCGCCTGTGCCGTCGTACGGGAGAAGGCGCAGGACCTGTCCGAGGAGGAGATCGCCGAGCGGGGCGCCCAGGTCGGCATCGGCGCGGTGAAGTACGCGGACCTGTCGACGTCGGCGAACCGGGACTACAAGTTCGACCTGGACCAGATGGTCTCGCTGAACGGCGACACGTCCGTCTACCTCCAGTACGCGTACGCCCGTATCCAGTCCATCCTCCGCAAGGCCGGCGAGGTCCGCCCCGCCGCCCGCCCGGAGCTGGAGCTGCACGCGGCGGAGCGGGCGCTCGGCCTGCACCTGGACGCGTTCGCGGAGACGGTGGACGAGGCGGCGAGGGAGTACGCCCCGCACAAGCTGGCCGCGTACCTCTACCAGCTCGCCTCCCTCTACACCTCGTTCTACGACAAGTGCCCGGTGCTGAAGGCCGAGTCGCCGGAGCAGGTCGAGAACCGTCTCTTCCTGTGCGACCTCACGGCCCGCACCCTGCACCGGGGCATGGCCCTGCTGGGCATCCGCACGCCCGAGCGCCTGTAACGCCCCGCGGGCGGTCCTACGCCGCTCCGAGCCCCCGCGCCAGCCTGCGCAGCCCCTCCGCGATCTCCTCCGGCGTCTGGGTGACGAAGCACAGCCGCAGGGTGGAGCGGTCGGGCTCGCCGGCGTGGAAGGGGGCGCCGGGGACGTAGGCGACGTCCTCGCGCACGACCCTCGGCAGCAGGGCGGTGGTGTCGTACGGCTCCGGCAGCCGCGCCCAGAGGAACATGCCGCCGTCGGGGCGGGTCCAGGTCGAGCCGTCGGGCAGGGCGTCCGGCAGCCCGGCGAGCATCGCGTCGCGGCGCTCGCCGTAGACGCGGGCCACGCGCGCCACATGGGCGTCGAGGTCGCGGTCGGCCAGGTAGCGGGCCGCGGCGAGCTGGTTCACGGTCGGGGTGTGCAGATCGGCGCTCTGCTTGGCGACCGCGCAGGCCCGGCGCAGCGCGGCGGGCGCCCGCAGCCAGCCGATCCGCAGGCCCGGCGCCATCACCTTGGAGAAGGAGCCGAGCAGCACGGTCCGGTCCCGCGCGTCGTCGTGGGAGGCGATCCACGGCACCCGCTCCCCCTCGAACCGCAGCTCGCCGTACGGGTCGTCCTCGACGATCCACAGGCCGTGCCGGGCGGCGACCGCGGCGATCGCGGCGCGGCGGTCGGCGGGCAGGGTGCGGCCGGTCGGGTTCTGGAAGGTGGGGACGGTGTAGAGCAGCTTGGGCCGCTCCCGGACGACCAGTTCCGCCAGCGCGGCCGGGTCCATCCCGTCCGCGTCGCCGGGCACGGGCACGATCCGCGCGCCCGCGAACCCGAAGGCCTGAAGTGCCGCCAGGTAGCAGGGGTTCTCGACGAGCACGGTGTCCCCGGGTTCCAGCAGCGCGGTCGCGAGGAGGGACAGCGCCTGCTGCGATCCGGTGGTGACGAGCAGGTCGTCGGCGTCGGTGGGAAGTCCGCGCGCGGTGGTCCGGGCGGCGAGCGCGGCCCGCAGCGCCGGTTCGCCCTCGGTCGTGGAGTACTGCAGCGCGTGCGCGGGCGCCTCGGCGAGGACGTCCCGGAAGGCCGCCGCGACGCCCTCCGCGTCGAACAGCTCCGGTGCCGGCAGCCCGCCCGCGAAGTTGATCACCTCGGGGCGGGCGGTGACGGCCAGGATGTCCCGGACCGGCGACCCGCCGATCGCGCTCACCCGGGCGGCGAGCGGCGGGACGGGCGCGGGGGCGGGGGTGGACGCGATGGGCGCTGACTCGGCGGCCAGGGTCACGGTGCGGCTCCTAGGGTGCGTCGGGACGATGGTTCGGTTCCGTCTGTGCCGCACCCTAGAGAGATAGCTGCCGTCTACACCTGTGTTTTCGCGATGCGGACACCTACCCGGCGTCCACCATCGCCTCGCTCCATCCGGAGCCGCCCAGCGGGAAGTCGTACGCGGGACGGCCGTTGTTGCCGCTGGTGCGCAGCGGCTTGTCCCCGTCGCCGATCAGCAGGGTGCCGCCACGGGAGCCGCTGGACCAGGTCAGCTCCAGGTACCAGCGCACGTCGTACGCCGAGGCGTCGGCCGTGATGTGGAAGACCTCCGGGTCGGACTCGCTCACCTTGAACGGGAAGTCCCGGCCGCCCGCCGCCGCCTTCACCGTCGGCCGCGCCGCGTCCAGCGCGATGGTGAACGGCCGGGTGGGCACGTCGCCGCCGCAGCCGACGCCCATCGCGTAGTCGTTCCAGGGCAGCGGCGCGCCCCGGCCCACCACCCGCACCGCGAGATCCTCCACGACGACCGTCTCCTGACCGGTGCCCTGCACGGTGAGCGTCACGTACTGCTCGCCCGCCGACACCGCCCGCTCCGCGGCCACCCAGGCCGGCGCGTCCTGCTCCACCGGCGGCGGAGGCACCTCGTCCGGTGGGCTGTCGATCAGATAGTGCTGGGAGCAGGGGCTCTCCCAGGCGTACGGGCGGGTCGTGACGGTCAGCGGCACCGGGGCGGAGGCGGACTCGCCGCGCCTCGGGGGCGCGGAACGGGGGCTCGCGGAGGGGACGGCGGTGCTCCCGGCGGAGGAGCCGGTTCCGCCCTTCCCCTTCTCCCCTTGCTTCTCCTGTTTCCGCTGCCTCTCCTCCGGCGCTCCCGACGTGGACGGCGGGAGGGACGCCGACGCGTGCGCGGATGCCCGCTGCCCGCCGCCGGGCGAGGCCACGCCGACGGGTCCGCGCGCGTCCGTCGCCCCGGGCGACCCATGGCCCCCGGAAGGCAGGCTCACCGCGAGCGCCACAGCTCCGACGACGGCGAGGGCACCGGCGAGGAGCGCGGCCCGCCGCCGGCGGAAGGGTCGCCCCGAGGGCTCGGTCGCCCCCTCGGGCGCCCCCTCGGCCACCGCGTCCGGCACCACCGCGTCCGGCACCACCGCGTCCGGCGCTACCTCCGGCACCGCCTCGGGCACCACCTCCGGCACCCGTTCCACCGCCGCCTCGCCCGCCCGCGGCGCCTGACCGGGAGCCGCCCTGCGCTGCCCGCGCCCCGCGTCCGCCAGCACCCACCGCCGATGCAGCTCCACCAGCTCCTGCGGCGACGCCTTGCACAGCCGCGCCAGCCGCTCGACGGGCGCGTACTCGGCCGGTACGGCGTCCCCGTTGCAGTAGCGGTGCAGCGTCGACGTACTCATGTGGAGCCTCCGGGCGAGCACCCCGTAACTGAGCCCTGAGCGTTCCTTCAACTCCCGCAGCAGCGCGGCGAAATCCTCCGACACCGTTGTCCGCCCCCGTATCCGTGTCCCGTTCCGGCATTCCAGCCGGTGGCTGTTCCCCCAGGTCAAGCGGCTGCGGGCGTTCCAGCGTCCCGTTTCCCCCGCCAGGTCTGGCAGCCGGGACGGAACACACCGCAGGCTCTTCTCATCCAAGCACGCCGCTCCCGCCGGACGGTCGAGCGGCGGCCCTCAACTCCTGTTCGAACGAAGGATTCAGCCATGCGCGTGTTCCGCCGTACCCGCCTGCTCGCCGCCACCGGCATCGCCGTCACCGCCCTCGCGCTCACCGCCTGCGAGGACGGAACGGGAGCGCGGGTGGAGAGCAAGCCGTCAGCGTCCACCACGCCGTCCGCGACCGCGCCGAGCACCGCCACGCCGAGTGCGACGCCGACGAAGGCTCGGCCGTCGGGCGCCCCGGAAGGAACCGGGGAGGCTCCCGAACCGACGCGGAACGCCCCGGAATCGGCGGACCCGGGACGGTCGGCCGGCTCCGGCTCCGACGAAGGACCGGTGCGCACCGTCTGCAACGGCTCCAACACCAAGGTCACCGCACAGCCCGTGCCCCGCCCGCTGAACCACATGCTGCTCACCGTCACCAACACCGGCTCGGGGCCGTGCAACCTCATGTACTACCCGGTGCTCCGCTTCGACGAGATGCAGTGGGTGCCGCAGGCCCGGCCGGAGACGAAGCCGCAGGCGGTGCCCACGCTCGCCCCGGGTGAGTCCGGCTACGCGGGCGTCCTGCTCGCCTCGGCGGACGGCAGCGGCGACGGCGGCACGACCGGCCGCAAGCTGACCGTCTCCTTCCAGGGCGGCACGCCCAACAGCAACGGCGGGGCCTCGGCGACCCCGCCGCTCCCTTCCGAGGGCGTCTACTACGACAGCTCGCTGTCGGTGACGTACTGGCAGTCCTCCATGGAGGACGCGCTGAACTAGTCCGGGAACCGACCATCCCTGACCAGTGCCGGCCAGTCCCGGCTAGTCCCGGCTAGTCCCGGCCCAGCTTCCGGGCGGCCTCGGTCGCCCAGTAGGTGAGGATGTTCCGCGCGCCGGCCCGCTTGATGCCGGTCAGCGTCTCCAGGATGGCCCGGTCCCGGTCGATCCAGCCCTTCTCGGCGGCGGCCTCGACCATCGAGTACTCGCCGGAGATCTGGTAGGCGGCGACCGGCACGTCCACGGCGTCGGCGACCCGGGCGAGGATGTCGAGGTAGGGGCCGGCGGGCTTGACCATCACCATGTCCGCCCCCTCCTCCAGGTCGAGGGCCAGCTCGCGCAGCGACTCGCGCACATTGGCCGGGTCCTGCTGGTAGGTCTTGCGGTCACCCTGGAGCGAGGAGGCGACGGCCTCCCGGAACGGCCCGTAGAAGGCGGAGGCGTACTTCGCGGTGTAGGCGAGGATGGCGACGTCCTCGCGCCCGATCTGGTCGAGGGCGTCACGGACGACGCCGATCTGCCCGTCCATCATCCCGCTGGGCCCGACGACATGGGCGCCGGCGTCGGCCTGGACCTGCGCCATCTCGGCGTACCGCTCCAGCGTGGCGTCGTTGTCGACGCGGCCGTGCTCGTCGAGCACGCCGCAGTGCCCGTGGTCGGTCGTCTCGTCGAGACACAGGTCCGACATGACGAGCAGGTCGTCCCCGACCTCGGCGCGCACGTCCCGGATGGCGACCTGGAGAATCCCGTCGGGGTCGGTCCCGGGCGTGCCCTGGGCGTCCTTCTTCGACTCCTCCGGCACACCGAACAGCATGATCCCGGAGACCCCGGCCTCCACCGCCTCCGCGGCGGCCTTCTTGAGACTGTCCCGCGTGTGCTGAACGACCCCCGGCATCGCGGCGATCGGCACCGGCTCGCTCACGCCCTCCCGCACGAACGCGGGCAGGATGAAGTCCGCCGGGTGCAGCCGGGTCTCGGCGACCATGCGCCGCATGACGGGGCTCGTACGCAGCCGACGCGGACGCGTCCCGGGGAAGGATCCGTACTTCGTCATACGCCTACGCTACGCCCGCCCCGGCACCGCCTTTACCGACGCGTAGTCGGCGCGACGGCACCCGCGGACCCCCACCCCCGCATGCGCCCCCCACCCCCCGGGGTCCATCCTGAAGACAACAGCACCACGCACGCCCAGGACCCCGACGGCCCCGACAGACCCCCGCCGCCGTCCTCCGCGAAGCCCACCCCCACCCCGGAGCCCGCGGAGCCCCACATGACTGCGCCCCACCCCACCGGCACCCCCGACCTCTTCTCCCTCTCCGAGATCCAAGGCCCCGTCCTGCGCCCCACGGACAACGGCTACGCCGCCGAACTCGCCGGCTTCAACCTGGCCGTCCGGCACAGCCCTGAGGTGGTCGTAGGGGCCACCGGCACCGGCGACATCGTCGCCGCGATGCGCTGGGCCGCCGCGACCCGCACCCCCGTCGCCGTCCAGGCCACCGGCCACGGCGCCAACTCACCCGTCGACAGCGGCCTGTTGATCAACACGGCCCGCCTGACGGACGTACACGTCGACGAGACGACCCGCACGGCGACGATCGCCCCGGGCGCCAAGTGGAGGAACGTCCTGGAGGCCGCCGCCCCGCACGGCCTCGCCGCCCTCACCGGCACCTCCACCGACGCGGGCGCGGTCGGCTACACGGTCGGCGGCGGCCTCCCCGTCCTCGGCCGGGCCTACGGCTACGCCGCCGACCTGGTCCGCTCCTTGCAGGTCGTCACGGCGGACGGCATCCTCCGCACGGCGAGCCCGGAGGAGGAACCGGAACTGTTCTGGGCGCTGCGCGGCGGCAAGGGCAACGTGGGCGTGGTGACCCAGATGGTCACCGAGCTGCTGCCCCTCTCCCACATCCTCGGCGGCGGCATCTACTGCCCCGGCGAACACGCCGAGCCCCTGCTGCGCGCCTGGGTCGACTGGACCACCACGGTCCCGGACGAGATGTGCAGCGCGTACACCGTGCTGCGTCTGCCCCCGCTCCCGGACATCCCGGAGCCCCTGCGGGGCGGCTTCTGGGCACGCGTGGCGATCGCCTGGCCGGGAGCCCCGGAGGAGGGCGAACGGCTCATCGCGCCGCTGCGCGCGGCGGCCCCGGTGACGGTCGACACGGTCTCCGTCATCCCGTACACGGAGATCGACGCCGTCCACATGGAGCCGGCGATGCCGCTCCCGGCCCGCGAGTCCTGCGCCCTGCTGCACGCGATGACCGACGACGCGATCACCACGTTCCTCCAGGCCTGCGGCCCGGCGGCACCCCCGGACTACCCGCTGCTGATGGTGGAGCTACGGCACATGGGCGGCGCGCTGGCCCGCCCCTCGGCGTTCGAGGACGCGATCTGCGCCCGCGACTCCGACTTCTTCCTGGAGACCGTGGGCGTCCTGATCAGCCCGGAGGCGGCGGAGGCCGTCGAATCGGCCACCGCCGCGATCCAGTCCGCGATGGCCCCGTACGGCACCGGACACACCATGGTCAACATCCACGGCACACCGGGCGACGAGGCCGACCGCGCCCGCGCCTGGACCCCGGAGGTCTACGACCGCCTCCGCCGGGCGAAGACGACGTACGACCCCCACGACCTGCTCCGCTTCGGCCACGCGATCAACATCCTCACGCGCGGCTAGGGGGTCCCGGGCTACGTCGTCGTACGACGCCTGCGCGCCCCCGGACGCCGCTCGCTCGGCCGCGTCACCGGGTCGCCGGCCTCCAGCGCCGCCAGCCGGCGCTTCATGCCGAAGTCGGCCAGCGCCTCCGCCAGCTTGTGCACGGACGGCTCGGGCGCCATCACGTCGACCCGCAGGCCGTGCTCCTCGGCGGTCTTCGCCGTGGCGGGGCCGATGCAGGCGATCACGGTGACGTTGTGCGGCTTGCCGGCGATGCCGACGAGGTTCCGCACGGTCGACGACGAGGTGAACAGCACGGCGTCGAAGCCACCGCCCTTGATCGCCTCGCGGGTCTCGGCCGGCGGCGGCGAGGCGCGCACGGTCCGGTAGGCGGTGACGTCGTCGACCTCCCAGCCCAGCTCGATGAGGCCGGCGACCAGGGTCTCGGTGGCGATGTCGGCGCGCGGCAGGAAGACGCGGTCGATCGGGTCGAAGACGGGGTCGTACGGCGGCCAGTCCTCCAGCAGCCCGGCCGCGGACTGCTCGCCGCTGGGCACCAGGTCGGGCTTCACGCCGAAGGCGATCAGCGCCTTTGCGGTCTGCTCGCCCACCGCGGCGACCTTGATCCCGGCGAAGGCGCGGGCGTCGAGGCCGTACTCCTCGAACTTCTCACGGACGGCCCTGACCGCGTTGACCGAGGTGAAGGCGATCCACTCGTAGCGGCCGGTGACCAGGCCCTTGACCGCGCGCTCCATCTGCTGGGGCGTGCGCGGCGGCTCGACGGCGATGGTCGGCACCTCGTGCGGCACGGCACCGTAGGACCGCAGCTGGTCGGAGAGCGACGCCGCCTGCTCCTTCGTACGCGGCACGAGCACCTTCCAGCCGAACAGCGGCTTGGACTCGAACCACGACAGCTGGTCGCGCCGGGCGGCGGCGGAACGCTCACCGACCACGGCTATCACCGGCTGCCCGCCCTCGGGCGAGGGCAGCACCTTGGCCTGCTTCAGCGTCTGGGCGATGGTGCCGAGGGTGGCCGTCCAGGTCCGCTGCCGGGTGGTCGTCCCGGCGACGGTGACGGTCATCGGGGTGTCCGGCTTGCGGCCGGCGGCGACCAGTTCCCCCGCGGCCGCCGCCACGGAGTCGAGCGTCGTCGACACGACGACCGTCCCGTCCGACGCCCCGACCTCCGTCCAGCACCGGTCGGACGCCGTGCGCGCGTCGACGAACCGCACGTCGGCGCCCTCGGCGTCGCGCAGCGGCACACCGGCGTACGCGGGCACGCCGACGGCGGCGGCGACACCGGGCACGACCTCGAAGGGCACCCCGGCGGCGGCGCAGGCGAGCATCTCCTCGGCGGCGTACGCGTCGAGTCCGGGGTCGCCGGACACCGCACGCACGACCCGCCTGCCGCCCCGCGCGGCCTCCATGACAAGATGTGCGGCATCCCGTTCTGCGGGGGCCGCAACGGTTGTTGACGTGCCGTCAACAACCGTCAGCTGAGGCGTGCCTGTGCCCGGATGCCGGTCCGAGGAAGGATCCGGGTCCGTGTTCACCACGGCGACGCCCGGCTTGGCGTGGACGCGCACGACGTCGAGCACCTGGTGCTCGGCGACGAGGACGTCCGCGTTCGCCAGCGCCTCGACGGCGCGCAGTGTCAGCAGTCCCGGATCTCCGGGTCCGGCACCCAGGAAGGTGACGTGCCCGTGTTCCGGACCGGCGGGAAGGGTGGTGGGGCTCACTGTGCTCGCTCCCCCATCAGACCGGCCGCGCCCTGGGCGAGCATCTCGGCGGCGAGTTCGCGGCCGAGCGCCACTGCCTGGTCGTGCGTCTGGGGCACGGGACCGGTGGTGGACAGCTGCACCAGCGTGGAACCGTCGGTCGTGCCGACGACGCCGCGCAGGCGCATTTCCTTGACAATCTGCCCGTCGGCCTGGGGGTCCCCCCGCTCGAGCGGAGCCGAGAGTGGGGGAAGGTCGGCCAGCGCGCCCACGGGGGCGCTGCAACCGGCCTCCAGGGCGGCGAGCAGTGACCGCTCGGCGGTGACGGCGGCCCGGGTGAAGGGGTCGTCGAGCTCGCCGAGCGCGGCGATCAGGTCCGCGTTGTCCGCGGTGCACTCGATCGCCAGGGCCCCCTGGCCGGGGGCGGGCAAAACAGTGTCGACCGACAGGAAGTCGGTCACTTCCTCGCTGCGGCCGATCCGGTTCAGTCCGGCGGCGGCCAGGACCACGGCATCCAGCTCACCGTTTCGGACGTATCCGATCCGGGTGTCGACGTTGCCGCGGATCGCCACGCACTCGATGTCGAGTCCGTGGGCGCGGGCGTACGCGTTCAGCTGCGCCATGCGGCGCGGCGAACCGGTGCCGATGCGCGCGCCGCGCGGCAGGTCGGTGAGCTTCAGCGCGTCCTTGGCGACGATCACGTCGCGCGGGTCCTCGCGCACCGGCACGGCCGCCAGCACCAGCTCCTCGGGCTGCGCGGTCGGCAGGTCCTTCAGCGAGTGCACCGCGAAGTCCACCTCGCCCCGCAGCAGCGCGTCGCGCAGCGCGGTCACGAACACACCCGTGCCGCCGATCTGCGCCAGCGCCTCCCGGGAGACATCGCCGTACGTGGTGATCTCCACCAGCTCGACGGGCCGGCCGGTGACCTGGCGGACGGCCTCCGCCACCTGCCCGGACTGGGCCATGGCGAGCTTGCTCCGCCTGGTCCCCAGCCTCAGCGCCTTCTCACTCATCGTGGCCCTCGGTTCTTCTCGGTGCTGTCCTCGGCGCGGGAGACGGAGGCCACCGTCTCCGGGTCGAGGTCGAACAGGGTGCGCAGCGCGTCCGCGTACCCGGCGCCACCGGGCTCGGCCGCGAGCTGCTTGACCCGCACGGTCGGGGCGTGCAGCAGCTTGTCGACGACCCGGTGCACGGTCTGCCGGATCTCGCCGCGCTGCTTGTCGTCCAGGCCGGGCAGCCGGCCGTCGAGCCGGGCGATCTCCGCGGCGACGACGTCGGCGGCCATCGTGCGCAGCGCGACGACGGTCGGCGTGATGTGCGCGGCCCGCAGCGCCGCGCCGAAGGCCGCCACCTCGTCGGAAACGATACGGCGGACCTGGTCGACGTCGGCCGCCATCGGCGCGTCGGCGGAGGCCTCCGCCAGCGACTCGATGTCGACCAGGCGCACTCCGGCGAGCCGGTGCACGGCGGCGTCGATGTCGCGGGGCATGGCGAGGTCGAGCAGGAAGAGCACGGGCTCGGGGCGCTCGGCGGCCACGGGTTCGGGCTTGCGCCGCTCCGGGATCCGGCCGACGGCGGAGGCGGTCGCGGCAAGCGCGCCGATCAGCTCCGCGTCCGCCTCGGGCCCGCGCCGAGCGGTCTCCCGGCGGCCGGTGGTGCCGCCCACGACCCAGGCGGCGTGCTGCTCCAGCGTCGCCGCGTCCATCCCTGCCACGGCGGCCTCGCCCATCACGGAGAACCCGGGTGCCGCGGACAGGTCCAGCGGGCAGCCGTCCTCGGTGCCGACACTGGTGGGCGGCAGCGGCGTGGGCCGTACGTCCGTCTTCCCGTCCGCCGTCTTCGCGTCCGCCTGGTCCGTCGTACGGCGATCGGCGGCGGCCTCGGTGACCGGCTCGCCGGTACGGCCGCGCACCGCGGCGGCGACCGACTCGGCGCCGAGCACCAGACCGGTCGCGCCGGTGCAGGAGACGGCGATGTCGGCACGTGTCAGCTCGTCCGGCACCGCGTCCATCGGTACCGCGCGGGCCCGCACGTCCGTGTCCTCGCCCTCGGTGAGGATCTGGGCCAGGCGCTCGGCGCGCTCCTGGGTGCGGTTGGCGACGACGACCTCGGCGACCCCGGCGCGCGCGAGCGTCGCGGCGGCCAGCGAGGACATCGAACCGGCGCCGATGACCAGCGCCTTCTTGCCGCGCGCCCAGTCCTCGACCGGCGTGCCGAGGGCCAGCTGCTCCAGGCCGAAGGTGACCAGGGACTGCCCGGCGCGGTCGATGCCGGTCTCGGAGTGCGCGCGCTTGCCGACCCGGAGGGCCTGCTGGAACAGGTCGTTGATCAGCCGCCCGGCGGTGTGCAGCTCCTGGGCGCGGGCCAGGGAGTCCTTGATCTGGCCGAGGATCTGGCCCTCGCCGACGACCATGGAGTCCAGTCCGCAGGCCACCGAGAACAGGTGGTGGACGGCCCGGTCCTCGTAGTGCACATAGAGATAGGGAGTGAGCTCGTCGAGTCCGACCCCGCTGTGCTGGGCGAGCAGCGTGGACAGCTCGGCGACACCGGCGTGGAACTTGTCCACGTCGGCGTACAGCTCGATGCGGTTGCAGGTGGCCAGCACGGCGGCCTCGCCGGCCGGTTCGGCGGCGACGGTGTCCTGCGCCAGCTTGATCTGCGCGTCCGCGCTCAGCGCCGCCCGCTCCAGCACGCTGACCGGGGCGCTGCGGTGGCTCAGTCCGACGACGAGGAGGCTCATGCCGGCATCACGGCGGGCATGTCCCCGTCGGGTCCCTGGTCGGCGGAGTCGCCGCGGTTCGCGGCGGCCGGTACGGCGGACTCGCCCGCGGCCTCCTCGCCGGCCTTGCGCTGCTCGTGGAAGGCGAGGATCTGGAGTTCGATCGAGAGGTCGACCTTGCGCACGTCGACGCCGTCCGGGACCGACAGCACGGTCGGCGCGAAGTTCAGGATGGAGGTGACCCCGGCGGCCACGAGCCGGTCGCAGACCTGCTGGGCGGCGCCGGCGGGGGTGGCGATGACACCGATGGACACGCCGTTGTCCTGGATGATCTTCTCCAGGTCGTCGGTGTGCTGCACGGGGATCCCGGCGACGGCCTTCCCGGTCAGCTGGGGATCGGCGTCGATCAGCGCGGCCACCCGGAAGCCGCGGGAGGCGAACCCGCCGTAGTTGGCGAGCGCGGCGCCGAGGTTACCGATACCGACGATCACAACCGGCCAGTCCTGGGTGAGGCCGAGTTCACGGGAGATCTGGTACACGAGATACTCGACGTCGTAGCCCACGCCACGCGTCCCGTAGGAGCCCAGGTACGAGAAGTCCTTGCGCAGCTTCGCGGAGTTGACCCCCGCCGCGGCCGCCAGCTCCTCGGAGGAGACGGTCGGCACCGAGCGCTCGGAGAGCGCGGTCAGGGCGCGGAGGTACAGCGGAAGCCGGGCGACGGTGGCCTCGGGAATCCCTCGGCTACGGGTCGCCGGTCGGTGAGTTCGGCCAGTTGCCACGGTGCTCCTGCGGGTAGAGCGGGGCTGCAGGCGGTCATACGTCCCCAGACCGCCCCGTCGACAGCAGGCTATGTCTTTGTGAACGCGTGCACAAAGATGGTGTCCGATTTGCCCGGCCAACGTGACGGGGGTCACGACCGATTACCTTCCTCACGATCCACGCCCCCGAGACCCTGACAGCCATCGATCCTAAGCCGTGAGCGCCTTGCGGAGCCGTTCCTCGTTCACGCGCCAGAAGGTGTGCTGCTCCCCGTCGACGAGCACGACCGGGATCTGCTCCCAGTAGCGATCGTGCAGGTCAGCGTCCTGTGTGATGTCCTTCTGCTCCCAGGGGACGCCCAGTTCCCCGCAGACCCGCTCGATGACGATCTGTGCGTCATCACACAGATGGCAGCCGGGTTTGCGGATGAGCGTGACGAGACGGTCCTCGGGAGCGGTCGCGGGCCTGCGCCGGAAGATGGGACTCATACCGGCCATTCTCCCGCCCCCCGGCCCGCGCGACGGCCCGGTCGCACAGAGTTCACCGGCCTCCCGCCCCGGCCGGACAGAACCTCCGAACAAACTGGCTATGCTCACGCCATGGCCGCTCTCGGATGGCTCACCCGCCGTAGGCGCTCCGCCACGGCGCGCAGCGTATTGGCAGGCGAGGCCTCGGCTGAGGCCGCGCGCAAGTCCGCGGAGCCCGCCGGGGCCTCCGGCGGGGAACCGCAGTTCCCGGTGCCCGGCGACGAGAAGGCCGCCGCCTTCTTCGACCTGGACAACACCGTGATGCAGGGCGCCGCCCTGTTCCACTTCGGGCGGGGCCTGTACAAGCGCAAGTTCTTCGAGACCCGCGACCTGGCCCGGTTCGCCTGGCAGCAGGCCTGGTTCCGGCTGGCCGGCGTCGAGGACCCCGAGCACATGCAGGACGCCCGCGACTCGGCGCTGTCCATCGTGAAAGGCCACCGCGTCGCGGAACTCCGCTCGATCGGCGAGGAGATCTACGACGAGTACATGGCCGAGCGGATCTGGCCGGGCACCCGGGCGCTGGCCCAGGCCCACCTGGACGCCGGCCAGCGAGTGTGGCTGGTGACGGCCGCGCCCGTGGAGATCGCCCAGGTGATCGCCCGCCGCCTCGGTCTGACCGGCGCGCTGGGCACGGTCGCGGAGTCCGTCGACGGCGTCTACACCGGCAAGCTCGTCGGCGAGCCCCTGCACGGCCCCGCGAAGGCCGAGGCGGTCCGCGCCCTGGCCGCCGCGGAGGGCCTGGACCTGTCCCGCTGCGCCGCGTACTCCGACTCGCACAACGACATCCCCATGCTGTCGCTGGTCGGCCACCCCTACGCGATCAACCCGGACAGCAAGCTGCGCAAGCACGCCCGCCGGATGGACTGGCGCCTGCGCGACTACCGCACCGGCCGCAAGGCCGCCAAGGTCGGCATCCCGGCCGCCGCGGGCGTCGGCGCGGTCGCGGGCGGCACGGCCGCGGCCATCGCCATGCACCGCCGCCGCCGCTGACCCCACCCGACACGCCGGAACGCGCGGCCAATCCACCAGTCGTACCCACCCGGACGCCCGGCCAGTCACGCCTGCCCGCACCCGGCCACAACATGCCTCGGACCCACCCGGAACCCGAACCTTTCCGATCAACAACTTGTCATTATCCGGAACTTGATGAGGCGTCAATCGGCTACAGAAGCGACGTAATCGATGATTTGAGCAACTGGGTGTAGCAGCGCCTGCACGAAGCGTTATTCTCCTCAGACGCAAACCGGTACCCCTCCGTCGCTACGACGGGTGAAAGGTTCCGCACTGCACGTGATGGAAGCTCTGCCTCTGGGAGTCTCGTGTACCCACACGTCGGGGTTGACGCCTCGGGCCTGGCTACGCTGCGCGCAACGGTCCACCAACTGTTGCGCGACTTCGTCCCCACCGCGTACGCCGTCCCCGCCTTCGCCTCCGCCGCGCCCGCAGGCCCGTGCTACGCACTGGCCGACGGCGGCGCCGCGGTCGGCAGACGAGGACGTAACACCGGCGCCGCCACCGCGCGCCGCCCGGCCGCCGACAGCGACAGCGCCCGGATGATGGACCTCGTGGAGCGCGCCCAGGCCGGCGAGGCCGAAGCCTTCGGCCGCCTCTACGACCAGTACAGCGACACCGTCTACCGGTACATCTATTACCGAGTGGGAGGCAAGGCCACCGCCGAGGACCTCACGAGCGAGACCTTTCTGCGCGCCCTGCGCCGCATCGGCACCTTCACCTGGCAGGGCCGCGACTTCGGCGCCTGGCTGGTCACCATTGCCCGCAACCTGGTCGCCGACCACTTCAAGTCGAGCCGTTTCCGCCTCGAGGTGACCACCGGCGAAATGCTCGACGCCAACGAGGTCGAGCGCTCCCCCGAGGAGTCCGTCCTCGAGTCCCTCTCCAACGCCGCCCTCCTCGACGCCGTACGGCGGCTCAACCCCCAGCAGCAGGAGTGCGTGACGCTCCGCTTCCTCCAGGGCCTCTCGGTCGCCGAGACCGCCCGTGTCATGGGCAAGAACGAGGGCGCCATCAAGACCCTCCAGTACCGGGCCGTCCGCACCCTCGCCCGGCTCCTCCCGGACGACGCCCGCTGAGCGCGCCGCCGCGGCACCCCGCAGGCGCGCACTCTGCGCTGCCGCCAACTCACCGTCGGTGAAAGCACGTTGACTTCGCGGTCCGCTCATCCGCCGTCCGTAACCCAAGTACCGCGCCGCTCGTTGTGCGGGGTGCAGGCTCCCTGTGGTCACTCCCCGGCCGTCTTCGCTCGCTCGTTCGTGTGGATCCGGCCGTGGTGTGCAACCCTCAGGACCCCCTGGGGAGTCGACCGTCATGACGAGAGGAGGTGCCGCCAGTGATCGCGAACGTATCGGCGCACCGGCGGGCGAACGCCTTCGCCCAGGCTCTGGAGGAGCAGTCCGACCGTGACACGGCGGACGAGCAGTCCGAGGCATCGGCACCGGATGCCGCGGAACCCACCGAACAGAGCCGCCTGTTGGCCCTCGCGACCGGTCTCGGCGAGCTACCCAAACCGGAGCTGGACCCCGAGGTCAAGGTCGTCCAGCGGGCCCAGTTGGTGGCCGCGATGGAGGCCATGCTGCAGGAGGGCGGCGAGGCGGACCCATCGGTGCCCGAACAGCGTCGCACCCGTGGCGCACACCGGGCGACCCCACTGGGAAAGTTCCGGCCGCGCACCCGGCTGGCCAAGGGCCTCACCGCCGGCGGCCTCAGTGTCGGAGTGGCCGCCGGGGCCTTCGGCGGAGTCGCCGCTGCCAGCTCGGACGCCCTGCCCGGTGACTCGCTCTACGGCCTCAAACGCGGCATCGAGGACTTCAAACTGGGCCTCGCCGACGAGGACGACGAGCGCGGCCGGATGTATCTCGACCAGGCCTCCACCCGCCTGAGCGAAGCCCGCCGACTGCTCGAGCGCGGCCGCGGCGGCCACCTCGACCACGAGTCCCTCGGCGAGATCCGCCGCGCCCTGTCCGGCATGCGCCACGACGCCTCGGAGGGCCACCGGCTGCTCAGCGCGGCCTTCGAGCGCGACCCCGACTCGCTGGCCCCCATCCAGGCGCTCTCCGCGTTCTCCCGCTCGCACCGCGAGGCCTGGGGCGCCCTGCGCGAGAGACTGCCGCTCCAGCTGGGCGACGTCAGTGAGCAGGTGTCGTCGGTCTTCGACGCCATAGACCAAGAGGTCGCCCCGCTCCAGTCCCTGCTCCCCCAGCCCCCCGCCCCGGGCGGCACCACGAGCGGCGGACAGCGGCGCCCGGACGCCGACGAGTCCACCGGTTCCTCCGGCACCGGCCACTCCTCGGTGCCCAGCACCGGCAGCGGCAGCGCCGACACCGGCCAGTCCGGCAGCGCCGGGCGGCCCAGCCAGTCGGCGGACTCCGGCAGCGACAGCGACGGCCTGCTCGGCGGCAACACCGGCGGCCTGCTCGACCCGCCGGAGAACACCGGCACGGCCTCCCCGTCCGAGACCAAGGCGCCGGCCCCCGAGCCCGACGTCACGGTCCCGCCCCTCCTCCCCGGCCTGCTGCCCGGCCTGGGAGTCGAGGCCGAGGACGCGGAGTAACGACCCCACGCAGGGCCGTACGACGACGGGGGCGCCCCCTCCCACCAGGGCGCCCCCGTCGTCGTACCAGCAAGATCAGAAGAAGACCGACCGCCGCTGCACCAGCAGCTTGTACAGCGTGTGCTGGATCTGCTCCCGCACCTGGTCCGTCAGGTTGAACATCAGCATCGGGTCCTCCGCCGCCTCCGGCGGATAACCGTCCGTGGGGATCGGCTCCCCGAACTGGATCGTCCACTTCGTCGGCAGCGGGATCGCGCCCAGCGGGCCCAGCCACGGGAAGGTCGGCGTGATCGGGAAGTACGGGAAGCCCAGCAGCCGCGCCAGGGTCTTGGCGTTGCCGATCATCGGGTAGATCTCCTCCGCCCCGACGATCGAGCAGGGGATGATCGGAGCGCCCTGCCGCAGCGCCGTCGAGACGAAACCGCCCCGGCCGAACCGCTGGAGCTTGTAGCGCTCGCTGAAGGGCTTGCCGATGCCCTTGAAGCCCTCCGGCATCACCCCGACCAGCTCGCCCTGCGACAGCAGCCGCTCGGCGTCCTCCGTGCACGCCAGGGTGTGCCCCAGCTTGCGGGCCAGCTCGTTGACCACCGGCAGCACGAACACCAGGTCCGCGGCGAGCAGCCGCAGATGCCGCCCCGCCGGGTGCTGGTCGTGCACGGCGACCTGCATCATCAGACCGTCCAGCGGCAGCGTCCCGGAGTGGTTCGCGACGATCAGCGCCCCGCCCTCCGCCGGGATGTTCTCGACGCCCTTCACCTCGACCCGGAAGTACTTCTCGTACACCGGCCGCAGCAGCGACATCAGGACCTGGTCGGTCAGCTCCTCGTCGTAGCCGAAGTCGTCGACCTCGTAGTCCCCGGTCAGCCGGCGGCGCAGAAACGCCAGCCCGCCCGCGATCCGCCGCTCCAGAGCACCCGCGGCCTCCCCGGGCCCCGGCGGCTGCTCCGCGCCGGTCACGGGCGCGTCCTCGGGCGCCGCGGCCCGCGTGGGCAGCGGCTGCACCTCACCGAGCTCGCCGGTCTCGCGGCCGGCCGCCTCGCGCGCCCGTGCCGGCTCCCCGCCCCCACGCCGGCCGGCCGCGCCCCGCCGCCGCGACGGCCGCTGTACGGCGCCCCCGCGGGACCGGTCGTCGTCGAAGGGAATGACCTTGGCATCCGCCATCGTTGCTGCGCTCCTCAGTTGGCGCTCTGCGTCGGGGACTGGCTCGGGGAGTGGCCCGGCGAGCGGGGCGGGCCCGGCTCGGCGGGCAGCGCGGCGGCGAGCCGGTCGACGGCGCCCGCCAGCGCCTCCGGCGGCAGCAGACCGGGGCCGTGGCCGCGGGCGAACTCCGCGAAGGTCTCGGCGGTGGTGTACCGCGGCCGGAAGCCCAGCGTCTCGCGCATCTGGGTGGTGTCCACCACCCGGCCGTGGGTGAGCAGCCGGATCTGCTCCGGCGAGAAGTCCGTCATGCCCAAGGTCCGCACCAGCGAACCGGCCCAGGTCACCGCGGGCAGCAGCAGCGGCATCGTGGGCCGCCCGAGCCGCCGCGAGCACTGGGACAGCAGCAGCACTCCGTCCCCGGCGATGTTGAAGGTGCCGCTGTTCAGGGTGCCCCGGGCCGGCTCGTGCGAGGCCAGCCGCAGCACCTCGATCACGTCGTCCTCGTGCACGAACTGCAGGCGTGGGTCGTAGCCGAACACGGTCGGCAGCACGGGCAGCGCGAAGTAGGAGGCGAGCGGCGAGTCGGCGCACGGGCCCAGGATGTTCGCGAACCGCAGCACGCACACGGCGACGTCCGGCCGCCGCCGGGCGAACCCCCGGACGTACCCCTCGACCTCGACCGTGTCCTTGGCGAAGCCCCCGCTGGGCAGCGACTTCGGCGGGGTGGTCTCGCTGAACACGGCCGGATCGCGCGGGGCCGACCCGTAGACGTTCGTGCTCGACTTCACCACCAGCCGCCGCACCGTCGGCGACTTCTGGCAGGCACCGAGCAGCTGCATCGTCCCGATGACGTTGGTCTCCTTGACCGTGGCCCGGCTGCCGCCGCCCAGCGCGGTGCCGGTGACGTCCATGTGCACCACGGTGTCGGCGCCCGACTCCGCGACCACCCGGGCGATCCCGGGCTGCCGGATGTCCGCCTGGACGAAGTCGGCCCCGCCCAGATGGTGCTCGGGCGGCACCGCGTCCACGGCGACGACCCGGTCCACCTCCGGATCACGCTGGATGCGCCGTACGAACCGGCCGGCCAGCTGGCGGGCCACTCCGGTGACGAGCACGACCTTGCCCAAGATCAGCGCCTTCCTTCGTACAGCCGTACGTCCTCTGCGTCCCTGCCCGTACCCTGCCGCGTTCCCCTCTCGCGGCCAACTTAGCGGGTCGGTGTCGCCCTGTGACGACCGCCTGACGCGTGACATGACGGAAAACGCGCGACGAACGCATGCGGCCCCCGACCGGACCCGGCGGGAAACGCATGCGGCCCCCCACCGAACCCGGTGGGGGGCCACAGACACACGCCTGCGCGCGTTGCCGATGCGTCGCCTTACTTCTTGTTACGACGCTGAACGCGCGTGCGCTTGAGCAGCTTGCGGTGCTTCTTCTTGGCCATCCGCTTGCGCCGCTTCTTGATAACAGAGCCCACGACTACCCTCGCTCACTTCTCATCACTCGGTGTTTGGGCGCCATGGGCCCACACGACCTACGAGGGGCTAGCCTACCCAACCGAGCGCTGAGGTCGTAATCGGGGTGACCGGGGAGATCGAAAATTGCCCTGTGCTGATCCCCCCGGACCGTCGTCAGGCGGATTCCACCCCCACGTAGCTGTCGCGAAGGTACTCGTGAACCGCGTTCTCCGGGACCCGGAAAGACCTCCCGACCCGGATCGCGGGCAGATGACCGCTGTGCACCAGCCGGTACACGGTCATCTTCGACACTCGCATCACCGCGGCGACCTCCGCCACGGTAAGGAACTGAACCTCGCTCAGAGGCCTCTCGCCAGCTGCCATGACACACCTGAACCTTCCGCACTCGACGGCCACCGGCTTCCCCTTCCGGTGACTCTTCGTCGCTGCGTGCTCACTCCCCAGACTAGGGGCGGGTGATGCAAGTGGGGAAGAGGTGCACCCATCGGCGGCCTACTGTGACAGACACGCTCGATTGAGTACGTAGCGGGTAAGCGGCCGGTAGTAATCAGACCGCACAGCGTCATCGACCGGAACGACGACGGCCACGCACCCCTCGGCCTGCCCCACGAAGAGCGCGGGGTCGTCGGTGTCAGCCAGCCCAATGGCCTCAAACCCCAGCTGACCTGCTCCGCAGACCCATCCGTGGTCCCCGATCACCAGCTCCGGAAGGGGCCCGCCGGCCTCCGCGGCGGCGGCCAGAGCGGTACGAACCGGGAGCGGGGAGTGGGTGTGCGCGCCGGTCGCACAACCGCGGCCGGAGGCGCCGGGTTCCCGCACCAGCGCGACTCCTCGTACGTAGTCGAGGTTGTGCGTGCGTAGACCGAACCGGGTCAATATGTCGACACAGCGACCCTTCGCCGGGGTGAGGACAGCACATCCCGCCGTCGACAGGGCGTCCGCCAAAGCGGCGTAGAACCCGAGGAGCCGATGCGGGTGCCCGGTCCCGAGGAGCACCGGCGCCCGCCGGCGCGCCGCGGCCCCGAGCCGCTCCGCGAAGGCGTCCAGCCCGGCAAGCGTCAGCTCCGGATCGATCAGATCCGGACCCGAAACGCACCTCATGTCTCCAGAAACGCCACACCTTTCAGCCATCAACCCCACCAAATCCGGCACACGCCATGCCCCCACCGGATCAACCCCGATCAGCACCCGGGGGTCCCGAGCCGCGAACAACCGATAACTCCGCAGACTCTCCTCGCGCCCCGTGGCCACCCGCCCGGCCAGCCCGGCCGCCACCAGATGCTCCCGCAGAACCCCGGCACTCACCATGCACCGATGCTGCCGGACGAAGCGTTCCTCCGCCCGCAAAACCAGGGAGCACCGCGCGGTTGGCGTAACTGGTCGACGGCTGCCCGCGGGGGCGGCTGGGCTCCGCCCGCGAGGCCTGACCGCGGGAGCCGCGGGGGCTCCGCGAGGGGGCCTGGTGGCGGGAGCCGCGCGCTCCGGCCGCAGGGCTGGGCCGCGCGGGCGGCGGCGCGCTCCCGCTCGCCCGCCAAAGGCGTCCTCACACCGGGCGCCCCGCAACCCCAACCCGTACGCCTACGCCTACGCCAACAACCCCCGCAACGGAAACACCGCCCGCCGCACCGCCAGCACCGCCTGGTCCAACCGATCCGCAGGGTCGTACCCGTCCTCCCACCCCCGGAAGGACACCGGCCACCGCCCATCGGTCATCCGCACCGGCCCCAGCTCCCGGGTCCGCGCGAACACCTCCTGCCGCCACCCCTCGGGAATCACCGTCTCCGGCGCGATCTCCCGCCCCGCCGCGATCCCCACCAGATGCGTCCACGACCGCGGCACCACGTCCGTCACGGCGTACCCGCCCCCGCCCAGCGCGACCCACCGCCCCTCGGCGTACTCGTGCGCCAGCCCGTGGCACACCATCTGCACCGCCCGCTGCGCGTCCAACGACACCGCCAGATGCGCCAGCGGATCCTCGAAGTGCGTATCCGCCCCGTGCTGCGTCACCAGCACCTGCGGCCGGAAATCCGCGATCAGCTCCGGCACCACCGCGTGAAACGCCCGCAGCCACCCCGCGTCCCCGGTGCCCGCCGGCAACGCCACATTCACCGCGGACCCCTCCCCGACTCCGCCCCCGGTCTCCTCCGGCCACCCGGTCTGCGGGAACAACGTCCGCGGATGCTCGTGCAGCGAGATCGTCAGAACCCGCGGATCCTCCCAGAACGCCGCCTGCACCCCGTCCCCGTGATGCACGTCGACATCCACGTACGCGACCCGCTCGGCCCCCAGCTCCAGCAACCGCGCGATCGCCAGCGACGCGTCGTTGTAGATGCAGAACCCCGCCGCCCCGCCCGGCATCGCGTGGTGCAGCCCGCCCGCGAAGTTCACCGCGTGCAGCGCGTCCCCCCGCCACACCGCCTCCGCCGCCCCCACGGACAACCCGGCGATCAGCGACGACACCTCGTGCATCCCGGCGAACGCCGGATCGTCCAGCGTCCCGATCCCGTACGCCCCGTCCGCCGCCCGGGGATCCGCCGAAGCCGCCTTCACCGCCTCGATGTAGTCCTCGCGATGGACGAGCCGCAGCGTCGACTCCCCGGCCGGCTTGGCGCCCACGACCTCCATCTCACGGTCGAGTCCGAACGCCGAGACCAGTCGCCGGGTCAGGGCCAGCCGGACCGGATCCATCGGATGCCCCGGCCCGAAGTCATACCCCGTTACTGCCTCGTCCCACATCAGCTGTGCGCGGCCGCTCATGCCCGCCACCGTATCGGTCCGGTTGAGCGGCGAACGACCGGGCGTACACCAGCGTCACCAGGACCAACACCATCGGCACAAGCATCGCCCCGCGATAACTCCACGCGTCCCCCAACGCCCCCACCAACGGCGAACCGATCAAAAACCCCACATAGTTGAATACATTCAACCGCGCGACCGCCGCATCCGACGCCCCCGGGAACAACCGCCCCGCCGCCGCGAACGTCTGCGGCACCAGCACACACAACCCCAGCCCCAGCAGCGTGAACCCGAGCATCCCCACCCACGCCCCGGGCGCCCCGGCCACCACCGCGAAACCGGCCGCCGCCACCAGCGCCCCACCCCGCACCACCGCCACGGCCCCGAACCGCCGCACCCCGAAGTCCCCGACGGCCCGTCCCAGCAGCGTGGTCACCATGTAGACGTTGTACGGAACCGTCGCCACCTGCTCGGAACTCCCCAGCACGTCCTGGAGGTACTTCGCACTCCAGTTGGCCACGGTCGAGTCCCCGATGTACGCGAAGGTCATCACCAGACACAACGGCAACAGCGCCTTGAACACGACACCGCCGCCCCCGTCCCCCTCCCCGCCGACCGGCGCCCGCCTCCCGTCGACGTACCACCGACTCCCCACCAGACACAGCGGCAACAACACCCCCACGACCGGCAGATACGACACGACCAGCGCCAGTTCCCAGTGCGCCCCCACCCACGCGAGCGAGGCACCGAGAATCCCGCCCAGGCTGTACGCGGCGTGAAACCCGAGCATGATGCTCCGCCCGTACGACCGCTGCAGACTCACCCCGAGCATGTTCATCGACGCGTCCAGCGCCCCCACGGCCAGCCCGAACACCCCGAGCGCCACGGCCAGCTCCGCCAGCCGCTCCCCCGCCCCCACCCCGAGCAGCGCCAGGAGCACGACGGGCTGGGACCACCGCAGCACCGCACTGACCGGTACGCGCCGCACCAGCCACTCGGTCGCCGCACTCCCGGCCCCGGCCAGCACCGGCACGGCCGCCAGGAACGCCGGCAGCAGCGCGTCCGAGACCCCGTACCGGTCCTGAATCGCCGGAATCCGCGTCACGAGCAACGCGAAGGCGACCCCCTGAGCGAAGAATCCGAACGCCAACGAAGCCCTGCCGCGCCGCAGCCCATCCGTCATGGCGGCGAGCGTAGGGCTCAGGCGTACGGCTGGGTATATCAGCCAAAGATGAATTTCCTTCAGCTAGTTGACCTCGACCTCAGCCGAGCAGCCCGACCAGCTCCCCCATGTCGGAGAACAACCCGGTCGCCCCCGCGAGCTTCGCGGCCGGCGTCATGGCGGTGAACCCGTAGACGTCCATCCCCGCGGCCACGGCCGCCTGGACCCCCAGCGGACTGTCCTCGACGACCACACACCGCTCCGGCGCGACCCCCATCCGCTCGGCCGCGTGAAGAAACAGATCCGGCGCCGGCTTCCCCCGCCCGACGTCCTGCGAACTGAAGATCCGCCCGTCGTCGAACCACCGCTCCAGCCCTGCCACCCGATGCCCGACCCGGATCCGCTCATGGCTCCCCGAGGAGGCCACACAGTACGGCACCCCGTCCGCGGCCAGCTTCTCCAGCACCTCGGCGACCCCGCTCACCGCCTTCAGCTCCCGCTCGAAGGCGGCGAACACCCGGGTGTGAAAGACGTCGTCGAAGTCCGCCGGCAGCCGCTGCCCGGTCCGCTCCAGGATCAGATCATGAATCCGGTGCATCGCGGACCCCATGTAGTCCCGTATGGAGTCCTCGTACGTCGTCGGGTGCCCCAGCTCGGTGAGATAGGCCGCCAGAAGCCGGTTGGAAATCGGCTCACTGTCGACGAGCACACCGTCGTTGTCGAAGATGACCAAGTCATAGCGCATGCGATAGACCCTAAACGCAGAAAAGCCCCGTGCCGAATGGCACGGGGCTTTTCTCAATAATTGTTCGGCGGCGTCCTACTCTCCCACAGGGTCCCCCCTGCAGTACCATCGGCGCTGTAAGGCTTAGCTT